>CAYOWU010000043.1:0-27627 GCA_964407765.1 uncultured Lachnospiraceae bacterium
GAACCCCTGTTACCGCCGTGAAAGGGCGGTGTCTTAACCACTTGACCATGGAGCCTTGCCTTAGCGACAGTGATAATTCTAGCATATGTTTAGACATTTGGCAAGAGTTTTTTACAAAAAGATTGAATAAATTTTCAGAAAAGGGGCAGGAGGCGCAAAGCCCCGGCCCCGCCGCCCGAACGCCTTGATTCTTAATTCATGCCGCCCGGCAGCAAATCCAGCCGGATGAAATATCCCTGGTCGTGCTGGCACACCGGGCACATCTTCGGCGCTTCCGTTCCCTGGTGGATGTAACCGCACTTCAGGCACATCCAGGCCATCTCCACGTCCGCTACGAACATCTTTCCGTCCTCCAGAAGCTGCGCCATGCGGCCGAACCGATCCCCGTGCACTTTTTCAATTTTGGCGATGCGCCTAAAGGAATCCGCCACCCGGTCAAACCCCTCCGACGCGGCCACTTCCCCGAAATGATGGTACACGTCGTCGTGCTCCTCGTACTCGTTGTGCTGCGCCGCCCGCAAAAGCTTGTCCACGTCTTTATAATTATCCACCGGATAGCCGGCGTCAATCACAATGGTGTGCCCGTTTAACTCCTGCAAATGGTTGTAAAATATTTTCGCGTGCTGCTGCTCCTGCACCGCCGTAAACCGGAAAATCTGTTCAATCACATGCAGATGTTCTTTTTTCGCAAAATCCGCGCTGAACACATACCGGTTCCTGGCCTGGCTCTCCCCCGCAAACGCCCGCATCAAATTCGCTTTTGTCTCGCTGTCACAAAATTTTACCGCCATACTGAACCTCCTTGTTTTCTGAATTTTATCAAGTTTTGTTCAGTATGCCCGCTTTTTTGAAAATTATCCGTCCGTGCGCGGCATGCGCCTGAATTCTTTCCATACCATGTACAGCGCCAGAACGCCGGAGGCCCCATCCGCTGCCGGCCCCGCATAAATCACACCGTCGATGCCCATCAGCATGGGGAAAAGAAGCAGCAGCGGAATCAGGAAAATCAGCTGCCGGGTCATGGACAGCAGGATGCCCCGGGTGGACTTTCCGATGGATGTGAAAAAGTTCGCAGTCAGCGGCTGCAGCCCGTTTAAAAAGGTACAGAACATAAACACCCGGAAATATTGTATGGAAAATTGATAATACAGTTCATCTCCCGCCCCGAACAGGCTGGTAATCTGCCGGGGAAAAATCTGAAATCCCAGAAAAGCGACGACCGCTATGGACGTGGCGATGCTTCCCGCGTAGCGGTACGCCAGGCGCACCCGGCTGTATTTTTTCGCCCCGTAATTGAACCCGAAAATCGGCTGCGTGCCCTGGGATATGCCGATGATAATGGCGATGAACACCATATTCACCTTGGTAACGATTCCCACCACCGCCAGTGGGATGTCGCTGCCGTATACGGAATTTTCCCCGTAATGGCGCAGCACATTGTTCATAACAATCTGCGTAACCATCATCGCCAGCTGATTGAAGCAGCTGGCCGCCCCCAGCGCCGCGATGGCCCGCAGATGCCTGCCCGAAGGCAGAAAATCCCGCGCCCCCAGAGGAACGGTCTTAAACCGGGGCAGATAAAAGAACACCATTACAGATGACAAAACCTGGCCAATCACTGTCGCCCAGGCCGCCCCCGCAATGCCCATATGGAATTTAAAAATAAACAGCGGATCCAGAATCGTATTCACAACCGCGCCGCTGACCATGGCCGCCATAGAATAGGTAGGGCTTCCGTCCGCCCGGATCAGATGATTGGCCCCTATAGTCAGGATATAAAAGGGCATTCCCAGGGAAGTAATTCCCACATAGGAAATAGCGTAGTCCATCACGTCCGCCGTTGCCCCAAACGCCACAATCATCGGCTCCAGAAACAACCGGACCAGAAGACAAATTCCCACGCCCGCCAGCAGCAGAACCCCGAACGCCGTTCCGGCAATTTTTCTGGCCTTCTCTTTATTTCCCCGGCCCATCTCCAGATTGAAATTGGACGCGCCTCCAATCCCCAGCAACAGCCCCAGCGACGTGGCCAGCGTAGTCAGCGGAAATGCCACGTTAGTGGCCGCATTCCCGTACATCCCCACCCCCTGGCCAATAAAAATCTGATCCACAATATTGTACAGTGCGCTGACCAGCATACTGATAATCGCCGGAATCGCGAATTTCGGCAAAAGCCGGCCTATGGGCTCCGTCCCTAGGGGATTCTGTTTTTCCTTTTGCAGCTGCTCCATAATTCCCTCCATCCTTTTTTAACTTTTAGACGACTGCGAAACGCCCTCTGCAATAACCAGAGTCTGGACAAAATAAACAAATAAGGAGCGAATTAAAAACGGTCTTGAGCTCCGTTTTGTTTATTTTGTCCAAACTCGTGACATTCTAAAAACCTCTAAAAGGCTGCCCGGAAAGCTCACGCTTTCAAGGCAACCTCTTTTTATCGTTGATTATATAACTCTCCTCACATCCAGAATTGTCCGATATGCCGCGTTGTCGCTGACCTTAATGCCGCCCGCCGGATATGGCGCGCTGTTGGAGGCATGTACAATCTGGCCGTTTCCCATATAGATGGCGATATGGCTTCCATAGCAAATCAGATCCCCTGGCTGCGCCTGTGAATATGGAACGCTCACACCGTTGGACTGCTGCGCCTCCGAGGTCCGGTTCAGGGCCACACCAAAGTGGGCGTACACGCTCTGCACGAATCCAGAGCAGTCCGCGCCGTTTACCAGATCCGTTCCGCCCCATACATATGGATTTCCCACAAACTGCAGGGCGTAGTTCACAACATCCTGACCGGCGCCGCTTCCTGTGGAAGCCACCGGATCCGTCGCCCCGGAGCCTGATGAGCCGGCTTCAGAAGAATCCTGGTCAATCACATTGCCATATTCATCGGTCTGCACGTCTCCAGAGCTGTTGCCCGCCGCGGCATCCGTGTCTGTGCCTGTGCCTGCGGCAGCGTCGCCGTCCGCCGTCGCGTCCGCATTCTCCTCAGGCGTGCCGGGATCTGACGTGTCCATCTCCGTCGTTTCGTCTTCGTCCGGCGCCGTTATATCCAAATCCGCCATATTGACGCTGTCTTCTTCCGTCTGCGTGGGAGCCGGCGTTTCCGTGGCCGTCGCCGCCTCCTGCGCCTCGGCCTCAGCCGCCTCTTGCGCCTCGGCCGCTTCCTGGGCCGCCTGCTGCGCTGCGCGTTCCTGTCTTCTGGCTTCCTTTTCCGCTTCCTGGGCGATCCGGGCCTCTTCCGCCCTCCTGGCCGCCGCTTCCGCCTCGGCCGCCGCCTGCGCCTGTCTTCTGGCCTCTTCCTCAGCCGCCAGACGCTCCGCTTCCAGACGGGCAATCTCTTCCGTCTGCTGCTGCAGCAGCGATGCGTATTCATCCGCCTGCGCCTGCGCTGTGGCGATCTGCGTCTCGTAATCCGCAGACGCGGCTCTCTTATCTGCCAACTGGCCTTCCAGAGACGCCTGCTGCGCTTCCTGCTGCGTCTTCATGTCCACCAGCTCCGCCTTTTCCGCCTCCAGCTGCACGCCCAGCTCCTTCACCCCTTTGACCGTATCCTCAAATTTCTGCAGGTTGTCACGGTCATATTCATACATCTGCTGGGTATATTCCGCTTTATTTAACAACTCCGAAAGATTCTTTGACTCCAGCAGCATCTGGAACCACGCAGAATTTCCGCCCTTTTCATAAAGGAACTGAATCCGTTTCTTCATGGCCTCGTACTGCTCGTCCTTCTCATCTTCGGCTTTCTTCAAATCCGCTTTCGTCTTCTTAATAGCTGTCTCTTTATTGGAAATGTCTTTCTTCAGCACATTCACAGCCACCATGACATTGACCAACTCCTGATCCAGCTCGCTGATCTCTGCGCTTAGCGCCTCTTTCTGCGCTTCCAGGCTGTCGATCGTGGCATAAGCTTCATTCAGACTGTTATTAGTCGCTTCCTGCTCCACCCGCAGCTCATCTTCCCTTGACGCCGCAACGCTTGCAACCTGCGAAAAAGTAATCCCCAATGCTAAAATATAACACACAATTTTTTTCTTCATGATCTATCAACCCTTCGTTCTTTATAGACTCCCCTGTCGCCTGGCTCTATTGCCTTTCCTTGACTTCTCTTAAATAATAGCACAGTTCCCCGGGCATTTCAAGAGAAAAATACAGAAATTCAATATTTTTGTAACATTTTTATAACTCATTCGCAATAATTATTCAAAAACAGGAAAAACTTCCGCGAAAAAGGAGATATCCGGCTCCCCATCCGGACATCTCCTTATCTTCTCCCCATTACTGTGCGCTGTTCTTAAATAAATCTTCCAGAATCTGGCCCGCCGTTTTTTTCTTGTAGCCATCCGGATCCGCCAGCGTCTTCGTGTTCCACCGGAGCATGTTGCTGGCCCGGATATAGGACGAGCCCACGCCGCAGGATAAATTAAACTTCTTGGTCAGCTGCGGATAATACTGGCTCATGTATCTCTTCGCCAGCGCGGCCGCCTCGCTGTCCCAGGCGCCGGAAGGCGTTGTGGTTCCGTTGATCTGCACACAGGGCGGCGTGGAGTGAACAATCACCAGACTGCCATCGGAGCACTGCCCCAACACAAGGAATGTGTGCCCGGACATACTGCCCACGTCTCCCGGCATAAACTTTCCTATATAATTGTCCTTGCTCAGCTGCGCCTGTGATTTCAGGGCGCCGTAGCCTCTGCTGGCATACACGCTGGCGATGGTGGACGCCTCCGCCACATAACCCAGGCCCACGCCGCTTTGCGACTGCATCACCTGGTATGTGCTCCACCCCACGAAACCGGAGCAGTCTAGCCCTTTAGACCGGGTGTTTATGGATAAGTCCATATAATTGGCATAATTATAGGAACTGCCCTTGGAATTAAACCAAGTCTTCCACTGGGGATAAACCCCTATGTATGTAGCCGTAGGCTGCGCCCAGCCGCCTCCCCAGACGTACAATGTGCTGCCCACCGGCTGCAGCGCCCCCAGAAGATAATTCTTAATGGTATGAGCCTCGCCTGGCCGCCCAATAGAAGCATCCGACTCGTTGACTTCGTACTCCATAATGCCGTCAACGTTAAAATAATAACTTTTGCCGGAAATGGTCTGCATACCGGTAACGGCCGCCCCTTTAGTGGCTTTCTTTTTAGACAAGTAATATTTGTTGCCGTTTTGGGTCACCCAGCCAGTCTTCACATAGCCTTCTTCTTCAAAATAATACCATTTCCCGCTGATTTTCTGCCAGCCGGTATATGCGCCCGTCTGCGTAAAATAATACTTTTGATTGTCAATGGTCATCCAGCCGGTATACAGGCTGCCGTTTGCGGTGGCGTAGTAATATTTTTTTCCCACCTTGAATTTCTTATTGGCAACCATCACTCCTGATTTCGCGTTCAAACGGTATTTATTCTTGCCGCCGGATGCGTTTTTCTCCGAAAGCCAGCCGTAATGCATGGCGCCCGCCGGATTTTTCTTCTTGAAATAATACCATTTATTCTTGATCTTCTGCCAGCCGGCGACCATCACGCCGGATTTGTCCAGATAATACGTGCAGCCGTCCTTTTCCGATTGGATGAACTCATTCTCCGCCATCATGCCGTTTCCGGTCTTCAGATAATAATATTTATTCTGGTAATATACCCAGTCCCCTTTGACCTTTTTGCCGTTCTTGTAATAATACCACTTGTTGTTCTTTTTGTCCCAGCCATTCTTAACGGTCGCTGCCTGCGCCTCCGCTGCAGTCGCCTGTAATGCGCCTCCTGCCGCCAGCAGCAAAACAAGCATCAAGAAAACACAGGTTTTCCAATTTACACGCTTTTGCCCCATCACACCGTCCATCCTTTACAAAATATTACTATTTGTTAAGTTTATAATATGATTAAATAGTTTTCTTTAAATGAATATTACAAATATATTTCATTTCATATTATAGCGTGTAAAGAGCCAGTTGTCAACAGGTATACAAATAAAATTAGATACGAGCTTGATCAAAGTAAACAAAACGGAGCTCAAAGCCATTTTAAATTCGCTCCTTATTTGTTTTTTTGACCAAGCTCTGGTTATTGGGACGACCCGATCCTGCCCTGCAGCACCTGGTCCAGAATTTCCGCAAAGGGTTCCATGGCGTTTTTCACTTCCTGCACTGTGTTGGTCTGGGCGCCGGCTTCCAAAAGGATGGCCCTGGGACGCAGGTGCAGGTTGTACCGCAGGCTGGACAGATAGATGTTCCGGCTCAACCCTGGGTAGAACCGGGCGGCCTGCAGATTCAGCTGGAAGGAGAACGCCAGATTTTCCTGTATATACGGGTTGGGAAGGTAGGTCACCTCCCCGTTGAGCGCACTATAACTAAGGCCGTTGAAAAACATGAATTTCGCCGTAGGCTTCCCGTTCACCTCCGTCACCAGCCGCCGGTCCTCCGCCACACCGTCTCGGTGCAGATCGATGACCACCTCAATGGAAGGATTTTCCGCCAAAATCTGTTCCACAGCCGCCATGGAATAGTCATATGCGCTGTTTCGGTCGATCACGCCGTCCACCACATCGTACGCGCCTGTGTTATGGATCACATTGTAACCATATTTTTCCTTAAGAATTCCCGTCAGATAATCTCCCACACCGATGACCGTGTCTTCTGGCTTTCCCTCCACGGAATCGGCAAAGCCCTCCTGGGAATGGGTATGGTAAATCAAAATCTGCGGCGTGTCGGGATTTTTCTTAAGCGTCATATCCATGTCCAAAAGCCCCGGCGCATTGATCCTTGTGGCATCCACTGCCGTCGTGCTGTCCACGATGAAAAAATTATTCAGCAGATAGTCGTAATTCTCCAGCTGCTCCCGGGCAATCTCTACCTGGGGCTTAGCCGCTGCCGGCGCAGTCTGGGATTCGCTGACGGAAAGAGCCTCTTTTTCGGAAGGCTCTTCCTGGGCGGGTTCCTCCTGGACCGCTTCTTTTTCCCCTTCCGCATGCGCGCTTTTTTGTTCCTGCGCGGAGGCATTTTCCCCTTCCACCTGCTCCTCCAGGTATTTGGCGTTAGCCTCTATGATTTTATCATATGTATACTCATCCTCCACCATGGGCTCGTATACAGCCTGATTTTTCATATACCCATAGACGGGAAACTGGTGGAACAGCTTATCCACCATCCCCGTCTGCCGCTGCGGCACAGGATAAAAGCCGGGCAAATATATAAAAAGCAGTCCGATCATGCACAGACAAAGTAAAACGCAAATGAATTTCTGCCAGTTGGTCAACCAATCACCCCATAGTTGTTATATGAGGATGGCCAGAAGATTATACATACTCCAGGGCAATATTTAAGCCCTCCGAAATGGTGAACCCCAGCCGCTTTACTGTCTCGTCCACGTCTTTGGGCGTGACAAACATGCTGTGCAGATGAGGAGAAATCATTTCCTCCAGAAATTCTTTGCGCTCCTCTTCTTCCAGTGCGTCCAAAAGATGCGCCATAGCGTCGTGAACGATGGTGGCCGCATCCACCACAGTGGGAATACCGATGCCAATCACCGGAACCCCCAGGGTGTCTTTATTCAGCCCGTCCCGGTGATTGCCCACGCCGGAGCCGGGATTGATGCCGGTGTCCGTGATCTGAATGGTGCGGTTCAGCCTCTTTGTGCTTCTGGCCGCCAGCGCGTCGATGGCGATCACCAGATCCGGCTTCGTCTCATCTGCCACGCCCTGAATAATCTCCAGAGTTTCCATCCCGGTCTGGGCCATAACCCCCGGCACAATGCCGCTGACCGCATGGGCGCGGTCTTCCCCTATGCCCAGGGTCCCATACTCCCGCAGAACATGACGCGTAATATGCAGGTTCTCAATCACGCCCGGCCCCAGCGCGTCCGGCGTCACCTCCCGGTTCCCCAGCCCCACGACCAGCACAGACTTCTCTTTATCCAGAGACGCCAGCCTGCGCAGATGACGGGCCAGCTCTTTGGAAATCTCCCGGTGGTAATCCTGATCCGGAACGGACATATTAGGCGCCTCCATGGTGATGTACGTCCCCTGGGATTTCCCCATGACCTTGGCCCCTTTCTCCGTCTCGATTTTCACCACTGTGGTGCGGATATCTTTTTCTTCGTCGTAAGACTCATCCACCGTTACGCCTTCGATTTCCACGTTGCCCTCCTCAAAACGCTCCTTCGTCTCCAGGGCCAGGTCTGTCCGAATTCTGTAATTCGCCTGCATAATTATCTCCTCCTGTGTACATTCTCAACGCATTTCTAAACCGCTAATAATGTACCCATTTATGAGAGAAATATCCTTTTCAGATTTTGATTTTCTTTTGCCGCAGGCGCGCGTACACGGTCTCCCGAAAAAGCGCATACGCCACCGAAGTGATTGGAATGAAAATCAGCATTCCGACCACGCCCATCAGGCTGCCGCCCACCGTCACTGCCATCAAAACCCAGATGGAGGGAAGCCCCACCGAGCCGCCCACCACATGGGGATAAATCAGATTCCCCTCAATCTGCTGGAGCACGAGAAACAATACCACGAACAGCAGCGCTTTTACCGGGCTGACCATCAAAATCAGAAACGTCCCGACTGCGCAGCCAATGAACGCGCCGAAAATAGGAATCAGCGCCGTAAAGGCAATCAAAATCCCCACCAAAAGGGCATAGGGGAACCGAAGCAGCCACATGGCCACAAAAAACATGGCGCCTAAGATCACCGCCTCCATACACTGGCCTGTGAGAAAGTTTTTGAAAGTCTTATTGGTGAGCCTGCACACCTTCAGAACCTTCTCCACCGTCTTTTTGGACAGGAACGCATAAAATACCCGCACAACCTGGGCAGATAATTTTTCCTTCTGCAAAAGGATATAGCAGGCGAAAACAAACCCGATAAAGAAATTGGCCAGAGCGCTGACCACCGTCTTCGCCACCACGAAGGTGGAACTTAATACGTTGCCGGCGCCGCTTCTTAAGAATTCAATGCCCGTCTGGATCATCCGATCCCAGTTGAAATCCAGACCTTCAATCCATTTCACTATGTCGGGATTGTCGCGGAAAATCTGCTCGGCCCAGTCCTGCGCCTGGGGAAGGAACGCCTGGATGCTTTTTCCCAGGGAGACGAAGGTGTTCCCCAGCTCTGGCGCCACCACGAAGATCACCAGGAACAAAACGCCCGCCACCGTCGCCAGAGAAAGCAGCAGACTGCCCGGCCTGGCCAGCTTCACCGCCCAAGGCTTGTCCTTATATCTTCTCTTCGTAAATACATTGCGCTCAAAAAACTGCATGGGCACATGGAGGATAAACGCCATGGCCCCGCCCAGCACAAACGGAAAAATAATATTCCAGCAGAACAGCGCCGCCTGGAAAACCCGTTTGTAGTTGATAAAGGCCACCGCCACCAACGCCGTAAAGACGACCAGCCAGCGCAGTTTTTTCATTGTATCTTTGCTTAACTCCATATATTCACTCCCCTTCCTCCAAAAGCTGCCGATACACGTCCCGCTTTCCCATTCCCCGGTCCCGGGCCACCCGCTTCATGGCCTCTTTTCTGCCCAGGCCCTGCGCCTCGTAATAGGCCATGTGCTCACAAAGCTCCATCTGGCTCCACTGCCGCTGCCGCTCTTCCTTTATTTCCTGCTGGCTCTTCCCCTGGATTACCAGCACGCACTCCCCTTTTGCTTCCTGGTTTTCAAGACGCTCTGCCAGGCCGTCCAGCGTGGTCTGAAAAACCTCCTCATGACGCTTGGTCAGCTCCCGGCACAAAGAAACCCGCCTGTCGCCTCCCAGCGCTTGCGCCAGTTCGCCAACGGTCCGCGCCAGCCGGTGCGGCGCCTCGTAGAGAACCATGGTTCGCGTCTCCCGGACAAGCTCTTCCAGCCGTTCCCGCCTTTTTTTCGCGTCCATGGGCAGAAATCCCTCGAAGGCAAAATTGCGGGCGGGCAGGCCAGACAGGGTAAGTCCCAGTATGCAGGCAGCCGCCCCCGGCAGCGCCGTCACAGGGATCCCTTCCTGGCAGCACATCTGCACCAGCTCTTCCCCCGGATCGGAAATGCCCGGCGTCCCCGCGTCGGTAATCAGCGCCACATCCTGACCCTGACGCATTTTTTCCACCAGCAGACGGCCTTTTTTGATCTTGTTATGTTCATGGTAGCTGGTCAGGGGCGTGTGAATGTCGTAGTGATTTAGAAGCTTGATGCTGTTTCTGGTGTCCTCCGCCGCGATCAGATTCACTTCTTTTAATGTGCGCAAAACCCGCAGGGTGATATCCTCCAGATTCCCGATGGGCGTGGCGCACAAATATAACATACCCAAGGCTCATTCCCCCTTTTTCCCATAATACACATCCAGAGCTTCCTGGGTGTAAACCCCCGGATCCTTATACAATATAAAGGGTTTTTCCACCGTCATCCGGGACTTTCCGCCGGACACCCCTTCCAGCAGGACCATATTGGGCTCCTTGTCCACATAGGGATGCACTAGGCGCATCCGCTTGGGCTCCAGGCCGCAGCGCACCATCCAAAACAGGATTTCCCCCAGCCGGAAAGGCCGGTGGATCATGTAAAATCTGCCCCGGGGCTTTAACACACAGGCCGCCTGACTGATTACATCCTGCAGGCTGCACAGAATCTCGTGCCGGGCCACCGCCATCTCCCGACGGGCGTTTGGCAGGCCGTGGTTGTGAATCATGTAGGGTGGATTACAGGTGACAATGTCAAAAGAAGCCCCTCCAAATATGGACGACGCTTCTTTAATATCCCCGGTCACAATGTCAATTTCTTTCTCCAAATGATTATGCACAACGCTCCTTTTGGCCATCTGGGCGCACTCCGGCTGTATTTCCAGCCCCACAATCGGGCCGCCCTTTTTCCTGGCTTTTAAAAGAATCGGGATGATCCCCGTTCCGCAGCCCATGTCCAGCACCCGCTCGTGGGGCTGCGCACGGGTATACCAGGACAGCAGCACCGCGTCGGCGCCAAAACAAAACTTATTGGGATCCTGGATTATCTCATAGCCATTCTGCAGATCGTCCAGCCGTTCACCCGGCAACAACTCACTCTTCGTCAAAACTGGACTTCCCTCCTTTATCTTCCAACGCCTTCAGCTGGCGAAATTCCTCGTCGGAGTATTTCACTTTTTTCTTTCTGGGCCGGAATTTCAGCTCTTCCGCCTTGTAATCCCGCATTTCTTTTTCATCATTGATTTCCACCAGCACACGCACATACTGGCGCAGCACGCTTACGCTGTGGACTTTCCCCTGAATCCCCTCCGGGGTGGTCACCGTGTCGCCGATGCCTGGCAGCTTCTTATTGAGTTCCTCGTAGATTTCCTGCTCGTTTTTCAGACAGCACATCAGCCGGCCGCAGGCGCCGGAAATCTTGGTCTGATTTAAGGAGAGGTTCTGCTCCTTGGCCATCTTAATGGACACCGGGGCAAATTCCGTCAGGTATGTGTGACAGCACAGCGGCCGACCGCAGATGCCGATGCCGCCCATGATCTTCGTCTCGTCCCGCACGCCGATCTGACGCAGCTCAATGCGGGTCTTAAATACCGCCGCCAGGTCCTTTACCAGCGCGCGAAAATCCACCCGGCCGTCGGCGGTGAAATAAAAAAGCACTTTGTTATTGTCAAAGGTATATTCCACGTCAATCAGCTTCATTCCCAGCTTATGGTCCTGGATTTTCTTCAGACAAATCTGGAAAGCTTCTTTTTCCTTGGAACGATTTTCCAGCTCCCTTTCCTCATCCTTCAAGGTGGCCAGACGCAGCACGTCCTTCAACGGCTGCACCACCGCGTCGTCCTCCACCATATGGGGCGCCAGAACCACATAGCCATACTCCACGCCCCTGGCCGTCTCCACAATCACATGATCCCCCAGGCCGATCTGATAATCCTTGGGGCCAAAATAATAGATTTTCCCCACATTCCGGAACCTTACGCCAATCACTTCTTTCATGCTACTTCTCCCTGATCGTTAAGAACAACAGCTCCATAGCCAATTCAAAATTCACATTCGCCTGCAGACGGATCTTCGCTTTGTCCGCGGCGTGAATGATATTCTCTATGCCCTCATAGGAATGCTGGCTAGCCTGCTGCTTAATCGCATTGATCTCCCTTTTAAACACCAGATAATCCACTTCCCGGGTGGCCTTAAACATCAGCACATCCCGGAACCACACCTGGAAAATGTTCAGATAGTCATAAATCACATCCGGCTCTTTGGATATATTCCCCAGGGCCTCCACCCACTCGTGAATTTCCATACTGGATGCGTATTTCAGTATGTGGATGGCCTTTCGCGCCATGTTGTCAAAATAAGAAGCGTCCACGGCATGCTTGGCCTTCCCGATGTTTCCCTGGGCGAAAGCGGCTCCCAGCTCCGCCTCATAATCCGGCACATGCATGTTTTCCACCAGATAGCGTTTCACCTGCGCGTCGCTGACCGGCCGCACGTCCAGCCGCACGCACCGGGACTGGATGGTGGGCAAAAGCGCGTCCGCGTTGACCGTAAGCAGCAAAAACACCGCATACGCCGGCGGCTCTTCGATGGTTTTCAAAAGAGCGTTCTGCGCCTGCGGGGTCATTTTGTCCGCATCGCTGATCACGTATATTTTGTACCGTCCGCTGTATGGCCGGATCGCCACATCGTCCACCACCTGCGTGCGGATCTCCTCCACCGCGATGGAACCGCTCTTTTCGTGTTCAACATATATGATATCCGGATGATTCTTACTGTTGGCCTTTTTACAGGAATCACAGGCTGTGCACGGAACAGAGCCGCCCTGCTCACACTGCAGGGCCATGGCATATATGTCTGCCAGAGTTTTCTTGCCCGCGCCGCGTTCGCCCACCAGCATATAGGCATGGGAAACTTTATCCTGTAAAATGGAATTTTTCATATGTTCAATAATCTGCTCATGCCCCACAATAGAATCAAAATCTTTCATAAGAATCACCTCCCTCTTGCAATCATTACCTGGTTATTATAGCACAATTGCCGTCTTATGACAAATCCCCCCTATGTTCTTTGTTTCTCTGCTCCTGAATGTAAGACGCGATTTCCCGGACGCTTTCGTCAAACGTCTCGTTTCGGAATCTGCGGACAATGCCCGCCTGCAAAAGCCGCGTTTCCGAAAAATCCTCGTCATCGGCCAGAAACCGCCGGCACATTTCCTGGTAACGAGGTCTTTCTTCCCGCCGCTCCCGAAGAAGCGCCCGCTGCAGCCGTTCTCCGTCCTCCACTTCAATGTAAATGGGACACACCGTCCCCTCCTGGTAATAGGCTTTCAGCTTTTCGTAGGACTCCAGCGTCCCAATGCCCAAGTAACTGAAACTCTTTAAATCCATGTCCGGGTCGTCCGCCGTAAAATAAATCCAGGGTCCGTACTCGGTCTGGTATGTGCGAAACTCCGCCACCCGCCCCTGGCTTTGCAGCGCGGCGAACCTCTCCTCGTCCACAAAATAATATTCCCGCCCATTTTCCTCGCCGGCCCGGATGGGACGGGTGGTGTACAGCATCATTTTCCTAAGGCCCAAGCCGGAGCGCTCCAGCAGATAGCGGTACACACTGTCCTTGCCGGACGCGCTCTTCCCCATTATATAGAAAATTCTGTTCATAATATAAGGAGTATATCACAAACATCCGGCGATGGAAATAGATATTCTCAACATTCCACGGCAAACGCATGAATGAAATTCAACGTTCTTCTGGCGCATATTTCAAAACAGCCACGCTTTGCTCTGGCCCCGGTGAAATTCCCTGCACCGAAAGCCCCGCTTCCCAAAATCCCCGCACTGCCTCAATAAGCGCTGGAACAATCCGCTCTCCCGGCGCGGCCAGGGGAATGCCTGGCGGGTACAGATAGATAAAATCACCGGCCACCCGCCCGGCGCTTTCTAAAAAGGGAACCCTCGTCTTCTCCATCTCTGCCGCCTGGCTCAAAGCGACCGCCGGCTCCCCGTAAACCAAGTCTTCCTGCAAATGCGCAGAAGCTTTTTTTTGCTCTACCCCGGCTTTTCGCCACCCTTTTTCCACATCCTCCAGCGCACGGCACAGGCGGTCGAAGCCCTCGTCCGTGTCCGCCACGCTGGTCATGGCCAGCGCGTAGCCTCTGGCCGCCATCTCCATCTGAATCCGGTATTTTTCCCGCAGCAGCTGGCTGAGCCCATGGCCGGACATGCCTCCCGCAGGCAGGGCCAAAATCAGTTTGGAGCGATCATAATCTGCGGCGATTTTTCGCTCTGCCAGATTTTCCCCCACAAGCTTTATATGCTGAAGGGCGGACAGCCGCTCGCGCAGCGCTTTTAGCCTGTGCGCATAGGCCTCAAAAAGCCTTCCTCCGTCCTTTTGCAGTCTGCGGATGCAGGCGTCCATGCTTCCCATCAGCAGATACGAAGGGCTGCTGGTCTGGCACATGGCCAGAAACCGCCGCAGCCGCTCCCGGTCCGCCCGCTCTCCCTTTACGTGAAGCAACGCCGTCTGGGTTAGGGACGGCAGCGTCTTGTGCAGGCTGTGGACAACCACGTCCGCCCCCTGCTCCAGCGCGGATTCCGGAAAATAGGGATGAAAGGAAAAATGCGCGCCGTGGGCCTCGTCCACAATCAGGGGAATCCCATGGCGATGCGCCACCCGGGCGATTTCCCGGATGGGCGACGTCACCCCATCGTAGGTGGGCGACGTAATCAGAACCGCCTCCACGTCCCCGTGGGCCGCCAGCGCCGCCTCTGCCTGCTCCGGAAATATGGCGCCGCCAAAGCCATAAGGCGCGGCAATCTTCGGATAGAGATAGTAATTTTTAAGCTGCCGCAGGCACACGCCATGGTAAACCGACTGGTGGCAGTTCCGGGCCATCAAAAGCGCGCCGCCTGGCCGGATGCAGGCGCCAATCGCCGCCAGCAACGCCCCTGTGCTCCCGTTTACGCTGTAAAAAACCTCATCGGCCCCGAAAAGCCTGGCTGCCGCCGCCTGAGATTCCCGCAAAATCCCCGTGGCGTGGCGCAGGTCGTCAAAACCCTCGATTTCCGTAATGTCCGCCCCAAGCGACGGCAGGAAATCCACCGCTGCCTCATTTCGCTTATGCCCCGGCATGTGAAAGGGGTAGATATCTTTTGCATGATAATTTTTCAACTCTTCGTACAGGCTTCCCATCGTTTAAAAAAAATCCTTCCATATTATACGGCCGCTGCATTTCTTGATTAGCTTATAAAAAGCAAGCACAATGGCGTTTCCCACCGAAATGCCGAACATCCACTGCAGTGTCTGGGAGCTGTAGGAAAACGCCATGCGCCACTGCCCCTTTACCAGCGCGTCCATGGCATAGTAAAGCAGGCTACCCGGAATCAGCGGCACAACGGACGGCACGTTGAACAAAATAGCCGGCGCCTTTCGGATTCTGGCCACATTTTCCGAATAGACCGCCGCAAACATGCTGGCCGCCGCCACCGCGTAAAAAGTGCGGGAAATCATCCGGCTGGCCAGCAAATAAAACGCCCAGCTGAGCAATCCGCCAAAGGATGCCCACAAAAGGTGCTTCTTCTCAATCTGAAACAGCAACGCAAACCCCATAGAGCCAAAAAAGGCCCAAATTACCTGTCCAATCATAACAACGCCCCCAAATAAATGGCCGACGAAAACCCCAGCGCCAGCGCCGCCGCCCTTAAAAGCGCTTCCGTAAGCCTTAAGATTCCCGATATATTGTCGCCCACCAGCATATCCCTGGCCGCGTTGGTGATGGCAATTCCAGGAACCAGAAGCATGATGTCCCCAATCATAATATTCTCCGCATGCAGCCCCGCATCCGCCTTGGCCAGTGCGCATATGACGCCCCCAATAAAAAGCGAGGTGAAAAAAAGATAGATGGTGGAATTTTCCCAGAGGGGCTCTATGTGTATCTGCATCCAGCAGATCAGACACCCCAGAACAGCCACGGCCAGCGCTTCCCGGACGCTTCCTCCAAAAAACAGTGTAAAGCTTCCCGCGCCCAGAATACTGCCCAGATACAGTTTCTTCCGGCTTTCGCAGCGCCGAGAGACAGATTCCAGCTGTTCATAAAATTCCTCCGGCGAGAGCGCTCCGCTGCAAATTTCCCGGCTCAGCGCGTTGAGCCTGTCGATTTTGTAAAAATTATGGGTCTGGCCGCCCTTGATCCGGCGAATCTGGGTCAGCTCCGCCTGGCCCCCGAAGGAAACCGTAAGGACGATGGCCTCCGTGATCACAAAAGCGTGGACCTTTTTTGCGCCGCAGGCCTTTCCAATGCGCTCCAGCGTGTCCTCCACCCGGCTGATTTCCGCCCCGCTGCTCAGCAGACTTTCGCCGATATTCAAAAGTTCGCACAATAATTTCTCCTGCTCACTCATTGCTTTAAGACATCCTTGCCCTTTCCAATCATTTTATGATATGATAAACACAATATTTATAAGCGGAGGTAATACAAATGTTTCCCATCCAGACACTTCCCACGGATTTTTTGGTCCGCATGGAATCCATGCTAGGACCCGCATACCCGGATTTTCTCGCAAGCTTCGACAGGCCCCGCCGAAACGGGCTGCGCGTCAATTCCTTAAAAATCACGCCGGAGCGCTTCCGACAGCTGTGCCCGTTTACCTTAGAGCCCATCCCCTGGACCAAAAACGGCTTCTTTTATGAACCGGAAGCCCGCCCGGCGGCCAGCCCTCTCTACCGCCTGGGTCTGTATTACTTACAGGAGCCCAGCGCCATGGCCCCCGCCGCCCTGCTTCCCATAGAGCCCGGCGACCGGGTTCTGGATCTGTGCGCTGCCCCCGGTGGGAAATCCACCGAGCTGGGCGCCCGCCTAAAAGGCCGGGGACTTTTAGTGTCCAACGACTTAAGCGGCCCCCGCTGCAAGGCCCTGCTTCGCAATCTGGAGCTGTTCGGCGTCTCCAACAGCTTCGTCGCCAACGAAAGCCCCCAGCGGCTGGCGCCTCAATTCCCGGAATTTTTCGACAAAATCCTGGTGGACGCTCCCTGCTCCGGCGAAGGCATGTTCCGGAAAGAGCCGGCGGCCGTCAAAACCTGGAGTCTGGAAAAATCCCGCGCCTGCGCCAGACTGCAACGGGAAATTTTAAAAGAAGCCATCCGGATGCTGGCCCCCGGCGGACTTTTAATGTACTCCACCTGTACATTCGCCGCCGAGGAAAACGAAGGCGCCGTCTCCTATGTGCTGGAAAACCATCCGGAGATGGATCTGGCCGCGCTTTCCCAGGCGCCAAACATCACGGCCGACTTCTCCTCCGGCAATCCCCTCTGGGGAAATGGCAACCCCCGCCTGGAACGCTGCCTGCGCCTGTGGCCCCACCGCTGTCCGGGAGAAGGCCACTTTCTGGCGCTTTTTCGCAAAGACGGCTGCCGCCTGGACGGTGAAAAAAAGAAACGCAGGCCCAAAAAAACCGGAAAAATCTCCCGCAGCCAGCGGCTTCTCCTGGAGGAATTTTTACAGCCTCTGCTGGGCGTTCTGCCGGAGGATTTTTCCTGGGAGCGGGTGGAAATCCGATCGGACAGCGCCTATCTGCTGCCTTATGGGCTTCCTCCCGTCAAAGGGCTGCGCTTCCTGCGAAACGGCCTGTTTCTGGGCCAGCTAAAGAAAAACCGCTTTGAGCCCAGCCAGCCGCTGGCCCTAACGCTGACTGGCGCGCCGCCCGCCCGCCTGGATATTCCCGGCGCAGATGTGCGCATCCAAGGCTACCTGCGAGGAGAATCCATCCCTGCCGCCCCCAAAGAGTGCACCGTAACTTCCGGATGGGCCGTCCTGTGCGCGGACGGTTTTCCCCTGGGCTGGGGGAAGCTGGTAAACGGCGTCTTTAAAAATAAATATCCCGCCGGATGGCGGTAAACCGCCTTTATTTATGATATGGCTCGCCTTTTATAATCCGATAGCCCCGGTAAATCTGCTCCAGAAGGATCACTCGCATCATCTGGTGGGGAAAGGTCATCTTGGAAAAGCTCAGGGCATAGTCGGATTTTTCTAAAATATTTTTTCCCAGGCCCAGGGAGCCGCCGATAACGAACACGATGTGGCTGACTCCCTGCACGGCCAAGCCGTCGATTTTCTTGGCAAACTGCTCGGAGGTGAGCTGCTGACCGGAAATTTCCAGGGTGATGACATAGGCGTCCTTAGGAAGGCATTTCAGCAGCCGCTCCCCTTCTTTTTTCAGAACCAGCTCCGCCTGGGCGCCGTCCGGCGCGTCCGGCGTTTTCTCATCCGGCACTTCCACAATCTTTAGTTTGCAGTATTTCCCCAGTCGCTTGGCGTACTCTTCCAGGGCCGCTCTCAGATACGGCTCTTTTATTTTTCCCACTGTAAGCGCCGTCACACGCATGGTTTGCTTTCCCCCTATTCATACAGATTGTAGTTCCGGCTGGCCGTGCCGCTGACCTTGCCGTTGGCGCCCACCAAAATCACGTAGAACGTATGCTCGCCCGGCAGCATTTTCACGGGAGAAGTGTATTCGGCGCTGTCTTCCGTGGGCTGCTCGTCAAAAGCATAGTAAGCTTTAAAGCCCTCCGGCACTTTCACTATAATGCCCACGTCTTTATCATAGTAGCCGGAATCCGGCGCAACCTCCGGCTCCTTTGGCGCGTCCGGGATCACCGTGTATTTTCTGTATATGACGTCGCTGGGAACGCCGTAGGAATTTTCCCCAACCACGTACAGCTCGGTCACGCCCTGACCGATGGAAATCGGCCCTTCGTAAAGGCTGCTTTTTTCGGTGGGCTTGCTGCCGTCCAGGGTATAGTAGTAGCGCACGCCTTTTTCCTTTTCGATGACGGCCTGCTGCATTTCATCGTAAACCCCTGTGGCGGGCGTGATTTCCGGATCCGCGCACAGATAGCGGCCGAATTCTTCACGGATAGGCCGAGATTTGGACTTTTCGATAAGGTCCTTGATTTTCTCCGGCCTGCCCGCCTCCTTGTAAAGGCCGATTAGCTGTTCGTAATAACCTGGGCTGTCCCTGTGGTCTTTCAGATTCCCCTCCAGCGCTTTAATGGCGCCGGGCAGATCGCCCTGTTTTTGCAGCGCCTTGGACAGCAAAATGGCGGCTTTTCCTTTTCCCGGACTGACGGTCAGCGCACGGTCCGCATATTCCAGTGCGCGGTCGTACTGGCCGCGCCCGTAAGCCTGCTGCGCCAGACTGTACTGCACCAGATAAGAATTGTTGGCACACCAGAAAACACAGGCGCACACGCCCGCAAGCCCCAAAGCCGCCAACGCCCAGAATGTGCGCCGCTTCAGATAGCGCGCGCTTTTTTTCTGCAGCTTTTCCAGACGTTCCTTCTGGGCTGTGAGCATCCGCCGTTTCGTCTCCTTTTGCATCAGGGTTTCCACTGAATTGTATTCCGGCACCCAATGAATTTCCTGCAGGCATTTGGGACAGTACAGACTGCCCGGCTCCACCTGCGCTCCGCATTTGGAACATTTCATAGCTTTTTCCTCTTGCAGCTGGTATACAGCGATTCTACTTTTCCTTCATATACTCCTCAAATTCTTCCGCCGACATAAGAGCTTTTCTGGGCTTCGTCCCCTCTTCCGGGCCCACCACGCCAGCCTGGAACAGCTGGTCCATAATCCGGGCCGCCCGGTTAAATCCGATCTTGAACGCCCTTTGCAGCATACCGATGGAAGCCTTTTCCTTTTCGATAATCAGTTTCCCCGCGTCTATGAAATACACATCCCGGTCGTCCTCCGAGGCGGCTGCGCCCCCAGAAGCCGCGCCGGCCGTGACAATCTCCTGCTGCATCTGCTCGTCGTAAGCAGCTTTGGGATTTTTATCGGACAAAAATTCCACCACCGCGCTGACTTCTTCGTCAGACACAAAGGCCCCCTGCAGACGCGCCGGCTTCTGGTAGCCCTGGGGGTAAAAGAGCATATCCCCCTTTCCCAGCAGCTTTTCCGCGCCGTTCATATCCAGAATCGTGCGGGAGTCCACGCCGGAGGAGACCGCAAAGGCGATTCTGGAGGGCATGTTGGCCTTAATCAGTCCGGTAATGACGTTGACCGAAGGCCTCTGGGTGGCGATAATCAGATGGATGCCCGCCGCCCGCGCCAGCTGGGCCAGACGGCAGATGGCGTCCTCCACCTCGCCGGGCGCCACCATCATCAGATCCGCCAGCTCGTCCACGATGATGATAATCTGAGGCATGGGCTTGGGCTTTTCCTCTTCCTGGGAAAAGGTCATCCCCTGGATTTTCTGGCTGTAATCCTCCAGATTCCGCACATTGTATTCGGCAAACGCATTGTAGCGGTTGGTCATTTCCGTCACGGCCCAGTTTAGAGCGCCAGCCGCCTTTTTTGGATCTGTGACCACCGGAATCAGCAGATGGGGAATGCCGTTGTACACACTTAACTCCACCACCTTGGGGTCAATCATAATCATTTTCACTTGGTCCGGCTGGGCCTTGTACAAAATGCTCATAATCAGCGTATTGATGCAGACGGATTTACCAGAGCCTGTGGCGCCGGCGATGAGCAGGTGGGGCATCTTAGCAATGTCCGTGATCACCGGTTTGCCGGCAATGTCCTTGCCCGCGGCAAAGGCCAGTCTGGACTTGGCGTTCTGAAATTCCGGCGACTGCAAAAGATCCCGCAGCATCACCGCGCTGTTTTCCTTATTGGGCACTTCAATGCCCACCGCCGCCTTCCCTGGTATAGGCGCCTCAATGCGGATATCCGCCGTGGCCAGATTCAGCTTGATGTCGTCGGCCAGATTCACAATCTTGCTGACTTTCACGCCCTGCTCCGGCTGCAGCTCATAGCGGGTTACAGTCGGGCCGCAGCTGACATTGGTAATGGTCACATTTACACCGAAATTATGGAGCGTCTCCTGCAGCTTCTGGGCCGTCTCCCGCAAATCTTTGTCAGAAGTCCCCCCCTTGGTCTGCTTTCCCCGCTTCAACAGGGACATGGGCGGAAACTTATAAACGGCCGAATCCCCGGAAAAGTCCGCCGGCTGCGCCAGCTCTTCCACAGCCTTTTCTTCCTCTGCCTTTTTCTCCCGGACGCCGCCCTTGCCCGGAGAGTCGCCCCGCTGAATCTCAAACGAGTTTTGAATGGTCTTTTCAATGACTTTCGGCCCCTCTTTTTCTTCAGGCAGCGCCTCCGGTTCCTTTAAAGGCGCAGCCAGTTCCACATTCACCGGCGCCGGCCGGGATTCTTCGGCTTTCCGTCTTCTGCGCCGGCCGCCGGGCTCCTCCTGGACGAATGCATCCTCCTCTTTTCGCCGCCGTTTTCGTTCTTCCTGCTCAATTTGCGTCCGCTCCCGCACGTCCATAAACATATTTCGGACAAAGCCCAGAAAAGACTTCTGCGTAATCACAATCAGCAGAATGATTTCCCCGAAAACCAGCAAAATGTAAGCCCCCAGCACGCCGAATGCAAAACAGCACAGCTGGCCAAGAGCGCCGCCCACAATTCCGCCGCCGGTCCGCCCGTCACTGGAAATCCAATAATACTGCATCAGATTTTCATAGGTCGTCTCCCCCTGGGTCAGAAGCTGCAAAAGCCCGCACAAAAAAAACAAAAAGAACGCGCCCGCCGCAAGCTTTTTATAAGCCAGAAAGCGGCCCCTGTTCATATAAAAGAAAGCGGCGCCCACAAACAAAAACACCGGAAATATGTAGGAAGCCATTCCAAAGATTCCGAAAAAGCAGCCGCTGACCGCATTTCCCAGAAATCCTCCCAATCCAAAGTTGCTCAAAAATAAAATAATCGAAACAGCCAGCAAAAGCAGCAGAATAATTTCCCCCGAAAAGCTCTTCTGCGCCGTATTCTTCCTGCTTCTTCCTCTGCTGGACGCGCGTTTTTTCTTAGTGGCTGCCGCCATTTGTTTCTCCCTCCTACTTCACAATACTGCCCACGATCGCCACAATCCCTATGAAAAAATTATAACATGCAAATCCCCGGAATCTGGCCCGCTGTAAATATTTCGTCATGCGCCGGATCAGAAAAAATCCGATGCCTCCCGCCACCAGGGCCGCACAGAAATAATACGCAAACATGGTCCCTGTAATGGCCATTTCCCCCAGCTGGCCCATTTCCAGGATCAGCGCCCCCAAAACCGCCGGTATGGCCATCAAAAAAGTGAACTTCACCGCCACCTTCCGGTTCAGGCCGCACAAAAGCCCCACCGCCAGGGAAACGCCTGTCCTGGAAATGCCGGGAAAAGCCGCGACGCCCTGGCAAATCCCCATCCACATGGCCCGGTCGTAAGTCACATCCTTCGGAATCTTGTCCCCCGCCACGGTGAAATCAACCACCAGCAGCAATATGGCGGAAATCATCATGCCGATCCCAATGGCCATGGGACTGCCAAAGGCAATCTGCACCAGCCGCCTGGAAAGCACGCCCAGTGCCGCCATGGGGATGGCCGCCACCAGAAGCAAAAGCGTCAGCTTCCGGTAATTGGTGCCGCTGATTTTCTGGTAGCGCTTATCCGCCCCGTTCCTCTTATTTTCCGCAAAAATCCGTATATTGGTCAATGCGTCCATAACAATCAAAATGATTTCCGCCGCAATTTTTTTAACGTCCTTCCAAAACGCCAGCACAATGGCAATAAGCGTGGACAAATGCAGAAGCGTTTCAAAAAAAAGCGCCTCTGGCCCCTGTATGTGAAAAAAGTCCTCAATCAATGCGGCATGTCCGGAACTGCTTACCGGCAAAAAAGCAGTGATCCCGTGCACAATGCCAATGATGACCGCTTGAAAAAAATCCATGACGCCCTCCGTTTTACATGCATATACGTGAACCGTTACAAGCGTATGAATCATTATAGCATAAGACCTATAAAAAAACAAACCGCAGAATCAATCATTCCACAGTCTGTTCTTACCAAATATTTTTCAGTCCCCGCCCTGCTCCTCAATCATCGCGTACAGCTTCTCAAGCGCCTGGCTGATGCCGCCCACTTCGTCAATCAGGCCCTCCTTGACCGCTTCCTCTCCCTCCAGCATGGTTCCCACATCCTTCACCAGCTGGGATGTGTCCAGCATCAGCTCCTCCAGCCGCTCCTTGGTGATATGGGAATGCTCCGACACAAACCCCGTGATCCTATCCTGAGTTTTCTCCATGTTGCGGTAGCTCTGCACCACCCCGATAAACATGCCGTTGCTCCTCACCGGGTGCACCACCATGGTGGCGCTGGGGACGATGAATGTGTAGTCCGCGGACACCGCCAAAGGCACACCGATGGAATGACCGCCGCCCAGCACCAGGGAAACCGTGGGCTTACTAAGGGACGCGATCATCTCCGCAATGGCCAGCCCCGCCTCCACGTCTCCGCCCACCGTATTTAACAGCACCAAAAGGCCGTCGATCTCCTCGTCGTCCTCAATCATGGCAAGCTTGGGCAGCACATGTTCGTATTTGGTGGTTTTGCTCTGGCTGGCCGCCGACTCGTGGCCCTCCACTTCGCCGATAATTGTCAGCAAATGGATGTGCCGCTTCTCCTCATTGGCGTCCAGCGTCACCTGGCCCATATCCTCAATCTGCTGATTCTGGCTTTCCTCTTCCTTCAGGGCTTCCATTTTATCGGACCGCAGATCCTTGTCCGCCTGTTTTTCTCCTGACATAAAAACACCTCCCGGATTATATTTCCCAGAAAGCGCCTTCTCTATTCACGGGCAGACGCCCTTTCCAAAAATCATATGGGAATTTCCCTCCGTTGGGTTTATAATTAAGAAGTAATCACGAAACCGTTATCGCATATTCAGAATTACTTATTAGATTTAAAATAACAGGGAGGGAGAAAAATATGATACAGTTTTCGGGAAAATCCGTATGTCCGGGAATCGCCCTGGGGCCGGTGGCTTTGCTGAAAAAGAAAGGAGGTCCGGCGGCACGCAGGGAAATCAAAAATCCGGGCGCAGAAATCGCGAAAGTCCTTTCGGCGACCCGGCAGGCGAAATCCCAGCTTGAAGAGCTGTGCCGCAAAGCCCAGGATGCCATGGGCGAATCCTCCGCCGCCATACTGGAAGCGCACCAGATGCTGCTGGAGGACGCCGCTTACCAGGCCTTTATCGAAAACGTCATCCAGACCCAGCGGGTAAACGCCGCGTACGCGGTGGCGGCGGCCCGGAAGCATTTTTCAGAAATGTTCGCAGGCATGGACGACGACTATATGCAGGCCCGCGCAGATGACATAAAAGACATTTCCGACCGTCTGCTTTGCATTCTTGAAGGATGGGAGGAGCCGGACTTCTCCCGCCGGGAGCCTTTCGTCCTGGTGGCAGACGATTTAAGCCCCAGCCAGACCCTCGCCATGGATAAAGAGAAAATCCTGGCCATTGTAACCGTGCACGGCTCCGCCAATTCCCACACGGCCATTTTGGCGCGGACAATGAACATCCCCGCGCTGGTGGGCGTTCCTCTCAATCTGGATGAAATCCAGGACAAAATCATGGCTGTGGCGGATGGCTTCGAGGGAACCGTGACTTTTAATCCCGATGAGGCCTTTTGCGCCCGCGTCAGAAAGCGGGCGGCCCGGGAGCGGGAAGAGAAACGCCTTTTGGCGGAACTAAAAGAAAAAGACGACGTGACTGTGGACGGCAAAACCATCCGTCTGTGCGCCAATATCGCCAGCGTAAGCGACGCGGCGGACGCGCTTAAAAACGGCGCCAGAGGCGTTGGCCTGTTCCGCAGCGAATTTTTATATCTGGGACGAAACGATTTCCCCACAGAGGAAGAGCAGCTGCAGGCCTATAAGCAGGCAGCGCAGGCCATGGCGGGGAAAAAAACAATTATCCGCACACTGGATATCGGCGCCGATAAACAGGCCGATTATTTCCATCTGGAAAAAGAAGAAAATCCGGCCATGGGCTGCCGCGCCATACGCATTTGCCTGAAGCGGCCGGACATTTTCAAGACCCAGCTGCGGGCGCTTCTTCGCGCCGCCGCAACTGAAAATATAGCCATCCTGTATCCAATGATCACGTCCGTGGAAGAAGTGCGGCAGATTTTTGCCTTTGTAAAAGAAGCGCAGACAGAGCTGGAGCGATCCGGCATTCCCTGCCGCTGCCCGGAGCAGGGAATTATGATTGAAACGCCAGCGGCGGCGCTGATCAGCGATGAGCTGGCCCAGCTGGCGGATTTCTTCAGCATCGGCACAAACGACCTGACCCAGTACGCCCTGGCCATCGACCGCCAGAATCCTCAGCTGGCGGACTTTTACAATCCCTGCCACAAAGCGATTTTAAGAATGATCCAAATGACCACAGAAAACGCCCACAAATACGGCAAATGGGTGAGCGTTTGCGGGGAGCTGGGTGCGGACCCGGCGCTGACAGAAACTTTCATACGCATGGGCGTGGACGAGCTGTCGATGGCGCCGTCCATGATTCTGAAAATCCGGAAAGTCATCCGACAGCTGCATATAGAGGGGGACTAGAGATCCAACATTTTGACCTGGTTTCCGCAGGACTCCACGAAACGCTTCAGATCCTCAAAGCGCAGCCACAAAGTGGCCGTGTTTTCGTTGGGATGCACGCCGATTTTCTCTTTCCCTTCCAGGGATTTGTCAAACGCCACAATCACCTCGTGGGCCGCGTCGTTGATGACGCCCATGGGCGACACCGACCCTTTGGTCAG
Organism: uncultured Lachnospiraceae bacterium; assembly: GCA_964407765.1. Taxonomy (GTDB): domain Bacteria; phylum Bacillota; class Clostridia; order Lachnospirales; family Lachnospiraceae; genus MGBC164599. Next base: position 25,556 of record CAYOWU010000043.1, read on the forward strand.
GCCCAGATACTTTTCCAGCCGCTGCTCGCTGGCAAAGCTAAGTGCCGTGGAGCCCAGCTTGGCGGCGATGCCTTTTAAGTCGGCTTTCTTATCTCCGGGCAAAACGATCAGATAATGCGCCTTTCCATTGGCGTTTCTCACAAAAAGATTTTTCACTGCTTCGCCCTCCCGCGTAATGTTCAGCTTGTCCATCTCCTCCATAGTGTACACGGCCGCATGCTCCATGACTGTATAGGCGATGGACTGGCTTAAAAGCGCGTCGTACACTGCTTGTTTCATATCCATATCTTCTCCTTCTTTTAATCCTGATCGGCGGCTGTGAAACGCCTTTTTTAATTAAATATCGGTTGATCAGGCTCCACTCTTTTGGCTCGTCTTCTTCAATTCCTCCCGCACCTTCATCAGAATCTTCCCCAGACGGTTCTCGCCCTGCCCGGTGCGCATGTCCACGCCCCAGCAGACATCCCCCCAGCGGTTCCCTTCCACCAGAGCTTTGTCTCCGGTGGCCAGAAGCTTTTGGGCCAACTCTGGATGCTGCATAAATTTCGCCCGAACGATCTCTTCCATAAAGCCGAATTTTACCTCTTCCCAGTCCTCCCTGAGAGAAACCTTACGGCCAATGCCCTTGCTCTTGCCGGGGCCGTATTCTGTGAACGCCGCCTTTTCCTCTTTTGTCCTGCATTTCTGCGCCTGGAAAGCGGCCTCGTTGGAACCGTAGATCAGTCCGTCATATGTAACCTTCGCCTCATAAAAATTGCTCAGAAATTTATATTCTTCCGCGTGGAAGTCCGAAATCGCATTCCATGGAAGCTTCCCGTTTCTGTCTAAAATATTCCACACTTCTTTTGTGACCAGCTCCCTGGCCGTTTCGTCATTCTGGCGCAGCTTTTTCCGAAATGCGCTGGAGCTGACGGCGCTAATTTTGTCCGGGATTAAAAAAAACAGAAACGCGTCCCAATGCTTTTCCAGATACGGACAGGCCTCCCTGATTTTTTCCAAATCATCCTCTCCGCGTTTTGCCGCCAGAATCCGGAAATCTTTCAGCAGCTCATCGCTCCTGTGCCAGCGGGGGAGAATCTGCAGCTTGTCGCTTCCGGTCACAAAATACAGCTCGTCCTGTGGATATTCTTTCTGAAGCTTTTCCAGCGTTTCATAATCATACCCCCGCCCTGGGCGGCCCAGCCGGATTGGGCTGACGGTAAGCCGTGGGTCCTCCCTGCAAAGGCTCCCCAGCATTTCCAGCCGGATTTCCTCGCTTAACGTGCACTGCGGGCATTTCTGCTTTTTCATCTTTTTTAACACATAATCATGCGCGGCGGGAACAAAAATCCCCCGCCAGGCGTCCACAGCTGCCAGGGCCGCCTTCATCAGCTGCAGGTGGGCGACCGTGGGAGGATTAAAGCTCCCGCCCATAACCACAATTTTGTTTGTCATGATCTTCACCGTCTAAGATATTTTTATTCATCCCAATTATGGTAAACCGCCTGCACGTCGTCGTCGTCCTCCAGCAAATCCAGCGTTTTTTGCAGATTCCGGATGGCCGCCTCGTCGGTCAGCTCCACCCAAGTCTGGGGGATCATGGTGACTTCCGCTTCCGCCATAGGGACGCCTTCTTTTTCCAGGGCTTCCCGCACCGCACTGAAGGAATCCGGCTCTGTAAGAACCACAAAGCTGTCCTCTTCCTCCTGGAAGTCTTCCGCTCCCGCATCCAGGGCCAGCATCATCAGATCGTCCCCGTCCATCTCGCACTCTTCCCGGTCGATGATAATCTGCCCTTTTTTGTCAAACATGAAGGAGACGCATCCCTGGGTTCCGATGCTTCCGTTTCCTTTCGTAAATGCGCTGCGCACATTTCCGGCGGTCCGGTTCTTGTTGTCCGTCAGCGCGTCCACAATGATGGCGATGCCATTGGGGCCGTATCCTTCATAAGTGACATATTCATAGTTGTCCGCAGACGCATCCCCGGCGGCTTTTTTTATTACGCGCTCGATGGTGTCGTTGGGGAGGTTGTTTGGCTTGGCCTTGGGGATCACGTCGCGCCCCCGGCGGTTGTTTTGCGGATACGGGCCGCC
>CAYOWU010000044.1:0-27013 GCA_964407765.1 uncultured Lachnospiraceae bacterium
AAGCCTGGCTGCACAGTCATAATCAGCAGCATGTCAATCTGCTGCAGAAGATAACTGATCTCCATCAGCGGCGTCGCCGGTTTTAAGGCAATCCCCGCCTGTACGCCAGCGTCCCGGATCCGCTCCACCGTCCGCTCCAAGTCCTCGCACGCTTCCGCATGCACCGTAATAGAATCCGCCCCGCATTCTACGAAATCCTGAATATACCTCTCCGGCTCCGTAACCATCAAATGCACGTCGAAAAACATGTTCGACTCCCGGCGGATAGACTTAATCACCGGCATTCCAAAAGAGATGCTGGGCACAAAGTCTCCATCCATTACATCAATATGCAGCCATTTTAGCCCCTGCCCTTCCAACGCCTGAATCTGTTCTCCCAAACGATTGAAATCCGCAGACAAAATTGACGGGCATAACTGATATTCCATGAATTTAATATCTCCTTTTATCTTTTAATTCAGCAAATAGATTCAAATAACTCTCATACCGCGAAGGGCTGATTTCCCCTTCTCTGAAAGCTCGGCTCACTGCGCAGTCCGGTTCGGAGGTATGGGTGCACCCCTGAAAACGGCACCGCCCTTCATAGGGCAAAAACTCGGGGAAACAAAACCGAAGCTCCTCCTTTTCCATATCTTCCAGATACAGGCTGGTAAATCCAGGCGTGTCTACCAGATACGTGCGTTCCCTTACGGGAATCAGCTGGCAGTGGCGGGTCGTGTGCCTGCCCTTTTTAAGCTTTTTGCTCACCGTCCCCGTCTCCATCTGCACTTCCCGCTGCAGGGAATTGGTCAGCGAGGATTTTCCCACGCCGGAAGGCCCGGCCGCCACCGTGGTCTTTCCCTCCAACAGCCGGTCCATCTGGGAAATCCCTTCCCCGGTCTTTACGCTTGTAAAAATCACGGGGCAGCCGCTTTTCCCATACATCTCCCTTATGGCGTCCAAATCCTCCTGCCTTGCCAAGTCTTTTTTGTTAAAACACAGGCATGTGGGAATGCGCACCCGCTCCATCATGACCAGAAACCGGTCCAGAAGCATGTAATTGGGTTTGGGATCATCCACTGAAAAAATCAGAGCCGCCTGGTCCACGTTGGCCACAGCCGGACGCGCCAGCTGGTTTCTTCGGGGAAGAATCTTCTCGATGCTGCCCTCCCGATCCTTTTCATCCAGAATGCAGATCCGAACCTCATCCCCCACCAGCGGCTTTCGGTTCTCTTTTCGGAAAATCCCTTTAGCTTTGCACTCGTATAAGCCGTTTTGGGGCGTATGCACGTAATAAAACCCGGCAATCCCTTTTATGATACGGCCTTGCATCACTCCGCCTTCTGGAAGGAAATGGGGTAATGTCCCAATTCCACATAATCCGTGTCGATCAGTTCATATAAATACAGCGTTCCTTCACTGACGCCCGGCTGTCCGGTAATATCCAGCTGGTACGGGAAGTCGATGGTTTTTCCCTCCATAATGGTATCCACCACCGGCGAATTATTCACATCCTGCACCAGTTCCATTTTCACCATGCCGCCGGTATAGGTGGCCGGCGTGTCCAGGGTCTGGGTGCATTTCCATGCGCCGGACGCGTCTCCATTCTGAGCCGCCTGGGTTCCGTCCAAAGTCTCGCCATCATCCTCTTCCGGCGTAGGCGTGGCGGTGGATTCTGGCCCGCTGCTGACTGTAATGGTCACATTGGAGCCTTTTTCCGCGCTGACGCCTTCGGCCACATTCTGCGCCATCACCTGCCCTTGAGGCACTGTGTCGCTGGGCGCATATTCCACAATCACGTTAAACGCCGCCATAGCCGCCTTGGCCGCCGTCTCATCCATGCCGATGACGCCCGGTATCACGGAATCCTCGTATTCGCTGCCCATGCTCACTTCCAGCGTAACCATCTCACCGGCCGTGCTCTGCGTTCCGGCCGCCGGCGTCATGCTCATAACGACGCCCAGCTCATGCTCGTAGCTGTACGACTTAGTGGCGCTCACGGTAAATCCCATGTCTTTTAAAGTTCTCTCGGCCGTTTCCTGCTGCTGGCCCACCACGTCCGGCAGAGGCAGCGCCGCGCTTCCGCTGCTTAATTTATATTTTATGGTGGTGTACTTCTGAACCTTCGTTCCCGGCTCAATCTCCTGGAAGGAGATCAGCCCCTTCGCATAAGTGTCCGATGTCTCTTCTTCCGTATACTGAAGGCCCAGATAAAGTTCCTTAACGATTCCCGTGGCCTCCTCTTCCGTCTTGCCCACCAGATTGGGCACCTCCACCATGTCGTTTTCCGGCGCCTGAGTCTCTTTCGCGGATTTGTCATCCGACTTGCCGCTGCCGGGGCCAAAGCTGAAGAGGCCCGCCGCATTGCCGATCAGCACAATCAATACGCCGATAATCAGCGCGCCGATGATAAATCCGCCGATGGTCATAGCCTTCTCCAGCCTGCGGTTTAACCCGCCGCCTGTGACCTCCTCGTCTTCTTCCCCATATTCCTCTTCCGGCTCATCTTCCACGGAATCATAATAATCCTCCTCTGGCGCCAAAGGGGGAACTTCTTTTATCGCGTTGTTTTTTCGGATGGCGTCAATATCCTCTCCCTGGAACACCACGGTCTTGCCGTCTGTGTTCAGCGGGGCCAATTTCACAAAATCCCCCTGAGGATCGATCAGCGAATGCTTCAGATCCGCAATCACTTCTTCCATCTTGGGATACCGCCGATCCACGCTTTTCTGGGTGCATTTGAAGATAATCTGCTCCAGGCTGTACGGCAGATCCGGCGTGTAGTCGCTGGGCGGCTCCATTTCTTCCTGCAAGTGCTTGATGGCTATGGATACCGTGGTGTCCCCCTCGAAGGGAACTGTCCCGGTCACCATCTCATACATAGTGATTCCCAGAGAGTAGATATCGCTTTTTTCATCGCTGTAACCGCCGCGCACCTGCTCCGGCGAACTGTAGTGCACCGATCCCATCACGTTGGAGCTGATGGTATTGGAGGACGCGGCCCTGGCGATTCCGAAATCCGTCACCTTCACCTTGCCGTCTGTGGAAATAATTATATTCTGGGGCTTCACATCCCGGTGCACGATTCCATGGTTGTGGGCGGCCTCCAGCCCCATGGAAACCTGAATGGCTATGCTGGTGGCTTCCTTTACGCTTAACTTCCCTTTTTTGGAAATATATTCCTTCAGGGTAATCCCTTCCACCAGTTCCATGACAATGTAATGGATTCCCTGGCTTTCTCCTACGTCAAATACATTTACAACATTGGGGTGGGTCAGGCCTGCCGCAGCCTGGGCTTCGGTCTTGAATTTCTTGATAAAATTCGTGTCCTCCCGGAATTCCTGCTTCAAAACCTTCATCGCCACAAACCGGTTCAGTTTATGATCCTTTGCCTTATAGACATCCGCCATGCCGCCTGTGCCGACTTTGCTTACGACTTCATAGCGTTCCCCTACAATCATTCCTTCTTTTATCATTCTTCCACCTCTTTGGTAAATGGTTCTATCAGCACAACTGCAATATTATCCTTACCGCCATTGGCGTTGGCCAGGCGAATCAGGGCTTTGCCCTTTTCCTTCAGATTGCCCGGTTGTTCCAACAGTCTCGCAATTTCCTCATTGGTGACCATGTTGCTCAGTCCATCGGAGCACATCAGTATAATCGTATCCGGCTGGATCTCAAAATCAAAGAAATCCGCATCCACGGACGGAGCGACGCCCAGCGCCCGGGTGATGATGTTCTTGTCCGGATGGCGCCTCGCTTCTTCTTCCTTCAGTTCTCCCATGCGAACCATTTCCTGTACCAGAGAATGGTCTCTCGTAACCTGCCGGATTCCCTGATGAATCACATACAGGCGGCTGTCGCCCACATTTGCCACATAGATGTAATTTCCCACCACCGTGGCGGCCACAACCGTTGTGCCCATTCCTTTTCTGTCCTCCGATCGGCCCGCCTCTTCCAGGATTCTCCAGTTGGCAGTCTCGATGCCGTGACGCATGATCTTGACAGGATTGTGGTTCACATCCTCTTTTATTGTATCCACCAAAACATGAACTGCGCAGGATGAGGCGTAATCTCCCGCATTATGCCCTCCCATTCCGTCGGCCACCACAAATAGGTTGGGTAAATTTCCCACGGCGTCCATAGAGGCGTAAACATAATCCTGGTTCACCTGCCTTCGCTGTCCGATGTCCGTACCCGCGTACACTCTCATCGTCTTTTCTCTCTTTCCGTTATTTTGCCGCCGGAGGGCGTTTTTGGCTGTCCGGCGTCCATTTCCATGTAACGCCTCCGCAGCTGCCCACAGGCGCCGTCTATATCACGGCCCATTTCCCTTCTAATAGTAACATTAATTCCATATTTTTCAAGTTTATTTTTGAATTTGTCCACAACTTTCTGCTGTGACTGCCTGAACCCCCGCTCTTTTACCGGATTCACCGGAATCAAATTGACGTGGCAGTTTTTCCGCCGCAGGAGCCTCCCCAATTGCTCGGCATCCTCCGCCCCGTCGTTTACGCCTCCAACCAGACTATATTCATAAGTAATTCGCCTTCCGGTATTTGCAAAATAAAAATCGCAGGCTTCCATCACTTCCGAAAGCGCGTACTTTTTCGCTATGGGCATCAAACTGCGTCGCTTTTCGTCTGTGGCGCCATGAAGAGACAGCGCCAGCGTAATCTGAAGCTTCTCCCGGGCCAGATCATAGATTCTCGGCACAATTCCGCAGGTGGACACGGTGATGCTCCGCTGGCTGATATGCATCCCCCGCTCATGGCTTAAAATCCGGATGAATTTCAGAAGGTTCTCATAGTTATCCAGCGGCTCGCCTGTTCCCATAACCACCACATGGGATACTGATTTCCCCACTGTGCGCCCCACCGCATAAACCTGTTCCAACATCTCCTGAACGGTCAAATTTCGCACCAGCCCGCCGATGGTCGACGCGCAGAAACGGCAGCCCATCCGGCAGCCGGCCTGGGAGGATATGCACACGGAATCCCCGTGGCGATAGCGCATCCACACACTCTCCACCATCTGTCCGTCCGGCAGCGCAAAGAGATATTTGCGGGTGCCGTCCAGGGCGGAAATCTGCGCGTCCGCCGGCTGCAGGATTAAAAGGGGATATTCCTTTGCCAGACGGCTGCGCACCGTCTTTGGAAGATTGGTCATAAGCTCATAACTGTCCGCCTGCTTCTGGTGCAGCCACTGAAAAAGCTGCCTGCCCTGAAAATCCTTTCCGCCCATTTCCCGGACTGCCTGCACCGTCTCCTCCAGGGAAAAGGATTTTATTTCTTTTTCCGTCATGCCTGCGCCCTCTTAAACCTTGCCATGAAAAATCCGTCGGTCTGGTGCACGCCGGGCAGCAGCTGCAGATATCCTCTGGCTGTAGTCATGCACTGCAGCTGTTTGGGCAGATATGGATCCAGAGTGTCCGCCTCCAGAGGAAAATTATCCAGCAGCCACTGATAGTTGTCCTGATTTTCCTCGCTGGCGATGGTACAAGTGCTGTAAATCAGCGTGCCTCCCGGCTTTATGTAATCCACAGCCATAGACAAAATTCTGCGCTGGAGAAGAATCAGCTCCTGTTGCTTTTGCACGCTGGCTTTGTATTTAATGTCTGGTTTCCTCCCGATGACCCCATAGCCGGAACATGGAACGTCCGCCAGCACAATGTCCGCCTTGAACACGGAATCCGGGTCAAAAACCGTGGCGTCCTGCACCCGCGCCTGTATGTTGATGGCCTCGGATCGGGAAATATTTTCCCGGATGGCGTCCACTTTCCGGGGCGTGACGTCTCTGGCGTCCACCATCCCGTAATCCCCCATGCGATCCGCCATATGCAGCGCCTTTCCGCCGGGGGCCGCGCACAGGTCAATCACGTAATCCCCTTTCTGGGGATGGGCGATTTCCGTAACCAGCATGGAGCTTAAATCCTGTACATAAATCTTTCCATTCCAGAAAGCGTCCAGCATCATCAGATGATCGTATCCGGAAATATAGAACGCATAATCCAAATAAGGCGCCTTCTCCACCTTTACATTCTGTTTTCTTAAGCTTTCCAGAATTTCCTCCTGGGAATTGTGGTTTTGCACACAACGGATGGCAGTGGGACGTTCCGTAAGAAAGCTCTTTAACATCTCCCGAGTAATGTCCGCGCCGTAGGACTCCACCCACCTTTTCACCAGATGCTCCGGCATGGAATAGCGGGCGCTTAGGTACGCGATCGGGTCTGCTTTGGAAGGGTATTCCACCTCGTCGATCCGCCGCGCGATGGTGCGCAGCACTCCGTTTACGAAAGGCTTCAGATTGTAAAAGCCTTTTTTCTGGGCAAGCTTCACCGCCTCATTGCAGACCGCGGAATCCGGGACGCTGTCCATATACATCAGCTGGTACACCGCACTTCGCAAAATCTCCCGAATCACCGGCTTCATGTTCTCCGTCTTGATTTTGGAAAAATAATTAATGATATAGTCAATCTGAATGGCGTATTCCACAGTCCCCTCACATACACGGGTGATAAAGGCCCTGTCCTTCTTCGGCAAAAACTGGTATTTTTTCAGCGCATCGCCCAGCGCGATATGGCAATGCGCCCCTTCCTCGTTGATTTCCAGCAACAATTCCAGTATGATTTCTCTTGCATGATACCCTTTATTCACGATTTCTTCCTCCGGCTAAAATCAACAAACGAATCAGCTGCAAAATAGACGACGCCAAAGCGGCCACATAGGTCAGCGCGGCAGCCTTTAACACCTTGCGCGCCCCGGCCGTCTCCCGCTCCTGCAAAATACCGTCCTCCGAAAGAAGACGCAGCGCCCGGGCCGACGCGTTTACCTCCACTGGCAGCGTCACCAGCTGAAAAAGCACGGCCCCGGTAAAAAGCGCAATGCCCAGATAAACAAGCGGACGGATGGATGTGACAAGTCCAGCCAGGAAAATGGGCCAGGACAGCCCGGAACCCAAATTGGCCACCGGCACAATGGCGCTTCTCCAGCGAAGAGGCGCATAGCCGGTATGGTGCTGCACCGCATGGCCGCACTCATGGGCCGCCACGCCCACCGCCGCCAGCGAAGTCTGGCCGTAGACCGCCTCCGACAAACGCACCGTCCGCGTCCTGGGATCGTAGTGATCCGTCAGCTGGCCGGCCACAGGGCATACCTGTACGTCCGAGATTCCCGCCATGGACAAAATGCGCTGGGCCGCCTGCGCCCCGGTCATGCGCGAGGCGCTGGGTATCCGGCAATATACAGAAAAAGTGCGCTTTAAGCTGGCCGAAGCCAGCAATGACAATACCATGCCTGCCGCCAGCAGCACAACCGTCCAGTCCATCCCATAAAAACCGTATCCATAATATCCCATCTTTCCCTCCATTTCCGCCGCACCGTTACAATGTTTTCATACACCTATAAAAGCACAGTCCCCGCCTCCACGACATGCCCCCGCAGGAAATCCCGGGCAAGCATCCGCTTCTTGCCCTCCAGCTGCAATTCCTCAATGCGCAGACAGCCCGAACCGCACTTCACATAAATGCCCTGCTCATCCGCCCGGACCACCTGGCCGGGGACGGCGTCCTGCCATCCATCGGCGCCCTCTATAGGACAGACGCTGCTTTTGAAAATCTTCATCGTTTTCCCATTTAAATGGGTAAATGCGCTGGGCCAAGGGTTCAGCCCTCTGGTCCACCGTTCAATGTCCGCCGCGTCCTTCTCCCACTGAATAAGCCCCATGCTTTTCTGAATCATAGACGCATACGGCGTGGGGCTCTCCTCTGGCTGCGGCTGCGCCACAACGGTTCCCTGCGAAAGACCCTGCAAAGTTTCTGCCAGAAGCCGCGCACCCAGCGCGCTTAGCTTGTCAAAAAGGCTGCCGCCCGTTTCGTCCGCCTCCAATGGTATGGCTGCTTTCGCCAGCATATCTCCTGTGTCCAGCCCCTCATCCATCCGCATAACCGTAACCCCGGATTCTTTTTCCCCGCAAAGCACAGCCCACTGCACAGGCGCCGCGCCGCGGTACTTGGGCAAAAGGGATCCGTGGACGTTGATGCATCCGTAAGGCGGAATATCCAGGATTTCCCGGGTAATCAGCTGCCCGAAAGCCACTACAACAATTATATCTGGTTTCAGCTGTTTTAATACGTTTACAAACTCGGGATCTTTGACGCTTTTGGGCTGATACACTTGAAGCCCCAGCTTAAGCGCCGTCTCCTTCACCGGCGTGGGCTGCAGGGCCTTTCCCCGGCCTTTCGGCCTGTCCGGCTGCGTGACCACGCCTAAGATCTCATGTCCCGCCTGGGCCGTCTGCCGCAAAGTCTCCACCGCAAAATCCGGCGTTCCCATAAAAATTACTCTCATACGCGCCTCCTTTTCCCGTTAGTCCTCATCGTACTCCACCGGGTGAAGGCCGCCTTTCACCAAAGAAGTGTACATAATGCCGTCCAAATGATCGATTTCATGGCAAAAAGCCCGCGCCAGCAGTTCGGTTCCTTCGATCTCAAACTCTTCCATTTCCTCATTCAGGGCTTTCACTTTCACATAATTGGGCCTGGTCACTTCCCCGGCCATCCCCGGCACGCTTAAGCACCCTTCATCGCCCGTCTGCTCGCCTTCCGTCTCCAAAATCTGCGGGTTAATCAGCACAATCGGGCCGTCACCCACATCCACCACAACGATCTTTTTTAACACGCCCACCTGGGGCGCAGCCAATCCCACGCCGTTGGCCTCATACATGGTGTCCAGCATATCGTCGATTAACTGGTGAATTTTATCTGTCATTTTCTCCACCGGCCTGCACTTTTTCGACAGGACCGGATCGCCCTCCAAACGGATTGTTCTTATTGCCATTTTTCTATGCTCCTTTACTTTAAAAGTTCTGCCGCCGGATAGGCGGCATATATTCAGGAATGCCAAATGCGCCCGCACAACTTTCATATATGGCGCTGCGTCAGGCAACGGGCGCATGCGGGTTTATATATGAAAATCAAATTGTATGCGAAGTTGCCGAAACCCTGAATTGATCCGCACGTAGGCTTCCACCTGATCCTTCAGTCTGCAAAGCCTGTCCCTGTCGGCGTCTTTCACGTACAGAATCCGCCTGTACACATCCTGCACCTTGGCCACGGCGGGGGCCGCAGGCCCGATCGCCTGACAGCCATCTTTGGCCGCCCGCTCAACAAACAGCCGGATGAATCCCATGGCTTTTGTCAGCTGCTCTTCATCCTGGCCGAAGCCGAGGATTCCCATCATGTTTGACGCTGGCGGGTAGGCCAGCAGCTGCCTGTATGCGATTTCCTTCTGATAAAAGGCTTCATAATCCTGCTGTGCCGCACAGACAATGCTGTAGTGCCCCGGCTGATAGGTCTGTATGACCGCGCTGCCCGCCGTCTGACCTCTGCCTGAGCGCCCCACCGCCTGGGTCAAAAGCTGAAACGTCCGCTCGCCGCTGGCGTAATCCCCGGCAAACAAAGACATGTCCGCCGCCAAAACCCCTACCAGCGTAACATTGGGAATGTCATGCCCTTTCACAATCATCTGCGTCCCAATCAGAATGTCCGCCTCCCGATTCTGAAACGCCCGCAGAATTTCCCAGTGCCCTTTCTTCTGCCGAGTAGTGTCGTAATCCATCCGCAGAACCCTGCTTTTCGGAAACCGCTTTTTTACAATCGCCTCAATCTGCTGGGTGCCCGCCTGAAACCCTCCGATGTACGAAGACCCGCACTGAGGGCAGGACTGCTGCCGGCCCTGGGTATAGCCGCAGTAATGGCAAACGCTTGTGCCATTGTTATGCTCCGTCAGGGCCACGTCGCAATGGGGGCATTTCACCACATAGCCGCAGGAGCGGCAGGCAATAAATCCCGCATAGCCCCTCCGGTTCAGAAATAAAATCACCTGCTCTTTCTTCTGAAGCCTTTCCTCTATGGCTTCCTGCAGCCTGCGGCTTAAAATTGAGCGGTTCCCCGCTTTTATCTCCTCCCGCATATCCACCACCGACGCCTGGGGCATGGGCCGCTGTCCGTATCTTGCGTCCAGAACGCATTTCTTATATTCCCCTTTCTGGCATAGATAATACGTACCCAGCGAAGGGGTGGCCGAGCCAAAAACCACATGGGCATGCTCCGTCTTTCCCCGGTAAACGGCCACCTCCCGGGCATGGTAGCGGGGCGCCTGTTCGCTTTTATAGGTCTGCTCCTGCTCCTCGTCCATGATAATCAGCCCCAGCCTGGAAAAAGGGGTGAAAAGAGCGGAACGGGGCCCCACCATAATGGAAATCTCCCCTGCTTTCGCCCTTTTCATCTGATCGTATTTCTCCCCCTGGGACATCCGGGAATGGATCACCGAGGCCTGGCCCGAGAACCGGCTGTAAAATCCCATCAAAATCTGATAGGTAAGGGCAATCTCCGGAATCAGCACAATGGCCTGCTTCCCCTGCTGCAAAACGCGTGCAATCAGCTCCATGTAAACCTGGGTTTTCCCGCTTCCCGTCACGCCATGAAGCAGACAGGGCCGGTCGGCGCCCTTCCACTCCGCGCAGATCTCTTCCACCGCCTGGCGCTGCTGTTTTGTCAAAACCGCCTGCCGCGCTTCGCTTTCCTCAAACTCCATGAAACTGCGCAGACGCTGCTGGCTGACCACCTGCGCGACCCCGGCTTTTTCCAGCGCTTCCACCACGTTTTTTCCGATTCCCAAAAGCTGCAGGACATCTGTGTAATCCGCCTGCTTTTCACGGATCAGATATTCCAGCAGGCGAACCCTGGCTTTGTAATTCTTCCGCCGCCACAGTTCAAGGGTTTCCTCGGCTTCTTCCAGGGATGCCCGCAGCAGGACAGACCGCTTTTCCTGGGCCTTCATTTTCGCTTTTATGGGAAATACCGTCCGCAGCGCCTGGGCCATGGTGGAGCCGTACTGACGCTTCATCCAGACGGCCAGAAGAATCATCCTGGACTCCGTGGTTTCCGCATCGCTTTTCAAAGCCCGAATGCTCTTAATCTTCTCCTCCTCGAAAGACGGGACGTCCGTCAGTTCCACCACATACCCGTCGATCTCCCGGTTTCCCAAGCCAAAAGGCGCTTTCACCACCATACCCACGCAGATCTGTTCCTCCAGCTCAGGCGGCACCCGGTATTGGAATGTCTTATCCAGATTCTTACTGGAAATGTCCACCACAATGTCCGCGTAGAGCATTCCGGTTAAAACGCCCCCGCTTTTTTGTCTTCTTCCAGGATCTCCCGGATCAGCTCCCGCTCATCCATCGGGTATTTCTTCCCCTTGATCTCCTGGTAATCCTCGTGGCCTTTGCCCGCCAGTATAACAATATCTCCGGGCTGGCCGTGATGGATGGCGTAGGCGATGGCCTCTTTGCGGTCCGCAATCTCCACATATTCGCCCCGCGTCCTGCCAATCCCCGTCTTAATATCGTCGATAATCGCCTGGGGGTCCTCGTCCCTTGGATTATCCGAGGTGATAATAGTCAGATCCGCCAGACGCCCGGACATCTCCCCCATCTCAAAACGTCTGGACTTCGCGCGGTTCCCCCCGCAGCCAAACAGACAGACCAGCCGGTTGGGATGATATTCCCGCAGCGTTTCCAGAAGGCTTTTGAGCGCCATGGCGTTGTGGGCGTAATCGATCATCAGCGTAAATGAATCCGAAACCGGAACCATCTCCACGCGCCCTTTTACCTTGGCGCATTTTAAAGCGCGAACGATATTATCCTGGGAGGCCTGAAAATGGCGGCAGACCGCGATAGCCGTCAGGGAGTTGTAAATGCTGAAAGTTCCAGGTATGTCGATCTCCACCGGAAAATCCATAAGCCCCTGAAGCTGATAGGCAATCCCCAGCTGCCCCGGCCGGGCAATGAGGCGGGGCTCCACCGCCCGCAGATCGGCCTCCTTGGAAAATCCATAGGTTTCCAGCCGGCAGGTATGCCCTTTTATCATCTGCTCAAAATGGGCGTCGTCCCGGTTGACGATTCCCGTTTTACACTGACGCAGCAACATGGCCTTGCAGGATAAGTAATGCTCAAAACTCGTATGTTCATTGGGCCCGATATGATCCGGCTCTATATTGGTAAAAATCCCGTAGTCAAACTCAAACCCCGCCGTGCGGTGCAGCATCAGCCCCTGAGAGGAAACCTCCATCACCACGCAGTCGCAGCCATAGTCCGCCATCTCCCGAAAGCTTCGCTGCACTTCCATGGATTCCGGCGTAGTGTGGGACGCGGGAATCCGTCTGTCCCCGATAATCGTTTCTATGGTGCCGATCAGCCCAACCCGATAGCCCGCATTTTCCAAAATAGATTTTATCATATAAGTGGCTGTGGTCTTGCCTTTGGTGCCGGTAATGCCAATGGTTTTCAGCTCTCTGGCCGGATGCCCGAACCAGCAGGCGGATATGCAGGCCATGGCGTACCGGCTGTCTTTCACCTGCACGACAGTCACATGCTCTGGCGCTTTTACCGGGCGCTCCGTCACCAGCGCGCAGGCTCCTTTTTCCACCACCTGGCCCACATAATCGTGGCCATCCGACACCGCCCCGCAGATACACAGAAAAAGAGAGCCTGGACCCGCTTTTCTTGAATCATTCACCACATCCGTGACCACAACATCCAGATTGCCCTGGAGGCACTCATAGTCCAGGCCCGCCAGCAGTCCCTTTAATTTCATAGCCGTTTGGCCTTCCTTTCTATCTTCACTACCCATAGAATCTCCCATCATTGTTTTCCAAACATATTATGTCTAATCCAACCTTCCATGCACTTTAAAGCATATTGCAGGCTGGCCCACTTTATTTAGAATATCATAATTATTATCACATTTCAATCTCCCCTTTCATCTTATGCCGTAAAAAGATTCCTGTGTGTGATTGCCGACAAGGCGGGCAGGCCCCTCACGAATGAGAGGCCTTTTTTCTGTGAAATTTTATGTACAGCAATGTCCCAATGGCCGCGCCCGAAATCCCCAGCAAAAGAGACAGAGCCACCAAAGGCGCAGAATCCTCTGTTTTCGGGGAAGTGGAGGTTGTGCTGCCCATGCCGCCTTTGCTGCCGTCCGTTCCCCCGGTCGTGGATGAATAGGATGGCCTGGGCGTAGCCGTCGGCGCAGACTGGCCGCTTTGCGCATTTAAAGGTTTAGGCGTAACCGTAGCCGTTTCCTTTTTCTCCTCTTCTTTTCCGTTCTCCTTTTCATTGTCTTTTTCGTCGTCCATTCCGTCTTTCATCGGCGGCTGCTTGATATTCCCGCTTGCCGCGTCATTCGCCGAAATCTTCTTCACTTGCACCGACACTTCCGCGGATTTTCCCAGATCTTTCTGGCCATCCGGATATGCCAGTGCGGTATTCACCAATTTTTCTTCCGCAAAATCCGCAGGAATTTCCGCGACAGCGGTCAGAACCGCCTCTTCACCGGGCAGAATATTCGCAATGCGCGCCTTGGCCTCGTTTTTGCTTACAGTTACCGATTCCTGCTCCTGGAACCTGGCCTGTATATCTGTTTGCTCAAACTGATCCAAAACCACCATGGAGCGCAATTTTTGCTCGCCGGTGTTGATAATGCGGATCTGGTAAGTCAATATCTCTCCCGGCGAAGCCTCTTTTTTCTCCACCGTCTTTTCCACCTGGAAATCCCAAGAAAGCGGAAGAACATCCACAGAGGCTTTTGCCTCTTTTTCGATACTGCTCTGGGGATCTCTTGGATTTACTGCCGTGGCCCTGGCCGTATTCTCTATATTTCCCTGGGCATTTTCCGGAATCTCAGCGAATCCGGTCAGAACTTTTTCCTCTCCCAAACCCAGACGGTCTAGGATCAAAGCTTTGCCCTCCTCTTCCAGCGACGCGCCCTCTGCCGCGTCGAATGTCAGCGCCATATCTTCCTCGTGGAAAAAATCTTCCAGACGTATCTGATTTAAGACCGCCTGGCCGCAGTTCGTCAGCCGGAACTGATAACGAACCTGGCTTCCGGCTTTTGCCTGTTTCTCCAGAGGCTCTTTTTCCAGCAGAAAATCCGGCTGCGCCGGATATACATCCAACCTGGGCGTGTCTGCCGTCACGATTCGCTCTTCGCCCTCCAGATCCACATACTCTACGCAGGCCCCCGTGCCTTCCCGGTCTTTGCTAAAAGGCGCATCCTGGTTGGTTTCGTACAGAGTTTTCGCTTTCACGTCCCTGTATTCTTCCCGCAAAACAATGGGAATCTGTATCTCTTCCTGGCCGTCCGCACCCATTTCCCGGGTAATCGGATAGGTCAGTTTGTCAATCACATCCGGCTGGCCCTTCTGATTCGTTATGGAAACTTCCTCCGCTTTGCAGTTCGCAGGGAGCTTTTCTCGATCCGCCCGCCAGAACTCAGAGATATAATCCACCATATGCACTTTTGTCGCTTTATGAATCATATCGGAATAGATTGTTCGAAAGATGTCCATCACAGACTGCGTAGAACTGGATCTGGAATCGATATAATATTCCAGACCGGAACTGATTTTCTGAAGAATTCCCAGCGGTTTTTCTGTATCCAGATTAAAGCCGTATCCCACTGTATAGAGGGAAATCATTTCTTTTAAGACTGCCGCGTCTTCGACGGCCCACTCTGCAAAAGCGGGATACCAGCCTGCATCCTGCTGCGGCATATCGAAGCTGTGGGGATCCAGGCGGCTTACATCCGGTTCTCCCGAAGAGTGGTCATAGCCGCTGGAGGCCTCCCCATCGGTAAAAAGTATGGCAAATGTGTTCTCATGCTTTTCCAGCCTGTCCACTGCGGCCAGGGCGCCGGCTAGGGCCGCCTCGTAGTTTGTTCCGTAATTGTAATCCGGCAAAACCTGTTCTTTTTGCAGGTATTCCTCCGCACATAGAAAGTCAATGGCCTCCTGGGGATTGTCCGTCCAGCCGTTGATGTAATAGCCGCCCACAAAGGCAACCGGGCAGATACGCGCTCCGGAATTTTCAAAAAGCGTCTGGACAAACTGGGCATACCCTTCCTTTAACTGATCCATCCGGGACGCCTCACACCCGGACCCCGGCTCTTTATAATTGGTGTAGCTCCAGGCTGGCCCATAAGGGGTCTGCTGGGCTGTGCCCACCGGAATGTACGCGCCGTCCTGCAAAATGGTGTGTCCGAACGCATAAATCCCGTGCCCCGCTTTAAGAGGATACAGCGGCGTGGCGTCATCAGTTGCGTAAAACACCCGCCAGTTGGTCATTTCATAGTAATCTCTCTGATTCTGCTCATTTTTCATATAGACAAGGCGGCACCTTCCCAGCGGATCCGTCTCCTGGGGAAAATACAAAAACATCCGCTCCGGGCCGGCCTTCGCCAACTGGCTGTAACTGTCTGGGTCGGGCAGCGCGGGCGCAATCTCATTTTCCCAGATTTTGGCCGCGTTTTGATAGGAAGCAAACGGATGGCTGAACACTTCGTGGTGATGCCCCTCCGTTTCACAGTATTGCATGCTGCCAGTCACGTCCAAAAGAGGGATCACAGAGATCGGAACCTCTTTCTGAGTGTATTTCTCAATGCCGTTTACTTTCAGGTTGATTGCCGCCTGGTAATCTTCCGGCGATTCCCAGACAGCGGACTTTTCCAACTTTACTTCCTGCTCCTGCGCGGGAGCGCTGTTCGCCATAGCCCCTTTGCAGACAAACAACCCGACCAGAATTCCCGCCAGGACGCCTGCTGTAATTCGCCGCATCGATCTTATTTTTTTCATAATCAAATTCCTCCTAATTTGTTTTTTTATCTACACAGCCCTGTAAAAAAACAGCGACATTCATAGGCATCCCTCCCTATAATAAAGAAACGAAAAATTGGGTCTTCTTGAAATTTGGAAAAACGGCCGAAATGGCCCTGACAGATGTCCAGACAGATTCTCTGAACGCTTTTACCATAACACACTTTATTGGTATATACAAGAAAAATCTAAAGTCTTATAATTTGTTTAGGATTTGTTTATTTTTTTTCCGATTCTTTAAGGATTCGGTCACAATTTACTCACATTTCCCTTATATAATAGTTTTTGGATAGATGAATAACCACTCTCTATCTCCCCCCTCAAAAAATGCAGGCGGCCCGGCAATACACCGGACCGCTTGCTTTTTTTATAGGGCGCGGCTATAATAGAAGTAATCTGACAACAGGAAAGGGAAAAACCTATGAGTGATAAAACTGTAGTAGTAGCTCTGGGGCACACCGCCCTGGGCACAACACTGCCAGAGCAAAAAAAAGCCACCAAAAAATCTGCCAAAGTCATCGCGGATCTGGTAGAACAGGGGCTGAAAATCGTCATCTCCCACAGCAACGCCCCCCAGGTGGGCATGATTCACACGGCCATGAATGAATTCGGCAAGTCGCATCCCGATTACACTTTCGCGCCCATGTCCGTGTGCTCCGCCATGAGCCAGGGATACATCGGCTATGATTTGCAGAATTCCATCCGCGCCGAGCTGATTTCCCGAGGCATTTATAAGCCTGTGTGCACGGTGCTGACCCAGGTGACCATCGACCCCTATGACGACGCTTTCGCCGAGCCGGAGAAAATCATCGGCCGGCCTCTCACCAAGGAGGAGGCCGAGGAGGAGGAGCATAAGGGAAATTTCGTGGTGGAGCTGGAAGACGGCGTTTACCGGCGAATCGTGGCCGCGCCCCGTCCCCAGTCCATCGTGGAGCTGGACGCCATCAAGGCTTTGTTGGCCGCAGACCAGCTTGTCATCGCCGGCGGTGGCGGCGGCATTCCGGTGATGGAACAGGGCGTGGAGCTAAAGGGGGCCAGCGCCGTGATTGAAAAGGACTTGCTCTGCGGCAAGCTGGCAGAGCTGATTAACGCCGACGATTTGTTAATCATCACCGGCGTGGAAAAAGTCAGCCTGAATAAGGACACCGATCAGGAGACTTTCCTGGAAAATCTCTCTTTATCGGAAGCCAAAAAGTACATGGCCCAGGGCCACTTCGCGCCGGGTTCCATGCTTCCAAAGTTCCAGGCCGGCGTTTCCTTCGTGGAAAACGGCAAAGACCGCCGGGCAATTATCACCGATCTGCCCCACGCCAAGGCCGGTTATCTGGGAAAAACCGGAACCATTATCCAATAGGAAAAGGGCAGCCCATGCAAGCGGCTGCCCAATGCCCTTTAAAATTTAAACCTTCTATTCGTCATCCGCCCAGCTTAAGGCCGCTCTCACCGCCCGGTTCCAGCCTTTGATCAGCCGCTGCCGCCGATCGTCTTCCATATCCGGACAAAACCGCGCTCCCACGGCCCAGTTTTTCCGAATCTCCTCCATGTCCTTCCAGTAACCGGCCGCCAGCCCGGCTAGATAAGCCGCGCCCAGCGCCGTAGTCTCAATGCACCTGGGCCTCACTACGTCCGCCTCCAGCAAATCCGCCTGAAACTGCATCAAAAAATCGTTGGCGCTGGCGCCTCCGTCCACCTTCAGTTCCCGCAGCTTGACTTTCGCCTCCCGCTCCATAACGCGGATCAAATCATACGTCTGATAAGCCAAAGATTCCACCGCCGCGCGCGCCAGATGGTTCTTATTCACACCCCGAGTCAGGCCCACCAGCATGCCGCGAGCTTTTTGATTCCAATAGGGCGCGCCCATGCCGGTAAACGCAGGCGCCAGGTACGCGCCGTTTGTATCTTCCACCGCCCGGCAGCACGCCTCCGACTCTGAAGCCTTCCCAATCAGCCCCAGCTCATCCCGCAGCCACTGAATAGCCGCGCCGGCCACAAACACGCTGCCCTCCAGGGCGTAAGCTGGGCCTCCTTTGTCGTTGACCGCCAGGGTGGTGAGCAGGCCTTGCCGGGACTGCACCGGCTGATCCCCGGTGTGCATCAGCAGAAAACATCCCGTTCCGTAGGTGTTTTTCAAATCTCCCGGCTGCACGCAGCATTGTCCGAACAGGGCCGCCTGCTGATCTCCCGCCGCCCCGCCGATGGGGATGGGTGCGCCGAAGGCCTCCGTATAGCCGTATATTTTGCTGGATTTCTCCACCCGGGGAAGCATTTGCGGGGGAATCCCCAGCTTTTCCAAAATCTCTTCGTCCCACTGCATTCTATGGATGTCGTAAAGCATGGTGCGGGAAGCGTTTGTGTAATCCGTCACATGCGCCGCCCCTTTGGTCAGGTTCCAGATCAGCCACGCATCCACCGTCCCGAAAAGCAGCTGACCCCTCTCGGCCCGCTGCCTGGCCCCTTCCGCGTGATCCAGAATCCACTGAATCTTCGTGGCTGAAAAATACGCGTCCGGCACCAGCCCCGTGCGCTCCTGCAGCGTCCGGTCAAATCCGCTCTCTTTAAGCCGCTCAATGCGGTCCGCCGTGCGCCTGCATTGCCAGACAATGGCCGGATAAACAGGCTTTCCCGTCTCCTTGTCCCACACAATGGAAGTCTCCCGCTGGTTGGTGATGCCGATGGCCGCAATCTCCTCCGCCGAGGCCCGGATCTTGCCCATGGCCTCTGTGGACACGCTGAGCTGGGAAGCCCAGATTTCCATGGGGTCGTGCTCCACCCAGCCGGGCTGCGGGTAATACTGGGGAAATTCCTTTTGGGCCATGCTGCAGATCCTTCCGAATCGGTCAAAAAGAATCGTCCGGCAGCTGGTGGTGCCCTGATCCATGGCCATTATATACTTCTTCATCTTGTCCGCCTCCCATCGGTTCTTTAATCTCCAAAAAACACTGAATGCTGCGCGACTTTTCCGTTGCTTGGCTGGCCGCTTAAAAATTTCTTATACACCTTGACGGCCTGAGATTTCTTAGAGGCGGCCTGCGCGTTTACCGCCAAAGCTGCCAAGCTGACGCATAACAGCAGCGCCAGCAGCCCGCATAATTTTTTGTTTCTGAATCCTTGTTTCATTTGCTATTCCCTTCTGAAATACACTTTCATATGCGCTTTAAGCCAGCAGATTTTTCCCAATGAAATAGCCGAACACCAGCACGCCCAGCACAATCCGGTACCACCCGAAGGCTTTAAAGTCGTGTTTCTTGATGTAGCCCATCAGGAATTTTATCGCCAGGATAGACACTACGAACGCCGTGAGCATCCCCAGCAGCAAAATGGCCGCTTCCGTCCCGGTGAAATGAAAGCCAAATTTCACCAGCTTTAGAAGGCTGGCCCCGAACATGACGGGGATGGCCAAAAAGAAGGTGAACTCCGCCGCCACGGTTCGGGAAGCTCCCAGCAGGATGCCGCCGATGATGGTGGAGCCGGAACGGGATGTGCCCGGAACCAGCGACAATACCTGGAACACGCCAATGAAAAACGCCATCCGGAAAGTCAGATCCTCCAGACGAGCAACCGCCGGCGTCCGTCTGGCATTGTAATTTTCAATGACCAGAAACAGCACGCCGTATAAAATCAGCATCAGAGCCACCACCACGTAATTATAAAGCTTCTCCTCCAGGATGTCGTCAAAGGGCAGACCGATGGCGATGGCAGGCAGGCAGGCTGCCAGGATTTTGAACCAAAGAATCATTTTATCCATGTCCACCCAGCGTTCCCACGGGCTTTTCGCGTCTTTTTTGTTCCGGAACGGCCACAGCCTGGAGAAATACAAAACTACTACCGCCAGGATGGCCCCCAGCTGGATCACCACCCGGAACATTTCCATAAATTCCGGCGTGACGTTTAATTGAATAAATTCGTCCGCCAGAATCAAATGCCCGGTGCTGCTGATGGGCAGCCATTCGGTAATGCCTTCCACAATCCCCAAAATAATCACTTTCAGTAATTCAATAATACTCATACATTCCCCTTATTCTCATTGATTGTCCGCTTACTTTCCGTCAATAGCGGCGATGTCCACCAGCGTCAGCCGGCGCAGATCGGTGTTTTCCAAACTGGTGACCAGCGCCCGCGCCGTATCCAGTGACGTGAGCACATTCACCCCGGTTTCCACCGCGTAGCGGCGAATCAGAAAGCCGTCGTGAGCCCGCTCCACTCCCGGTGATGGCGTGTCGATAATCAGGTCGATCTTGTGGCCCAGAATCAAATCCAGCAGATTGGGGGACGGCTGTTCCAGCTTGTTGGTGCGGATGACCTTAATCCCGTGCTCCTTTAAAGTTTTGGCCGTTCTTCTGGTGGCGAAAATCTTATAGCCCAATGCCTCGAACCGCCGGGCAATGTCCACAGCCTCCTCTTTGTCTGCGTCTTTCACCGTTATAATCATGTTGTTATGGCGGGGCAGCTTCACTCCGGCACCCAGAAAGGCTTTGTAAAGCGCTTCGTTAAAGGTCTCTGCTATCCCTAAGCATTCGCCTGTGGACTTCATTTCCGGCCCCAGGCTGATATCGGCGCCCCGGATTTTCTCAAAGGAAAACACCGGCATCTTGATGGCAAAATATTTGGCCTCCGGCTGCAGTCCCGGCGTATAGCCTAAGTCTTTTAGCTTTTTCCCCAGAATGACCTTGGTGGCCAGGGGCACGATGGGAATCCCGGTGACTTTGCTGATGTAGGGCACTGTCCGGCTGGAACGGGGATTGACCTCAATCACGTACACTTCTTCCTGGCATACAATAAACTGTATGTTAATCATGCCCACCACATGCAGAGATTTTGCCAGCCTGAGGGTATATTCCTCGATGGTAGCTTTGGCTTTCTCGCTGATGGTCTGGGCCGGGTACACGGAAATACTGTCGCCGGAGTGGATGCCCGCCCGCTCGATGTGCTCCATAATGCCCGGAATCAGGATATCCTCGCCGTCACAGACCGCGTCTACCTCGATTTCTTTTCCCACCAGATATTTGTCCACCAGAATTGGGTGCTCCTGGGCGATCTGATTGATGATGCCGATGTACTGTTCCACGTCCTGATCGTTGATGGCGATCTGCATGCCCTGTCCGCCCAGCACGTAAGAGGGGCGCACCAGCACCGGATAGCCCAGCTGGTTGGCTGCCGCCTTGGCTTCCTCGGCGGTAAACACCGTCTGACCCTGGGGGCGGGGAATCTGGCACTGTTCCAGGATTTTGTCGAAAAGCTCCCGGTCTTCCGCCGCGTCCACATTCTCCGCGGAAGTGCCTAAGATTTTCACGCCCATTTTCATTAAAGCTTCGGTGAGCTTGATGGCCGTCTGGCCGCCGAACTGCACCACCGCCCCGTCGGGCTTTTCGATATTCACCACATTTTCCACGTCTTCCGGCGTCAGCGGTTCAAAATACAGCTTATCCGCAATGTCGAAGTCGGTGCTGACCGTCTCCGGATTGTTGTTGATGATAACGGTTTCGTAGCCCTCTTTGGCAAAAGCCCAGGTGCAGTGCACGGAACAAAAGTCAAACTCGATGCCCTGGCCGATGCGGATGGGTCCGGAACCCAGCACCAACACCTTTTTCTTGTCCCCATTGCCGCAGGCCTCGTTCTCGCCGCCGTATACGGAATAATAATAAGGCGTGGTGGCCGCAAATTCCGCCGCGCAGGTGTCCACCATTTTATAAGCCGCGGTGATGCCGTAACCCAACCGCATGTCCTTCACCTGCTGTTCAGTCATTCCCGTCAGGCTTCCGATTACATAATCGGGAAACTCCATGCGTTTGGCTTCCCGCAAAAGGTCTTCCGTCAGCGGGCCGTCTTTCAGCGCCTGCTCCATTTCCACCAGGATGGCCAGTTTGTCGATGAACCACAGGTCAATCTTGGTCACCTGCTGGATGTCTTCCTGGGGAATTCCCTTTCGCAGCGCTTCTGCAATTACCCAGATCCGCCGGTCGTCCACTTCTTTTAATTTTTCCCGCAGCTCTTCTTCCGTTAATTCGGTGAAATCATAGGACATCAGGCTGTCCACATGCTGTTCCAGGGAGCGGATGGCTTTCATCAAGGCGCCCTCAAAGTTATTGCAGATGCTCATCACTTCCCCTGTGGCTTTCATCTGCGTGGTCAGCGCATGTTCCGCGCTGATAAACTTGTCAAAGGGCAGGCGGGGAATCTTCACCACACAGTAGTCCAGCATGGGCTCAAAACTGGCATAGGTTTTCCCGGTGATGGCGTTGGGGATTTCATCCAGGGTGTAGCCCAGCGCGATTTTCGCCGCCACTTTGGCGATGGGGTAGCCAGTGGCCTTGGAGGCCAGCGCCGAGGAACGGCTCACCCGGGGATTTACCTCGATAACACAGTATTCAAAGCTGTCCGGTTTCAGCGCGTACTGCACGTTGCAGCCCCCCGTAATGTTCAGCTCACTGATGATATTCAGGGCTGACGTGCGCAGCATCTGGTATTCCTTATCCCCCAAGGTCTGGGACGGCGCCACCACGATGCTGTCTCCGGTATGCACGCCCACCGGGTCGATGTTCTCCATGTTGCAGACGGTGATGCAGTTGCCCAGGCTGTCCCGCATCACTTCGTACTCGATTTCCTTCCATCCGGCAATGCAGCGCTCCACCAGCACCTGCCCCACCCGGGAAAGGCGAAGGCCGTTTTCCAGAATCTCCCGCAGCTCGTGTTCGTTATTGGCGATGCCGCCGCCGCTGCCGCCTAATGTATAGGCCGGACGCAGCACCACCGGGTAACCGATGGTATTGGTGAAATTCACGCCGTCCTGCACCGTCTCCACCACCAGGGAAGGCGCGATGGGCTCGTGAATTTTCTCCATGGTTCTCTTAAATTCCAGACGGTCCTCGGCTTTCCTGATGGTCTCCGGCGTGGCGCCGATGAGGCGCACATTGTTTTCCTTTAGAAACCCCTTCTCGTTCAGCTCCATGGCCAGATTCAGCCCGGCCTGTCCACCCAGGGTTGGCAGCACGCTGTCCGGTTTTTCCTTCAGACTCAACTGCTCCACCACTTCGATGGTCAGCGGCTCGATGTATACCCAATCCGCGATGTCTTTATCCGTCATAATGGTGGCCGGGTTGGAATTTAAAAGAACCACTTCCACCCCTTCTTCTTTCAGGGAGCGGCAGGCCTGGGTGCCCGCGTAGTCAAATTCCGCCGCCTGGCCAATCACGATGGGGCCGGAGCCCAACACAAGCGTTTTCTTAATATCTGGATTTTTCGGCATTATTCTTCCCCTCCCATCATTTCTATAAACCGGTCAAACAACCCTGCGGAATCCTCCGGCCCCGGGCAGGCCTCCGGATGGAACTGCACGGTGAAAATCTTTTTCCCCACATAGGACAGACCCTCGTTAGTTTGGTCGTTGACGTTTATAAAAGCGGGAACCGCCACATTCGGGTCCAGTGTGTCCGCGTCCACCATGTATCCGTGATTCTGGGAGGAAATGTACACCCGCCCGGTCTTTAAGTCCTTCACCGGATGGTTGCCGCCCCGGTGGCCGTACTTCATCTTCTTGGTGTCCGCTCCGGTGGCCAGCGCCATCAGCTGATGCCCCAGGCAAATGGCAAAAATCGGCACGTCGGAATCGTAAAGCTTTTTAATTTCCTGGATAATAGAGCCGCATTCCTTGGGATTTCCCGGCCCATTGGACAGCATAATGCCGTCTGGGCGCGCGTCCAAAATCTCCTGCGCAGGGGCAAAAGCCGGGTAAATCGTCACCTGGCAGCCCCTTTCCTGGAGGGAATGGGCAATGTTGCTCTTGGCCCCCAGATCCAGAAACGCCACTTTCTTTCCCTGGCCCGGCAAAACCGTCTTTTCCCGGCAGGTCACTCTCTCCACCGCTTTACCCGTAGTATAGGCTTTCAGCCGGGGAAGGATTTCCTCCAGCCGGTAATTTTCGTCCACGGTGATCATGCCGTTCATGGTTCCCTTCTTGCGCAGCCGCCTGGTCAGCGCCCGCGTGTCAATGCCCGCGATGCCCGGAATATCATTTTTCTTAAGAAAATTCCAGATGCTGTCCTCACTGCGGAAATTGCTGGGCCTCCGCGACAGCTCCCGGACAATGAACCCTTCGATCCAGGGTTTTCTCGACTCCTGATCCTCGTAACAGATTCCGTAGTTTCCAATCAATGGGTACGTCATGCACACAGCCTGCCCCGCATACGAGGGGTCTGTCATAACTTCCAGATATCCGGTCATCGATGTATTGAATACAATCTCGCTGATTACTTCCCTGGCAGAACCAATGCTGGTCCCGGTAAATACATGGCCATCCTCCAAAATAAGGAATGCTTTCATAAATTCTCCCTTCTCTATAGGTATAAGGCAAAAAAAAAGACATTCTCCTGGTCTTTTATTATTGCAAGTTTATCATACAGCGCCGGTTTTTTCAACCGGAATAAATTTTTTCATTTTCCTATTGACATCCCCTGGGAAATGATGTATTATAATCGAGGACGCGGAGCAAGAGTAATAAAACAGCAACAGTCCAACAGAATATAAGATATGCAGGAGTGGCGGAATTGGCAGACGCGCAGGCTTCAGGTGCCTGTGGTCGCAAGATCGTGTGGGTTCAAGTCCCATCTCCTGCATTTTTTATTTGAACAAAAAAGAAGACAGACTGTATGACCACTTAAAAAAATATCATACAGTCTGTCTTCTTTTTTTGAAAAAATAAATTTAACGCTTTTTCTCCTCCCGGCACAAGAACAAAACTTGCCCCGCCAGATAGAAAAACGCTCCGAGAAAAATAAACAAATCCGACAAATTAAACACAACCTTCTTCAGCTTCTGATCCTTCACGCCAAAGCTGAAATAATCGGTCACATAGCCTTTCGTCTCCTTCTCATAGAGATTGCTGCAGCCTCCGCCCAAAGCCATTCCCACGCCCAGCTTCTCCAGCCTGCGCCTTTTTGAAAAAAGAAGACGGATAAAGTCCCAGCACACGCTGATGAACGCGCCGAAAGACAACGCGTTCCCCAGCTCTTCTCGACCTTTGAACAATCCCAGAACACCATGGGGATTGTGAAGATTCTGCAGTATAATTTTCCCACCCAGGATTTCCTTGCGGGTTCCCTGGGGAAAATGAGCGTCCATGTATTTTTTCACAAAGTAATCTGCCGCAAATAACGCCGCCGCTAAAACGAGAAAAATCATCCGCGCCTCCCAAACTCTCTAAATCTCTTCTTTCTGTGAATCGTCCGTCTGCGCCTCTTCTTCCGGCGCCGGTTTTGGGTCCTCCACGGTTTCCTCTTCCGGCTCATCTTTGCACTGCGCCCCGCACTGCAAACAGAACATAGCCTCTTTTGGCAAAGACGCCCCGCAGGACGCGCAGATCTTCTCACCTTTTTTTCTGGCCATATTTTCCCGCATCTTCGCTATAGCTACCTTGTGGTCGGTAATTTCCTCGCACAGCGCCGCTATGTCTTCGTGAAACGGCTCGCCCTCCACGAATTTCTTGTAGATAATATTTCCAACATCTTTCAGGCACTGGTCAATCTGCCTTTGTTCGCCGTTAATGCGATTGCGGATTTTCTGGCTCTCAAAAAAATTATCTGTCTTCGCGGAAAATTCCTTCGCCGCCTGGTGTAAGGTTTCGCCAAATTCTGAAAAAAAATCATCTGCCATAATCTCATACTCCCTTCTGATTTTAATAATATATTCCATAGAACATGTTTTCAGACGCGCCAAACTAACTTCGCAGAACGACTTTTGGTCCTCCAACCTGCTCTATGTACTCCTTTGTAATCACTACTTCCCCGATATTGTCGTCTTTGGGGATCTCGTACATAATGTCCAGCATATACTCTTCCAAAATGGCCCGCAACGCCCGCGCGCCGGTCTTCTTCTCAAGAGCTTTCTCGGCAATGGCCTCCAGGGCCCCCTCCTCAAACTCCAGCTTCACCTCGTCCAAGGCCAACAGCTTCTGATACTGCTTTAAAATGGCGTTTTTCGGCTCTTTCAGAATCTGTATCAGCATTTTCTTATCCAATCCTCTCAGCGTAAAAATAATCGGAAGCCTTCCCACAAATTCCGGAATCATGCCGAAAGCTTTGATGTCATCCAGGGTGACTTTGCTCAAAAGCTCCGGATCGTCGTCGTATTTGTCCTTTAAATCCGCGCGGAACCCAATGGAAGATTGTTCGTTCAGCCGTTCCTTGATTATGTTCTCCAGCTCCGGAAATGCGCCGCCGCAGATGAATAAAATATTCCTCGTGTTCACCGAAGCCAGCGGAACCATCGCGTTCTTGCTGCTGGCGCCCACAGGAACCTCTATATTGCTTCCCTCTAAAAGCTTCAGAAGACCCTGCTGTACGGCTTCTCCGCTGACATCTCTCTGGTTCGTGTTTTTCTTTTTGGCCAGTTTATCAATCTCATCGATGAAAATAATGCCGTGCTCCGCCTTTTCCACATCGTTATCCGCCGCCATCAAAAGCTTTGAGACAACGCTCTCTATATCGTCTCCAATATAACCAGCTTCCGTCAGGGATGTGGCATCCGTGATGGCCAATGGCACATCCAAGAGCCTGGCCAGAGTTTTCACCAGATACGTCTTTCCGGAGCCTGTGGGGCCAATCATCAGCATATTGGATTTTTCTATTTCTATTTCATCCATAGTCTCCGTCGCTACGCGCTTATAGTGATTATAAACGCCCACAGACATCACTTTTTTGGCGTGATCCTGGCCAATTACATAATCATCCAGCTTCGCTTTGATTTTATGCGGAGCAGGAATGTCTTTTATATTAAAAGCTTTCGCAGGTTCCTTTTTCTCTGCTTTCTTTTTTATTTTCTGGCTTTTCGGAATTTGATTATGCAGATTCGATAGATCAATCATGCTCACATTTGACAAGTTCATTATATCATTATAGCTTAAATTGCTATTTTTCATTGTGTCAAAGCTTTTCTGCATACATTCCGTACAAATATGGATATTATTGGGCAGATCAATCATGGAGCCGGCTTTGCTCTCCGGCCTGCGGCATAGGAAACAGATCTTCTCATATTCGTCTGTATGATTCGTCTCTTTCGCTTCCCGATCTTTTGACACAATATCTGAATGATCGTTGTGTTCATCACTCATACTAGCATTCCTCTCTTTCCATCGAAATACCTATCAGTTTAATTATTTATTATAACATATTTCTGATTATTGTGGGATATTTTCCTTAAGATAAACGACAAAAAAACAACCAACTGTCCGTTGATTGCTTCTTTTTATTCTTTTGCGCACCCTCAAAACCGCACACACGATTCCACTTCTTTTCCTGGTCAAACCCTCACCCGATTAGTGACAGTCAGCTCCG
>CAYOWU010000045.1:0-24251 GCA_964407765.1 uncultured Lachnospiraceae bacterium
CGGTGATGTGTTTCCCCGCCCGGTAACAGCCGGACTCCGTAAGGTAATTCTGTTTCAGATTCATTCCATTTTCCTCTCTTTCTGCGCATAAAAAAGTGTCTTCGACACATCAACCCCCTAGCCCCCACTCATGGGGGAATTAGGGCTTCCCTTTTGTTACTTTTTCGTGCATAATAGTCTTATGAATATTTTACAAAAAATCTTTATTGACCATTATGAGGAAATTGAATATACCCTTCATCCCAGACAAACTGAGATGGAAAATATCGATAAGATGATAAACTGCGGCGATCCCTCCTTTGGCGGCGCCATGTTTGGCTGCCCTAACTGCGGAAAACTCAAATTTGTCCCTTTCCGATGCCACAGCCGTTTCTGCCCTACCTGCGGTAATAAATATGCCATGGAACGCACTACCAACATGTCCTTTAAACTGGTTAATGTACATCACCGCCATTGCGTTTTTACAATCGATGAACAGCTCCGGGATTTTTTCCTTAATGACCGTTCCCTCCTTGACTGTCTGTTCCATGCAGTAAACAGTGTCGTTTCACGCATGTTTTTCAAGCAGAACAAATCCATGAACTTCACTCCCGGCTTTATCATGGTTCTCCACACCTTTGGCAGGGATTTAAAATGGAACCCACATATCCACTGCCTCATTTCTGAAGGAGGATACAGCGACAACGGTTTCTGGCGCAACATCAATTATTTTAACTATACCTTCCTTCGCAATGCCTTTCGCACTGCCCTGCTTAACGAAATGGAAGCCATGATCGGACCCTCCTTTAAAAAAATCAAGTCCCGTTGTTACCAAGAGCACAAAGAAGGTTTCTACGTATATGCAAAGCCCAACAAATGCGACCCCCAGACAGCCATCAAATATATTGGCCGCTATCTCGGGCGTCCCGTGATCGCCACATCTAGGATTGACAAATATGACGGCGATTTTGTTACTTTCCACTACAACCGGCACGAAGATGACAAATACGTGGAAGAAACCATTCCTGTTATGGATTTCATAAAACGGCTCATCCGGCATATCCCGGAAAAGCACTATAAAATGATCCGTTATGGCGGCATCTATGCCCGCCACCGGGAGATTGACAAAAAGCTCCATCGTGCAGTTTCCCGTGAAAAACATGATTTTTACAGGAGCTTTAACCAGTGGCGCACCGCAATCCTTTCAGCCTTTGGCTACGACCCCTTAAAATGTGAATGCGGTACAACCATGCTGTTTTTAAAACTCTACTTTAACCATAAGCATGTTTCTCTGGAAGAAATGTACGAGAAAGTAATGTCCCGTTCTCGTGGAAAGAGGTCATCTGCATGACTTCCATAAATCCAGTTCCTGTGGTATACTCCTTTCAAAGGAGGCCATGCATATGAAGCAGAACATAGAGAAACTACGCAAAAAATATATGGATAATCCACCAGAAGGGATGACATCCGGGGACATCCGCCACATGAGCGTGGATGACCTTCTGGACATGGATTATTTCTTAAACGAATACGACTTATTTGATGACGAGGCTGGCGTGGAAGGTTTTTATATCTTCTAAACCGTGTCGTCTTATCGTTATTCCCCCACAAGAGTTTATCTAACGCATGTTCGATAAACTCTTGTTCTTTTTATATCTCTAAAAATCGCAATTTCCTATAAAGTAAATAAAAGGCCAATCTACACAAGGCAGATTGACCTATATAGGCAAGGAACATTCTCCTTGTAAATATTTGATAAACATTCGATTATTGTAGAAAGTTTAACCTGTTTATCACATACTGCGCACACATTCCCGTAAAGCATCCTGCGATACAGCCTGAAACTAAAAGAAACGGAAAATAAGCCATTACCCCCATCCCTGCTACCAGGCAGGCAACTATGATCTGACCGGTATTATGTAAAACCGCGCCTAATGCACTGCACATCCATAAATACTTTACCGGAATGATTTTTTTCAAAACCAGCATCCCGCCCAGACATAAAGATGCGTCCGCTACACTGTACATCATTGCCACCATATTTCCGCTAAAAAAAGAACCCATCAGAATTCTTGAAAAAACAATCATGGCTGTTTCACCGGGCTTATAGTGATATATGGCAAAAACTGTGACGATATTCGCAAGCCCAAGCTTCACGCCAGGAAGCGGAATTAAATTCGGAATCCGTAATTCTATTACAAATATAATCAAAGCCACTGTAGTTAAAAACGCTAATTCCGTTAATTTATGCGCATTCATCTCTACGTCCAAATAAAGTTTCCTAATCATCATCAGTCAATACGTTTTTGCGTCCATGCCTTCATCCATATCTGAAAATTGTATCACCAGATGGTTTGGAAGGCATACGATCGGTACTGAGGAATCCAGCCATCCCATCTCCATGCACGTCCTGTCAGGGTATCCGGCATCCACCATCCGTATCCGATGCCCCTTGATCTCCACGACGTTTATTTTCCCGCCATATTCTATTTCAATCTTCTGATCCTCTGTCTGCGCCAGATCAAACTGATACAGCGTTTCCCCGTCCTGGATAATTCTGACATAATCCGTTTTGGGTTTTTTCATTGCCCAAATGCTTCCAATAATCCCAATGGACAAAATCAGGCCGCAAAAGACGTATAGCCATCTTCCATTTTTCATTTTTCAAGCACCCTTACCTTTAGGTTCTGGCCTTCGCCAAGCGAAAAATACTTTTCAACCCCTTCTGTCAGAAGAATTTCCCCTTCATCCGAAATCAGGATCATATCAAACCCTCCCTGTTTTTGCCAATATGTTTCTGCTTCTTTTGCCCCCATGACAAACAGCGCCGTGGACAAGGCATCGCTTAATTTTCCCTCTGGGCTGATAATTGTCACGGAAAGCAGCCCCTTATTGGCCGGATAACCGTCCCCTGGATCCAGAATATGCCAATATGTCCTGCCATCTTCTCCAACAAAATAATTTTCATATCCTCCCGAAGTCACAATGGCTGCATCGCTGGCCTCCAGCATGCCCAGATTCCCGTCACCAGAAGGGTTTTTTATCCCCACCCTCCAATTGCCGCCATCCGGTTTTTGACCAAGCACATGTATATTCCCGCCAAGGCTGATCACAGCGGATTTTACCCCATGCGCCTTCAGTTCTTCCACCACTAAATCTGATGCATACCCTTTTCCAACTGCGCCTAAATCCAACTGCATAGTATCCGGGACCGTCAGTTCATTTCCTTCCAGCCTGATCTTCCTATAATCTGTATCCTTTAATAGCCTGTCAATCTCTTCCTGCGCGGGAACCTGGTGATTTTCCGTCGTAAACCCCCATGCGCACAACAGTGGATAAAGTGTCGGTTCCAATGCCCCTCCTGTTGACTCTGCCATTTCCAAAGCAAACTTTACCAGGCCTGCTGTTTCTTCATGGATTTCAACAGGTTTGCCAGCGCTATGGTTTGCCATATAGATTTCACTTTCCGTATCGGTGACTGACCAAAGACTCTCAACCTCTTTTAACATCTGTTCAGAATCCTTTAAAGCGTCCTTTGCCCCATCGCCGTAAGCCGTAAACGTCATATAGGTATTCATGGCAAACAGGCTGCTTTCCGCTTTCGTTTGTCCGTCCTCCCTTTCTCCTGATGTGCATCCGGCATTCAGGCATACGGCCAGAAGCAAGAAAGACAAAAAACATATTCTTTTTCTCATAAAATCCTGACACCTCCCACATAAATCGCTGAAAACATTCCATATAAATAAACTTTTACGATACAATCCTTCTTTGCGAAATGGTAGGACAGCCGTGTTAGGATGCCCGTGCAGGTATATATTCCGGCATAGGGAAAACCTGCGAGCTTATCCTGTATGTTTCAAATTCCCCGTCTATTTTATGGTCTGCCCATCCATTTTCTGATAAAAAATACGCATTCCCGCTGCTGTCGTTCCAACAGGTATCCATATAATACCCCTTTCCCTCCAATACAACACGGTTCCATGCATGATACCCAATCAACTCCCCGTTGCTTTCATAAACATTTCCTGTCACATACCAGCATTCTATGCCAAGGGTACAGCACATAGATTGAAACGCTTCTGCATACCCAGCACAAACCGCTGTATTTGAAAGTAAGCAGTAATCCGTAAATGGAATCCAGTTCTTTTCATAGGGATACCCTTCTACGGCAGCATATTCTGCATAGCTTAATTTCTCACATAGATACTGGTTGATAGCTGCAACCTTATCGTAATCCGTCATAGTGCTGTCAATGCCAGCATCTTCAATTGCAGAAAGCACATAATCTGCAGCCCTGTTATTTTCTTCATTTCCATATATGCCTGCCCCTTTGGAAGTAAGGCCTCTCAAATGGTATCTTCTCCCGTAAATCGACTTTTCAGACCTTACCGGGAGTGGTTTTTTCTCATTAAAGCTGGCAAGTACAAAAATATTTCCAAAAGAATCTCCTTTAACGTCAACATAGTGCATGACCCCACCTACCATCAGACAAAAAGCAAAAATATAAATAGCCGCAAATCGTATTTTTCTATATACTTTTCCTACTATTGCTCCCTCCTCCATATCAGTGCCTTACAGATATTATCTTTCCATTTCAGTCATTGGATATTATGTCCGTAAATACTACGCTGGTAAAAATAATTAACGCAAAACGGTATACAAAAAACAGCCGGGCTGTCATCCGACTGTTCTTCTGCCATCCGGATCATATTACCTGATCCTAGAATACTATATTTTAATTCCCATGTCTAATACTTATATTTTATGATCTTATATGCTTTTAAAGCATAATATTTGCTACGCACAGCACACACAGCCTTTATGATGGAGTATCTGAGGCAGAATTTATTCCGTTTTATGGCCCGGCAGAGCAATCTGATCATAACGAAAATAATATCTGGCAAGCAGATTCCCCCGAAACAGAGAATATTGGCCAGCTTATTAGCTGAGAAGACTTTTAACTGTCCAGTATGTTACAAGTCAATGGAATTCAGCCAGCCCATTACCATAGATTCTGATTCGTAAACACCCTCTACGTTGACCGCCTATCCCTCTGCCATTTCTTTATGATTCAAATCCCGAAGTTCATCAAAATCCGTTGGATATTTTTCCTGTGCCTGAATGAATCGGGCTGCATACTCTGTAATTCCATAATCTTCACCATCTATTCTTATTTTCGTCCCTAATTTGCCGCTTCCAACGCTGCTGCAAAATTACCGTTATGACCGGAAATAAACTCCATCCCGGAATCAATATGTCCCAGCATGATCAGGCTGTCCGAATACCGGAAATCCTGATAAAATACAGAGAGATTCCCCCATGGGGCATACAGGCAGAAATCTCCTACACCTGGCTCGCAGCCATCGGGTTCCCCCTCTGTAGGCAGTTCCTGGGGGAGATAACTGATTTTCTCAATTCCATTAAAATCCTCGAAGGCCAGCTCCAAAGGCAGCATTTCATACAATGCGTTTGCTGCCGGAGTATCATAAAGCGTGATGCTGATCTCCTGTCCATCTACTGTCATTTTCAGTTTCCTTTCCTCATTTTCCATCTGGGATGCTTCCTCCTTTTTTTCAAATCCAAGTTCCGCCAGCCACTCATGCACCGTAGACCCAGCGTTTCCAATATCTGCCCGATAAACGCCAAGGGCATCCAAAACCGTTACGGAATCAGGCAGGGCCGCAGTAATGTCCCTCACGCCCGCCGCAATCCCTCCGGTTCCATGGGCGCAGAAAGGAACGATGGTTTTCCCTGAGAGATCATATTCTTCAATAAAGGAGAATATCGCCATAGGCGCGCTTGACCACCAGTTGGGAAAACCCAAAAAGATGACATCATAATCGCCTATGTTATCCAGATGGTTTGCCAGTTCCGGACGGGCGTTGTCCGCTTTCTCATCCGCCGCCCGCTCCATACACTCGTCATAGTTGTCGGGATATGTTTCCTTTACAATGATAGGAAACAATTCTCCGCCCACATACTCCTGAATCCACTGCGCCATCTGCGCAGTATTTCCCGGAACCACTACACTGGAAGAAGTCACTGCGTCTATCCCGTTGTAATTTGCGCTGTCACCAATTGATTCATAATGGGAAAGCGCAGACTGAACAGAGGCTTCTTCATCCTCCACGACCGTGTTATCCGACCAGGAAAAATAAGCAATCAGGATATGCTCCTGTCCTGCTGCCTGAGCCGGCTGTGTATTTTCTTCCGTAGCAGCGGATGGCTGACTTTCTTTCAAAACCGACTGAGAAACGCCGGATTGAGAAATGTCAGATGTCGCAGTAGTTTTCCCAACCTGTCTGCCACAGGCAGTCATACTAAACAAAATACAAAGAGAGAGTGTCCATGCTGTTATTCTTTTCAATCCAATCGCCTCTTTCTATTTCTTTTCGTCCAGCAGCATCACGCCGTCATCAGGATTGCAGTCAACCGCCCCCACAATCCGGTGAGGGAGATAAGCCTCCTCCAGATAGTCAATGTCTGCTTTTGTCAATTTCACTTCAAGCGCGCCCGCAGCATCATCAAAATAAGCTGCTTTTGTGGCTCCAATAATTGGAGAAGCCACGCCCTTTGACCAATGCCATGCCAGGGCAATCTGTGACATTTTTACCTCATAGCGTTCTGCCAGTTCAGAAACCCTCTTCACGATCTGCATATCCTGTTCTTCTGTGCGGTCATATTTACCCATAGCCGCCCGGTCCGTCCGGCTGCGCAATGTATCCGCATTCCACCTCGGACGGGTCAGGTGTCCTGCCGCCAACGGACTATATGGCATCAGCGATACTCCCATCTGTCTGCAAATGGGAATCAATTCCCGCTCATCCTCCCGGTAAAGCAGGTTATAATGGTTCTCCATGGCCTGAAACTGTGCCCAGCCGTGGTCGCGGGCAGCGAGCTGCATATTATAAAACTGATACCCATACATGGCGGATGCACCCAGCGCCCGTACCTTTCCGGCTTTCACCAAATCGTTCAATGCTTCCATCGTTTCTTCGATTGGCGTATCATAATCAAACCGATGGATGATATACAGATCCAGATAATCCGTCCCCAAACGCCGGAGCGTTCCGTCTATTTCCCGATGAATTGCCGGAGCCGACAGCCTGCCTGGATTAAAATAAACTTTGGATGCAATGACCACCTTGTCACGGGCAATATTCTTTTTAAGCACCCGTCCCAGATATTCCTCGCTGGTTCCGGCAGAATAACCGTTGGCAGTATCAAAAAAATTGATACCCAGAGAAAGCGCATGTTTTACCACTTCCTCGGTCGCCGCTTCATCCAGAGTCCAGTCATGCAGGGTTCCAGCTTTACCAAAACTCATACAGCCCACGCACAGCCTGGAAATTTCAATATCTGTATTTCCTAACTTTGTATATTCCATAATCCTGTTCCTCCAATCATTCCGCTGCCTTTTGGATGCAGTTTATGGCGTTCAGGCTCCGGGGATAGCCGATGTAGGGCAGGCATTGCGACACTACCCGGGTCAGAAAATCCGTATCGTTGCCCAGATTCATGTTCCCCTTTGCGTGAGCGATGAGCTGAGGTTCACAGCCGCCTTGCGCCATCAGGAAGCAGAAGGTAATCATCTCGCGCTGTTTCAGATTCAGGCCGGTGCGGGTATAAAAATCTCCAAAGCAGTTAGCCGCCAGCCAGCGGTTAATATGTCCGGCTTTCCACGCCTCTTTCATCTGCTCTCCGAAGATTTCGGCCTGCGCTTCTGCACCTTTTTCCAACCGGTCATCCATGGTTGTGGTAGCCTGACCAGGCAGAGGCAGTTGGGTTCCTCTCTGTGTAAAGATGTCATTTGTCACATTCAGAAAAGGAAGCATCCGCCCATAACCGAGATAATCGGTAGCCTGATATACAGTTTCTTTCACCATAATCGGCGTAACACCGCTTTCCAGGGCGACGGGCAGCATTTCCCGATAAGCATCCAGTCCGCCGCAGCCAATCAGGACAGAAAGGATCGCCAGATAGCGTGTGGACGCATCAAGCTGCTGATTTTCTTCATTTACAACCTCATCAAAAGCGAAGTGATGGAAACGCTCCGCAAATTCCGGATCAGTTTTTTTAAGTTCCATAATCATTCCTCCATTAAAATTTATTTCCGCGAGCAACGAACCAAGCGGATATGCTTGCATATCCATTTGGCGACTGCCGCGAGAGTCAAATCTCCTGTAGCTTGCTGCGGGAGATTTGACTTGCCCAGTCCGCAAGTTCCCTTTCAGACACACCATTTACCATCTTTCCGGCCTTCCAGTCTGCGTTCGGGCAAAGCTTCTTCAGTTCTTCAACCGTTCTTCCCATACCGCTGCCGCCGGAGGTGGCAAACGGCACCATTGTCTTTCCGGAAAAGTCATAGCTTTCCACAAAGGTACTGATAATACGCGGCGCGACATACCACCAAATAGGGAAACCGATAAATACCGTTTCATAATCGGCCATGTTCGGGAGCCGCTCCGCAATCTCCGGGCGGGATGCAGAATCATTCATCTCCACACTGCTACGGCTCTTTTTGTCCATCCAGTTCAGGTCAGCACTGCTGTAAGGGACAACGGGAGTGATCTCGAACAGGTCAGCACCCACTGCCTTTGCCAAATGTTCCGCGGCCTTTTTCGTTGTGCCGCTTGCAGAAAAATAGGCGATCAGTTTCTTGCTCATTTCTATATTCCTCCAATTTTTATATTCTTCCTGTATTTCTTATACACCGGGCTTGACATAAAGGATGTCATCTGTAAATTGCTCCATGGATTTCTGCCAGTTCTCCATAGGAACATCCTGAATAGATACCGACACAAACTTTGGTTCAACGCCTAATTCTTTGACCATAAACTCCTGCGTTTTTTGTGCCAATGTACGCTTAGTAGCTTCATCCCGTCCCGGAATCATGGTGATTGCAATATGCGGCATTACTGTTCCTCCTCCTTTCCCATACTCATGCATTTTCCAAGCACTTCGCCAGTTTTCAGATATTGATACGTCGGCATCTCAAACAGTACCGGCTTGAGGATGTTATAATTCAGTCTGCCGCTGCTGTCCAGTACGGATTCATCTGCATAGGTAGCGGAGATTTTACAGATAAAGCTCTCAAACCCTTCCGTTTCGTATACATCTTCTACGGTACACGCCATGGAAACAGGGGATTCGTCAATCATCGGTACACTGCCATCTGCAACACGATAAGCAAACAGATCTGATTTATCCTCCTTTGTACCGCTGACACAGCCTGCATAGTCGGCCTTTTGCAGCATGGCTTCATCCACAATGTTGATGGACAGCGCTTTCATGTCCCGGATGCCTTGATTTGAATAGTGAGCATCGCTCATGCTGACCATCACCCGGTCATGGCCGATGATGCCCAGATGCCCAGCCAATGTCCAGTTGGGTTTTCCATTTACCATTGCGCCAACCACCACCAGCGGGGTTGGATACAATGCCAGTTTAGAACCAATATTTTTCTTCATAAATAAAAATCTCCTTTCCGACAATTACTGCTCAAAACGGATCTCATGCAGGCGGCGCACTTCGCTCAGACTTGGCACATCCAGAATGAGGCTTCTCCCCATATCCATACCCTCGATGATCCTCATGTCTTCCTCAGTCAAACTAAAATCATCCACATCATAATTCTGGCAGATGCGTTCCTCGTGAACAGATTTCGGAATGGCAACAATCTTACTTTGCCGAAGCCAACGCAGTATCACCTGTGCGGGAGTTTTTCCATATTTTTTCCCGATAGTTATCAGTTCCGGATTCCGGAAGATTTCATTTTGCCCCTCCGCAAAAGGCGCCCATGCCATCGGCTGTATCTGATACTGCGCCATCAACTGCCGAAGTTCCTTCTGCTGGCAGAAAGGATGCAGTTCAATCTGATTGACAGCCGGTGTGATTTCATGACTAAGAATCGAATCCAGCAATCTGTCGGGAAGGAAATTGCAGACGCCGATTGCCTTTACTTTGCCTGCCTTTAAGAGTTCTTCCATGGCCCGCCAGCTTCCGTGATAGTCCCCGTAGGGCATGTGGATGAGATATAAATCCAGATAGTCCGTTTCCAGATTGTCAAGGGTCTTTTCAAAGGATGCCATGGTTTTCTCATATCCTGCATCCTGAATCCAAACCTTGGACGCGAGGAAAATTTCCTCTCTGTCAATACAGCTTTCCCGGATTGCTTCACCCACCGCCCGCTCATTTCCATAGCAGGCTGCGGTGTCGATCATCCGATAACCTGTTTTCAGTGCGGTTTTTACGCTTTCTTTGCAAATTTGCTGATCGGTAATCTGGAATACGCCAAAGCCAAGCTGCGGCATCAGTATTCCATTATTCAATTTAACCATATCCATTTGAGGAACCTCCAAATTCAGTTATTTTTAGATTCTTATATTGTATTCTTCGTCCAATAAGATGTCTAATACCTATATTAAATCACATCTAATGCTTAAAAAGCATTTGATGGCATATTCACAGATCCTAATACCAGTCGTGCTTTTCTCCCCGGTCAAGTGCATTGATTTGAGCCATTTCCTCATCAGTCAGAGTAAAATGATATAGTTCTGTGTTCTCCCGGATATGATTCGGATTGCTGGATCCAGGAATAACTACAACACCTTTTTGCAAATTCCATCGCAAAATAACCTGAGCAGAAGACACCTGATGTACTTCAGCAATTTCAGAGATTACCGGGTCGCTTAGCAGTTCTGCAGTATGCCCCCGTCCTCCCAGTGGATACCATCCCTGCACAACAATACCCAATTCCTGAATAAACGGAATCACATCATTTTCCTGATAGTAAGGATGAATCTCATTCTGTACAAGCGCCGGGACGGTATCAACCTGAGGAAGAAATTCTGTCAATTCCTCTATATACCAGTTAGATAAACCAATAGAGCGGATTTTTCCTTCCTCCATAAACTGTTCCATTGCTTTATATGCCTTAACATCATTATCATCCGGATGATGTAAAAGCATCATATCCACATAGCCGATGTCCAGCCTGTCCAAACATGCCTGAATCGCCTGCTCTGGATTTTCCATCTCACTGCCCGGATAAATTTTAGTGATAACGAAAACTTCTTCCCGCTGAATGATGCCCTCATCAATAGCCTCCCGAGTGGCTTGCCCCACTTCTTCTTCATTTTCATAAGCGGAGGCAGTATCAATAAGACGTACTCCATTCGATAGGGCAGCTTTTACAGAATTGATACATTCATTACCGTGGGGACTGTAAGTTCCAAGGCCGTTGATTGGCATCTCATAGCCGCTGTTAAGCATCACTGTCCTTGTTCCAAAATCAAATTCTGCTTTTGTTATGCTCTGCTCATCTATGCCGGAATTGTATTCTATCTCCTGCATGCTTTCGCTTTGTTCGGTAGAGGAATCTTTCCCCGGACGCACTTCTTTATTTGTTTCCACTTGGTCGGATCCTCCACAGGCAGACATAGCAAACAGCAATAATAGAATAACTACAGTGTAAAACACTTTCTTCATTCACACCCCCCATATACCGTTTAAGACAAGCTTCTCCCTAATTTATACGCCTGCCCTGGAAATCTTGACTGCTGTGTCATAGCGGGTGTTCCGCATCCCGTGCCAAAAACCATACCCATATCCGTCAGATTCAAATACCGGACAAGCGTTTTATAATGTGCCTCCAGTGCATCGAAAGTCCAACTGTCAGCATTCCACGAGACGGTAAGAAGTGCCGACTTCATCCTTTTTCTCTGGATACTGCCGTTAAAAGCACAAAAACGGTCAATAAGCGTTTTAAGCTGTGCAGACATTCCATAGTAATAAAGCGGCGTAACAAAGACGAGCATATCTGCTTCCAGAATAATCTGCCGGATTTGATCTACATCATCCTTCTGTACGCAGGGGCCCTCGTATCCACAATGGATACAGCCGGTGCAAGGATGGATATTCGCATGAGCTGCATCAATCACCTGGACGCTGTGTCCGGCCTCCTCTGCTCCGCGAATAAATTCTGCTGCCAGCAGATTTGATGATCCATTTCTATTGGGGCTTCCTTTTAATACTACAATTTTCATAGCATCTCCTTTTTCTAACACATTTTTATCATACATCCTTTTTCTCATTCTTCATCTTTCCAATCTCATGCCGGAGATAATCCAGATGCTCCAGCTTCTTTTCCCGGAAGTGAATCTCATCCAGCAGAGCCAAACGTTTTTTCTGCAGCATTCGGAGACGATCATCCCCATTATCTTTTTTACGGATTGTAAGTGTCATGTATGCTTCTATTTCCTCTTTCTCGAAGCCAATATCATGGAGCGTCATAATTAAGCTCAACCGTTCCAGATCCTGCTCATCATATTTCCAGTCGCCCATCACCTTTTTTACTGCTCCGCAGCCGCCCCAACTTTCATATTCCTCCAATATTTTCCGAGGAATCATATACTGACGGCTGACTTCATTTATGGTCATATACCGTCCCCCTTTCCTTTTTTCAGTACTGTTTCTGCACATTTCGGGAAACGAGATGAAACACGCTCTGCGAGTTCCACTCGTTATCGCGGCATTCGCCAAATGTACGTGCAAGCACGTCCGCTTGGCTCATTGCCCGCGTAAATAAAAAGAATGCAGATACCTTTCTAACTGTATCTACATTCTACATCCATGCACCAGGATATGTCCAATACCTGCCTCATATATCATTTCATGCCTTTTTGGCATTTCTTATGTATTCAATAAATTCTGCTGTAACCGGGGAAAGAAACTGATTTTTCTTCCAGACCAATACGGAACCTGTTTCTAATCGCGGTTCTACCGGAACAAAAATCATATTTTCAAAAGTATAATCATTTCCCATGCAAAGCACTGCCCCATTCATATGCTCTGCAAGAATGGCCGCATTATATAGCAGGTTATAGGTGGCGGCAATCTCCAGGCTGTCGAAATATTCCCCAAACCAGTTAGCAATCTCATTTTTGACAGAATCCCGCCTTGCCATAATCAAAGGAACTCCCAGCAAATCAGAATCTTTCACTGAAGTTTTTCCCGCTAATTCGCAGTCTTTACGTACCAGCACTCCCCATGGGATTCGTTCCGATACCCGCATAAACTGATACTTTCCCACATCCACAGGCTCCATCAAAAGCCCAATATCAATCAATCCCTTTTCAATCCGTTCCTTTATGGCATCCGAAGTAGCGCTGTAAATGTCAAAGTTTACTTTTGGATACTTCCTGCGGAAGCCTGCCAGCATTCCAGCCAACAGGTGCATACTTTTCGCTTCTCCGCTTCCGATCGATATGGTCCCGCCCAAGTCCTTTGCATCATGTGTAAGTTCCTTCTTTGTTTTCTCTGCCAGTTCCACCATTTCCTGCGCCCTGCGTTTTAATAAAAGCCCATCCTCTGTCAGCGTAATATTGTGCTTTCCCCGGTGAAACAATTTTACCCCCAGTTCATCCTCCATCTGGGCGATCTGTCTGGAAAGAGTAGGCTGGGTAATATGCAGCATTTCTGCCGCCCTGGTGATATTCTCCTCCCTTGCCACCATCAGATAATATTCCAACACCCGAAGTTCCATTGGCTCTCCTCCTTCTTTTACCTGCTTCCTGCTCAAAATATGCAGGTCATGCCTTGATCACCTGAAAGTTTTTCCATTTCCCTGACTTCAGCCGCAGAAAGAAGACCACTGCCCGCAGTACCCAGTCACAGACCATGGCAATGGCAATGCCGATAACCCCCATGTCGAAAACGATACCGAACAGC
This sequence comes from uncultured Lachnospiraceae bacterium, assembly GCA_964407765.1. GTDB lineage: Bacteria > Bacillota > Clostridia > Lachnospirales > Lachnospiraceae > MGBC164599. The sequence continues at coordinate 13,711 of CAYOWU010000045.1, forward strand.
CACGATAAAAACAGCCGCACAGCAAGGGTAGAAACAACGGAAACAGCCATCGTAAATTTTACATCCCCGGCTGCCCTCAAACCATTACTCAATGCGCCGGAAAAGGGAAAGGCGGCTGCATTAAATACATTATGGATCAACACCAGCCAGATCACAAGCCTCTTTGTTTCCGGCTCCAGCGCATAAGCCATGAGAAACAGCGGCGTCAGCAGGAAGATCAGGAGATTCCACATTGAAGACAGAAACAGGGTGATGCGGTTTAGTTTCCCAAAATAAAAGTCAGCGGCATCCGTATCCCCTTTCCCCATGCACTGTCCAATCACCGTGATAAAAACCGGCCCCATGGCAACTCCCGCCAAAGCCGCCATGGACCAGATGCTCTGCGCCACGCCGTTCGCGGCGATCTGGTAAGTGCCAAACAATGCCACAATACTGGATAGCGCCACCTTCACAAGCTGAAAAACACCATTTTCCAGCCCGTTTGGCACGGCAATTCCCAAAATCTGCTTCATGGACGCGCCGTTCCACCGAAAAATCCACCGCCAGCGGTAAGCCACCCCGTTTTTCTTCCCAAAACACAGTACCGTAATAACTACGGCAGAAAAAACTCTGGCGATCAGGGACGGCCATGCGACGCCTGCCACCCCGGCATGGAGGACAAATACGCCAATCAGGTTTCCGATAATATTGATTATGTTGGAAACTGCCGACAGATACATGGTCACATCCGTTTTTCCCAGACTGCGGTAAATTGCCGCGCCGGAATTATAGACAGCCAGGGCAGGGTAAGAGTAAGCGGAGATTTTGAGATAGGTCACGCAAGCCGCCATGACATCCGGCTTCACCCTGCCGAACAGCAGCCGCAAAAGCCACTCGCTGCAAATCAGCGCAAGCGCGGAAATAATAACGGAAAAACCGGTGGAAAACAACAAAAGCTGGCTTGCCGATTCCCCTGCGTCCTCCATCGCCCTGCGCCCGACATACTGGCTGATCACCACGGCGCCGCCGGAAGCCAGGGCGGTAAACAGATAGATAAAGATCGTGTTAAACTGGTTGACCAAAGACACTCCGGACACCGCCGCTTCCCCTGCATAGCTGACCACAAGCGTATCCGCCATGCCCACCAGCATGACCAGAAGCTGTTCCAAAAACAACGGCAGTATCATATTTTTTAAATCCCTGTTGGAAAAAATTTCTGTTTCCTGTCCCATTCTAAAGCTCCCTGTCTCAGAGTTGTCATATTTGCCATTTCGTTTTATAACGAATAAATACCGCTCCGGAACTGTATTTTTTTACATCGACCAATTCAAGCGGCGTCGGCTCCTTTTTCTCATTGTCGCTTCTGTTGAAAACAGGCGGAAAAGATGCTCTCCCATCAATGCCCGCCCCGATCAGGACGATCACCTCGTCCAGCAGGCCCGCATCCAAAAATGCAGTATTGATTGCCGGCCCGCCGACAACCCCCAGACGCTCGATGCCAAAAGTTTCCTTCAGTATCTCTGCAGCGCGGGCCAGATCAATATGTTTTTTTCCCGTAACAACATACGAGATATTCTTCCCGTCCAGATAAGACAGATATTCCGTGCTTGCCTGTTCGGACAGAAGGATGATATGCGGCTTGTCGTATTGGTCATCGCTGTTCCAAAGCAGTGTGCCTTTCGTGTCTGCGACAATATTGTAACCATTGCCGCTGTCCGTTTTCTTAGATACCGTTTCCCTGCCTGCCGAAGCAGCGCTTTCAGGCTTAAATTCTCCGGGTTCTGCCAGTTCCAGCCTGGCAGTTATTTTCCCGCTGACCGCCGATTGCAAACCGAGTTCATCAAGCAGCGGATAATAATCTTCCACGCCCGCAAGCCGGCCCACCATATCGCAGTCAATCCTCCCGTCCACCGATGTCATCATGTAGCAGATTATATATGGTTTATTCATTGAAATCATTCCCCCCTGTTTATTTGTATGCCTTTTCAAAAATTGCAACACAATCCCCATGGTTCACTTCCTTTGGATCTGCGCCAAACAGTCCGCCCATGGTTTCACGGGCATTTTTTGCCAGAACCTCAAGCTCGGACTTCTGAATACCAAAGTCGGACATTTTCAGGTCATTCACACCGCAGTCTTTCTGAAGCTTCACCAGTGCATCCACAAAGTCCTGGGCACAAGACGCGTCCGCTTTCCCCAATGCCTTTGCCATGGTGACAAACCTCTCGTCACAAACATGGCAATCCACAAAGTGCTGATAATAGGCTTCGGAGATCATAATCAGTCCTGCGCCATGGGGAAGCTCCTGATGGTAAGCACTCATGGCGTGTTCCATGGAATGTTCGCTGGTACAGCAGCTTACGGTCATAACCTGACCGGAGAGATTATTGGCGAATGCCACACCCTCACGGGCTTCCAAATCGCTTCCATCTTTCACGGCACGGACAAGATATTTTCCGATATTTTCAATGGCTGTAAGAGCCAGCATATCCCCCATAAGATTGTGCGCTTTGGAAATATAGCACTCAGTGCTGTGGAACAGCGCGTCAAACCCCTGATAAGCAGTGAATTTCGGTGGCACGGAAACCATCAGCTCCGGATCCACAATAGAGAATACAGGAAACAGGAAATCGTACCCGCCGAAGCCGATCTTCTCGTTAGTCTCGTCATTGGTAATTACGCCCCACTGGTCGGCCTCGGAACCGGTCCCTGCCGTTGTGGTGATGCAGATGACAGGCAGCGCCTTATTTTCTAAAGTTTTCCCGCCGCCGGTGCCTCCGGACTGGTAATCCCAGATGTCACCGCCGTTCGTTGCCATGGCCGCCATCGCCTTGGATGCGTCCATAACGCTGCCCCCGCCAAGGGCGACCACGAAATCACAGCCATTTTCTTTTGCAAATGCCGCGCCGTCCATCACCGTGGAACGCAGGGGATTTGCCTGCACACGGTCAAAGACTGCCGTTTCTACCTTTGCCTGTGCCAGTTCTTTCAAAACCCGGTAAAGCGTCCCCGTTTCCTTCATGGATTTTCCATTTGAAATTACGACCATTGCCTTCTTCCCCGGCATAGCCTGATCATGAAGCTCCTTTAACATTCCCGCTCCAAACAAAGTCCGCGTAGGTACATAAAATTGATAACTCATGATAACATCCTCCTGTCATTTGTTTTTTTTCAAGCAAAAAATTGCATTATTCTATGATACCATTTGTTTTCAGCCATTCCGTTATCTCATCCGGCAGATCGCTGCCGCCGGAATAATGAACGGACAATGCCTCGCCCATCCTGGCATCTGGAACCAGCTTTGCAATCGCTGTCAGACTCTGTCCGAACCGTCCGCCGCCATGGGAACAGAAGGGAATGATCGTCTTGCCTGAAAAATCATATTCTTCCAGGAAAGAAGCGATCGGCATGGGGATTGACGCCCACCAGTTTGGATATCCGAGTATGACGGTATCATAGTCTTCCATGTTTTCCACATGAACGGCAAGCTCAGGGCGCGCCTGCTCATTCTGGTCCCTCTGCGCCTCGTCCAGCACGGTATTATAATCATTAGAATACGGATTGACCAGGGTAATCTCAAACAAATCCGCATCTGTCTGCGCCTGAATTTCTTCCGCAATCCCTTTCGTGTTCCCTCCCCATGAGAAGAACGCGATCAGCGCTTTCCCGCTTGCGCTTTCCGTATGCTCTATCCCCGCGCTGACCACGCTGCCAGTACCGCTTGCCGCGTTTCGCACAAGACGTATACCAATATTGAAACTGCCTTTCTCTTCAGCAAGCGCCGCGCGGTAAGCGCTGCGCATATTTTTGGCAAAGTCATTCCATCCGCCGCCCCGGTACACCCGCAGCGTTCCCGTTTCAGCCCCTGTGGGATCCGTCTGTTCTTCTGCGCCATAGGCTCCGTAGTAGTCCCATACCCATTCGCCCACATTGCCGTGCATATTGTACAATCCCCACTGATTCGGGGAGAAGCTTTCGACCGGGACAGTGGTCTGCCGGTACTCGCCAGGCTTTGTGGCAAGGTTTCCCTGTGAAAAATAGTTATCCTCAATTTCATAAGGATAATGGCCGTAGTAATTGCTTTCTTCCGCGCTGATGGAAGTTTCCGTATTAAAAGGCGTTGTGGTCCCTGCACGGCAGGCATATTCCCATTCCGCCTCCGTGGGAAGGCGGTAGCCGTCCGCGCCGCGGTCCCATGTCACGTCAGATTCTTCCACCGTATATGCCGGCGTCAGTCCTTCCCTCTCACTTCTGGCATTGCAGTACTTAACGGCATCTAGCCAGGAAATATTCTCCACCGGCAGATCCTCCCCCGAAAAGCTGGATGGATTTTCTCCGGTAATCTCCTGATATTCTGCCTGTGTCAGTTCATAAGCGCTCATATAAAAGTCACTGGCCGTAACCGTATGCAAAACTTCATCCTCAGAGCGCCATGCTTCGTCCTCTGGGCTTCCCATCTGAAAAGCGCCTCCCTGAACCAGAACAAACTCTTCCGGTAACGGAACCGCAGCCGCATTTCCTGTATCATTCCTATCCGGTTCTTCTGTAGCATCCGTTTCCTCCAGCCTGGTTTCTGCCTGCCCGTTATTGTCTGCAGGCTCCCCTTCCTGCCCTGTGACATGGTTCCCACACGAGCATAACATCATCATCATGACTGTAGCTATGAAAATGGCACTGATCCTCTTCATTTTTTGCCTCCTTTTCCTCTGGCAATGCCAAACCCAGTAAAAATCCAAAAGCCCATCATAGCAATATACTCTGCAAATACCGACCACGCGCTTTGTTCAAAGTCAAAAAATACAAATTGATTCCTTAAAAACATATAAGAAACTATGTCTTTTTGGATAAAACAGAGCAAGCCATACCCGGCAATGATAACAACGATCAGCCGCAGTCCCCATACAATCAAATCCGATAATTTCCTGCCCTTCAAAAGCCGGCCAAACATTCCCTGAATCATTCCCCAGTGCATTCCCAAATGAATGCCCATAAGCACGAATCCCCAATAGGAACCCGCCATATGCATACTTCTCGCCGTCGCCATCGGCCCGTTGATCGGAAGCGCGGCGAATACATGACGGGACATGACAACTCCGCTGAATCCAAGACAGAGCATGGAAATAAGCACGCCGAAATTCACGATTGTCTGCATGATGCGCGGCAGTTTATATTTTCCTTTGAACAGACTGCCATACCATCGGATATTCAGCAGATTATGCGCAAGGAACAAAAGCAGCATCCCCGCGCCAAACCACTCATGGAACTTTTGTCCGGTAATCTGGTACGCCATCAGGCAAAGCAGCAGCGACGTCATCAGAAAATCAATTATTATCTTTAACTTTATTTTCCATTTCATGGCTATTTGTCCTTCCTCTGCCTCTATTTGGATAAGCCAAGTTCATTTACCCATTCATCCACACTGTCTTTGGCATCGTTCACGCTGGAACCACTGATGTGAAGCCCGTCAAGAACCGTTGCGTCCGGCTCCATATCCTTTATTTCATCAATGGCATCTGAAAATGCGCTGCCGCCAGAAGTGCAGAAGGGGATTACCGTTTTCCCGCTAAAATCATACTCTTCAAAAAAACTATACATAACCATCGGCATTCCATACCACCAATTAGGAAACCCAACAAACACCGTATCGTACTGTTCCAGGTTCTCAATATGCGTGGATAATTCAGGATGGATATTATTATCCTTTTCTGATTCCCCGGCATCAATCGTATCATTGTAATTGTCGGGATAAGGTTCTGCTGTCCGGATGGAGAACAATTCCCCGCCGGAAGACTCTGCAATCATATGGGCCATTACGCCGGTATTCCCTGTGACCTCGCCGTTAAAAACCTGAATGCTGGCGCTGGAAGAAGCATCCGCATCACTGGAAAGCCCGGCATTCTCTCCGTAAGTAAAATAAGCGATTAAAATATTTCTCTCTGAGGATTCCTCTGCTGCAGAAGGATCCTCGCCTGTGCCAGAAATACCCTCATCATCCCCTGTCTGCGAAAACTCCGTTTCAAAAGCCTCACCAGTCGTAAATCCTGCCGCCTGTGAAGCTCCCTCATTTGATGCAGAACCAGAGCAGGCGGCAAGGGAAACTGTCAGCAGGAAAGAAACCATAAGCGCTGTTATCTTTCTCATAATGTCCTCCTAAGCATTCGTTTTCATTGATTATTCGCCCAGGTTTAACCCGAGCCCATTGACCCATTCCATAACGGTATCCTGGGAATCGCCGCCATTCAGCCTCTGCCCCTCAAGCCACGTGGCGCCGCTTGTAAGCTGTTCCAGATTCGCCGCGCTGGAACCGATCCCGCTGCCGCCGGAGGTACAAAACGGAACAATGGTTTTGCCGGAAAGATCATAGCTTTCCACAAAGGTACTGACAATCCTCGGCGCTTCTCCCCACCAGATCGGATAGCCGAGAAACACAATGTCATATTGACCCATATTTTCCACGGAACCGGAAATCGCAGGCCGCGCGTCCGGATCATTCATTTCTATTGTGGAACGGCTGCTATTATCATTGTAATCAAGATCCGCTTCTGTGTAAGGCTCTTCGGGAACAATCTCATAAAAGTCTGCCTCCAGACCATTTGCGATATGTTCCGCCACGCCTTCCGTTGTGTTCGTGGCAGAGAAATACGCCACCAAAATCCGGGAACCCTGTTCTTCGGGTATCTCTGATTCTTCCTGCGCTTTTGATTCTTCCTGTGTTTCTGTTTCTCCCTGCATATCTGGTTCTTCCTGCGTTTCATCAGTTTCTGCATCTTCCACACCGTCTGCACCGCTGCTTTCCACGGAATTTTGTTCCGCAGAGGGCTGCTCAGTCTGGTTTGATGAATTTCCGCAGGCGGCAAGACTTATCATCATAAACAGAGAAAATAAAAAAGCGACTGTTTTTTTCATCATGAATACCTCCTATCATTCATTTTCAATCTATTTTTTATGGTTTTATAACAATTTTCAAGACTGGGTCCGTCTTTGAAGTCAACCGTTCAAAAGCGTGCTGTAACTGCTCCAACGGCAATACGTCTGTCACATACTTTTCAGGATCGATCATTCCTCCCGCGATCAGATCTATGGTTTCCTCAAATTCCCTCCTTGTACAGGACACGCTGCCGATGAGCTGCATTTCCTGCAGCACGGCACGGTTCATGGGAAAAGAAACTTCCGGTTCCATCGAATTTCCGATCATTACGATCTTTCCTCCTGGCCGGATCCCATCCATGCAGGTTTTGAGCGTTTCTCCGGCGCCCACGACTTCAAATGCCACATCAAATCCGCCGTCTGTTGCAGCTTTCATTTTTTCGGAACGGTCTTTATCATTCCCGTCAAAATATTCATCAAAATCCCCTATTTCTTTCGCTTTGGCAATTTTTCTGTCATTCACTTTGGACATGGCTACATAAGAAGCCCCCGCCCGTTTTGCCAGACTTCCGATCAGCTGCCCGATGATCCCGCTTCCTACAACCAATACCTTATCGTGCAGTTTTACCTGCCCCTGATGAATGGCATGATAGGCAACCATCAGCGGATCGATCAGCCCGGCTGCAATATCCGTGACCGAATCCGGCAATTTGTAAGCATTCGACGCTTTCCCCACATATTTATCCGCATATGCGCCATTGCAGACAAAACCGATATAATTTGTTCCATCGACTTCACGGCATAGCTGCTCCTGCCCTGCCCGGCACATATCACATTCACCACAATACAGGTTCGCCCAAAAGACAACGCGGTCCCCAATCTGAAAACCGCTGTCGCCAGGATCCGTAACAACGCCGCAGAATTCATGCCCCATATAAAAATCGGAACCGTCCTGCACACCCCAGCCTTTTCCTGTTTTCCACATATGGATGTCACTCCCGCAGACTCCGCAGGCAGACACCTTGATTTCAATCATTCCCGGTTCAAGTTCAGGAACCGGCACATTTTTAATCTCTATCTGTTTCGGGCCTGCCAGTACGGCAGCCCTCATCATTTCCTGACCCATATTACATCCTCCTTTTTAATTAGCCGTTATTTATATGATAATTATTCTTTCAGGGAAAAAGTAATTTCCTCTGAACTGCCAAGATTTTCAAAAACCGATAAATCTGATGTTACTTTTCCAATGGGAATGACATCCACGGAAAGATCGGGATGATCCGTCTGCGCGTAAAAGATTGCCATATTATGATGCGCTTCACAATAGGTAATATCGCCGTTTTCAAAGGTTTTTCCTCCGCCAGCCAGATTCTCCTCTGCCGGATAGAAGTCTACTCCGCCGTAATATTCCCGCCCTCCAAAGCCGCTCATGGAGATTGTCAAAGGAAAATACTCTTTTATTTCCTGTGCGAGCGCTGTATCATAAATCACCCCGTCAAGAACGGTATCGCCGACCGTAATCGTAATGTCCGTTTCCGCATTTTCCGCTCCAACGTTTTCCCCTGCAATGCCAATCTCCCGAAGCCATGCAGCAACGGCATCTCCGGCAGCCGGTACATCTTTTGCTTCAAGCGCAAGGCCCTCCGGCGACTGCGCCGCATGGCTGGCCTCACGGATTGTGTCATAGCTGCTGCCGGCTCCATACCCATCATGTGTACAGAAGGGAATTACGGTTTTCCCGGAAAGGTCGTACTCATCCAGGAAAGAAAGCACAGCCTGCGGAACCTCTGTCGCCCAGACAGGATAGCCGATAAACACCGTGTCATATTGTGAAACATCCAGATCGCTTTCTTTTAATTCAGGCAAAAAATCCTGCTGCATTTCCTCGTGGTTCACATCCCTGAGCTCATCAAAATCCTCCGTATAAGGAACGGCCGTTTCAATCAGGTGAAGATCGCCGCCTGCCGTCTGCCGGATCAGGTTCGCAACATATTCCGTCGTTCCATACCTGCCGCCTGAATCTACAATGCTCGCAGATGTGCTGGCATCTATGCCCTCCGGGTAATCCGTGTTTCCCCACCGGGAAAAATACGCAATCAGCACATGTTCCTGTTCCGGCTGGCTTCCCGCATCAGAAACGGTATCCTGTTCTATGATGTTTTCCGGATTTTCTTTCATCCCTTCCACCTGCACCACGCTGTTTTCCTCTGTCTGCGCTATGTCACTTTCTTCTGTCTGCGTCATGCCGCTTTCGTCTGGCAACCCCCGCTCCTTGTCCTGGCAGGCAGTCATGGAAACCATTATTGCTAATGCAAGCAGAAACGCTGTCTTTTTTCTCACACCCACTCACCCTCCTTTCCCTGTTCTTTGATCTCATGAATTAAATAATCCACCTGATCCAGCTCCTGCTGTTTTCCATGGATTGTCTCTAATAACCCGAAACGGAATTTCCTTAAGATCCGGATCTGTTCCTCCCGCGTATCCGCCCCTCTCTCTAACAGCCGTACAAACTGCTTCAATGAGTCCGCGTCCATTCCTGCCGTCTGCAGGAAATGGAACTTCCCAATATACTGCAGGTCTGCTTCCAGATAATCCTTTTCCCCATCTTTGGTCTTTCTCCCTTTCAGGAGCCCGTTTTTCTCATAAAACTGGAGTTCCTCTATGCTGATCTGAAAGCATCTGCTGGCTTCTGGCAATGTCATCTCCATCCTCCTTTTCCCAAAACAATTTCATCTGCAATGCAACATCCATCCACAGAGCCTGCCGTTTGCAGCTTCTTTCGGATGCATGGCGGCAAAAAAATATAAGCGTAAAATCAGATGGGCTTTCAACCCTTCTCTGTTTTACACTTATATTATAAGCCGCTTCCTATACCATGTCTAATACTTGTATTTTATGTTTCGACATGCCTTTCGGGCATTGCTTTAGCTTCTATGGCCTTGTCAGCTCCGCCTTCATATGCTCAATAAATTTTGTAGTCGCCATGCCAAACGGCTGCCGCCTTCTCCATGCCAGCACGCTGCTCGCTCTAAGTTCCGGCGATAAAGGGCGGTATGCTATTTTCCTTTCATCCCAAAAAGAAATAGACCCTTTGATAATGAGCGCACATGCCAGCCGGTTATGCACCATAATATTGCTGTTGGAAGGCAGGTTACTCGTAAACAAAACATCCAGTTTCCCAAAATCATCCCCAAACCAGCTTGCAAGTTCACTCTGCACGCTTAAGCGTCTGGGCAGGATCAATGGGAGCTTTTTCAGATCTTCCACAGTTACCGTTTCTTTCCGGGCCAAAGGCGCGTCCGGATGCATGACTGCCACCCACTGCTCCTTTTTTTCCAAACGGATGAAATCATATTTCTCCATATTGACAGGCTCCAATAAAAGCCCGACATCTGTCAGCCCCTGATCCATCCTCTCTTTTATATGGTCGGCCGTTGCCGTATACAGGTCAAAATCAACTTTCGGATATTTTTCATGGAATGACCGTATCATCCCAGGCAGGATCTGCACCGCCCCAAGATCCCCGCTGCCAATGGAAACCGTACCTTCCACCGCCTCCTGTTGCGATGTGATCTCGTGCCTTGTCTTGTCCACAAGCTCCAGGATCTCTTCCGCACGACGGCGCATCAGGATCCCTTCATTGGTCAGGACGATCTTCCTTGTCCCCCTGTCAAAAAGCCGGACTCCCATATCTT
>CAYOWU010000045.1:24351-26343 GCA_964407765.1 uncultured Lachnospiraceae bacterium
TTGGTCAGGACGATCTTCCTTGTCCCCCTGTCAAAAAGCCGGACTCCCATATCTTCTTCCATCTGCGCTAATTGGCGGCTCAGGGTTGGCTGCGTAATATGGAGCGCTTCTGCCGCCTTTGTAATACTTTCTTCACGCACCACTGTCAAAAAATACCGTAGCACACGTATCTCCATTGTTTTGCACCTCCGTCTTTTATTATACCAAAGCAGTTCTTTACAGACAATAAGGGAATCTGCTGACAGCAGAAACACAGTTACAGTCCATTCTCCGGCTTCACTGTAACTGTGTCCTCCTGCTCCCACACATCCCAAAGAAACTGTCAGTGCCAAATCCTGCACATACTCCTTGGATGTATGTTATTTTTTCAAGTCAAAGGTCACTTTCACGCTGCCCCCCATGTTCCGGAAGGATGACAGGCTTCCCGTCACCCTCCCGACACAATGCACCCGCATCGTCAGATCCGGGTCATCTGACTGGTTATAGAAGATTGCCATTGTGTCATTTTCAAAACAGTAGGTAATATCTCCATTTATGAACGCCAGTTTTCCTTTGCCTTTTTTGGTCGGCCTGTCTTTTTTTGCCACTTCCCCGTAATATTCCCTGCCGCCAAACTCATCCATGGTTACGGTCAACGGGAATTTTTTCATCATCTGCTTTCCAAGCGCTGTGTTATAGCATACGCCATCCAAAGTCCTGTTTCCAATTTTAATTGTGATTGGCACCGCTTTTGCCGACCTGCTGCCTACGTCAATTTTTTTCAGCCATGATTTCAGTCTTTTCTGGGTGGCTTTCGTCTTTACGTTCTCATCGCTTACCGCAAAGCCCGGCAATGTGTCCGCACCAGAACACAATTTTTGTATTTTCTTATATGTACCGCTCTGTCCGGAGCCGCCGTGGGTACAAAATGGAATGACTGTCTTGCCTTTCAGGTTATGCGCCTTGACAAAACTTTCAATCACCTGGGGCGCGTCCATAGCCCAGATCGGGTAACCCAGAAAGATAACGTCATATTGTTTCATGTTCTTTACTTTCTTTTTCAGCTTCGGGAGATAGCCAACATTCATCTCCCGATGATTTTGATCGACCAGCCTGTCAAAATCAGCGGGGTATTTTTTCTGTGTCTGGATACGGAACAGATCCCCGCCCGTTTCTTTTTGAATCATACGGGCCACCGTTTCCGTGGTTCCCCGTTTCTTTTTCCCGTCCAGGACAATGCTTGCCGATGTGGTGGCATCCACATCCTTACTGAAATTTGTATTTCCATACCGCCCAAAATACGCAATCAGCACTTTCGGTTTCGAAGCCGCCTGAACAGCCATTGCAGAGGGAAACATCATGCACGAAAATATGATTGTAAGCGATAACAGGAATGCCATGCATCTTCTCGCACATAAAGGGATATTTGAAAAACGCTTCATAATTCACATCCTTTCTTATTATTGCGCGTCTTTCTGCGCATAGAGGGATACCCGGAGGGCATTTCCTACGGCCATTTTTAGTTACGCGCCAATATCTTTCAGCCATTTGTCAATTTTCTTTTTCAGCCTGCTGTTTAAGATATCGTCATCATAAGCGGAAAGTGCCTTTGTCCTTTTTGCACCTTTGCACAGCCTGCCTAACTCCGCCGCGCTGTCACCTGTGCCGCTGCTGTTGCTGGTACTATACGGGATCAGCGTCTTGCCCTGCCAGTCGTAATCTTCCACAAATGTGCAGACTGCCCTTGGCGCCATGCCCCACCAGATGGGGTAGCCGATGACCACTTCGTCATACTGCGCAAAATTCTTTACCCTCGTGGTGATCTCCGGGCGGATGTCATCCTCCAACTCTTTTTCTGCCTGGGAAACGCACCTGTCATAGTCGGACGGGTACGGGTTTTTGGTCTTGATCTGCACCAGATCCCCGCCAATGGACTTCTGGATATATTTTGCGACTTTCCTGCTGTTGCCCGTACGGGAAAAGTAAGCGATCAGGATCTTTTTTCCAGACACC
>CAYOWU010000046.1:0-25164 GCA_964407765.1 uncultured Lachnospiraceae bacterium
AAGAATAAGTTCATAAGCAATATTTCTTGCTTACAAACTTATTATACGAGGGGGAACACAATGTTTAAAGATTTAGAAAAACCGGATGAAAGGACAGCGTTTCGGGAAGCGCTGCGCCAAAAGATCCTGGAGGAAATGAGGCGGCGCAACCAGGCAGAGGCGCAAGCCATTGAGCTGATTGCGAAAAATGAGCATGGGGAGGCGGCAAAACGCCTGGCCGCTTTGGATGATCGGCTCATAAAGAGCCTTTATCAGGAATACTGGGACAGCTGGAAAACGGAAGGCGAAAAGAACAGTGAAAGCGTGTAAAGGATTTAATATGTCCAGGCAAGATTATCCGGACACGATGAAAGTGCATGAGCATTATGGCGCGGCAGAGGACTGCGAGCGCATAAAAAGCGGCGAATATGAAGCGATTGATTTTTTCATAGGCCGGGAGGAGGAGTTAATGGATCTGACGGCAAACATGGCCGGTTTCGGGACGGCCAAGAGCCAGCGCGTCATCATCGATTACGATAAAGATTATGGCTGGTTCATGGTTAAGAGGATCTTGATGGAGTATGGGGACAAGGATGCCCCAGGAAAGAGATTATGAGGGTGAGGAGATGCAAGAGGATACTTACAAAAAAATCAGGAAGTCATTCCGTTTCGAAACGAGCGGAGAAGAGGTCTACGTAGAGATAGGGACGAAAAACGTCCCTCCCAATATAAGGACTGGAACAGTCATTGATTTTTTAAAAGCATTGTTTGAAGAAACCATCGATCAACTGGAGGCTCCCGCAATACCAGATACAGGACCAAAAGCAGAAGACCCTCACAGGTCCTCTGCAGGAGATATAAAAGAGGCTGATATGCTTAGTCAAGAAGAGTTTGAAAAACTCATGCAGGGGTGGCTCCAGAAACATCATCGGGCAACATTCGTAACGGGAGCCGCTTCGGATAAAGAGCAGGCAAAGGGATTCGGTCAAGATGGGGAGCTTGTGAGCGTACTCCGGGACATCAAGGATATTCTGGAACGGATGGAAAGCACATCCTCAGATGCGGTCCTGGGGCCGGGTACGGTGATCAATCTCGCCCCCGACATATACCGGAACAGCGGCGCAGGGGAAACTGTATGAGGACGAGATTAAAAGATGGATATATCCAGATCATTGAGGCTGATGCGGCGCAGACTGCAGCCTTAAAGTCCTGGGGACAGGTGAAATGGAATAAAAAAGAACAACGGTGGGAGGGGCTCTCGTCTCTGGAGCTGATTGAGAGGCTGGATAAATTGTCCGACGGGCCGCTCTCCGCCTCCGTACAGGCGGAACGCGCCCGTTTAGAATCGGTGCAGAAAGCGGTGGATGCGGAAAGGGTACGGCCCGCCAAGGAGGTGCGGCCCCTCTGCAGGTATCCGGTGAAAAAGCCCCTTTATACGCACCAGGTCCGGGCGGCGAACATGGCCCTTATGACATTCGGGCTGATAAAGCCGCCGCTTACAGACGGCAAAGGGGGTGATGCAGTATGACGTCTCAAAATGGAAAAGGCTTTGCGCTCCTATTTGAGATGGGCATACGCCCATAGCTGTGGAAAGACATTGACGGCCATCGCGGTCATGGGTGCGGCGTTTGAGATGGGCGCCATTAAGCGGGCGTTGGTCATCGCGCCTTCATCCGTGGTGTCCGTATGGCCAAAAGAATTTGGGGAGCTTGCGGACTTTCCGGTGGCGTGCCAAACGCTCTTAGGAACCAAGCCGCAGAGGTTGAAAGCTCTCGCAAAACTTGAGAAGGACCGTTTTCTTGGATTGCGCGTGGCCGCAATCAATTACGAGTCGGTGTGGCGGGAGGGCGTTTTTGAAGCCCTAAAGGAGTATGACGCGGATCTGATCGTCTGCGATGAATCCCAGCGGATTAAGACGCATGATGCGGCCCAGAGCAAAGCCGTCCATGAGCTGGGGGACGCGGCAAGGTATAAGATGATACTTTCCGGCACGCCCGTGCAGAATGACGCGATCGACATCTGGTCACAGTACCGTTTCCTGGACCGCACGGTGTTCGGGGATAGATTCTACGCTTTCAGGGGCAGGTACGCCATCATGGGCGGGTTCAATAAAAAGCAGATCGTTGGCTACCGAGGACTGGACGAGCTGATCAAAAAGGAACATTCTATTGCCTTTCGGATTACTAAGGAGGAGGCCATAGACCTCCCAGAGCAGACCTTTGAAACGCGATACGTCGAGATGACAAAAAAAGAGCGTGATCTGTACGATGCGATCCGCAGGGACTCTTATGCGGAATTGGAGGATGGGGAGCATATAACGGCGACGACGGTTCTGACAAAGCTCTTGCGGCTGCAGCAGCTGACCGGGGGATTTTTAGTGAAGGATGACGCCGAAAAGCCGGAGCAGGTCGGCACGGCGAAATTGGAGGCCTTAAAGGATATCGTCACGGACTATGTGACGGAGGGCGGGAAGAAATTGGTGGTGTTCGCCAGGTTCATCCCGGAAGTGACGGCCATCATCAAGATGGCGAAAAAGACGCTCCCCAAAGGCATGGAGGCTGTGTCGCTGCACGGCGGCGTCAAAAAAGAGGACAGGGGGGCGATCGTGGAGCAGTTCCAGACGGACCCACGGACCGCGCTCTTTATCGGACAAATCGACACCGCAGGCACTGGGATCACGCTGACGGCGGCGGACACATGCGTCTATTACAGTAAGAATTACAACTATGCGACGTATGAGCAATCCCTCTCACGAATCCACAGGATCGGGCAGAGGAACGTATGCACATACATCGACTTGGTCGTCGCCGGGAGCGTGGATGAAATGATCGCCAAAGCGCTGCAGAAAAAAGAAGACCTGGCAAAGACTGTGGTGGATGACTGGAGAGAAATATTCAGATAGGAGGAGAAGAAAATGGCAGAGGCAAAGAGCAGGCTCATTGAGCTGTTGGAAAGGTATGAAGAGATAAGGGAGTGCAAGGAGGCTCTATCCGACGCGACAAAAGAGATCAACGAGGAATTCCCATGCAGAAGGAAAACTTTCAAAAGCGAACGCAAAGCACACCCATGCGGAAGGGTGCGAAACAACGGCGGATGGAAACTGTTCCCATGTGGAAGGGTGCGGCTCTTCGACAAGCGGAGGAAACGCCCATGCGGAAGGGCTTGGGACGGCAGCGGGCGGACACAACGCCCATGCGGAAGGAAACGTCACAAGAGCGAACGGGTTTTCCTCCCATGCGGAAGGATGGGACACAACGGCAAGCGGGCAATGCGCCCACGCGGAGGGGCTTAGGGCAAAGGCCATTGCCAACAGAGAGTGCCACGCGGAGGGGATAGACACAACGGCAAGCGGGGACTGGTCCCATGCGGAAGGGCGTAGCGTGACGGCGAGCGGAACCGATTCTCACGCCCAAAACACCCACACGATAGCCTCTTCATACGGGCAGACGGCCATGGGACAATATAATGTAGAATACAACGTGGGCCCCATGGGCGTTTCTTCTTATTTGATTGTCGGCAACGGAACTGAGCAAGCGCGTTCCAACGCTTTCAGGGTGCACAGTGACGGGGCCGTGTTTGGGGAATCCTCGTACCGTTCGTCTGGCGCGGATTACGCCGAATACTTTGAAGTTTTAGACGGAAATCCGGGAAATGAAGACATGAGGGGGTATTTTGTGACTCTTTCAGGGGATAAGATAAAAAAGGCGACGGCGAAGGACGCGTATATTTTGGGCGTTGTGTCGGCGCATCCGGTAGTGATAGGCAATGCCGATCCGGACAACTGGAATAAGCGTTTTTTTAAAGACGAATTTGGATGCTACATCATGGAGACGATTACGGAAAAAATTATGGTTGACGTAGATGAACATGGGCGTGAGACATATGCGGATGTGGAACGCGAGTCTTATGTGATAAATCCAGATTTTGATGAATCAAAGGACGCGGATTACGTCCCGCGCAATAAAAGGCCTGAATGGCAGCCAGTGGGGTTAATGGGGCAGCTGATTGTCCGGGATGACGGAACGTGTAAGGCCGACGGATGCTGCAAGGTTGCGGACGGCGGGATCGCCACAGCCAGCGAAGACGGATGGAGGGTCATTGACAGGATAAACAGTCATCTCATAAAGATTATTTTCAAATGATTTAGAACGTGGATATGTGGGCGCCTGTTTTGGATTTCGCATATAAAAAGGAGCGTGAGCGAATGGAAAAATACTTAACTTTACTGCAAATAATTTTCGCGGGCGTAATCGCCTGGGTCAGCGACCGGCTGGGAATCCTCTTTCCCATGCTGTGCGTCCTATGCGCCCTCATGGCGGTGGACTACGTCACCGGGATGCTGGCCAGCAAAGCGGAGTCCCTGGACCATCCAGGGGACAAAAAATACGGCTGGGACTCCAAGAAGGGGGCCAGGGGAATCCTCAAAAAAGTGGGCTATATGGCCGTAATCGCCGCCGCAATCGTCCTGGACTATATGATTATGGCCATGGCTGGACAGATGGGCCTGGGCGTGCAAAAAAGCGCGTTTTTCGGCCTTCTAGCGACGGCTTGGTACATACTCAATGAGCTCTTGTCCATTACGGAAAACGCGGGCAGAATGGGTGCGAACGTGCCGGACTGGCTGATGCGGTATATTGCGGCGTTGAAAGATAAGATTGACGACAAAGGGAACGGGGCCGAGTGAGGCCCCGCCTTGAAAAGAGATTGTGTATCGCAAATTAATTATTGAGACAGAAACGGAGGGTATATGGAGATTAGAGGGATTGACGTGTCAAGCGTGCAGGGGAAGCCAGACTGGAAAAAAGCGGCGAAATCAGGAATCCGTTTCGCCATCCTGCGGGCGCACCAGAAATTCGGAATCGACGCAAGCTTTGAGCATAATTACAAAGGCTGCAAAGACAATGGGATTTTAGTGGGCGCATATAAATATTCTTATGCCCTGACTGCGCAGCAGGCCAGAAAAGAGGCGGACGCGGCGTTAAACGTCTTGAATGGCCGGGGACTGGACTTCCCGGTGTTCTATGACCTGGAATGGTCAGAGCAGAGAAAGCTGGGGAAGGCGGCCATTGCAGAGATTGCGCAAGCGTTTTTAAGCAAAATAAAGAAGGCCGGGTATATCCCCGCCATCTACTGCAACGTGGACTGGCATAACAATGTTCTGGACGTGCCCAGCCTGCCCTACGATTACTGGCTGGCGGCCTATCCGGCCAACGACACCGGGGCCGTTCAGGAACGCCTGCGCCCACCGGCGGGCGTGGGCTGGCAGTATTCAAGCAAAGGGAGCGTGCCGGGAATATCCGGCCACGTGGACATGAACGTGTTTTATACGGACTACAGACAGAAAAAGGAGGAGGGCGCCATGACGAAGATAGAGAAGGCCGTCCGGCAGATGGAGGCCTGGGCTAATGATCCGGCGCACGGATATGACCAGACATACCGCTGGGGCGAAAAAGGGGATTATGACTGCTCCAGCGCGGTGATACAGGCATGCCAGAACGCCGGAATACCGGTTAAAACCGGCGGGGCGACATACACTGGCAACATGTACAGGGCATTCCTTGCCTGCGGCTTCACGGACATTACAAAGAGCGTAAACCTAGCCACGGGGGTGGGCTTGCAGCGGGGGGACATATTGTTGAACCACGTCCACCATGTGGCTATGCATTGCGGAAACGGAAAAGAGGTGGAAGCCTCCATAAACGAGAAGGGGACGGCCACAGGCGGGAAGCCGGGCGACCAGACGGGGCGGGAGTTTTTGATAAGGCCATACCGCAACTACCCATGGAACGCGGTATTGCGGCACAAAGAGGCGGGAGCGACGACGAATGCGGGAGGCGATTACATGTTTGAGATGAAAACGGTGCAAAAAGGCGAGAACGGAAACCATGTGCTGCTGGTGCAGGAGATTTTAAAGGCGCGTGAGTTTAAAGGCAAAAACGGCCAGGAATTGAGTTTGGACAAGGACTGCGGGGCGAACACTGTGTACGCCATTAAACAGTACCAAAAGGCGCGTGAGAAGGTGAATCCGGGTATCTGCGGTGGTGTGGATGGTGTTGCCGGGCCGAAGACCTTACAAGACATGATTGCGCTGTAAAGGAGAAAGGATGAAGGTTGGGTTGATAGATGTGGATGGGCGCCGTTGGCCGAATCTGTGCCTGATGAAGCTCTCAGCTTACCATAAGGCGAAGGGCGACATTGTGGAATGGCATGACGGGCGCAAGCGGTACGACCTTGTGTACATGAGCCGCGTCTTTACAGACGGTTATTCCAAAGGCTTCACTGGAAAAATACGCGCCGACCAGATCATAAAGGGCGGCACCGGATACGGGCTTGCCAACCGCCTGCCTGATGATGTGGAACACACCTGCCCGGATTACGGGATATATCCGCAGTTTGCCGGAACAGCCTACGGCTTTTTGTCGCGTGGCTGCCCGCGAGGCTGCGGATTCTGCATTGTAGGGGAAAAGGAAGGGAGGAAAGCCGTAGCCGTGGCTGATCTCTCCGAGTTCTGGTCAGGGGAAAAGGAAATCAAGCTTTTGGACGCTAATCTGTTGGCCTGCCCAGACTGGGAACGGCTTTTAGGGCAGCTGGCCGACAGTGGGGCTTATGTGGATTTTACGCAAGGGCTGGACATACGCCTCATTACGCCGGAAAAAGCGGCGGCGCTCAATCGCGTGAAAACAAAGGCTTTGCATTTTGCATGGGATGACCCGGAAGACGACCTGACGCCACATTTTAAAAAATTTTTGGAGTTGACAACGGTAAGGGATAAACGCAAAAGGCGCGTTTACGTCCTTACCAACTATGGCAGCTCCCATGAACAGGATTTATACCGCATATATACGCTGCGTGACATGGGTTATAGCCCATATGTGATGGTGTATGAAAAATCCACCGCCCCGCTTATCACAAAAAGACTTCAGCGGTGGGTCAATAATAAATGGGTGTTTCATTCAGTGCCTGATTTTAAAGACTATGACCCTGGATGGCAAAAACTCAGTGGCGCATGAAAGATATGAGGGGGCGTTGGGCCGAAGACGTTGCAAAAATGGCTTGCCAGCCATTGTCTGAAATGTTATAATGTTTTTTGTCGGGGGAGCGGTGGCAAGCCCGCCCTCCCTTGATAGTCCGACCGGTTTACTCGGCCTTTTCTTCTTTATCTGGTTTTGGTTTGTACTGATCCTCTCCAGTTTCAATATAGAGAATGAAATCATTTATTTTTTTCTCACTCCATCCGGCAGCTCTTAAGCCTAAGACCAGTCTTGCATTTTCCTGCATGTTCATACTTTCCATATTTCCTCCTTTCCCGGTTATTGTCTTTTGGTTTTCCTCTTGACAATTATATAATAGCATATAGCGCACTATATGTCAATAGGGATGATGCATTAATTTAAAATTTTTTCAACTTTTTCTGAAATGGCATCCATATAAAATTGTCGCATGCTTGGATACCCGGCCTTTTTTGCGGCTTGTTCGTATTTTTGGTATTCATCCGGTTTAACCCTGAAGCGAATTTCTTTTAGCTTTTCAAGATATTTCATAGTGTATTCTTTTTGCTTCTCCGTGTATGCCATGACTTCACCTCCGTTAAAAACAGTATACCAGAATGCGTATGAGTGCGCTATGTATATTTTTAAAAGTATCATTATATTATCCTGCGGGGTAGGTAGAATATTGATTCAATAATAAACGAAATGTGTCAATTTTGTGTCATAGGTATGTTGAAAACATCTGAAAATAAAGGGTTTCCAGATGTAGGACACATTGACTCGTAATGAAGGGGTCGAGGGTTCGAGTCCCTTTTCCAGCTTATGCGTGAACCGCCGTAGACTCGGGATTTTAGTGGAGTTGCGGCGGTTTTATGTTGTACCGATGCGGGCCATTATGATATTCTATAGGGGTCATTTTGGAGTCAGAAATTTAGGAGTTATTAAGGCGTACCGCAGGTATGTCTTTTTAGATGTCTCTTTGAGCTATGCCACTTATCCGCTCCTCGCCTTCTGCGTTTCAGATTTACCTGTCAAATAACGAAAATCGCCCCGACCGCTGGGAAGCGAAAGCCGGAGCGCACAAAAAAATATCGTCTTATAATAAATCTTTCATTCGGATTGCCAGATCTCCATAAATGGAAACGGGGATTGTTTCATCAAAACTGTATTGACGGGTATTTTTTCCGTTTTCAAAATCGTAGACATTTACGATATGCGTCATGGGATTTACGATCCAATATTCCCGAACCTGGGTGCTGCGGTATTTGAAGAGTTTTATCTCATAATCCATCTGCTGGTTTGAGGGCGACGCGATCTCAATAATCCAGTCCGGGGCGCCATTGCAGCCTCTGTCATCGATTTTATTTTTATCGCATATAACGGAAATGTCCGGTTCAACATAGTTTTTGTTATCTTCGCTTAGAAAGACGGCAAACGGAGAGGGGATCACTTCGCAGTCGCCCTTTTTTGCGTCTATATAGCTTAAGATTTTATGAGTTAATTTCGCGATCAGTATCTGATGTTTGGAGCTGGGCGGAGCCATCATGTAGAGCCGTCCGTCGATTAACTCGGCCCGCTGGCCGTCCGGCAGGGCATAAATATCGTCAATCGAAAACATTCGTTCTTGTTGCAATGCCATGAATTTTCTCCTTTCTCAAAGCGCAGGGGCGTTTTCCTCTGTTCTCTATTTCTGTGAGTTTTAAAACCCCATGCATGCCGCCTTTCTAATAGCATAGCCCATCGTTTTTATCTTGTCAATGGTTTTACGTTGTTGCGTCAGAACATCGTAACAGTTCAGCCTCCTGGGCTTCACTGTCACAAAAATATGCACACAAACTGCAAAAAACGCAGTTTGGCGCGTGGCTGTCTCGGGATCGTCTTGCAGGTGCAAGCCGACGCCTCGCGGGATAGCGCATGACTGAACTGTTACAGAACATCTAATTGAAACAAAGTGCAGATTATGTTAATATGGTAACTGACAGATGATATTCCAAGATTTAACATCGAGAGGATGATTATGCGGAAATTAGCTTTAAATGACGAAATACTTTTACAGATTGAGAAACCGGCCCGCTACATCGGCGGCGAGGTAAATGCAGCGGTGAAGAATAAAGAGGACATGGCTATCCGGTTCGCCATGTGTTTTCCGGATGTGTATGAGATTGGTATGTCTCATTTGGGACTGCAGATTCTCTATCATATGTTTAATGAGCGGAAGGATACCTGGTGTGAGCGGGTGTTTTCTCCGTGGACGGATTTGGATGCGATTATGCGCCGGGAGAAGATTTTGCTGTTTGCGCTGGAGTCTCAGGAGCCTGTGAAGGACTTTGATTTTCTGGGGATTACCATTCAGTACGAGATGTGCTATACGAATATTTTGCAGATTCTGGATTTAAGCCAGATCCCCCTGTATGCCAAGGACCGAAACGAGAACCATCCGCTGGTCATCGGGGGCGGGCCCTGCGCGTTTAATCCAGAGCCGCTGGCGCCCTTTTTTGATTTGTTTTACATCGGGGAAGGTGAGACATCTTATCCGGCTTTTCTGGATACGTATGCCAAAATGAAACGCCAGGGCAAGTCCAGGCTGGAATTTCTTGAGGTGGCGGCGCAGATCCCGGGCATCTATGTGCCGGCTTTTTACGATGCAGCGTATGGAGAGGACGGAACGCTTACGTCTTTTGCGCCCAACCGCCCCTGCGCGCCGGCCAAGGTGACACGCCAGGTTCTGACCGATTTTGAAACCGCGCCGTATCCGGACGCACCGGTAGTGCCCAATATTAAGGCTACCCAAGATCGGGTCACGCTGGAGATTCAGCGAGGCTGCATTCGGGGATGCCGCTTTTGTCAGGCCGGCATGATTTACCGGCCCGCCCGTGAAAAAAACGTGGAGCTTTTGAAAAGGCAGGCCAGGGATATGCTGCGAAACACAGGCCACGAGGAAATTTCCCTGAATTCTTTAAGTTCCAGCGACTATTCTCAGCTAAAGGAGCTTTTGGATTTTCTCCAGGAGGAGTTTGAAGGGGAGGCGGTGAATGTGTCGCTGCCGTCTCTGCGCATTGACGCGTTCTCTTTGCAGATCATGAGCCGCATCCAGGACGTGAAAAAAAGCAGCCTGACCTTCGCTCCAGAAGCCGGTTCCCAGCGGCTGCGGGACGCAATCAACAAGGGACTGACCCAGGAGGCAATCCTGGATGGGGCCAGAGAGGCGTTCCGAGGCGGCTGGAGCCGGGTGAAGCTGTATTTTATGCTGGGTCTGCCTTCTGAGTGTGAGGAAGATGTGAAGGACATCGCCCATCTGGCTCAGAAAATCGCAGAAACATATTACGATGAAGTCCCCAAAGAGCAGCGTTCGGGAAAAGTGCAGATTACCGTCAGCACGTCTTACTTTGTGCCAAAGCCGTTCACGCCTTTTCAGTGGGCGCCTATGGCCAGCGTCGAGACGTACCTGGAGCGGGTGGCCGCCCTGCGGGAGGAGGTGCGCCTGCAGGAAAATCATAAGAGCATGAAATACAACTGGCACGAGGCGGACGTGACCATTCTGGAGGGATTTTTGGCCAGGGGGGATCGCCGGGCGGCCAAAGTCATTGCCCGGGCCTATGAACTGGGCGCCATGTATGACGCGTGGAGCGAACATTTTCATCCGGAGCTTTGGACGCAGGCGTTTGCGGACACGGACATGGACATAGATTTCTACACGCTGCGGCCCCGGGAAGTCTCAGAACTTTTGCCCTGGGATTTTATTGACGCGGGAATTCGGAGGGAGTTTCTGGAGCGGGAATGGCAGCGCGCCCAGGAAGGCGCGGTGACGCCCAACTGCCGCCAGGAGTGTTCTGGCTGCGGCGCCTCCAGGCACAAAGGAGGTGTATGCGTTGAAGGTAAGAGTTAAATTTTCTAAACACGGTCCGTCCCGGTTTCTGGGACATCTGGATGTGATGCGCTATTTTCAGAAAGCGGTGCGCCGGGCGGGGATTCCCGTTGCCTTTTCCGCCGGTTTCCGGCCCCATATGATCATGTCTTTTGCCGCGCCGCTGGGGCTGGGCATTGCCAGCGACGGGGAGTATTTCGACATGGAACTGTCCCGGGAAATATCCTCCCAAGAACTCCTGCGCCGGCTAAACGAGGCGATGAACGAAGGATTTCAGGCGCTTTCCGCAAAAAAAACGCCGGAAGGCAAAAAATACAACGCCATGGCCATCACCGCCGCGTCCGGCTACCGGATTCTTTTTCGCGAAGAGGACCGAAAGCGGTGGGAGCAAGTGGCCGAACAGATGGAAGCTTTCTGCGCACAACCTTCCATTCCTGTGGAAAAGAAAACCAAAAACGGCCTTAAGACAGCGGATATCAAGCCAGGGATTTACAAGTTTCAGGCCGTTCAGGGGGAGTGGGACATGCTCCTGGCCGCGTCCAGCGCCAACTACGTAAAGCCGCGGATGGTCATGGACGCTTTCGCCGAGTATCTGGGAACCCATTTTGCGCCCCATGATTATGCGGTTCACAAGACAGAAGTCTACGCAAACGCAGGAACCGAGCAGTCGCCCGTGTTTGTCCCCCTGGAAGATTTGGGGGAAGATATTTGAGTAAGCTTGTAATTACCGAGTTTCCCGTGCAGGATAACGGGTGTACGCTCTGCGCCCGGGTGGAAGATGAGCGGGTGTCGGAGATTTTCCTGTCCTCTTCCCAGCGGGCGGAAGTCTTCGGCAACATCTACGTGGGGCATGTGGAGAAAGCGCTGCCGTACATCCATGGGGCTTTTGTGGGGATTGAAGGCGGCCAGTCCTGCTTTTACAGCCTGGCGGAGCAGGAACAGGCCTTTTACGTGGGGAAAAAACCGTCGGAGGACGGGCGAAACCAGCTGAAAGCAGGGGACCGGATGCTGGTGCAGGTTTCCAAGGAGCAGATGCGGGGCAAGCGTCCCACGGTCACGTCCCAGTTTGTGCTCACAGGCCGATTTCTGGTGTTTGTGGCGGCCAATTCCTACCTGCGGCTGTCCAGAAAGCTTTCCAGCAGCGACCGCGCACGGCTGAAGGGGATTTTAGAAGAAGTGGGCGAGCCGGAAGCGGCCGGAGGCTACGGAATCATTGTGCGCACCAACGCCTGTATGGCCACCGCCCAGGAAATTTTCCGGGAACTGGGCATATTGAAGAAGCGCCTGCGAAAAATTTTAGCGAGAAGCCATACCCTAAAGCCGGGGGCGCTGGTGGAGAAGGCGCAGCCTTTCTACTTGTCAGCGATTCACAGCGCCTTTACAGGGGAGCTGGCGGAAATTGTGACGGATGTGCCGGACATTTATGAGGAAATTAAAGCATATCTGAGGGAATACCAACCGGAAAATCTGAACAAACTACGATTATACAAAGACGCCCGTCTGCCTCTTTATCGACTGTATGCCTTAGAACATGTTCTAAACGGCATTCAGAAGAAACGGGTGTGGTTAAAGTCCGGCGGATTTCTCGTCATTGAGCAGACGGAAGCTTTCGTGTCCATCGACGTGAATACCGGCGGCTATGTGTCCAGGAAGGAAGCCCAGGAGACGTACCGGAAAATCAATCTGGAGGCGGCCCGGGAGATCGCCTTCCAACTGCGGCTTCGGAATCTGTCCGGCGCCATTTTGGTGGATTTTATTAATCTGAGGCAGGAAGAGGATCAGAAGGAATTGATGTATGTTTTCCAAGAATTTTTGAAAAAGGATCCGGTGAAGACAGAGGTGGTGGACATGACCGCACTGAAAATCGTGGAAGTGACCCGCCAGAAGATACGCAGGTCTGTGCCTGAAGAACTGCAGATTTTGACAGAAAGGAAGAGAACATGAAACATTGGAAACGGACAGTGGCCATCTTTTTGGGGGCGCTGCTCTTAATTGGCATTTATTATTATGTTTCGCTGCCGGCCATCAACGTCCACGCAAAAGGGTTCTGGACGTTCATTCTGTCGCTGCTGGCGTTCATTTTGGTCATCGTGGCGGTGCGCGCCATGTCCGGGCAGAGCGGCCGGCGGGATCTGGCGGAAGGGCTGCGGCATGTGAAGGACATTACGGACAAGAAAAGCGTTAAATGTATGCTGATTCTTTTTTGCGCTGTCTTTTTATTCTACATTGGCGGCTCCGTTTTGTCCTCACCCATTGTAAACGCCAAGAAATACCAGAAGCTTCTGCGGCCGGAAACCGGCGATTTCACTGAAGACATCGAACAAGTGAATTACAACCAGATTCCGCTGTTGGATAAGGACTCCGCCGAGCTTTTGGGAAACCGGAAGATGGGAAGCATGGTGGATATGGTGTCCCAGTTCGAGGTCAGCGGCATTTATTCCCAGATTAATGTGAAAGGCCGGCCGGTGCGGGTGACACCCCTTGTCTACGCCAGCCCCATCAAGTGGCTGACCAACCAGAAGAAGGGCATTCCGGCTTATATCACCATTGACATGGCCACCCAGAACACAGAGCTGGTGAAGCTGTCCCCCGGCATCCGCTATTCCCAATCAGAATATTTCAACCGGAATATATACAGGCATCTTCGCTTTCGCTATCCCACATATATCTTCGATCAGCTAAGTTTTGAAATCGACGATGCCGGCACCCCGTACTGGATTTGTCCGGTGAAAAAATTCACCATCGGGCTGTTCGGCGGGCAGACCATCGGAAGGGTTGTGCTCTGCAACGCAGTGACCGGAGAATGCCAGTCCATGCCGGTGGAAGACTGCCCCACCTGGGTGGATCGGGTGTATCCGGCGGATCTTCTCATTGAGCTGTACGACTATCACGGCACGCTGGTGCATGGATTTTTCAATAGCGTCCTGGGGCAGAAAGGATGCTTAAAGACCACGGAAGGCTACAATTATCTGGCGTTGGACGACGATGTTTGGGTTTACACAGGCGTGACCTCTGTAAGCGGCGACCGCTCCAATGTGGGGTTTGTGCTGATTAACCAGCGGACCCGGGAGACGCGGTATTACGAGGTGGCCGGAGCGGAAGAGTATTCCGCCATGGAATCCGCGGAAGGACAGGTGCAGAACTTAGGATATAAGGCCACCTTCCCGTTGCTTTTGAACATTGCCAATGAGCCCACGTATTTCATCGCGCTCAAAGACAATGCGGGCTTGGTGAAAAAGTACGCCATGGTAAATATCCAGAAATACCAGAATGTGGCCATTGGAGACACGGTGGCCGCCTGTGAGCAGACCTATGTAAAAATGTTAAAAGCTAGCGGAAGCTCCGCGTCCGATGAACAGGGGACCCAGGAAATAAAAGGAACCATTAAACGGATTGCCCAAGGCGTTATCGAGGGGAATACCCATTTCTATCTGATACTGGAAGACAGCGATTTAATCTTCGATGTGCCTCTGACGGACTTTATGGAAGCGCTGCGTCTGGATGCAGGCGACGAAGTCGCCATTGAATACAGTTCGGGTTCACCGGTCTGCACGACGCTTTCGCTAACCGTGCCGGAGGATGAATAAATTTTAGGCAAAATAAATTTAATAAAATTGTAATATTACAAATTTCCATCACATTTAGCCGGTAAAATTTGTATTACAAACTTAAAAGACTATAGGCAATCGCAAATTCAGGCAGAATTGTGATTGCCTATTAAAAAGTGAACTGGAAAGGTTGGGTGCAAATGATGTGCGCACAGTCGTATTTAGATGTGTTAGAGGCGGAAGCCATTTATATCATGCGGGAGGTTGCCGCAGAATGTGAAAAACCAGTCATGCTTTATTCCATTGGGAAGGACAGCTCCGTAATGCTTCATCTGGCGATGAAAGCTTTTTATCCGGAGAAACCGCCGTTTCCGTTTCTTCATATAGACACCACATGGAAATTCCGCGAAATGATCGAATTTCGGGATCGGAAGGCAAAGGAACTGGGGATCGAGATGCTGGTCTACACCAACGAGGACGGCGTGAAACAGGGAATCAACCCCTTCGACCATGGATCTGCATATACCGACATTATGAAGACACAGGCCCTGCGGCAGGCGTTGGACCATTATCAGTTTACGGCCGCTTTCGGGGGCGGACGCAGGGACGAGGAGAAATCCAGAGCCAAGGAGAGAATCTTCTCTTTTCGCAATGAGAGCCACGGATGGGATCCGAAAAACCAGCGTCCGGAAATGTGGAAGCTTTATAACACCCGGATTCACGCTGGGGAAAGCATCCGCGTGTTTCCGCTGTCCAACTGGACGGAAAAAGATATATGGCAGTATATCTGCCGGGAGCGCATTGACATAGTTCCTCTTTATTTTGCCAAAGAAAGACCAGTGGTTTACCGGGACGGCAACTGGATCATGGTGGACGATGACCGCCTGAAGTTAAAAGAAGGCGAAAAGATCCAGCGCAAAAAGATCCGTTTCCGGACCTTGGGATGCTATCCGCTGACCGGGGCGGTGGAATCGGAGGCCGACACATTGGAAGCCATTGTAAAAGAAACTCTGGGAGAAGTCACTTCCGAGAGAACCAGCCGGGTCATTGATTACGAAGAAGCCGGAAGCATGGAACGCCGAAAAAGAGAGGGATATTTTTGATGAAGGATTTATTAAAATTTCTTACCTGCGGAAATGTGGATGACGGAAAATCCACTTTAATCGGGCATATGCTCTATGACGCAAAGCTTTTATACACCGATCAGAAAAGGGCGCTGGAGATGGACAGCCGCCTGAAGGGCCGCGGCGGCTCCCTGGATTATTCCCTGCTTTTGGACGGCCTGATGGCGGAGCGGGAACAGGGCATCACCATTGACGTGGCGTACCGCTACTTTACCACCGACGCCCGCAGCTTTATCGTGGCCGACGGGCCCGGCCATGAGGAATATACCCGGAATATGGCGGTGGGGGCGGCCTTTGCAGATCTGGCCGTGATTTTGGTGGATGTGGCCAAAGGCGTAAAGAGGCAGACCCGCAGACATATTCGGATCTGTAATTTAATGGGAATCCGTCACTTTGTCTTTGCCATCAACAAGATGGATCAGGTGCATTACGATAAGACGCATTTCGACGAAGTCGTGGAAGAGCTGGAGAAAATAATTGCAAACTTTCAGGTGCAAAGCGCCTGCTGTATTCCGGTGTCCGCCACCGAGGGAGACAACATCACCAGCCCTTCCCAGCGGATGGGTTGGTACAGCGGAAAGCCTTTGCTGACCTATCTGGAACAGGTAGACGTAAAGAAAGCCGCCGGGGAAGGCGCCGGATTTGTAATGCCGGTGCAGCGCGTATGCCGTCCAAACTCTGAATACCGGGGCTTCCAGGGGCAGATTGAATCCGGAAGCATCTGCGTTTCCGATGAAATCACTGTGTTGCCCAAAGGGGAGAAGGCGCACGTGAAAAGCATTTACCGGGGCGATGCGCCGGTGGAAAAGGCCGAAAAGGGCTGTCCGGTTTCCATTTCCCTGGATCGGGAAGTAGACGTGTCCCGGGGCTGCGTGCTGGTGAAGGACTTTACCGGAATGGTGAGCGACATGTTCTCCGCGCGGCTTTTGTGGATGGACGACGAACCGCTGATTCCCGGGAAAAACTATCTGGTGAAGCTGGGGACGAAGACTGTCCCGGGCGCCGTAATGTCCGTAAAATACAAAATCGACATCAACGACGGAAATCATGTTCCAGCGGATGTTATATATAAAAATGAAATTGCAGACTGTCAGATTTCTCTGTCAGAGAAAATCGTTATGGACAAGTTCATCCGGTGTGAGGTTATGGGCGAATTTATCCTCACGGACAGGGTGACGAACATGACATCCGCCTGCGGCGTAATCAAGCATGACCTGCGCCGTTCCGAAAACGTGGTTTGGCAAAAGACAGACGTGACCCGTCAGATGCGCGCGGCCCAGAAAGGGCAGAAGCCAATGACGCTGTGGTTCACCGGGCTGTCCGGTTCCGGGAAATCGGCGCTGGCCAACACGCTGGAGAAACGCCTTTTGGCCATGGGAAAACACACAATGCTGTTGGACGGCGACAATGTGCGGATGGGGCTGTGCCGGAATCTGGGATTCACCCATCAGGACAGAATCGAGAATATACGCCGGGTGGCGGAGGTAGCCAAGCTGATGAACGACGCCGGCCTGCTTGTGCTGACCGCGTTTATCTCTCCGTACGCCCAGGACCGGGAAAACGCCCGGAATATTATCGGAGAGGACTTCGTGGAGATCTATGTGAGCACGCCGCTTGAGGTATGCGAACAGAGGGATGTAAAGGGATTGTACGCCAAAGCGCGCAAGGGCGAGATTCCGAATTTTACAGGCGTCACCAGCGTTTACGAACCGCCGGTGAACCCGGAAATTGAGATAGACACAAGCCGGCTTACCATGGAAGAGGCGGCAGAGCAAATTTTGAATTATTTAGATCTGATAAAATAAACGATCCTGCGGGAATATGGACGCGTCTCCCGGCGGGAATGGAAATGACGGAAAAAGTGAGGTAGAAATTACAAATGAAAACATTATATCTGCATATTGGCTCACCGAAAACCGGGACAACCTCCATTCAGCATTTTTGTTATGATAATCGGGAAACGCTGGAGGCGAGGGGGTATTGCTATCCGGAGTTTTCATATCCATATTTTGACAATCGATCCAGACTTGATTTCAAGCGAAACGCGCTGTTTTTGCAGGCGATGTTTATGGATGAACATGGAGTCCGGCACAAGGACCGTGAAGAGGAGATTTTAAAAGACGGCCTGGCACAACTTCAGAAATTGTTCAGGGAACACAACAACATTATTTTATCCGACGAAGGGATCTGGCGCGCGGCCGCCGGCCGGAGAAAAAACATCTGGAAAGAACTCAGGGAAGAAGGGGAAAAAGGCGGATTTATCGTAAAAGTCATCGCCTATGTGCGAAACCAGGATGAGCTTTTGGAGTCCTGGTGGAACCAGACCGTTAAACACGGGATTTCCGAGAGCAATGTGCTGACGTGGGAAGAATACCAGGAGGTTTACCCCAAGTACATCAATCTCGATTATTATGTCCTGCTGCGGGCGGCGGCGGATGAACTGGGCGTGGAAAATGTGATTGTGCGGCGGTTTCACCGGGATTTCTTTAAAGACGGCAGCCTTCTGGATGATTTTCTGGATGTTTTGGGGCTGGAAATGTCGGAAGAGTTTCAGATTGAAGACCAGTCCGTGAAAAACAACAAAATGTCCGAGAATTTTTGCGCAATCAAGCGGGTTATCAACGGCATGTCCGAGGTGAAGCTGACCGAGCGGTGGCGTTATGAGAGATTGCTGCGGAATCTCTCGCCCCGTTCCAATCAGGAATATCCATGCAGAATGTTTTCGGCAGAAGAAGCGGCGGATTTTATGAAAAAATATGAGGAGAGCAACCAGAAGCTATACGAAACGTTTATAGCCGACGGCAAGCCGCTTTTTGTGGAAAAAGAGAATCCTCCGGAAAAATGGCAGGAAGATAATCCGCATATGTTAGAAGATCTGGTTCGTTTTATCGTAATCTGCGATCTCGACCGGAAAGCGGCGGGAAATCGAGGAATGAAAGAAAATGGAGGATTGCAGAAACGGTTGAAGATGTTTTTAAAGCGGATCTGGAACAGGTGCAAAAAATTTTAATGCCGCTTTTTATGGACTGATGGGGCTTTTTGAACGGGCAGGGGGAAAAATGGCAAAGGACGGGTAAGAAGCGAAAAGCTTCCCTCCCCGTCCTTTTTTGTCTTATTGTGATTGGTTTATTTCTGCACGATGTTGATAATCTTCTTCGGAACGTAAATTTCTTTTATGATGTTTCCGGTCAGTTTATCGGCCACCGCCTCTTTGCCTGCCGCGATGGCGTCTTCTTTGGAGATGTCGGCGGCCATGCGGATCACCGCCCGGGTTTTGCCGTTAATCTGTACAGGCACTTCGATTTCATCGTCTTTCATAGCCGATTCGTCGGCTTTTGGCCAGGAGCTTGTGAAAATAGATGCATTGTGGCCGTAGATTTCCCAGAGTTCCTCCGCTACATGGGGAGCGAAAGGAGCCAGCAGAATCAGGAAAGCCTCGATGGTTTCCGCGTCAACGCCGCCTGCCTTCTTGGCGATTTCCATGAATTTATTGTTGTACTCCATAAAGCCGGATATAACGGTGTTTAAGCTGAAGCTTTCCAGCCGCTGGGTGATGTCGTAAATCAGCTTGTGGCGCAGCTTCACCATTTCCGGCGTAGCGGCTACGTTGGCTTCCCGGCTGTCCAGCGCCAGCTTCCAGAATCTTTTCAGGAAACGGCTCACGCCGTCGATGCCCCGGTCGTCCCATTCCGCGTCCAGTTCCGGCGGACCCACGAACAGCTCGTACATCCGCAGGGAGTCGCAGCCGTAATCCCGAACTAAATCATCCGGAGCCACCACATTTCCCTTGGATTTGCTCATTTTGATGCCGTTTTTCCCGGTGATCATTCCCTGGTTGAACAGTTTGTGGAAAGGCTCCTCAAAGTCCACCGCACCGATGTCATACAGGAATTTTGTATAAAAACGGGAGTAGAGCAGATGCAGCACCGCGTGCTCCACGCCGCCGATATACATATCTACTGGCAGGTACTTATGGGCTTTTTCCTTGGAAACCAGTTCCTGACTGTTGTGGTTGTCCACGTACCGCAGGAAATACCAGGAGGAGCCGGCCCACTGGGGCATGGTGTTGGTTTCCCGCTTCGCGTCGGCGCCGCAGGATGGGCATTTGCAGTTTACCCACTCGTCGATGGCCGCCAACGGAGATTCCCCGGTTCCGGTGGGTTCGTAGGATTCCACGTCAGGAAGCTGTAAGGGCAGTTCTTCTTCCGGCACCGGAACATTGCCGCATTTGGGACAATGAACGATGGGAATGGGCTCACCCCAGTAACGCTGTCTGGAAAATACCCAGTCGCGCAGTTTATAGTTGACCGTGGCTTTTCCAAGGCCCCTTTTCTCCATCATGTGAGGAGCTTCTTTTTTCAGCACGGCGGACTCCATCCCGTTCCACTCGCCGGAATTGATCATGATGCCGCTGGCCTCGGTGTAGGCCTCGGTCATGTCTTCGATTTCTTTTCCGTCCTTGGCAATGACCTGAATAATGGGAATATCAAATTTTTTTGCAAAAGCAAAGTCACGGTCGTCGTGGGCCGGCACGCACATGATGGCTCCCGTTCCGTAATCCGCCAACACATAGTCGGACAGCCAGATGGGGATTTTGGCCTGGTTCAAAGGATTGATGGCGTAGCTTCCGGTGAACACGCCGGTTTTTTCCTTATCCTGCAGACGGTCTACGTTGGACTTCATGGAAGCGTCGTAGATGTATTTGTCCACGGCTTCTTTTGTCTCCGGCGTGGCCAGGCCCGCCGCCAGCGCGTGTTCCGGCGCCAGCACCATGAACGTGGCTCCGTACAGGGTGTCCGGGCGGGTGGTGTAGACGGTGATTTTTTCCTCCCGGCCATCCACGGCAAAATCCACCTCCGCGCCATAAGATTTTCCAATCCAGTCGGACTGCATTTTCTTCACCTTTTCCGGCCAGTCCAGCTTGTCTAAGTCGGCCAGGAGCCGCTCGGCGTATTTGGTGATTTTTAACATCCACTGGCGCAGATTTTTCTTGGTGACTTCGGCGCCGCACCGCTCACAGCAGCCGTTGACCACTTCCTCGTTGGCCAGCCCGGTTTTGCAGGACGGACACCAGTTGATGGGGAATTCCTTCTCGTAGGCCAGGCCCTCCTTGAACATTTTAACAAAAATCCACTGAGTCCATTTATAGAAGGCAGGGTCTGTGGTGTTCACTTCCATGTCCCAGTCGTAAATGGCGGAAATGTCGCCTATCTGCTTTTTGATGTTGGCCACGTTCTCCGCCGTGGACTTGGCCGGGTGCACGCCCATTTTGATAGCGTAATTCTCCGCCGGAAGGCCGAATGCGTCCCAGCCCATGGGGTGGATCACATAGTAGCCCTGCAGCATTTTATACCGGCTCCATACGTCCGAAATCACATAGCCCCGCCAGTGGCCTACATGAAGGCCGTTGCCGGAAGGGTAGGGAAACATGTCCAGACAATAATATTTGGGTTTCTTGCCGTCGTTTACGTTGACGGGATTTTCCTGCCAGTTTGAACGCCATTTCTGTTCAATTGCCTTATGGTTATAAGGTGCGCTCATGTTTTTTACTCCTCCTTCATATTTACGAAAATACCCCTGAACCTCTCGTCCAGGGGCACCCGTTTCTGCTTTCTATTCTACTGGTTTGCAAAAATTTTGTCAAGCGGGAATGGCCTTTGTGGCCTGTTTACAGATAAAATGTCCGTAAAGGGATGCACAAATTTATAATTATGTGTTAAAATATGAAATAAAAAATTTTTTTGAAAAAAATGGTTGATTTTTTTCTGTGATTTGTTATAATAAGGTCTATCGGGGTATGGCGTAGCTTGGTAGCGCGCACGGCTGGGGGCCGTGAGGTCGCAGGTTCAAATCCTGTTGCCCCGATTTTTTCCATATAATTTCTGTTTCTCATATTTATTCTATTATAAAAGAATTCATCGCGGTTCGCCGTCTTAAAAGAATTTCACCAATTTTTTAGATTTTATATCCGATTATGAAATGAAAAGCGCATTGTATTTTTGTAAAAAACGTGTTATAATCAAAATCGTTACGGGTTCAGACCGGAAAACTTTGGAAAAGAGGAAATAGATACCATGAGTGAGAAAAAGATTTTAGAACAATGGCGAGAGGTCGCCTACGACGAATCTGCGGACAAGGGGAAGCTGCAGAAGTTTTGGGCCACTTATTTCAATATTGAAAAGGGCATCTATGAGAAATTGCTGGAAAATCCGGATGAGGTGGTAACCGGCGCCGTAAAAGAACTGGCAGAAAAATACGGACAGGACGTATTTACTATGACAGGATTTCTGGATGGGATCAATGACAGCTTGAAGGAACCCAATCCCATTGAGGAAATGACGGAAGATACGGTGGTAAATCTGGGGTTTGACAAGGAAAAGCTCTATAAGAACATGGTGGATGCCCGGGCAGACTGGCTGTACAATCTGCCGCAATGGGATGAAATATTTGATGAGGCAACAAAAAAGAAACTGTATCTGGAACAGAAGAAATCTGGAACCATCGTGAAAGGGCCGAAGATTGGCCGCAACGATCCATGTCCCTGCGGATCGGGAAAGAAGTATAAAAGATGTTGCGGGCGAAACGCCTGATGGCGACGGCATTATTAATCCTGGGCATTTTATGCCTGGGATATTATGTTTCTTTGCGCTTTTTTGGCATGGACTTCGCCATCATCTGGCTGCTGGCGGGCGTTTTCTTCTGTTTTTTGGGATATTCCCTGGGATGGACACGGCTGTGGACGTCGCTTCCGAAAGGCGCAAAGGCAGGCTTGTGCGTTTTATTGGTAGCAGGCGTTCTTTTCTTCGTCTTTTTGGAAGCGCTGATTATCAGCGGTATGGGCGGCCAGCCTCCCAAAAACCTGGATTATATTATCGTGCTGGGCGCACAGGTGCGTGGCGATCATCCCAGCCGAGCTTTGCGAAAAAGAATCGAAAAGGCGGCGGATTATCTGGAGAAAAATCCTTCCGCCACGGCGATTTTATCCGGAGGCCAGGGGCCGGGCGAGGAGATGACGGAGGCGCTCTGCATCCAGCAGGAGCTTTTGAAAATGGGAATTGAAAAGGAACGGATGATTCTGGAGGAAAAATCCACCAGCACCTGGGAAAATCTGGACTTTTGCGCCATGCTGGCCCCGGTCAGGGAAAAGCGCGTGGGCCTGGTGACGCAAAATTTCCATGTGTACCGGAGCCTGAAGCTGGCCAAGCGCCAGGGCTACCAAAAAGCCTATGGCATTCCCGCGCCGTCCCAGTGGTCCTACCAGCCCCATTTTATGGTGCGGGAAGCCTTTGCGCTGGTGAAAGAAAAGCTGGTGGGGAATATTTAATCTTGTCCAAAAAATTTCAATTTGACATCACTTATTTTTGTGTTATAATAGTTGCATAAAATCAAGAAAACGATGAAGAGAAGAGTAAGATGCCAAACTTTCCAGAGAGGAATGCCCGTCCAAGTCCGGACTTGTGCTGGAAGCGTTCCATTGCAGAGGCGTCCGAAGACCAACTCCGAGTGGCTCCAATCCAGCCCGGTGATTCCGTTATCATCACGAAAAGAGGCCGTTATACGTGCGATCCGCTAAGCGGAGCCGGGATATGGCGAAGAGGGTGGAACCGCGGTTCAAAAAGGATTTTGACTCGCCCCTTGCAATGATTGATGAATTATTGCAGGGGGCGTTTTTTATCTTATAGGAAATTCCGTTGGAATTCCCCATAAAATTAAAAGCCCTCCGGGCGGGATCGCACTGCGGCGGAGAGGAATTATGCCGCCAGATGCAGCCCGCCGCAGGCGGAGAATCCTGCCGCGCAGGCTTCTTTCTTGCTTTATAGGAAATTGCGTCCTATAAAGCAAAAACCCTCCGGGGGATGCGCGCTTTGCGCTAAGGAAATAGGTTGCTGACGCAACCGCGCTCCGGCGCGAGAGTCCGGCAAGCCGGACTTTTTGTTCTTTTAAGAAATTTTTCAAAAAGGAGAAAATACCATGATTATTACATTGAAAGACGGTTCAACAAAAGAATATTCCCAGCCCATGTCGGTCATCGACATCGCCTATGACATCAGCGAGGGGCTGGCTCGCGCCGCCTGCGCCGGGGAGATTGACGGGCAGGTCGTGGATCTGCGCACTGCTGTGTCCAAGGACTGCCAGCTGAATATTCTCACAGCCAAAGATGAAAAAGGCCTGGCGGCCCTTCGTCATACGGCTTCCCATGTGCTGGCCCAGGCGGTGCAGACTCTTTATCCCCAGGCAAAAGTCGCCATCGGCCCGGCTATTGACACGGGCTTTTACTATGATTTCGAGTGTGCGCCTTTTTCCCAGGAAGACCTGGACGCCATCGAAAAAGAGATGAAAAAGATTATAAAAAAAGGCGCCAAGATGGAGCGTTTCACCAAGTCCAGAGAAGAGGCCATCGCCTTTTTCAAAGAGAAGGACGAGCCTTATAAAGTGGAATTAATCGAAGATTTGCCCGAAGACGCGGAGATTTCCTTCTATTCCCAGGGCGACTGGGTGGATCTGTGCGCCGGGCCGCACCTGATGAGCGTCAAGGGCGTGAAGGCTTTCAAACTGCTGTCGTCCTCCGGCGCGTACTGGCGGGGCAGTGAGAAAAACCAGATGCTGACACGTGTCTACGGCACCGCTTACGGAACCAAGGACGAACTGAAAGCCCATCTGGAGCAACTGGAAGAGGCGAAGAAGCGGGATCACAACAAACTAGGCCGGGAGATGAAACTTTTCACCACCGTGGATGTCATCGGCCAGGGCCTGCCCCTTCTGATGCCCAAAGGCGTGACCATCATCCAGGAGCTGCAGCGCTGGATTGAGGACGAAGAAGCCAGACGAGGCTATGTGCGCACGAAAACGCCTTTGATGGCAAAAAGCGATTTATATGTGATTTCCGACCACTGGGGCCATTACAAAGAAGGTATGTTCATCCTGGGCGACGAAGAAAAAGATAAAGAAATCTACGCGCTGCGCCCCATGACTTGCCCGTTCCAGTATTACGTGTACAAGGCGGAACAGCACAGCTATCGGGATCTGCCGGTGCGCTTAGGCGAGACTTCCACGCTGTTTCGGAACGAGGATTCCGGGGAGATGCACGGGCTGACCCGCGTCCGTCAGTTTACCATCAGCGAGGGCCATCTGATCGTGCGCCCGGATCAGATTGAAGAAGAGTTTAAGGGCTGCGTGGACTTGGCTAAGTACTGCCTGACCACGCTGGGCGTGGAGGAGGACGTGACCTATCGTCTGTCCCTGTGGGATCCCAATGACCAGGACAAATATCTGGGTGACGAGAAGACCTGGAACCAGGTGCAGGATATGATGCGGGTGATCTTAAACCACATCGGCATCCCATACACAGAAGAGGAAGGAGAAGCCGCCTTCTACGGGCCGAAGCTGGACATCCAGGCCAAGAACGTGTACGGCAAAGAAGACACCATGATTACCATCCAGTTGGATATGTTCTTGGCGGAGCGTTTTGACATGACGTTCATCAACGCGGACGGGGAAAAAGAACGTCCCTACATCATCCACCGGACCTCCATGGGTTGCTACGAGCGGACGCTGGCCTGGCTCATTGAGAAATACGCCGGACTGTTCCCTACCTGGCTCTGCCCGGAACAGGTGCGCGTGATTCCCATCTCGGAGAAGTTCCACGACTACGCCGCCCA
>CAYOWU010000047.1:0-24401 GCA_964407765.1 uncultured Lachnospiraceae bacterium
AATACATCCGTCAAATGTATGATTGTGTGTTTCGCTGTTCAGTTGTCAAAGTGCGATTTTGTTCCGCTTTTCTATTTCTTTAGCGGAACAGTTAGTATCTTAACATATCTGTCTTTTTTTGTCAATACCTTTTTTTAGTTATTTTTATGCCTCTTAATTCGGAAACGGAGAAGGAGGGATTTGAACCCTCGCGCCGCTATAAACGACCTATACCCTTAGCAGGGGCACCTCTTCAGCCAACTTGAGTACTTCTCCAAATGTCTGAATTGTAGACCATATTCATAACTGTTGTGCTTCGTAGCACAATGGTTATTATATGAAATACCAAACTGATTGTCAACACTTTTTTTAAAATTTTTTTATTTTTTTACAGATCGGTAAATCAGTGGCTGAACCGCCCCTCCGATTCAGCCACATCCAATGAATTAAGCATTTTTCTCTATAACGTTCTCAATTCTTTCTTTCACTTCCGCCGCAATTTCCACGGACTTCATATCTCTATATTCTTCATAAACCAGAGGCTTCAAAAAATGCACCTGCACCGTCAACGGTTTTATGGAATTGGTGTCGAAAGATTTGTAGGAATCAATCAGCGCCACGGGAACAATCGGACATTTCGCTTTCATAGCGGCCTTGAAGCTCCCGCCTTTGAAATCCAGAAGCTGATTTCCACTTTTGCTCCTGGTTCCTTCCGCAAAAATAAGAAAATTCCCGCCCTGCATAACTTTCTGCGACACTTTTATAATCACTTTCATGGACTGCTTCAAGTCGTCTCTGTCTATGGCATAGGCCTTCATGCAGGCAAATACCTGTTTGAGAAAAGGCACATTTTGCACTTCCTTTTTCATGACCACAGAAAAAGGCCGGGGACAGGCCTCTATGATTGCCAGCACATCGTAAAGGCCCTGATGGTTTGGATAAAAAATAAATCCGTTTTCCTTTGGTAGATTTTCCAGTCCGTGCGCGTCAATCTGAATCCGGCCGCCTCTGTTCGCCCTCTTATCTATATATTTTAAAAGTGCGTATCTCTGCTCCATCGTGTAGCGATCTGCGTGCGCCGCATAATAGCATAATTTTATCCAGCCATAAGGGACAAAAATCAGATTACGAATTACCATCAGAAGAATTCTCTTCACGGACATCCCCTCCCAGACTGTTTTCTGCGGATTTTCGCACCTTTTCAAAGCTGGCAATGGCCACATTGTCGTTGACATCCATTAATTTCACGCCGGAAGTTACCCGACCCACTGTGGATATGTCGGAACAATGCATACGAATGATGATGCCTTCCGTTGTGATGATCATAACCTCATCGTCCTCATTTACCGCTTTCGCGCCCACCACATTTCCAGTTTTTTCAGTAATCTTATAACATTTTACGCCTTTGCCGCCCCGGTTCTGGCAGGTAAATTCATCGATGAGCGTCCTTTTTCCCATGCCTTTTTCCGAAACAATCAACAGGCAGTCCCCCTGGGTATCCAGCTGCATGGCCTGAACCGTATCGTCATCCGCAAGATTCATTCCCCGAACCCCGATGGAAATCCTCCCGGTGCTCCGCACATCCGCTTCTCTGAAACGAATGCACTGGCCAAATTTTGTGATTAGAATGATATCTTTATTTCCGTCGGTGCATTTTACCTCAATTAACTCATCTTCATCCCTCAGAGAAATGGCCGCCAGGCCCACTTTTCTCACATGCTCGTATTCCTGAATGGGTGTTTTTTTCACCAAGCCTTTTTTCGTGGCCATCATCAGATATTTGCTGTTTTCATTTTGCTCCATGGGAATCACGGCGGTGATTTTCTCACCGGGAAGCAGCTGGAGCAAGTTAATGATGGCCGTTCCGCGGGCATTCCTACCGGCTTCGGGAATTTCATAGCCTTTCAGACGGTATACCTTTCCCGTGTTGGTGAAAAACATCAGATAATGATGGGTCGTGGTCATAATCAGATCCTTGATAAAATCATCCTCCAGAATCTGCATTCCCTTAATTCCCTTGCCACCCCGATTCTGGCTGTGGAAATTATCCATCGTCATCCGCTTGATGTAACCCATATTGGTCATGGCGATCACCGTGTTTTCCAAGGAAATCAGGTCCTCAATAGACAGATCATTTTCGTCAATTCCAATGGATGTCTTTCTGTCGTCCCCGAATTTGTCGCTGATTTCCAGGATTTCTTCCTTTATTACGCCCAGCAGTAAATTTCTGTTTGCCAGAATGGCCTGGTATTCGCGAATTTTTTCCATTAATTCCTGATATTCCGCTTCCAGCTTTTCTCGCTCCAAACCGGTTAGCGCCCGCAGACGCATATCCACAATCGCCTGCGCCTGCGCGTCCGTCAGCGTATACCTCTCAATCAGCCTGGCTTTAGCGTCGGCTGTCGTCCTGGAACCGCGTATAATTTGAATCACTTCGTCTATGTGATCCAGAGCCTTTAACAGACCCTCCAATATGTGCGCCCTTTCCTGGGCTTTGTTCAACTCGTATTTCGTCCTTCTGGTGACCACATTCTCCTGATGGGCCAGATACGCTTTCAGCATATCCAGAAGATTCAAAACCTTTGGCTCATTATTGACTAAAGCCAGCATAATTACGCCAAATGTATCCTGAAGCTGTGTATGTTTGTATAACTGGTTTAACACAACATTGGCATTCACGTCTTTTCTAAGCTCAATACAAATGCGCATGCCTTCTCGGTTGGACTGGTCGCTTAGTTCCGTAATGCCGTCAATTTTTTTGTCGCGCACAAGATCTGCAATTTTTTCAATCAGCCGCGCTTTGTTTACCATATAGGGAAGCTCCGTGACGATAATCCGGCTCTTTCCGTTTGACATGGTTTCAATGTTTGTGACCGCGCGCACGCGGATTTTCCCCCGGCCTGTGCGGTACGCCTCCTCGATTCCCCGCGTGCCCAGAATCATAGCGCCCGTGGGAAAATCAGGACCTTTCACCACCTCCAGGATTTCCTCCAGATCCGTGTCTTTCTGCCGCTCTACAATATTATCGATAATCGCCACGACCGCGTGGATCACCTCCCGCAGATTGTGGGGCGGAATATTGGTGGCCATGCCCACTGCGATTCCGGATGTGCCGTTCACCAGCAGATTCGGGTATCTGGACGGGAGAACGGATGGCTCTCTCTCCGTTTCATCAAAGTTCGGCACAAAATCCACGGTATTTTTGTTGATGTCCGCCAACATTTTCATAGAAATCTTGCTGAGACGCGCCTCTGTGTACCGCATGGCTGCGGCGCCATCCCCGTCCACAGAGCCGAAATTCCCATGGCCGTCCACAAGAGGATACCGGGTAGACCATTCCTGCGCCATATTCACCAAAGCGCCATAGATCGAACTATCTCCGTGGGGGTGATATTTACCCATGGTGTCACCCACGATACGTGCGCATTTCCTATGAGGCTTATCTGGTCCATTATTCAATTCAATCATAGAA
Source organism: uncultured Lachnospiraceae bacterium (assembly GCA_964407765.1). Taxonomy (GTDB): domain Bacteria; phylum Bacillota; class Clostridia; order Lachnospirales; family Lachnospiraceae; genus MGBC164599. Next base: position 3,452 of record CAYOWU010000047.1, read on the forward strand.
TACAACACTCTTCGCTGGACGGGTTTCAACCCATCTCTTACATCCGGCAATGCGCGAGCTGCAATTACACTCATGGCATAGTCAATGTAGGAAGTTTCCATGGTTTTCTTCAAGTCCACGTCATGGATTTTGTCAAAAATATTCTCTTCCATGTATTCCTCCGTCAAATATCCAGATTTTTCACAAACCTGGCATTTGCTTCAATAAATTCCCTTCTGGGTTCAACCTTATCTCCCATCAAAGTCGTAAAGGTCAGGTCAATCTCCGTGGATGCTTCCTCGTCCATCGTAACCCGTAGAAGCACTCTCTGTTCCGGGTCCATGGTGGTTTCCCACAGCTGGTCCGCGTCCATCTCGCCCAGACCTTTATATCTCTGAATTTTATTGTTATTGTCACGGCCTATTTCTTCTATAATACCCTTCAGCTCATCGTCGCTGTACGCATACCAGACCTTTTGATTCTTCTCTATTTTATAGAGGGGCGGCTGTGCCAGATACACATAGCCCTGCTTAATTAATTCCGGCATAAATCTATATAAAAAAGTCAAAAGAAGCGTAGCAATATGCGCGCCGTCCACATCCGCATCAGTCATGATTATGATTTTATGGTACCTTAGTTTTGAAATGTCAAAATCATCGTGGATGCCTGTTCCAAAGGCCGTAATCATGGCTTTGATTTCCTTATTGGCGTAAATCTTGTCCAGACGAGCTTTTTCGACATTAAGAATCTTTCCTCTCAGCGGAAGAATCGCCTGAGTGGCCCTGCTCCTGGCCGTCTTGGCGGAACCGCCCGCGGAGTCGCCCTCCACAATGTAAATCTCGCAGTTCTCCGGATTCTTGTCGGAGCAATCCGCCAGCTTACCCGGCAGGGACAATCCATCCAGCGCCGATTTTCTTCTGGTCAGATCCCTGGCCTTCCTGGCTGCGTCCCTAGCCCTCTGCGCCAACACAGATTTCTCAATAATCCCTCTGGCCACAGACGGATTCTGCTCCAGAAACAGCCCCAGCTGCCGGCTCACGATGCTGTCCACCGCTCCTCTGGCTTCGCTATTTCCCAGCTTCTGCTTGGTCTGCCCCTCAAACTGGGGATTTTCTATTTTCACGCTGATAATCGCCGTCAGGCCTTCACGGATATCGTCTCCGGTCAAATTGGCTTCGTTGTCCTTCAGCAGCTTATTCTTACGGGCATAATCATTGAGCGTCTTGGTCAGGGCGTTTCTAAATCCCACAATATGGGTGCCGCCTTCCGGTGTGGTGATGTTATTGACAAAACCGTAGGTGTTTTCTGTATAGGAATCGTTGTGCTGCATAGCCACTTCCACCCGTATGCCGTCTTTATCCCCTTCGCAGTAAATCACCTCCGGATAAAGCTCTTCTTTGCTTTGATTCAGATATGCAACAAACTCCTTGATGCCTCCCTCATACAGAAATGAGTCTTCCCGAACTTCCTCCTGCCTTTCGTCCCGAAGACATATGCGCAGCCCTTTCGTGAGAAAAGCCATTTCCCTAAACCTCTGCCGCAGGATGTCATAATCCAGGACAGTCTCTTCAAAAACCTGGTCGTCTGGCTGGAAAACAACCTGCGTGCCAGTCAAATCGGGATCACACTCCCCAATCATTTTCAGTTTATAGATTACTTGGCCTCTCTCATATCTCTGTTTATAAATCTTGCCCTCACGATAAATGGTAACTTCCAGCCATTCAGACAAAGCATTTACTACAGAAGCTCCAACTCCATGCAGTCCGCCTGACACTTTGTATCCGCCGCCGCCGAATTTACCGCCCGCATGCAATATAGTAAAAACCACTTCCACTGCCGGTATGCCTGCTTTATGATTAATGCCCACAGGAATGCCACGACCATTGTCTACCACCGTAACTGAATTGCCCGGGTTGATCGTAACTTTTATGGTATCGCAGTATCCAGCCAATGCCTCATCCACGGAATTATCCACAATCTCATAGACCAGATGATGCAGACCGCGGCTGGAAGTGCTGCCAATATACATACCCGGCCTTTTCCTGACGGCTTCCAAACCTTCTAATATCTGGATTTGATCTGCTCCATACTCTGTGCTCATCCTCATCCTCCTGTTGTTATCTAAAGTGTTACCATTTATTTCTAAATTTAGACACAATGTTACTAGTATATTATAACACAAATATGACTATTTTCCAAATAAAAAAGCCAGCGCCTTTACAAATTCTGTAAAGGCGCCGCTTTTTCTTATGGATTCCCACTTAGCACTGCAGTATTCGCATTATTGCTTATATTCTGTTGCTGCGTTTCAGCCAAAATATCCACCCCTGAAATCAAAGTCGTCTCGCCAGTCATTTCATCGTGCCTGTAAACGCTTCCTCCATCAATGGATACATAATAAGATCCGCCAAAAACAAGCGTGTCTTCCGGTCCTTTTTCATAAGCCCTCACGCTGAAGAAGTCTATGCCGTTTAACACTACACGGCCCTGGATCGGCGTCATCTCATACGCCGTCGCTTCTTTGGGAAGCTGCAGCTGCTGCGCGGTCATTCCCTCAATAGCCTCCACAGCTTTTGACAAAGTAATGTTCTTCGGCGCGGATTCTTTTTCTTCCTCCGGTTCCGGCGGAATCAAATCGTTTACCACGCCTTTAGCAGTAGAAAGCCTCAGCGTATAGCTGTCGTAATTATATTCCATGCGCACACGTTTAATCTCCGGGGACGTTCCCTCTTCCACTGTGCTCTTATTATCTATCGCGGCAATGTAATAACCTTCTTTTGGAGGAACAAACTCTTCGCTGTCCTTTTCAGGCTCATCCGCTTTATTAGAATCCTTGGCGTCTTTCTTTTCTTTATTGTCCTTATCCTTTTTGTCTTTCTTGTCCCCGTCCTCTTTTGCCTCCTGTGTGGGCGCGGGCGCTTCTTTGGGGATTTCCCCTTCAGAGCCTTCCGGATAAGTCATCAGCTTGAATCCTTTTTCCTGCACCAGATAAGTCATATAATTCTGGGCTTCTTCCACGCCGTTTCCCGGCGTGATATAGGATAAAGTTTGATCCGTCAGAAGTTTTACATCCACTTTTGCAAGCTCCGGATCCTTTTCCTCTTCATCTATTTCTTCCTCCTGGGAATCCTCATTGTCCGAAGAACTCTCTTCCTTTTTCTCCGTCAGATCTACAGGAGGCTTGTATCCGCCCTTTATCTCCCGGTTGCCAATCTTAGAACGAACAGACTCAATCCCATCTTCTTCCGTAAAATAAAACATGGGACCATACATATTGTCTTCTTCTTTTTCCTTTTGCTTCATCAGAAATGCCAATGCGCCTCCGGCGGCTACAATAACCACAACCAGAAGAAGGATTACAATTATCAAAGGATTCATCGGTTTCTTCTTTTTTTTCGGTTTTGGCTTTTTCGGCGGCTTTGGCGGTTTCTTCTTAGGAGGTTTAGGTTTTTTTTCTTTCTTTGGCTTTTTTTCCTTTTTTTCTTTTGGCTTTTTCGGCTCTTTTGGCTTTTTTTCCTTTTTTGGCCTTGATTTTCTTTCTTTTTTTTCTTCTTTATCTGAGGCTTTTTCTTTCCCAAACATGATCCGTCCTCCACCGCTTACACTATTCATAAATCATTTTTGGCAGCCGTTATTTTTTCACTTTCTGGTCTGCCTTTAGAATTTCCTGATAAATCCTGGAAACCGGAAGCCCTACCACATTGTTGTAATCTCCCTGGATACAGCGGATATACTTTGCAAACGCGCCCTGAATCCCATAGGCACCCGCCTTGTCCATAGGTTCCAATGTGTCTGCGTATTCTTCTATTTCCCACATTTCCATCGGATGGACAAACACTTTCGTCTCTTCCGCAAAAACAGTCTCCTGCCTGTTTTCCCCTTCCTTTTTGACGGCGCACACGCCTGTATATACGCTATGGGCCTCCCCCTGCAGCGTGGACAACATACGGAGCGCTTCCTGCCTGTCGGCCGGTTTTCCCATCACCTTTCCATTATGTACCACAATGGTATCCGCTCCCAGTATCCACCCATCCTGTAAAAATCCATCCGCCACAGACCTGGCCTTGCGGCAGGCCAGCTCCTGTACAGCCCGAACCGGATCTTCCCACCGGATGCGTTCATCCGCATCGGCAGGAATAACAGTAAAATCCAGTCCGATCTGCTCCAGCAATTTTCTTCTTCGTGGGGACGCTGACGCCAAAACAATGGGTAACATGGCAGTTCCTTTCATCTTTTAAGCCGGCAAATATTTTTTCAAATCTTCCGCCTTATCCAGTTTCTCCCAGGGCAGATCCAGATCATTTCTGCCAAAATGACCATAAGCCGCTACCTGTTTATAAATAGGCCTTCTCAAATCCAGCATCTTAATAATTCCAGCTGGCCTTAAATCAAAGTTTTCACGGATAATTTCCACTAATTTCACATCGTCCAGCTTTCCTGTTCCAAAGGTGTCCACGCGCACGGATGTGGGGGAAGCCACGCCGATGGCATAAGACAGCTGAATCTCACATCTATCCGCCAGTCCGGCCGCAACCAGATTTTTAGCCGCGTAACGGGCGGCGTAAGCCGCAGAACGGTCTACCTTTGTACAGTCCTTCCCAGAAAAAGCTCCGCCGCCGTGACGAGCGTATCCGCCATAAGTGTCTACAATAATCTTACGTCCGGTGAGGCCGCTGTCCCCGTGAGGCCCGCCGATTACAAAACGCCCAGTAGGATTGATAAAGTATTTTGTCTCTTCATCCCTCATATTTTCGGGGATAATTGGATCAAACACATATTTCTTGATATCTGTGTGAATCTGTTCCTGTGAAACGTCCGGGTCATGCTGTGTGGAGCAAACCACAGCGTCCAGACGAACCGGCTTGCCCTCCGGAGAATATTCCACCGTTACCTGCGTCTTTCCGTCCGGTCTCAAATAGGGAAGCGTTCCGTCTTTTCGAACCTTCGTCAACTGAAGAGCGAGCTTATGCGCCAGCGCTATGGCAAAAGGCATATACTCTTCTGTCTCGTTGGTGGCGTATCCGAACATCATGCCCTGATCCCCGGCTCCAATGGCTTCTATATCTGAATCAGACATGGCATTTTCCTTAGCTTCCAGGGCCTTATCCACACCCATGGCTATATCCGCGGACTGCTCGTCTAACGCTGTGACTACGCCGCATGTGTCAGCGTCAAACCCGAATTTTCCTCTGGTATAACCGATCTCACGCACCGTGTCCCGGACAATTTTCTGAATATCCACATAAGCCTTGGTCGTAACCTCACCCATAACCATAACCAGACCGGTAGTTGTGCAGGTCTCACAAGCCACGCGGCTCATGGGATCCTTCTCCATCAAAGCGTCCAGGATCGCGTCTGAAATCTGGTCGCACATTTTATCCGGATGTCCTTCTGTTACGGATTCTGACGTAAATAACAGTTTTTCCATCTTAAAAACATTCTCCTTTTCCTGTATTTCCAAGTGCAAATAATTGCGAAACGTCCCTTTTTGAACAAACTCAAGCTGCATGATAATAGTTTGGCAATCATCTATACCTCCAATGGACAAAAAAGATCCGCCTCAGGCGGACCTTTTATAGATCTTAAAAGTAATTTTAACTAACCCGCAGCCTGAATTTTTGAATTTCTTTCTCATTGGATACTTTCTCTATCTCAGCGCCAAGACCTCTTAATTTTACCTCGAAGTCTTCATACCCTCTCTGTATATAAACAATATCGTCGACAATCGTAATCCCTTCCGCTGCCAGTCCGGCAATTACCAAAGCCGCGCCAGCCCTTAAATCAGAAGCGCTGACACGCGCGCCAGTCAATCTGCCAACGCCGTCTATAATCGCCGTATTCCCCTCCACTTTAATGTTGGCGCCCATTCTGGACAATTCGCCCGCATATTTGAAACGATTTTCAAATATACTTTCCGTAACAATGCTTGTTCCGGTTGCCATTGTCAAAGTGGCCGCAATCTGCGGCTGCATATCTGTGGGGTAGCCAGGGTAAGGCAAGGTTTTTACATGGGTTCTTCTAAGGTTTCCGGCGGCGATTACGCGCACACTGTCGTCAAATTCCTTTACTTCGCATCCGATCTCTTCCAGCTTCGCAGTCGTCGCCTCCAAGTGCTTCGGTATTACGTTCTTCACCAAAACATCTCCTCTGGTGGCGGCCGCCGCAAACATAAAGGTGCCCGCTTCAATCTGATCCGGAATAATGGAATATTCCGCTTTGTGCAGCTTCTCAACGCCTTTGATGCGGATTACGTCCGTTCCGGCTCCCTTTATATTGGCGCCCATACTATTCAAAAAGTTTGCTACATCCACCACATGCGGCTCCCGAGCAGCGTTTTCTATAATTGTGCGGCCGCTGGCCAGGGACGCTGCCATCATAATATTTATGGTGGCGCCCACGGATACCATATCCAGGAAAATATGGCTTCCCTTCAACTTCTCCGCCTGTGTGACAATCGCTCCGTGCCGAATCTCAACAGAAGCCCCTAACGCCCGAAAGCCCTTCAAATGCTGATCAATCGGTCTGCTCCCGATATTGCATCCTCCCGGTAACGGCACCTCTGCATGTTTATATTTTCCCAATAAGGCTCCTAGTAAATAATAGGAAGCGCGTATTTTTTTTATAAATTCATAGTCTACACTTACATTTGTAATTGTGGAACCGTTGATCTTAACCCTGGATTTATCAACCCTTTCTACGATTGCCCCAATCTCTTGAATTGCCTCCAACAATACATTCGTATCTCTTACATCCGGCATATTCTCAATCAATACTGTCTCATCTGTCATAATTGCCGCCGCCAAAATGGCCAATGCCGCATTCTTGGCTCCCGCAATTTCCACTTCGCCAGCCAGGGGATTGCCGCCTTTGATCACATATCGTTCCATACTACACCTCTGTCTTATTTTATACTCCGGTATATCTCTCCTGTCATGCTGCTTTAAGACAACACAATTATATTTTATACCAATTACGAAACTTTGTAAATAAAAATTTTGAACTTACTGCTCTGCGCCGCTGCGCCGCAGCCCATTTCATGTTTGGCGTCAGACTGCAAATAAAAAGTCACATATCCTGAAACGCTTCCATTAAAGCCGGAATCAACTGTTTTTTTCTGGATACGACTCCCCGCAATATATATGTATCCGCTTCTTTCTGAATATGAAAAGCTTTTTCAATGATTTGTCCGCTATTTTCACCATAATGCAAAAGTTCCGTAGATTCTTCCATAATGCTCGTAAGCATAAAAAACACCTGGGAAATCCCGTGTCTGCCACACTCGCTCTCCATGAATGGGAGCAATTTTTCTTTCAGAGTAGAAAGCTCTTCTGGATTCATGGAACTAATCTGCCCTACGCCAAAGCTGGACTCCTCCGCCATGAATTTCTTATAATCCTGATAAAAAATCTCTTCTGAAGATTTATCCTTCAGATTGCTTCCCGCCCGGAACATCTCTGCGGCAAATTCTTCGATATTGATATCCGCTATGAGAGCCAAAGCGCCCGCCGCCATTTTATCCGCCGTCGTACAAGTAGGCGAACGGAACATCAGCGTATCCGAGATAATTGCCGCGCACAAAAGCCCCGCAATATCCGGAGCAATCTCCAGCTTATTTTCTTCGTAAATCTGATACAGTATGGTGGCCGTACACCCTACCGGCTGGTTTCTGAAAAGCACCGGCTGAATGGTCTCCAGGCTTCCAAGACGATGATGGTCTATGATTTCAAGAATCTCCGCATTTTCTATGTTGTCCACTGCCTGATCCTTTTCGTTATGATCCACAAGAATAATCTGCTTTTTATGCATTCCCATAAAATTTCTCCGGGAAATGGTTCCAATGCACTTTCCCTTCTTGCTAATAACCGGAAATGCGCGGTGACGGTTTTTCACCATGATTTCCTTGATGTTGTCTGTATAATCTTCCGTGCTGAAGGTAATCAGATTATCTTTCTTCATGATATGCCGAATGGGAATGCTCTGGTTAATCAGCGTGGCCACTGTGTAAGTGTCCAGTGGACTGGAAATGACGACGCACTGATGCTTTTCTGCCAGAGACTTAACCTCTTCGCTTACCTTTGCTCCAAGGCATATGATAATGCAGCTGGCCCCTGTTTCTATAGCGCATTTCTGGTCTTCTTCCCGATCCGCCATGATCACGAGGTCATCTTTTTCCACATGCCGCTTCATGACTTCCGGATGGGCCGCCCCGACATTTACTTTTCCCTTTACGAAATACGCATGCTCATTGCCCACCGCGATCTCGCCTTCGATTGTCTCCGCTATTCTGCGGTATTGGGTGCGCGCCTTGGCCAGAATCCGGCTGTCCGGCATTTCCATAAATATCCTGGCGATATCCCCCACTGTGACAATGCCCTCCAGACAGCCGTTCTCATCTTTTACAGGCAGCGTCACAACACCATTTTCTCTCATCAGCGCCCACGCATTCTTAACGGAGAGATAACTGTGGGCATCCGGACATTTCCGAATATCCATATCCTTCACCTGTGTGCCTACGTCTGAAATATATCCCGGCGCATTTACTCCAAACCGATTCAGCACATATTCTGTCTCCTCGTTGATCTGCCCGGCCCGTTTGGCCACGTATTTCTTTTCATGGCTTCTGTTCTTTATATCCGCATAAGCGATAGCGGAACAAATAGAATCTGTATCCGGATTCTTATGGCCTACCACAAACACTTTTCTTTGATTTCCCATTCTTATGCCCTCCGGCCATTATACGATATTTTCCGGACAGTTTCCCTGCACGAAATTAATCATCCAGCTTAATGCCCGCCAGCAAAGATCCCATAGATGTGGTCAGCTGCTGACTCTTTGGAATTTCATAATCAATATTTTCTTCCTGCGGCTCCATGTTGTCATTGAGGGCTTTGATGCTTAAGCTCAACTTGCCGTCCTGGATTTTGGTGATTTTCGCCGTCACCTTGTCGCCTAAGTTCAGCGCTTCCTGTACAGTTTTCAGCCGGCGGTTACTAATCTGGGAAATATGAATCAATCCGGATAAACCGTTTTCCAGCTTCACAAAAGCGCCATAAGGCTGAATAGTCTCCACCACTCCGTTTACAACCATGCCGACTTCCATCTTTTCCAGCTCTTCCTGTTTCTTGGCCGCTTCGGCTTCCTTGAGAATTTCCCTGGCGGAAAGAATCAGCTTCTTCTTCTCCACCTCAATCTCAAGCACTCTAACTTTAATATGTTTTCCCTGGAACTCATTTAAGTCCTCTACATAATTTAAGGATAATTTGGACGCAGGAATAAATCCGCGCACCTCGTTGAGGTAAGCTACGGCTCCGCCTTTCACGATCTCCTTAATCTTTACCTCTACTTCTGTCTTGTCATCCTTCATCTGCTTGAGTTCTTCCCAGACTGCCTGCTCTTCCTCACTCATGGCCTCAAACATATTTTGTTTCTCTTCCATTTCCTGATAGGAAACCTCCAGTTCATTCTCATAATCCTTCATTGTCTCAGACATACCTATAATCTCCTTTTATTTTTTTATTTGTAACCATATCCAGTTACGGTTTTCCCTTATTATACCACAGAATACGTTTTGGTGTACCGTATACTTAGTTTTTTACCAAATTACTTGCCTATAAAAATTTATTTACATTTTATTCATTATTTGTTCATAAAATATTGGTATGATAAGGATGTGTTGGAAGAAATGCACAAAGAAAAGGTAATGTTTTCATTGCATATATAATTTTTTCATAATAATAATCTGCCCAGGCAAAATGAATGCCTGGGCACTCCTCATTTTCAGAGGGCATCGCAACTGTGAGGGAGCCAAACAGTTACAATGCATCTCTTTTCTTTGACTCCGAGATCGCTTCATTCAGACGCAGCATTCGCTCGTCCAGATGGCTGACCATCCTCGCGCACTCCTTAAGCTCCCTGCTGATATACTCAGGCGCATTCCCTTCAAATTTATAATAAATCTTATGTTCCAGAGTTGCCCAGAAATCCTGCGCAATTGTACGTATCTGTATCTCTACCTTTGTATCAATAACGCTGTCGGAAAGAAATATGGGAACCGTCACAATCATATGATAACTCTGGTATCCGCTTTCCTTTGGATACTTGATGTAATCCTTGATGGAAAGAATTGACAAATCGTCCTGATTGGCAATCATCTCAGCAATCCTGTAGATATCAGAAGTAAACGAACACGTAATGCGGATCCCCGCTATATCGTTGATATACTTCACCATATTCTCGACAGTGCTCTCATATCCATGCTTTTTTAACTTTTTGACAATGCTCTCCGGCTGCTTCAGCCTAGACTTCACATGTTCTATGGGATTGTATTTATGTCTGTGCTGAAATTCATCGTTGAGGATATCAATCCTTGTCCCAATTTCTTTCAGGGCAGCGTTATAAATAAAAATAACCGTATCCCAGTTGTTAATCTCCTTAAAATGCCTCAATGGCAATGATTCCATGGTTTCCTCACATCCTTTTTTATAACTGGATATTCATACTGGGATATTATAACACAATCATCTGTAAAAATGGGGTTTTTAATTGTTTTTTAAGAAACTACGGAATTCTTTAATTCTTCCCCATGCTCCAGCGCATAGGCGTTTTGCAAAGTGACTTGGGCGATGGCCTTTGTGGCTTCCTTCGTAAAAAATCCCATGTGGGAACTGATTAAAACATTTGGGAAAGAAGTAAGCCGGGCCAATTCCTCATCCAGCATAATATCGTTGGATCGATCCTCATAGAAAACTCCCTCTTCCTCCTCATAAACATCCAGACCCACGCCGGCAAAAGTCCCTTGAATCAGGCCTTCAATCAAATAAGAAGTGTCAATCAGCCCTCCCCGGGACGTATTGACCAGATAAATATTTTTTTTCATCAGGCCTATGCTCTCTTTATTGATTAAATGATAAGTTTCCTCTGTCAAAGGGCAGTGAAGGCTAATCACATCCGAGTTTTTGAACAGCTCTTCTTTTGAGACATATTTTACAGGCAGTTCCGAGTTAGGATAAAGGTCATAAGCGATTACGTCCATGGAAAATCCCTGGCAAATCCGGATCATCGCCTGCCCAATTTTTCCCGTTCCCACAATTCCTGCAGTCCTATGAAACAGATTCCTTCCCATCAGACCATTGATGTTCATGTTGAACTCTCTGGTCCTGGTATAGGCTTTATGCGTGTAGCGATTGACAGTCAGCAGCATAGCCATGGCATATTCGGCCACTGCTTCTGGAGAATAGCTTGGCACCCTGAGCACTTCCAGCTTGCCCTTGGCCGCCTTTAAATCCACATGATTGTATCCGGCGCTTCGCAGTAAAATCCCTTTCACACCCATCTGGTGAAGTTCTTCAACCATAGGCGCCGTTACATAATCATTTACAAAAATACAAATCGCGTCATACCCTCTCGCAAGGGCAATGCTGGCTTCCTTGCACGGGCTTTCCAGAAAATCAATTTCAAATCCATATTGTTCCTTATTCAGTGATTCAAACCAGATTTTATCATAGGGCTTTGTACTATAAAAAGCAATTTTCATAAAAAACTCCTTTTTATTTTTAATTTCCCCCTATGAAAAAAAAATATACGCAACTATTTCTAAAGCGTGTTTAAAAACCGCTTTATGTCAACTGCATGTCATAGTTTGTACCAACAGGGCATTAATGAATGCGGCGTAGCAGGATGCCGCAAAGTGGGGCTTGTTTAAAACACTCTCTAAAACAAACTTGTCAGAAAAACCTCAAAACGCTCCCACAACCGGTTCAAAAAACCTTTCGCCTGCTCTTCCTCCACATGAATGTCTATTTTCTGCAGCTGGTCATACATATCGGAGAGCTGGCGTTTGACGTCCTCCATATTTAAATCCAGCTTATCCACCTGGTTCATCAGATCCAAAATCTTCTGTCTGTCTGCGTCGGACAGAGTAACCTGCATCTCTGCCGCCGTTTGGTCTATAATCTCCTCCGCCTTCTCTTGGCTGTAGCCGTTATCCATCACCTTACTCTTAATGACGCCGATTAACTGCTCCGCCCGGGCGGGGTTATCCAACGCCTGTCCCAGCTGACTGGCCACCGCCAGTTCCTGATTGGCGACCTCGATCTGGTCGCTGTCCATTGTCTGGCCGGTCAGTCCCTCATAGGACTTAATGGCCCCCAGCAAGCCAGCCGTGCCGGAAAGGCTGAAAGGCGCCACCACCGTCACATCTGCGTCCTTAATCCCCGCCGTAGCCAGTGCACTTTGATACATGCCCACGGTGCAGTAAGAGATATTCTGCGTAATCACATGAATTCCGTATCCTTCCTCCCTGGTCGTGACCATAACGCTGGACAAAGCCCTGTTTCCGATAACCCCTCTATCCAGATAATGATCCAGATACTGATGCTCTTCCTGGTTCGTAATTTGAATGACGTTATAACCAGACAGGGAGCCTTCATCCAGATTTAGAAGCTCCAGCACAATCTGTTTCTCCGTATCGGTCAAATCTGCCCCCAAAGAAACAAATGAATTGGCCGGACTCCTGTCCGGTTCCTCCCCATATACGCAGACTGCCTGCATGAAAAGAAGCGCCAATCCCATCAACAAGGCAGTTCTTCTGACTTGACTCATGAATGAAATCCCTCCATCCCTCTCCAACTTCTCAATAAATATTTTAATCATTATAACACAGACTGAGCAAAACAAACCTTAATATTTTATAAAAAATTCCCCCTCTGACGGTTCATAAAACATTTGAGAATCGTTCATGATTTCTTTACATCTTAATCATTGTTTTATCACATTTCGCAGATATACTTATCAACATAAAAATAATAATAATCAATCAATTATTTTTATTAAATTTCTTTTTCATATGCCGACATAGGTCGGCGCTCCTTCCTTTATAAAATAGAACGCTCCGCTTAGCGTTCTATTTTTTGTTGCGTATTTTGTTAACGCCACCGGGCAAACGCGTCCGACAGCCGGGCAAATTCTTCTAAATACAGGCTTTCGCCGCGCACATTTTCCGCAAATCCGCATTCTTTTAGCGCTTCCTGGATTTCTTCTTTCTGAATGGAAAGCCCCTCGCAGTTCAGAAGGCCATTGACCAACGTTTTGCGTCTCTGGTTAAAGGAAGCCCGAATCAGCTGGAACATCAGCTGGACATCCTGGACATCCACCGGAGGCTTTTCATATATTTTCAGCTGTATCACCGAGCTTCCCACTTTAGGGCGGGGCATAAAGCAGTTGGGCGGCACGGAAGCGATTATGGAAGGCTTCGCGTAATACTGCACAGCCAGAGACAAAGAGCCGTAATCTTTGGAACCTGGGCCCACGCACATACGTTTTGCTACTTCCTTTTGCACCATGACAGTAATGGAATCAATGGGTATTCTTTTTTCCAGCAGATCCATCAGGATGGGAGTTGTAATGTAATAGGGGAGGTTCGCCACCACCTTCATGGGCCTGCCTGGGCTTTTTTCCTCCGCCAGCTTCTTTAAATCCACCTTCAGGATATCGCCGTGCACCACTTCAGCGTTGGGAAAGTCCTGCAGCGTCTCTTCTAATATGGGAATCAGCGCCGGGTCGATTTCCACGGCCGTCACTTTCCCTGCGGCAGCGGCCAGACGCTGGGTCAATGTGCCGATGCCGGGCCCTATTTCCAGCACGAAATCGTCTTCTCCAATCTCTGCCGCCCGCAGGATTTTGTCCAGCACATGGGAATCGATCAAAAAATTCTGGCCGAACCTTTTCTGGAATACAAATTCATATTTTTTTAAAATCTCTATGGTGCATTTGGGGTTTCCCAGATCGGGCGCGGCCGTTTCTTTATTTAAAGTCTTTTTCATATAAAACAACTTTTCCATCGTTATTGAATCTTTTTTTAGATATAGATCTCTGCAGCTTGCGATGGCTGCTCTCCGCTTTTGTGATGGCTGCATCCATCATATCCTTGACTGTGCCAATAGTCATCGGCTCGTCTTCTTTCTGGTTGTCGCCAATCAAGTTGTAAAGCGCCAAAACGCCCATGGTATCCATCACATAACCCATCTCGTCTGCGTATATCTTTGCAAAATGCACCAGCTCATCGTTGGTGAACACCGGAATATTAATAGTGGAAGTAAATTTCTTGGCAAATTTCTGGTATTTCGCAATAAATTTGCGCATCCCGATTTTTTCATCCTCCAGAATCACCGTCAGGCCGTCCGTTCTAAATTCCATGGCCTGGTTTAGCTGAAACACGCTGTCGGAATCCAGCTGGTTCGTTTTCTGGATCACGAGGAATCCTCCCGCAAGCTTGCTGACCACCTTAGCTATGTCTTTGCCGTTTAACTGCGGCGCCTCCACGGTGGCGATTCTGGCGGCCGGCATGTGAAGCTCCCTGCATATGGTTCTAATCAAACCGTCGGTGAGCCTGGTTTTTCCTGTGCGGGGATTCCCCATCACGATTATATTTCCAAACCTGGAAGTCTTATCGGAAGCCGCCTGCTGTGCGTCCGCCAGTGCGTCCACCAGCTGCTCCTTCATACCAGGAATCATGGAAAAATAACTGAACAGCTTCGTCTCCACTTCGTCCAGCGACTGGCTCCGGGGCACAATTACATTTTGGCCTTCCGCGTCCTGGGCGTCTTTGGACTCTATGAATTGAATCAGGCTCTCCTCTTCGCTAAGGATTTCATCCTGCGGACGGATCTCTCCTTCCGGCTGGATCTTTTCTATAACCGGCGGCATTTCCATCTCTTCTGCGGACGCTTCTTCTATTTCTTCCTCAGGTTCTTCTTCCGGCAAAGGCTCATTGGGAGCGCTTTCTACATCCGGCACCTCTATGCCTTGTTTCTCCGCAGCGGATAAAATCACTTCCTCCAGGTTAAAATCCGGAAGTTCCAGTTTTGGAAGCTTGCTTGTATCAAATTTTGAAATGTCTTTTGATTCTTTTTCGGCGCCTTCTGGCGCTTGCGGCATCTCCTCCGACGCTTTTTCTTCTTCCACAAATATCTGGGCCATTTCTTCCGCTTCTTTTTCCGCTTCTGCGGGCGCTTGAAGCTCTTTCGGCTCTTCTTCTGATTCCACGGGCGCCTGCAGAGCTTCTTCCAGATCTTCCTCCTGTTTCATTGGCGCCTGCGGCATCTCTTCTGACTCTTCCTCTGGTTCCGTCGGCGCTTGCAGCATCTCTTCTGACTCTTCCTCTGGTTCCGTCGGCGCTTGCGGCATCTCTTCTGACTCTTCCTCCGGTTCCATTGACGCCTGCGGTGGCTCTTCCAACTCTTCCTCTGGTTTCGTTTGCGCTTGCAGCATTTCTTCTGACTCTTCCTCTGGTTTCATTGGCGCCTGCGGTGGCTTTTCCAACTTTGCTTCCGGCTCTGCGGATGCCTGCAGCGGTTCCTCTGGCTCTTCTTTTTCTATCACTGGCATCTGCACTATTTTATCGGATTTCTGCTCTGCCTCCTGTTCTGTCTCCTCCGGATTTTCCTTCCGCTCTTCCTGCGCCATTTCCTTTTCCTTTATGCTCTCCTCCACCTTCTGCGGCGGAATCACATCCGCGATATTTATTTTCGGCGTCCCTGGATAGCTTTCCAGATATTCATCTTCCCCTTCCCATTCCTTCACAATTCCCGCGAATATATCCTTTATCCCTTTGCTGATTTTTTCCTGCAGGGTGCCGTTATTTTCCAGAATGGGAGCCATTGCGTCTGCGGCTTCCTCCTCTG
This sequence comes from uncultured Lachnospiraceae bacterium, assembly GCA_964407765.1. Classification (GTDB taxonomy): domain Bacteria; phylum Bacillota; class Clostridia; order Lachnospirales; family Lachnospiraceae; genus MGBC164599. Next base: position 19,111 of record CAYOWU010000047.1, read on the forward strand.
TCTCTTCCTCCTCTGCATCCCCGGCGATTTGCTCTTCTTCCAGAGGAGGCGCTTCGATGGGCTCCTCCTCTTTGGGCTCCAGCTGTTTTTCGTATATAAGTTTCTGCCTGGGAGTCAGATCCGTCAGACGCTGCTTCAATTCCAGAGATTTCAGGACATACTCGCCCTCGCTGAACCACAGCGCGATGTCGTCGCAGATCTCAATACATTTTTTCTCTTCCCCGGCTTTATAGTATAGCTTCGCCAGCTCATAGGACCACCGCTCCGTGTATTCCCTTTCCTTATATTGCTCCAAAATCTCAATCTGCTCTTCCAGAGGCGCTTTCCGGGCGCTGTAGATTTTGTATTTTAAAATATACTGGGTGTTGTCGTTTGGAGCTGCCTCCAAAAACTGCTGATAATATTTCAGCGCTTCGTCCAGGTCATTCATTTTAATGGACACTTCAATCAAACGATATAATATATTCTTTCTTACGGGTGAACGGCTATAGGCCAGAAGAAAAATTTCCTTACTTTCTTCGTAAAGCTTATTCGCCGCGTACACTTCGCCGGCCACGCAGAGGGTATGCATATCCCTTACCTTTTTCCATTCGATGGAATCCACATGCTCCAGTGCGCTTTTGTAATCTTTTTTGTAGACCAATTCATTGATTAACTCTAATTTCGCATGAAATTCTTCCCTGTCCAATTTCTCTCACCAACTTTCCATTCAGGTATTCTAATTTTTTCAATACTCACAGTTTATCATAGGGCATTGGCATTGTCAAAGAGCTTATTTTACCATTGCCGGACGCTGCCGGCTGACACCTGGAACACTTTGTTGATGGGAAACCGGTTGTTGACAAAATCCTCCAGCCCGGTGCAGGTAATAAGCGTCTGTATATGATGGATACTTTTTAACAGATAATTCTGCCGATTGGCGTCCAGCTCCGACAAAACATCGTCCAGCAGCAAAACCGGCGTATCGTGAATCACTTTTTTCACCAAATGGATTTCCGACAGTTTCAAGGAGAGGGCCGCCGTCCGCTGCTGTCCCTGGGAGCCATATTTGCGGATATCGAATCCATTGACTTTCACGCACAAATCGTCCCGGTGGGGGCCCGTGCCCGTGGTTTTCATTTTCAGATCCCGATCCCTGTTTGCAGAAATCGCATTTTCAAAATCATTTTCCCAGACACTGGGATCATAAGTCAATTCCAGACTTTCGCGCCCTCCGGTGAGGCCGGCGTGAATGTCCTTTATAATCTCGTTTAACTTCCCGATGAAATCCCTCCTTTTTGAAATGATGCGCCGCCCGTACTGTAGCAGCTGGCAATCCCACACATCCATGGTGTCTGCCAGCTTCGGGCGAAAGGCAATATCTTTGAGCAGCTTATTCCTCTGGTTTAAAATTTTGTTGTAATTCACAAGATCCGATAAATAAATTTTATCCAGCTGACATAATTCTAAATCCAGAAATTTTCTCCGGCCGCTGGGTCCTTCCTTAATGAGATTCAAATCCTCCGGTGAAAAGAAAACCAGGTTCACCACACCGAACAGCTCCCTGGTTCTATGAATGGGAATGCCATTGACAGCCACTCCCTTGGACTTATTTTTCTTCAGATGCATATCCAGCTTGCACTGGACGCCGCTTTTCACAATTTTCATGCAAATATGCGATTCTTCTTTATGAAAATTAATAATTTCTTTATCCTTGCTTCCCCTGTGGGACTTTGTAGTGCCGCACAGGTAGACGGCCTCCAGGACGTTCGTCTTCCCCTGAGCGTTATCTCCATACAAGATATTAGTCCCCTGATCCAGATGGAGGTCAAGGGACTGATAGTTTCTAAAATTTTTTAATTGCAGCGATTCAATATACATATTTCACCCTATAATATGAATCTCTTCTTCCTTTAGGCTTACAATGTCGCCGGCGTAGAGCTTACGGCCCCGCCGGACTTCCGTCTCGCCGTTTACTTTCACCAGGCCGTCCTGGATCATATATTTTGCTTCCACGCCGTCCTCTGCCAGATTCGCCGCTTTCAGCGCCTGTCCCAGCTTAATGTAATCGTCTCTCAGTTGAAGCTCAAATGTCTCTTTCATAGCAATCTCTCCGTTATCCAATCTGATTAAAATTCACTGGCAGAATCAAATACGTATACTGCTTTTCCTCATCCCGGATAAAACATGGCGCTTTCGGATTCACCAGGTAAATATGAATGGTTTCGTCGTCGATGACCTTCAGGGCGTCCATCAGAAATTTGGGATTGAACCCAATGAGTATGTCTTTTCCCTCTTTTTCTATATCGACCTCTTCATCCATGGAGCCCATGGCGGAATCTATTTTCAGCTCCATGGAGTTGTCCGTAATCTGTATGATGATCGGCCGCTTATCGTTTTCCCGAATGAAAAGGGAAGCCCTGTCTATGCACTCCAGAAATTCCCTTCGATTGATGGACACCATCGTCTCGTAATCGCTGGACAGCATCTGGTCGATCTTAAAATATTCTCCTTCTATAAGACGGGAAACCACGATGGTTTTGTCAAATTCAAAGAGAATATGATTTTCCCCGAAGAAAATGTTCACCATATTTTCCGTCTCGCCGGAGAGAATCTTGCTGATCTCACCCAGGGTCTTTCCCGGGACGATGACTTTTTTATCCGGGTATTGCTTCTTTAACTGGGCGTTTCTTATGGAAATCCGGTGTCCGTCCAGAGACACGATTTTCAAAATGCCGTCCTTGATTTCAAAAAGCTCTCCGGTCATCAGTTTGTTGTTTTCGTTGACGGCAATGGAAAAAATTGTCTGACGAATCATTTCCTTTAATGTAAACTGAGAAATGCTCAGCGATTCATCTTTTTCAATAACCGGAAGATAAGCAAAGTCCTCGCCGGATTTTCCCGGTATATTGAACTTGGCTTTTTCACAGGTGATGGTCACATGGAGGGATTCGTCGGTCTGTATGAGAACCGCACTCTCTGGAAGCTTACGGATGATCTCCGAGAAAATCTTAGCGTCCAGGGCAATCATGCCTTTCTCTTCAATGGTTCCTTCAACGACCGTCTCAATGCCCAGTTCCATGTCGTTGGATATGAATTTGATCTGACCAGCGGTCGCGTCAATCAGGATGCATTCAAGGATGGGCATGGTGGTTCGGTTTGGCACGGCTTTCATTGAAATATTAATAGCTTTGGACAGATCGGTTTTTGAGCAGTTGATTTTCATGGTTATACACAATTTCCTTTCTAACGTTCCGGCAGCATAAACCTGTAAATAAATAAATAAACAATTCAGAAGTAGTAATCTTAGAGCCTGTGAATATGTGAAAAATGCCTGCAAGCCTGTATTTCCGAGGTATTGCGGATTTTATAAGTATGTTTAAATCTTAAGGCAAACCTGTGAATCCATGTGTACAGGCTGTATGGAAAAGAACTTTAAGAAAATGGTTTATAGGGATTATACACCACAATTCACAGGAATAAAACCATTCATTCACATTTTTATGTGGAAATTCGTAATTATTCAACCCGCGGCTTCATAGTTACAGAATCCGCCTCATTAGAAGTTTGCCTGCGGCAAAGAGGCGGATTCTTGGCTGTTTTACATTGCTGGCTGCTGACTGCGCAGCAAGTGCGCAGTCGCACGATGAATAGTTACGGAAATTCCACACTATTTCTGCGGGTTGATTTTTTTTCGGAGGATTTCAATGGTATTCTGCGTGGAGGGTGATTTCTGCAGTTCTTTTTCAATTTTCTCAATGCCGTGCATGACGGTGGTGTGATCTCGGTTTCCAATGTGCTTGCCGATGACCTTTAAGGCCGTGTCGGTCATGTCCCGGCACAGGTACATGGCGATTTGGCGAGGGAAGACGATCCGGGAGCTTCTCTTGTTGCTTAAAATGTCTTCAACGGGAATGTCAAAGTGTTCGGAAACTACATTAATTATGTACTCCGGCGTTATGACACGTTTCTCGTCCGGCGAGATAATGTCCTGGAGCACTTGCTCCGCCAGTTCCAGGGTGACGGCCCGCTTTTCCAGGTTGGCGAAGGCCATCACTTTATTTAAGGCGCCTTCCAGTTCACGGATGTTGGATTTTACGTTTGTGGCGATGTATTTGATGACTTCCTCGTCCAGATCATAGCCGTCCAGCTCTTCCTTTTTCCTTAAGATTGCCATCCGGGTTTCATAATCAGGTGTGGATATGTCCGCAATTAATCCCCACTCGAATCTGGAACGTATGCGGTCCTCCAGAATCTCCATGTCTTTTGGAGGCTTGTCCGATGAAATTACAATCTGTTTTTTGGCGCTGTGGAGAGCGTTGAAAGTGTGGAAAAATTCTTCCTGTGTGGATTCCTTGCCTATAATAAATTGAACGTCGTCAATTAAGAGTACGTCAATGTTTCTATATTTTTCACGAAACTTGCTCATGGCCGTGTTGTTCCCGTTTCGGATGGATTCAATCAGTTCGTTGGTGAACTCTTCGCTGGTTACGTATAAAACACGGCTTTCGGGATACGCGTCTATCACAAAATGGGCAATGGAATGCATCAGGTGCGTTTTGCCCAGTCCGACTCCTCCATAGATAAAGAGCGGATTATAGATTTCGCCGGGAGATTCAGCGGCGGCAAGGGAAGCGGCATGGGCGAATTTGTTATTGCTTCCCACCACAAAGGTGTCAAATGTATATTTTGGGTTTAAGCGGGCCTCTTCCAGACGGGTGGCGTTGGTTTCCTGGCTGGCCAGGGGCTTTGCCTTCACGTCTTTTTCCAGGATAAACTGCACCTTGCAGTCCACAAGGCCGGTGACTTCCCCGATGGCGACCTGCAGGGGAAGGGTATATTTTTTGCTGATATAATTTAACGCCACCTGCTCTGTGGGGACAACGATGGTTACAATGTTGTTTTCCACATTGTGCACCTTCAGGGGCAGGAGCCATGTGTTAAAAGAAACATCAGACAATTCGTGTTCAGTTTTTACAATATTCAGTATTTCGTCCCATTTTTCCTGTATCATGTTCATAACCAACTCTCCAATTCTTTTTTTACACCTTCCATATTATAATAAATACGAGTTTTTCGCAATGATTAAATATTTGGGAAGTTACCATAATGTCGTAAATGGATGAAAGATGTGTATAAATGTCCCGGAACCTGAAACGGCGTATTTAAAGGATTTTTTTGTAGAAATGTGTATGAAAAAAGGGTTTTTACACGAAAAAATAATAGTTATCCACAAGTTATCCACATTTTGTGGATAATGTTACGTAAACTGTATGGGAACAATCGTAACAGTTCAGCCATGCGCTATCCCG
>CAYOWU010000048.1:0-24372 GCA_964407765.1 uncultured Lachnospiraceae bacterium
GCCCTATACGCCTGATTTCGTAAAACTGGCGGAGAGCTACGGCGTGCAGGCGTTCCGCGTGGAACAGCCCGAAGATCTGGACGCGGCCTTTACAGCCGCCCAGAAAGAGACAAAGCGGCCCACATTGATTGAATTTATCATTGACCCGGAGGCAAACGTGTCACCGATGGCGCCTCCAGGAAAACCATTAAGCGAAATGGTCTTAGAATGTTAGGAGGATATAAAGACATGAAAAAACGTTGGATTTCCCTGTTTGTGGAAAACGAAGTCGGCATACTGGCCAAAATTTCCGGCCTTTTTTCCGGCAAATCATACAACCTGCAGTCCCTCACCGTGGGAGAAACCGAAGACCCCACCATTTCCCGCATGACCATCGGACTGACCAGCGACGACATTACATTTGAACAGATTAAAAAACAGTTAAACCGCAGCGTGGGCATCATCAAGGTCATTGACTTCACCGACACGCCCATCCATATGAAAGAAATATTATTCGTCAAAGTCAAAGGCTGCAATCAGAGCGACCGGGAGGAAGTCTTCCGCATCGCCCAGGTCTTCGGCATCCAGGTGACAGACTACGGCAAAAACAGCATCCTGCTGGAATCCACCCAGACCGAGGCGCGCAACAACGACATCATCCGCCTTCTGAACGAAGATTTCAGCGGACGCATCGAGGTGGTGCGGGGCGGAAGCGTGGCCGTGGAAGCCATCAGCATGCAGGACCGGTAGCCGGCAACCGCGAAGCTCCCATTTCAGCCAGAGTCCGGACAATTATCTATTTTGCCCGGATTCGGCCTACGGGATAACAGCTTCGCAATTACCGAATGGCTTTGAATTCAGAAAGGAGCCCTATCCATGAAAAATGCCAATGACCTCAGACAGCTGCTTCGGCAGATTGACCACAAAAGTTATCCGGCATACAAAGAAACCCGGGGAAGCTATCGTTTCCCCGGCTATATACTAAACATTGACCACGTGCAGGGCGACCCCTTCGCCGCCCCGTCCAAAGTCAGCGTTTCCATATCCGGGCAGGAGGCCGGCTTCCCTGCGGACACATACGATCAGCCCCACAAGCGCATTGCCCTGCAGGATCACATCCTGCGGCTTTTTTCCCACGCTTTAAACCAGTACAGCTTTCGGGCCCGCGGCTCTGGCAAAAGCGGCCTCATCGGCGTCAGCCGCTGCGGCCAGGAAATCCTGGAGCGCACCGCCTGTCAGATGGATCCGAAAAACGGGAGCCTGCTGGTGCGCATGGAGGTAGGCTTTCCCGCCGACGGCCGCCGCATCAATTCCGGAGAGCTTACAAAAATCCTGTTTGATTTTCTGCCCAAATGCATTCCCCAGAGCCTTTTCTACAAAAATCTGGACGCAAAAAAAGTCCGGCAGGTCAAAGAATTAAGCGAAGACCAGCATTACATCCGACAGCAGCTAAAGGAGCGAAAGCTCACCGCTTTCGTGGCCAACGGGACGATTCTTCCCAGGGAAAGCGGCATATCCGCCCGGCCCATGAAGGGCGCAGTGCCTTTTTTATCGCCCTCCTCTCTGGAAATCACCCTGGAGCTGCCCAACCATGGCCCCATCGCCGGCATGGGCGTTCCCCAGGGAATCACGCTGATTGTGGGCGGCGGCTACCACGGCAAATCCACTTTGCTAAAGGCCCTGGAGCTGGGCGTGTATGACCACATCGCCGGGGACGGCCGGGAATACGTGGCCACCGATAAAACCGCCGTGAAAATCCGCGCCGAGGACGGCCGCAGCATCAAGAAAGCAGACATATCCATGTTCATCAACAACCTGCCCAACAACCGGGACACCAAGGCTTTTTCCACCGAGGACGCCAGCGGCAGCACGTCCCAGGCCGCTAATGTGGTGGAAGCCATAGAAGCCGACGCCCGGCTGTTCCTCATCGACGAGGACACCTGCGCCACCAACTTCATGGTCCGCGACGACCTGATGCAGCGGGTGGTCCACCGCAACCAGGAGCCCATCACGCCGTTTATCGAAAGGGTGCGGCAGATTTATCAGGAGCAGGGCATTTCCTCCATCATCGTGGCGGGAAGCTCCGGTTCTTACTTCCACGTGGCGGACACGATTTTACAGATGAACCAGTACAAGCCTATGGACATCACCGAACTGGCCAAACAGGAAGCGAAAGCCTTCCCGCTGACCTGCGAGGACGCGCCAAAAGCATCGCCGCCCGACAGCAACCGCTGTCCCTATCAGTCCCCCGCCTTCCGGAAAAACGACCGGATTAAAATGAAAACCATGGGCAAAGATGCATTTTCCATCAACAAGGAAACCGTGGACCTGCGCTACGTGGAACAGCTGGTGGACAGCGAGCAGACCACGGCCCTGGCTTATCTACTGAAATATATGGAGCTTCACTGCTTCAACGGGCGCACGCCCTTAAAGGAAATCGTGCCCGGATTGTACGCCCGGCTGCTGGAAAAAGGCCTGGCCTCCATCAACGAAGGCTCCTACCTCTCCTCCAGCCTGGCCATGCCAAGGCCCCAGGAAATCTACGCCTGCATCAACCGCTACCGCGGGCTTACGCTGTAAAACCCGCCTCCGCCCATCCGGCGGACTTTTATCACAAAAAAGAAGGCCCGTCATTTCCAGACCTCGGCCTTCTTTTTTATGCAATGCTATGTATTTTATTTCTCGTCCTTTTTCAGATAAATGAACCAGTATACCAGTCCAACGAACACGGCGCCGCCCACGATATTTCCCAAAGTTACGGGAATCAGGTTCTTCACGAAGAACGCGCCCCAAGTCAGATTCGCTACCTTTGCGCCGGCGTCAGCCGCCTTTGCGGCATAATCCGCGTTGGTCAGAGCGAACAGGCCCGCCGGGCCATAGAACATATTGGCTACGCTATGTTCAAAACCGCTCACCACGAATACCATAATCGGGTAGAAAAGCGCGGCAATCTTACCAGCGGCAGTTTTTGACGCAAATGCCAGCCAAACAGCCAGACAAACCAGCATATTACAGAAAATGCCCTTCAAAAAAGCGTCTCCAAAAGGCATGGAAACCTTTGCCACAGCGGTATTAATCGTAGCTGTGGCCAATGCGCCGTCGAACAGGCTCAGCTGATGACAGGCTGTCATTCCCCACGCCACGAAAATGCTTCCCACAAAGTTGCCCAAGTAAACGATCACCCAATTGCGGAGCATGCCGACGATGGTCGCTTCCTTTTCCAAAACAGAAATAATAATCAGACAGTTTCCGGTAAAAAGCTCACTGCCAGCCAGAATAACCAGAGTAAGACCCGCCGGGAACACGCACGCGCCTACCAGTTTTCCCACAGAGCCGCTTAAGCTGGCGGAAGCCGTGGACGCGCCCACGCCGGCGATGGCGATAAAAATACCCGCCATAATGCCCAGAATAAACAGTTTGCTTGCTTTCATTGTCGCTTTGCCTTTACCGATCGGCACATAGTTTTTTGCGATTTCCGCTGGTGAATTCATCAAGATATCTCCCTCCTTAACAGATAGCCATAAAATCGTTCTCTTTGCGAAGCGTGAGACAACGAATTTTCCCGTATATATGTCAGAAGACAGTCCGATGACAAACCCTCCAGGCATCTTCATTCCGCCATCGCTTACTGCTATGTACGATAAAAACAAGGGTCATTTTGACAAGGCCGGAAAAATTAGGCTATACACATTTATATAACCATTATATAGATGATTTGACATAAAATCAACACTTTATTAAAAATTATTTCAGCAATCGTCACAGTTTGTCCTAATTTGACCGTTATTTTTTATCTATAATACCCTGTAAGGCGCGGTAAGGACCCAGATAAACCTTGTAATTTTTCTCATATGCCGCCTTGCATGCGCCGGCTCCTATATATCCCATTGCCATCATTTATAAACCCCGATTTCTTTGGCCATGGCCGCAAAATTCACGATATTTTCCAGGGGCATATCATCCTGAAAATTGCTGGTGGGGGCCATGATGTATCCGCCTTCTTTTCCCAGGGAGCGCACCTGCTCCTCCATCTCATGGCGCAGAACGTCTGGCCCGTAAATCAGCGCGGTCTGCTCGTCGATGGCCCCATGGAAAATCAACTGGCTCCCAAACTTCTCCTGAAGCCGGTACGTGTCCATCTCGGCAGCGGAGTGCTGGATGGGGTTGAGCACGTCCACGCCCGTCTCAATCAAATCCGGAATCAACTGGTATACGGAACCGCAGGTGTGATGGAAAATCTTCGCCTGGGGCGCTTTGCTTTTGATAAATTCGTTCAGCTTTTGGCGCCTGGGCTGGATCATTTCCCGGAACAGCTCCGGCGACATCAGCGGCCCTTTCTGGGTTCCGTAGTCATCCGCCGTTTCCACCATCTGCACGTATTTTCCCGCGTCCTTTAGCAGCACATCGTACAGGCCCATCTGGATGTCCAGAATCTGATCCAGCAGATAATTGGCGAATTTTTTCTCCGACATCATATCCACCAGGAAATTCTCCATGCCCCGCAGCTCCCAGGCCAGCTCAAAGAATCCATGGGACACGGCCCGCGCCGCCAGCGCATAGTCAGTGTGATGATACAAATGCTCGATACGCTCCTTAAGCCCTCTGTCCCGGCCCGCCGCGTAAGGATCCGGCCAGGCGTAGCTTTTCAGATCCTCGATGGAATCCGCGTCCGCCAGCGGGTTGCTGGAGTTCTGGGAAAGCCCCGCTTTCATGGTTTTTTCCATGCCCCACTCGTTCACTGCCGTGTCTTTCCCCTGAAAACCCACGGCGGACTTAGGCGGCATCAGAAACACATGGCGGAAATCGCTTCCGATTTTCTCCAACACCTGGTCGTTGTATATGGCCGCCGACTCATCCGGCCGAAACACAATGTCTCCTCCGTCAATCCCGAAATATTCCTTCACCCTTTTCATGGTGGGATTGGTGAATCCCGACGCTGTGGAGCCCAAGTCCACGGCCACCCGATCCGGCTTTTTATGTTCCAAAATCATCTGTACGCGCTCTCTTGAAGTCATTTTGCATTCCCCTTCCATTTATCACTTTTGTTTTGCTTATTTTAATTTGGCAAATGCAAAAACCGCATATCCTCCCATGAAATCCCGGCGCAAGCGCGGCCGACTGGCTCAGTGCTGGCGGGCGTGGACGCTGTACGGTTTTCCCCTTTTATCCTTTACGCTTTTTTGTCACTGCCGCACACGAGAATCCTTTTCTTCACCAGCTCTTTCACGGCGGGAATTCCCACTTTTCCGAAAGCTTTCGGATCGTAAGTCTCCGGCTTTTCTTCCAATAATTTTTTCACCGCGTCGGTGTAGGCCACCCGCAGCTCCGTGGCAAAGTTCACCTTGCACATACCCCGCTGCACGCATTCCCGCACGTCCTCGTCGCTTAAGCCCGAAGAGCCGTGGAGCACCAGGGGCACGGACACGACTTTCTTAATCTCCGTGATGCGTTCCTTATCCAATACAGGAGTTCCCTCGTAGAAGCCGTGAGCCGTTCCGATGGCCACCGCCAGGGAGTCCACCTGGGTCTGCGCCACGAAATCTTTCGCTTCCGACGGATCGGTGTTGGCGTCCGCCTCCGCCTCGTGGTCGTCCTCTTTGCCGCCTACCTTTCCCAGCTCCGCTTCCACTGGAATGCCTTTGGCGTGGGCGGCTTCCACAACCTTCTTGGTAATCGCCACGTTATCCTCAAAGCTCTCCTTGGAGCCGTCGATCATCACCGACGTGTATCCGTTTTCCATACACTGACAGGCCAGCTCGTAGCTGTTGCCGTGATCCAGGTGCAGACAAACCGGAACTTTCGCCTTCTTGGCCTCCGCCGCCACGATGGCCGCGTATGTCTCCACCGTCCCATAGTTCACCGTGGAAGGCGTGGTCTGCAGCATCACCGGCGCCTGCAGCTCCTCCGCCGCGCAAATGACCGCTTTTACCATCTCCATATTCTCCACATTAAAAGCCCCAACCGCGTAGCCGCCCTCCTGGGCCTTCTTTAACATTTCCTTTGACGTTACAAGTGGCATAATCTCCATCCTTTCTATATTATCTTAATTTGTTTTGAGCAAGCGCCCATTGTTCCATAAAACCGCATACCCGTCTTAGTTAGGCAAAATAAACAGACATGACCGAACTCGGAAGGTCCACGAAAACAGTTTCGCAATTCCCAGACTACAATTCACTGTCGATTAATATTTTCCCTTTTACCGCCCCCGGCGTTTTATACAGTTCAAAGGCGTCCGCAATCTGGCTTAGCGGAATTTTCCGGAAAATAAATGATTCGTCGAATTTGAGCGCTCCTGTCTTGAAATAATGGGAAGTAAGCTCCCACTCATGGCCAGGAAACGGCGCGCTGTAGGACATCCAGGAGCCGGTCAGATTAAATTCCTTCCGGTTCATATTTTCCCACTCAGCCACGGTAAAACTCAGTTCCTTGGTGGGCGTGCCGATGAAGCACACGCCGGCTTTGTTGGCCGCCAGAGCGAACGCCATCTTCATGGTGACTGTGTTGCCTGCCGTCTCATACACATAGTCGAATCCTTTCCCGTCAGTGAGTTTCATGGCCTGGTCCATAAAATCTTCGTCCAGCGTGTTCACGCCCGCCGTGGCGCCCAGCCTTTTGCCCAGCTCTAAACGCTCCGGCGCAATGTCGAAAACCACGGTCGTCTTCGCCCCGAAAATTTTTGCCCACTGCATGACGAACATGCCAATGGTTCCGCCGCCCAGGATGGCCACGGTTTTCCCGCCCTCGAAAGGAAGTCGCTCCAGCCCGTGAAGGGCCACGGTGGCCGGCTCGAAGAACGCCCCCTGCTCGAAGGACACCTCCGGATCAAATTTCACCGCGTTGGCCTCCGGCACCGACACGTATTCCGCGAAGCTTCCGAATTCGCGGGAGCCGATGAAGCTGTAATGTCTGCACAGGGAATAATTCCCTTTCTGGCAGTCCTCACATTCCATGCAGGGAACCAGCGGAACCCCCGCCACCCGGTCGCCTGGCCTTAAGTGGCTTACGCCTTCCCCCACTTCCTCCACTGTCCCGGAAAATTCATGGCCCAGCACGTTGGGATAATAATGACATGCGTCCCCGTTCACGCGGGGCACGTCTGACCCGCAGATTCCCGTATATTTCACCTTAATCAACACATGGCCCTTTTTCGGCGCCGGCTTTTCGATTTCCTCATACCGTATGTCTTCCCGTGCATGCACAACTCCCGCTTTCATTGATTTCCTCCTGTCTGTCTCATCAATTCCTTTAAGTTCTCGTATAGCTCCAAATAGATTTCATAGTATCTCTGGTACTGCGCGTGTTTCTCCATATCCGGCTCATGCACCCGATTGATCTTCACCGTCAGATCCACCGCCTCCTGGAAACTGTTATACATTCCCACGCCCACGCCGGCCAGAACTGCCGCTCCCAGAGCCGCAGCCGTGTCCGAAGACGGCGCCACGATTCTTTTTCCCGTCACATCCGCCTTAATCTGCGTCCACAAAAGAGAGTTGGCCGAGCCGCCCACGGCCCGCAGTTCTCCAATCTGCGCACCCGCCGCTTTCGCCACATCCAGGTTATGGCGCAGGGAATACGCCACCCCTTCCATGGACGCACGGACAAAGTGCCCTTTGGTCTTGGAGAAATCTATGCCATAGTACACGCCTTTGGCGTGATCGTCCCAGATGGGACTGCGCTCGCCGGCCATATAGGGCAGGAACACAAGACCTTCGCTGCCGGGGGGAATGGAACCGGCCAGATCGTTTAGCTGATCCAGAGATGATTTCCCCGTCTCCTCCTCCATGGCTCTCTCATAATCCGCAAATTCCTGCTCGAACCAGCGCATGACGCTGCCGCCTCCGGTGGCGCCGCCCTGCAGCAGCCATTTGCCCGGAACCACGTGGTGGCTTAAGATGAGCCTGGGGTCCGCCGCGCAGGCGTCCATACAGACGCTCATGCCTCCGGCCTGGCCGCCCTGCTCCTGAGTCTCCCCTTCGTGAAGGACGCCGGCTCCCAATGTGCTGCACGCCGCGTCCAGACCGCCGGCCGCCACAGGCGTGCCCTCTAAAAGTCCGGTAAGCGCGGCCGCCGCTTTTGTCACGCCGCCTATAATCTGATGGCAGGGACAGATCTCCGGCAGGAAATGCGCCGGAATCTCCAGCGTCCTTCGCATGGCCTCATCCCAGATTCCCCGCTTCATGTCAAAGCAGTGCAGCGCGTATCCCTGGGACACGTCCTGGGTGGCCGCCCCCGTAAGCCGGTACGCCAGAAAACTGTTGCACTGCAGTATCTTGTCAATCCTATCGTAGATCTGCGGCATATTTTCCCGGTACCAGAGGATTTTCCCCGTGGCGTAAAAAGGCTGCAGGGGGTTGCCGCTCACCCGGAAAAAAACCTCCTCCCCGTATGTCCTGCGCAGCCGATCGCAGATTTCGCTGGCCCTGGTATCCATCCACAGAGGAGTGTTGGCCAGGACGTTCCCTTCCCGGTCAATGGCCACCGCCGCCCAGCTCATGCCATCCACGCCGATGCCTTTCACATCCCCCGGGGAAATGTTATGCGCCTCCATCAGCCGCCGGGTCGTCTCGCAGACGGCCGTCCACCAATCCTCGGGCGACTGTTCCGCCCAGCCCGGCTTCGGATGATAAATCGGATATTTTCCTGTGCCTGCCGCCGCCACCGTGCCATCTTTGTGAAAAAAAGCAATTTTACAGGAACTCGTCCCCACATCAATTCCCAATAACAGATCCATACCTTCCTCCATCCGTGCCAGAGCATGTTTGAAAATTCATTCACGCTCTATGTCAAAACTCCAATTTTCACTTTTATAATACCTGCCTTTGAGAGCTTTGTCAATTACAGCCAATCTATATGTTTTTCAAATGCAATCCTGTTTTTTCCCTTCTCGATCTGTCCAATTTCGTAGCACGCATAGAATTGATTCATATATTTTAAAACCATGTCCTTGTCCTTCTGGGACACAATCAGCGCCAGCCCCACGCCGCAGTTAAAGGTCCGCAGCATTTCTTCGTCGCGGATGCTGCCGCTGTTGCGAATATATTTAAACAAGTTCAGCGCACGGATCTTCGATAAATCAATATGAGCGCTTAAGCCGTCCGGCATCACGCCGCCTATGTTTCCCTCAATTCCGCCGCCGGTGATATGCGCCATTCCGTGCAGGACGCCCTTGCCAAGCAGCGCTTTTAACGCCTTATAATAGGAAGCATGCGGCTTCATAATCTGCTCTATGAAAGTTAAGCCATCTATTTTGTCCAGCTTGATCTGCGGCATTTTATCCATCAGCAGGCGCACCAGCGAATACCCGTTTGTGTGCAGACCGTTAGATGCCACCGCCAGGACCGCGTCGCCTTTTTCTATGGCGGATCCGTCAAGGATTTGGGATTTTTCGACAATGCCCACGATGCTGGCTGACAAAACATAGATGCCCGCCTCCACCACGGACGGCTGGATGGATGTCTCGCCTCCCACCAGCGAACATTCGTTAAACTTACAGGCATCCGCCAATCCTTTCACAAACATCTGAATGGTGTCTTTTTCCGCGTTCCCGCACACGATCACATCCAGCGCGGCCAGCGGCTTCGCCCCCATAACGGCCACATCATTCACCAAATGGTTGATTAAATCATGGCCGATGGATTCCGTGTAGCCATATTCCCGGGCCAGCTTCTGCTTGGAGCCCGGCTCCTCCGACTTTAACACCAGGACAGGATTTTTCAGCTCCGGAAAATAAATGTCGTAAAGAGAGGCGAAAGCTCCTATGCCGTTTAAGACACGTTTGTCGCTGGTCTGCATATATTTGGCCATGCCTCTTTTTATGGCGTCTGTGTAGGCGTTGTCAATGCCAGCCTTGCTGTAAGACAGGCCTTCCGTCTCTTTTTCACTGCCGGCTAAAATTTCGTCCACGGTTATACCCAGCACAATGGCCAAGTCTTTTAAGATTTCCACATTGGGGTAGGCGATTCCATTTTCCCACTTGGACACGGCCTGAAAAGAAACATTCAGCTTCCGGGCCAGCTGCTGCTGCGTGTATCCCAGGAATTTACGCCTGCTCATGATAAAATGGCCCACTTTTTCGCTGTTGAGCATAGGAAACGCCTCCTTTTCAGATAATTGCAAAATTCCCCGCTTTAATACCCAAAGTTAGGATGCCTCTTCGCGATCTGCCTTTATGTTAGCATACCCAAAAGCCCTGCGGCAATAACGAAACAAGAGAATTTACCGGATCTATTCAACCATTAGTTGAGTAAATTAAAAACAGCGAAAAAAGAATCCCAGCATTTCTACCGGGATTCCAAAACCTTTTTATGTTTTTAGTTTGCCTGTTTTCTCTTCTGAATACAGTCAAATCCAACGGCCAGCGCCAGCACAACGCCCATTACGATGTTCTGCACGTAAGAGTTGATGTTCATAAGCACCATGCCGTTTTTCAGCGCGCCGATGATAAATGTACCCGCCACAACGCCGGACATTTTTCCATAACCGCCAGTTACGGAAACGCCGCCCAGTACCACGCAGGTGATTACGTCAAATTCGTATCCGTCGCCGGCATTCGCCATACCGGAATTGGTACGGGACAGGATAACCAGTCCTGCCAGGCCCGCGAAGAATCCGGATAACGCGAATACCAGGTATTTAATCCTGCTTACGCGGATACCGGACAACTTGGCCGCCTCCACATTGCCGCCCACTGCGTAGAAGTAACGTCCGAAATATGTTTTATTCAAAATGAATGATCCCAGCGCAAAGCATAATGCCATGATAATAACCGGAACCGGGATGATCCACACGTACGCCTGACCGATTACTTTGAAGCTCTCTGTAAATCCGTTGATGGGAAGACCGCCGCAGATGATGTAGGTCAGTCCCAAAAATGCGGTCTGTGTGGCAAAAGTCGCGATCAACGCCGGAATGCCAATGGTCGATACCATAAATCCGTTCAGAACGCCGATCAGCGTGGAGATGGCCAGCGTCAGAATAATGGCAACCACCATGGGCATCCCCATATTTACCATGAAATAGGCGCAGATAATGTTTACAAATGAGATAATCGTACCGGTTGACAGGTCGATGTCGCCCAAGAGAATAACGAACGTCATACCGATGGAGGCAATCCCGTAGAAGGACACCTGACGAATCATCATAAATAAGTTATTAGGATTTATAAATCTGGGATTTGCGATTGTGAATGCAAGAACGAGTACGACAAATACAACCCAAATCGCCTTGTCTTTCAGCTGATACGCTAATTTATTTTCTTTCATATGGCTTAACCCTCCTCAATATTTGCTGCGGATGCATATGCCATGATTGTCTCCTGGCTGAATTCATCCTTCTCCAGTTCCCCGGTCTTCTCACCTTCCGCCAGCACAATAATTCTGTCCGACATGCCCATCAGCTCTTCCATCTCGGAAGAAATCATCAGAAGCGCTTTGCCCTCTTTTTCCACCAGATCGTTCATCAGCTTGTAGATCTCGTACTTGGCGCCGATGTCGATACCCCTGGTAGGTTCGTCGAAGATGATCAGCTCTGAATCCGCCGCCAGCCATCTGCCCAGGATTACTTTCTGCTGATTACCGCCGCTTAGGTTTTTCACAAGCTGATGCAGCGTCGGAGTCTTAATCGCCATACTGTCCCGATATTTCTCGGCAATTTCCATCTCAAGTTTGGAATTGATTACGCTTAATGTGGAATTCCTCTCATAAATCGGCATATTGATGTTATTCTTAATGGATATTCCAAGCATGGCGCCGTGACGCTTCCTGTCCTCCGGCACCAGCGCGATTCCCAAATCAATGGCTTCCCTCGGACTCTTCGGGTTGATTTCTTTTCCTTTAAAAATCATCTGCCCGGACTGCTTCGCCGCCGCTCCGAAGATCATCTCCGCAAGCTCGGTCCGCCCCGCGCCCACCAGGCCGCCCAGGCCCAGAATTTCGCCTTTGTGAAGCTTCAGACTGATATCCTTATCGCCGTTTCCTGTAACGTTCTTCAGTTCCAGCACCACATCGTTTTTGTCGATGCAGTCGCCTCTGGGCGGGTACGTCTCTGTCAGCTCACGCCCTACCATAAGCTGGATCAGTTCCTGTACCTGACTGTCCTTTGTTATTAATGTCTTAACATATTCTCCATCTCTCATAACCAGAATCCGGTCTGACAGACGATAAATCTCTTCCAGCCTGTGGGATATGTAGATGATCGATATCCCCTCTTTGCGAAGACGTTCCACCACCGCGAACATGCTCTCCACTTCAGCGCTGGTCAGAGGCGCGGAAGGTTCATCCATAATCAATATTTTAGCATTCTGCTGGATTGCCTTGGCTATCTCCACCATCTGCTGGTACCCAACTGTAAGATTCTTCATCAGGGCCTTCGGATCGATCTTGATATGAAGCTGGTCAAACGCCTTGGCCGCCTCTTCTTCCATGGCCTTTTTATCGACTACGATGCCTTTCCGAATGGGCCTTCCCAAAAACAGGTTTTCTGCCGCTGACAATTCTTTTACATTATTAAATTCCTGATAAATAATCGCGATTCCATTTTCTGCCGCAAGCTGAGGCGTCATACTGGTGAATTCTTTGCCGTTCACGACGATCTTTCCGGAAGTGGGGATAACCGCTCCCGAACAGCATTTGATCAGCGTAGACTTACCGGCCCCGTTCTCACCGATGAGCGCCAGAATCTCGCCTTTTTTCAGTTCCAATGTAACGTCTTTCAGCGCCACAACACCCGGGTATTCTTTTCTTATATGCTGTAATTGTAATACATATTCTTCGCTCATATTCTTCCCCCCGTGGCCATTATTAGAGGCGGCCGAACTTGCCGGACCGCCTCCTGCTTTATTCACCTTTACTGTCTGTTTTCTTTACATACCTGCCTGGATTTCTTCTACGTTGTCTGCCGTGATCGGGCCAGTTACCCTGTATACGTCATGTTTGTCACCGGAGAAATCTTCACCTGCCAGGATCTTGTCAAACATATCCAGACAAGCCTGCGCTGTGTCTGTGCTGGAGCCTTCAAAACCAACGATGGCGCGAACGGCCTGGTCGCCTGCTGCCAGAGATTCCAGCTGCTGCGGAGTAACGTCTGTTGTGATAACGCCTACGTTTTCCGGGATTTTGCCGGCGCCGCCGAATTTCTGCAGAAGAGCTTCGTTGGAACCGATCATTGCGCCTGCGCCAACGCCTACATAAACGCCGCAGTCCGGATGTGCGGAAAGAGTTGTCTCAACGTTTGCCTGTGCTTCGTTTGCCAGCAGACCGTCGATTTCCGCTACGATTTCGTAGTTGCCTTCGTCACAGTTTTCTTCCAAACCTGCTTCAATACCATTCTGTCTCTCCAGCAGAACTTTTGTGGAGGGATATCCGATTACGCATACTTCCGCCGGATCGTCCTTGGTGTAGTGCTCGTTGATAAATTCAGCGGCAGCTTTTCCAATGTCGTTTCCAAGAGCGGTGTTGTCCAGCACCCAGTTTGCTGTGGTGTTTTTCATCGGGTCGTCCCAGCACATAACCTTGATGCCCGCGTCCAAAGCTTCGCCGCAAACGGTTTCCACTGCTTCTGCGTCAGAAGGATGAACCATGATCAGGTTACAGCCGGATGAAATAAAGTTCTCGATCTGGCTGATCTGTGTAGCTGAGTTGTCTTCACAGTCAATCAGTGTGTAGTCATAGCCTTTTTCTTTCATCAGAGTTTCCAGCTTGCCCATAACGCCTGCCCAGTAGTCGTTCTTCAAGTCCTGGATGGTGATGCCAATCTTCACATCGCCGGAAGCTTCATCCGAGCCGCCTTCTTCGGTCTTCGCGCTGGAGCTGCCGGAATCACTGGAGCCGCCGCCTGAACAGCCTGCCAACATAGTTACAGCCATTGCTGCGCAGAGTATTGCGCATAAGATTTTTTTCTTCATAAATTTTCCTCCCTTTATAATATAAATTTATGTTTCATAGCTTGGCTATTAGCTATCAATCTTAACGATGTCCGCGTGGGCAGACATATCCCTATTTACTATAGAAAGCCCGCCGCCGATAGCGGCATGCATTCATGGTGAAGCGCCCAACCGCGGGCGCATGCAGGTTTAGAAGCAGGTGAACGCTCCGTCCACGATGAAGTCTGAACCTGTGGTAAAGCTGCTTGTGTCGCCCGCCAGATATACGCAGATGGACTGCAGTTCTTCCGGTTTGCCCATTCTGTGCATCGGAGCCATGGCGTTCCACTTTTCAATCAGCGGAATCAGTTCTTTATTGTTGCTGATGAGCTCTGTGCCAATGTATCCGGGGCTGATGCAGTTGACGCGAACGCCTTTGTCCGCCCACTCGATGGCCATAGATTTGGTCAGCTGAATTACGCCCGCCTTGGACGCGTTGTACGCGCACTGCGGCTGGGGCACATTTACAATGTGGCCGGACATGGACGCTGTGTTGATGATAGAGCCTTTGCCCTGTTTCAGCATCTGCTTGCCCGCTGCCTGGGCGGTGAGAAATACGCCCGTCAGATTTATGTCAATTACTTTTTTCCACTGTTCAAAAGTCATTTCGTCGGCAGCCACGTTGATGCAGATTCCGGCGTTGCAGAAAGCCGCGTCCAATTTGCCGTATGTGTCTACCACTTCTTTTACCATGGCGTCCACCTGCTCCGGGCTGGTAACGTCCGTCTGAATGGCGATGGCTTTTACGCCGTTGTTGTCCGCCAGCTCTTTGGCCGTCTTCTTGGCCTCTTCAATGTCCACATCCACGATGGCCAGATCCGCTCCCGCTTCCGCAAAAGCCGTGGCCACGCTTTTTCCGATTCCTCTGGCTCCTCCGGTTACGAAAATCGCCCTGCCGTCCAGTCTCATTTTCTCAATAATTCCCATGGTTCATCCTCCCTTGCACGCTATTTTGTAAAGTTATTTTATAAATATGGTTGTATTAATTATAAATCAACCGATTTTTTGTACAACCCGCAATAATATCTAAATATTACGCAAAATATTTGTGCAATTTTTTTGACTTCATCGCCACTGCCCGGCGCCCTTCACAGTTTCAAGAAAAGTAACGCCGGATAAATAATTACACCTCATCAATATAACGCTCGATCTGGCAAACGGCGGCGCCCAGCGCGGAAGCCTCAATCCGATATTTACATGCCTTTACATAATCCCCACTTTGCCCAAAAATATTCCTTTTTGCGCATTTGGCGCGGAAATCTTCCATATAGGGGCCCATGTAGCCGCCCACATAGCCGCCCAGCACCACATCGCCGTCAAAACACATGCGCAGGTTATCCACCGCGATGGCCAGGTTGTCCGTGTATTCTTCCCATATTTCCCGCCATTTAGGATTCCCCTCTTCCAGCTCCTGGAAAAACCGTTCCAGACTTCCGTCGGTCCGGTCCGCCAATACAGACGCGGAACAATAGACGTCCAGACATCCTTTTTTGCCGCAGTAGCAAGCGCGCCCTTCCGGTCGGATGACCATGTGGCCGAATTCGCCGGCCCTTTGGTTGGCTCCCATATAGATGTCCCTGGAGATCCCCTCTCGGACGCTCCACTCTGCCTGCGCCGGCGCGTCCCGCCGAAACACAATCGCCCCGCCCACGCTGTTGCTCAGCAACAGGTAAAACACGCTCTGGTTAAGCGTCATCCCGGAGCACTCGGCTATGGCGGCGGCGTTGGCGTCGTTGACGATCACGCAAGGATATGGAATGTATCTGGTGAATTCATCCCCCGCCACGTGGTCCAGGCCCAGCGTATGAGAATACGTGATGCAGTTTTCCTCGCCGAGGATGCCTGGGATGGATAAGCCTACGCCGATAATCCTCTCCCTGGGCGTCCGGCTCTCATCCAGAAAATCCTCAAGCAAATCGCCCAGTCTGCGAAAATACCCGTCGTCCCAAACAAAAGGCTCCCGCACCCGCCGGCGCCTCAGCGCTTTCTCGGAAAGATTGGTCAGCGCCAGACTCACATGGTTGCGGGTGATGTCCAGCCCCACCGCGTAACAGACATCCTGGACTGAGGCGATGGCCTTGGCTTTTCTGCCTCCGGTGGACTGAAAGACGCCCACCTCCCGCACGACCTGCGACTCCTTTAGCTCTTTAATAATCTGAAGGACCGTGGGTCCGCTCATTCCCAGGTTGGCCGCAATATCCGGCATGGATGCCCGGTCCCTGCTGTTCAGGTAGCGGAATACCCGATTGCGGTTCAGCTTTTTCACCTCAATACTGCTGGCCCCCCTCTTCATATTCTCATTCCCCTTTTTGTTTCACTTTATTTATGTATTTACTTAAGTGAAAGTATAACATTTTTGTTTCCTGAAGTCAATAGCCTTTGTTGCTTTTGCCCAAAATATCGCAACAGTCCGAAAACCTTCTCTATTATGGGCAAAAATCCTTTATAGAAAACCTCTGGCAAACGTCTGTATCCACTCATACCGCACCGCCAGATTCAGATTCTGGCCCTGGTCCATGCCGGCCGTGCTGATTCCGATGATTTCCCCAAACATATTCAGCAGCGCGCCTCCGGAACTTCCGTGAGAGATCGGCGCCGTGAACTGGATCATGTCTGTGTCCCCGATTTTGCGGAATCCGGAAATAATGCCGTCCGAGACGGAATTGAACAGTCCCAGCGGGCTTCCGATGGCCACCACCTTCTGCCCTCTTACCAGCGGCTCCTTCCCCCGGTAAATGGGAATCGGCTTCAGCGCCCGCCCGATGCGGATGATGGCCAGATCCAGCTGCGGGTTGTATTTTACCAATTCGTCCGTCTCATAGACCCGCGTCTCCTCCTCGATGCGGACCGCATAGGCGCTTCCGCCGCCGGCCACATGGCAGTTGGTGAGGATGTAGCCGCCCGCGCCGATCATAATGCCGGAACCGGTGCAGCGGATTTCCCCGCGGCCATCGTACACCTCAATCATCACCACAGACGCGGCCAGCTGCGCCAATTCCTCGAAGCTTTTCTCCCTGCGCCGGGGCACGGGAGCGCTTTCCTTTTGCGCGGATGGCCGGGGCCGCTGAGACGCGTTCGCCGTGGCTCTCGCTTCTGGCGGACGGACTGGCGCGGGGTCCTGTCGCCCGTTCGATTCCCCTTTCACTTCCGGCCGACGGATAGACGCCGGTTTCCGGGATGCGTCCGATCCGGTTTTCGCTTCCGGTGCGGCTTTTTCTTCCGGTCGGCGAACGGACGCAGATCCCCGGCCAGCTTCCGGCGCGGCTTTCTCTTCCGGCAGGCGGACGGACGCGGGTTCCTGGGCCGGCGCAGACCGTTTGAGCTTCTGCGGCGTGAACGCCTGGGAGAGCGCCAGCAGCGCCTCGCTGCCTTCAAAATCTTTTTTTCGCTGGAGCAAAAGCGCGTCCGCCCCCATCTGGGTAAGCATATAATAAAATAAATATTCCTGCTCTTTTACCGCGTCTATGCCCACAATCTTCACCGTGCTTTTCCCGCCCCAACGCGCCGGCGCATCGCCGCCGAATGCCTGGTCGAACCAGTACAGCAGTTTTACCGCGAAATTTTTTTCCATGGACGCGTTTGCGCCTGGTCTGCTCTGTCTATATAATTCCACCGTATTTCGACAGGCCAGCCCCAACGTCTGAGCCAGCTCCGGCTCCGCCGCCGTGATTTTCGTCTTCGCTTCCTTTCTGCCGCTTTCTTCCCATTGGGCGTAACCGGACGCGTACCGGGCAATCTGGTCAAATTCCGTCGGCGGCAAAAGCCTCTCGATTTTTTTGTAAAATAATTTTCCCTCCGCCATGGACTGCAAAAGGGCCGCGTCCATCTGCCGGATCTCATAGGCAAAATCGCCCGCAAACGCCCGCGCACGAAGGAAATAAACGTCTTTGCAATTTTGGTTTACGCCGCCTTTTACCCCGGCGAAGGAGGCCAGCGAATTTATGTTGAGTGCATTGTATCTGTATCTGACTGCTTTCTTTTCCATCTATGATTTTCCCTGCGCCTGTGTTATGATTAATTGGCGCTGCATCGCGTAAATTCCGGCGCATGCAGCGCTGGTTTATAACGCAACTATAAGGAGACTCCTTTCATGAAAAATTCTGAATTCTACTACAGCGTCGGCGCCCTTTTATACTGCCCCGCGAATAATAAAACCATCGTTGATTCCATCCGCCGCCAGAAGTTCGGCCGACAGTTCTCCCTGGCCTTATGCCTGGAGGACACTATCGCCGACCGCTATGTGGAGGAGGCCGAATCCATCCTCTGCCAGAGCGTCCGCCGCCTGCATCATTTTTCCCGGGAAGAGAGCTTTTATCTGCCCAAGATTTTTATCCGCGTCCGGCGCCCGCAGCAGATCCCGCTGCTTTCCCACGCGCTTGGCGACAGCCTGGGCATTGTCACCGGATTTATCATTCCGTCCTTTTCCCCGGACAACGCCGACGATTACATAGCGGCCCTGGCCGCCGTCAACGAACGCGCGCCCCGGCCCGTGTATATGATGCCCATCTACGAAAGCGCCGCCCTGATTGACCTTCGAAGCCGCTACGACGTTCTGTATGCGCTGAAGGATAAATTAAAGCCCATCGAAGACCGGGTTCTCAACATCCGGGTGGGCGGCAATGACCTGTGCCACATTTTCGGCTTCCGCCGCCATTCTCACGAATCCATCCACCAGATCGCCCCGGTGGCCGGCATTCTCTCGGACATCGTGACGGTCTACGGCGCCGACTATGTGATCTCCGGACCCGTGTGGGAGTATTACCAAGGCGACGGCTGGCGCGCGGGGCTGCTCCGGGAAATCGCCGAAGATAAGCTGTGCGGCTTTACCGGAAAAACAGTCATCCACCCCAACCAAATCTCTGTGGTAAATGAGGCTTTTCGGGTTTCCCAGGAAGACCTGGATGACGCCAAATCCATCTTAAACTGGGACGAAGACGCCCACTCGCTGGTGGCCGCCAACCCTGCGGGCCAGCGGATGAACGAGTACAAGACCCATTACAACTGGGCGCGTCAGACTTTATTCACCGCCCGGGCCTTCGGCGTAAAGGCTTTGCAAACGCCGGGCCGCCTTGACTGAATGCGGGAGAAATATCCTTCGTGCGCCTTTGGCATCGCGCAATGAGGGGCGGACGGCGCGAATGAATTTTCAATCACGCGCCTTATGCGTCGGCAATCTTGCGGATGATGCCGCAGCATTTGTAATGGCGCAACGGGTAATATTCCACGTCCACCTGCTTTTCTTTGGCCAGCTGGACCACGTGCTTAAGCTCCGGCGCCCCTTTCAGCCGTTCATCGATCAGCGCCTTCCAGGGGACCCGCCGCAGCAGCACGCGGGTGGTTTCCCCGATGCCCGGCTTGATGAAATTCAAGTCATCCACGCCGAATTTTTGCGCAATCTCCCACGCCTCCTCCAGCCCCGACCCCGCCGTCTTTTTGCCGTCGTCGGGATTTTCCCTCTGAAAATGCTTTTCGATGGCCTCGATAAACGCATACGATAAGTCGGCGTCTTTCAGCTCTCCATAGTAAACCGCCCCGTGAAAATCCTTTTCCCCAATGATGTCCTCCCGCAAAAAAGTGCGGCTGATCAGGCCGGAGACAGTGCAGTTTAAGCAGGAACTGGGAATCAGAATGTCCTCGTGCACGCCGCACAGGTCCGTGACGTTGGCCGGGTCCGCCAGCGCCGCAATCTGAGCCGACACGCCTTCGTAACGGGCGATTTCCTTTTGAAGCTCCCTCAAAATCGCGCCTTTGCCGATCCACCCGTCCACGAACAGCAGCTCCTGGGGCCGGTGACGCTTGAGCAGATACGCCATAGCGTTGCCGTCGATTCCACGGCCCCGGATGATGGAAATGGCGTAGTGGGGCAGGTCCGCGCCGTATTTCCACTGTATATAATGTTTGAGCAAAATCCCGATGGGAATCCCCGCCCGGGCCAGCGACACAAGCGCCGTCTGGGCGCCCCGGCGCTCCATGATCTTATCCGCCAGGATGCCTACCGCGGTCGCCGTCCGGGCGGAATACTGCCGCAGCGCATCCTCGTAAGCCGCCATGTAAGCCTGGGTGGGCGCGTACTCTATGGGCAGCATTTCACAGTAATGCACGCCGGCCTGTATCCGCGCCTCCCGCTCCTGGGTAGACTGGGGCTTGACCATGCCGGTAATGTCTTTTAAAAGCAGCGTCACATCCTTTGCCCTGTATGAACTCCTCATGCGCCGCACCACCTGACCAGCACAAGCTCGCCCTTGCATGTCTGGCGCACCGCGTTTACAAGAGAAGATACGCCTCTCTCGTCCCCGCTCTGCGCGTCGGTGATGATCCATACCATTTCGTATGCGCCGACGTCATACAGATATGTAACCCGCTCGCCGTCGTAAAGGCTGCGCAGTTCATAGCGGACATGCAGCGGATAATCGTCCTCGCGGCTGACGGCGATGGGGCTTCTCGTAGTGGAATGGCAGCGGGCTTCTATCCCCGCCGCCTGGGCGCGGGCCGCCGCATATAAGGCCGGATACATAAATTCCTCTGTGCCGATTACCAGAAGATTTTCTATGGAGGACGCATCCGTCCGCCGGGAAATTTCCCCATGCAGTTTTTCACAGGCGGCAGCGTACGCGCGCGCATCCACAAGCCGCCGCGCGTCCATAAGGCCCCCAATTCGGATTTCCGCAAAATCCGCCGTTGGCTTTTTCAGGTCTGCCGGAACATACAGCCCATCCCCCGAAAAAAGCTTTGCCGCCCGGGTATACGCCGCCTGGGAGTCCGCTTTCGCCAGATAGTGAAGGTCTATGCCCCGCGCTCTGTAGGCCTCCCGGCATTCTTCGTCCATGCCGTTTAGAATGGAAGCCACCGCATAGGCGGCAAAATCCGGGTACGCCTTTTTCAAAATCTCTATAATATGAAGAATCGTCCGCCCGGTAGTCACCTCGTCCTCTATGAAAATAATCCGATCCGTCTGGCCGATCACGCGGTCTATGTCATTTTTCACCAACTTCTGCTCGGTCGCATGACTGTGGTCCTCCGAAAACCGGAAAAACTCCACGCCGGGAATCTTTTCGCGGGTAGTCTGTATATACATCGCCCCCAGCCTGGCCGCCACGGCCGCGCCGATGGCCGTCGCCGTCTCTGCAAACCCAATCAGCAGCCGCCGCTCACCCGCGTACGCCTCTTTAAGCGGCTCCGCCAGGCTCCCAAACAGCTCCATCGCTTCCCCGGGAACCACCGGCACATGCTTCCCCTGCAGCGGATTCACCAGAAGAAACTTCCGCTTCGGATTGTTCTCCCTCTTCGCAACGCGAATCAAGTCTTCCTGTCTGTACATAAAACACCTCTGTATACTTTCCTGTTTATTTTATATTAGCATTCTTCCTATAAAAATACAATCGTAACAGTTCAGCCATGCGCTATCCCGCGAGGCGTCGGCCTGCACTTGCAAGACGATCCCGAGACAGTCACGCGCCAAACTGCGTTTTTTGCAGTTTGTGTGCATATTTTTGTGACAGTGAAATCCAGGAGGCTGAACTGTTCCATACAATCGAAATGCGAACCACAGCTTTCTTGACATTTCGCAGAAAACGCGATATACTATAATTGTAAATAGATTTGACTGCCGCCGGGTAACGCTTTGTCCCATTCCGTTAGGCCATAGAAGGAATGGAGCGCAAGGCGTTTTTTTATTTTAAGGAGGAATTGCTATGTTTCGAGAAATGAGAAGAAAAAAACAGGTTTTGACCGCCGCTGAATGTGAAGAGATTTTACGGGAGGGAACGTCCGGCGTGCTGGCTGTAGCCGGCGACGACGGCTATCCTTACGCGGTTCCCTTAAGTTACGCGCACTGCGATAACCGCATCTACTTCCACTGCGCAAAGTCTGGGCATAAGCTGGATGCCATCGCGCGAAATGAAAAGGCCTCGTTTTGCGTCATCGGCCAGGATCGAATCCTTCCGGAAGAATATACAACAGATTATAGAAGCGTAATTGTATTTGGAAAAATACGCATTCTGGAAGATGCCGCCCAAAAAAGGGCCGCCATAGAAGTGATCGGCCGAAAATACTCCCCTAACGCCAGCGACGCCAGCCTGCAGGCGGAAATCGACGGCCACTGGAAGCCTTTATGCATACTGGAAATGTCCATCGAGCATATGAGCGGTAAGAGGCGCAAACAACCGCAATGAATGCCAGGCCCTGTTTCAAAAGCTTTGTAAAATACTCGTCCCTGCATGCGCTGGGCATGCTGGGACTGTCCTGCTATATTCTGGCGGACACTTTTTTCGTGGCAAAAGGGCTGGGCGCCGACGGGCTGGCGGCGCTGAACCTGGCCATTCCTGTATACAGCTTTATCCACGGCAGCGGGCTGCTAGTCGGCATGGGCGGCGGCATCTGGCACTCGATTCTGAAAGGGCGCGGCGACCGGACTTCCGCCAACCAAAATTTTACAAACGCCATCGTTTTTACTTTTACCCTGGCCGCTGTCTTCTTTGGCCTGGGCCTGGGCGGCTCCGCTTTCATCGCGCGGACTCTGGGCGCCGACGGCGCTGTGTTCAAAATGAGTCAGACTTATCTGCGGGTAGTCCTGCTGTTTTCGCCCATGTTCCTGTGCAACAATGTGCTGCTGTGTTTCGTCAGAAACGACGGTGCGCCGCAGCTTTCCATGGCGGCAATGCTTAGCGGAAGTTTTTCCAACATCCTTTTGGACTATATTTTCATTTTCCCTCTGCGCATGGGGATTTTCGGGGCCGCTTTCGCCACCGGCATCGCCCCGATTGTCAGCATGCTGATGCTGCTGCCCTTTTTTCTGCAAAGGAAAAACACTTTCCATCTATCTATGTCCCTGCAGGATTTCCCCCGGACATTGGGCGGATATTTTCTCCGGCGGCCTGCCCTCGCTGATTACAGAGGTTTCCTCTGGGACCGTGATTCTGATTTTCAACAAAATCATCCTGCAGCTGCAGGGAAATGTGGGCGTGGCCGCTTACGGCGTGATCGCCAATTTGTCCCTGGTGGTCATGGCCATATTCACGGGCATCGCCCAGGGCATCCAGCCGCTCCTCAGCAGCAGCTTCGGACAAGGGCGCCTGGCAAACGTCCGGGATATTCTGCGCTATGCGCTGCTGACTGCAGCCGCCCTGTCCGCCGCGCTCTACGCCTGCATCTTTCTAGGCGCCGACGAAATCGCGGGGATTTTCAACAGTGGACAAAACGCGCGTCTGCAAAATATTGCTGTACAGGGGATGCGCCTTTATTTCACCGCCTGCGCGTTCGCCGGCTTCAACATCGTCTTGTCCGCGTATTTCGCCGCAACCAAACGCGCCCGGCCGGCGCACGCCCTCTCCCTTTTGCGGGGATTTGTCATTTTGATCCCCATGACTTTCCTGCTGTCTTTCGCCGGCGGCATGACTGGCGTGTGGCTTGCTTTTCCCATAACGGAGGCCCTCACAAGCCTTCTGGGCGCCGCCTGCTTTCGCCGCCTTCGCAAAAATCAAGTTTCTGAATGCAATAATTCCTGAAGCAGACCTTTGCAGCCGGCCTCCACGTCCCGCCATGTGGCCTCAAAATCCCGAGTGTACCATGGGTCCGCTACATCGCCGGGCCGGCCGGCATACTCCAGCATCAAATGAATCTTGCCGTCCGGATCGCCGCCGCAAATCCGGTTCATGTTGCGGATATTGGCGCTGTCCATGCCAATCAGAAAATCATATTCCTCATAATCCGCCGGCGTAAGCTGGCGGGCGGTCTTTCCGGCGCAGTCAATCCCGTGCTCGGCCAGCTTGCGCCGAGCAGGCGGGTAAACCGGGTTTCCCAGCTCCTCCCGGCTGGTGGCGGCGGACGCGATGTGGAATTGAGACGCGGCATTTGCTTTTTCTGCTAAATCTTTCATTACGAATTCGGCCATTGGGCTGCGGCAGATGTTGCCGTGGCAGACGAAAAGTATTTTAATCATAATAAAAATTCCTCCTAAAATGCGTTGATTTGCCGTGTTTTGGCACGTTTTGCGCAGTTTATTTTTTCAAAGAATATTGTTAAAAAAATCACAGAATGAGCAAAACGGGGCAAAATGTGGCAAGTTGAAGCCGTCAAAAGTAGTAAAAACGTAGTAGGAATTGAGGAGTTTTACTACTGTGATATTTTAACATAAATTTATAGTATGAAACAACACAAACCTAATCTATTTGCAGAATAAACGCACGAACGAAAAAGAAACAAATTTTCCTAGAATTTTTAGATAAATTAACAAGAAAATTTGTTCGTTTTTCCCTAAATAGAGGAATAAAAAGCCGAAATTCAGGTGGTAAAATTATTTTTAATCAATTTATGAGCGAAAAAATCCACAAAAATATGCTCTTTTTCTTCCCTATTTTCATTCATGCGTTTATTCTGAATCTATTTGAAAATACAAGTTGGCACAAAAGAACAGGATGTACGTCAAATACCCTCTCTCTTTATTCAACTTAATTCGCCAACAATTTTGACTTCTCGGT
>CAYOWU010000049.1:0-24101 GCA_964407765.1 uncultured Lachnospiraceae bacterium
GTATCATTTGTGCATTTTTACTACAATACTGAGGTTTTCAAACACGCTCTAGGAACCGGGCGAGGCGTTTTCGGTCTGCAAAATCAGTCTTTTGGACTTTCAGGAAATGGTCCGCGCAGGGACATTTATGCACGGGGCCGGGCTCGCCGCCTGGCGCCGCTGCGCCCACCTCCTGCCCCTCTGAAAATTCATCCGCTGCGGCGGCTTTCCGTTTCAAGCCGCCACAGCGTCCTTCTCAAAATTTTTCCAAAATAATGACAAAATTTGATTGACATTTCCCCCCATATTGTGTTTAATAAATAGGAAACATTTTAATTAAATTTAACTTAAATTAAGCAGAAAAGGAAATAGAAAAATGTCAATTCAATATAACTTGAAGCAAAAGCTCTTTAAACTGGACACCGAATGCACAACCTATCTGATCGGCCTGACCGATGAGGGATACGTAGGCCACGTATATTACGGCAAAAAGCTGAACTCCTTTGGCGGAAGACATCTCCTGCGCACAGAGGAAACGCCCTGGACGCCGACCAGAAATAAACGGGAAAAATCTTCCTTCCTGGATAAGTTCCCCACCGAGTACCCCACGGCCGGCGTGGGCGATTACCGCGAAAGCTGCTTAAACGTGCGAAACGCGGCCGGAAGCTTAGGCTGTGAGCTTTTTTACCGCTCCCACGAAATCCTTCCGGGAAAGCCGCGCCTAGCGGGACTGCCCGCCTCTTTTGGGGATGAAAGCGAAGCAGACACGCTGCTTCTGACGTGCGAAGACCCCATTCTTGGCCTGGAAGTCACCCTGTCCTACTCCGTGTTTCCCGAGGAGGATGTAATCACCCGCAGCGCGAAAATCCGCAACCGGGGAGAACAGCCCCTTTTCCTGGAAAAAGCATACTCCGCCTGCCTGGACATGGACAACCAGGACTTTGAAATGCTGACCCTTTGCGGCTCCTGGGCAAGGGAGCGAAACATCCAGCGCAGCCCGCTTGCCTTTGGCAAACAGCGGGTTTCCTCCATGCGGGGCGAATCCAGCCATCAGGAGCACCCGTTTCTGGCCCTGGTCACGCCCAACGCCACCCAGGACGCCGGGGACGTCTACGCTATGCATTTTGTCTATTCCGGGAATTTTCTGGCCCAGGCGGAGGTAAGCCAGTACGACCAGGCGCGGATGGTCATCGGCGTCCACGACGAGGATTTTCGCTGGCGGCTGCAGCCCGGGGAAGCTTTCCAAACCCCAGAAGCCATTCTCACCTATTCTTCCCAGGGATTAGGAAAAATGACCCGCTCCTTCCACGATTTTTACCGGGCGCATCTGATTCGCAGCCCCTATAAATACAAAAAACGGCCCATACTGATCAACAACTGGGAGGCCACTTATTTTGATTTTGACGCTGAAAAGCTTCTGGCCATCGCCCGGGAAGCCAAAAAAAACGGCATCGAAATGCTGGTCATGGACGACGGCTGGTTCGGCGAGCGGGATCGGGACGACCGCTCCCTCGGCGACTGGGAAGTGAACCTGCGCAAGCTTCCCATGGGCCTGCCCCATCTGGTGGAGCAGGTGCGGGAACTGGGCCTGGAATTCGGCATCTGGTTCGAGCCGGAGATGATTTCCCCCGATTCCAGGCTTTACCGGGAACACCCGGACTGGGCCCTGCAGATTGAAGGCCGGGAAACCACCCAGGTTCGCGCCCAGTACGTGCTGGACCTTTCCCGGCAGGAAGTGCGGGACTACGCTTATGAATCCATGGCCAAAATCCTGCGCAGCGCCCCCATTTCCTATGTAAAATGGGACATGAACCGACCGCTGTCCAACATGGGAAGCCATGGCTGCGGCCCGGAAGGCCAGCAGGAACTCTACCACCGCTATGTGCTGGGCCTCTATGAGATGCAGGAAAAATTAGTGACCGAATTTCCGGACCTTCTCCTGGAAAACTGCTCCGGCGGCGGCGCCCGCTTCGACCCGGGTATGCTCTATTACAGCCCGCAGATCTGGTGCTCCGATAACACCGACGCCATCGAGCGGCTGCGGATACAGGAAGGCACGGCTCTGATTTACCCCCTGTCCGCCATGGGCGCCCATGTCAGCGACTGCCCCAACCACGAGGTGGGAAGAATCACGCCTTTCGAGACCAGAGCTCACGTGGCGCTGGCCGGAACCTTCGGCTACGAACTGGACATCACGAAAATCTCCGAGGAAGACCGGCGGCAGATTCCCGAACAGGTCGCCTTATGCCACAAATATCAGTCCCTGATCCAGACCGGGGATTATTACCGCATCGCCTCCTGGACAGACCGAAAGCCTTTCGACTGCTGGGAAGTGGCGGCCAAAGACGCGTCCGAGGCGCTTGTGACCTGCGTGCAGATTCTGGGAAGAGCCAGCGTCCACAGTCGGATAATTCGCTTAAAAGGCCTGCAAGGCAGCGCTCTGTACCGTTTAGAGGGAACCGACGAAATCTATACAGGAGAAGAACTGGAAAACTGCGGCTTTACCGTGCGGGAGCTGAAAGGGGACTTTACCAGCCGGCTCTACCATTTCCAGATGATCCAGCCATAAAATGGGAAAAACAAAGAAAGTGCGGCTGGCGGACATCGCCGACAAAATTGGGGTGAGCGCGGTTACGGTACACAATGCGCTCACCGGGCAGAAAGGCGTCAGCGACCAGACCCGCCTTAGAATTCAGGAAATGGCCCGGCGCATGGGCTACGAGTC
This sequence comes from uncultured Lachnospiraceae bacterium, assembly GCA_964407765.1. Classification (GTDB taxonomy): domain Bacteria; phylum Bacillota; class Clostridia; order Lachnospirales; family Lachnospiraceae; genus MGBC164599. The sequence goes on from CAYOWU010000049.1 coordinate 2,705, forward strand.
CGCCTCCGACCGAAACAAAAATTTTCAGAAGCAGGACGATTTTTACAAAATAGGGGTCCTAATCGCCGAAAACTACCTGGCCGAATATTCCACCTACTACTGGAAAATGTACCAGGAAATGTCCATGACGGCCACCGAGAAAAAATGCTGCACCGTCATCGAGGTATTAAAAAAGAATGCGGAGAAAAAGACCTTAGAGCCGCCTTTGATGGTCCGGGAAAAAACCATCGACGGGCTGATTATCATCGGTGCGGTGGACCAGAAATATATACACGCCCTCAAGGAGCAGACGAAAATCCCTCTGGTGTTTCTGGATTTTTACAACAACGAAATCGCCAATGACTCCGTAATTGCGGACAATTTCCAGGGCATGTACCAGATGACGGAGCTTTTATTCGCCCAAGGGCTGGAGGAAATCGGCTTCATCGGCTCCATCTACGCTACCAGCAGCATCATGGACCGGTACTGCGGCTTTATGAAATCCATGCTGGAACACCGAAAGCAGGCGCCCGCCGAATGGATCATCGAGGACCGGGACGAACTGGGACAGGTTGGATTCGACCTGCCCCGGCGGCTGCCCCAGGCTTTTGTATGCAACTGCGATTTGGTGGCCGGTATCCTCGTAGATAAATTAAATCAGCAGGGGCTTCAGGTACCGGAAGACATCTCTGTCGTGGGCTTCGACAATTTCCTCACGCCGGGCTATGCCGACATGAAAATCACCACCTACGAGGTGAACATGAAGGCCATGACCAAAGTCGCCCTCAATAAAATCATTAAGCAGTTAAAGCATCAGAAAAAAGGACAGACCCTGGAAATCGTCTCCGGCCAGGTGCGCTGGAAAAACAGCGTGAAAATTTTAACTCCATAAATAATGACAGGCCTCGCATTTTGTGATAAAATCTGTGTTAAAGAGTGCAGAAAAGAGGAGGGATGTCCACATGAATAAACCAACCATTGACGACCAGTTGATTGAGTATATAATAGCTCTTTTGAACATCCCTGAATACAACCATATGAATACAAAACATGAACCGGACAATCCGGCGCTTTGTCTGGAAGCTTATCACGCACAGGTTGCCGCCCAGTTTATAAAGTTTATGGATGAAATGCCCGGCGGATTTTTCATTTACCGGGCAGACGGCGACGAAGAGATTCTTTACGCAAACAAAGCGCTGCTGCGGATTTTCCAATGCGAAACGCTTCAGGAATTTCAGGCTCTGACGGGAAATTCCTTCAAGGGCCTCGTCCACCCCGACGACCTGGAGTCTGTGGAGGCCAGCATTATCGAGCAGATTGCCGCCAGCCAGTACGATCTGGATTATATTGAATACCGCATCGTTCGCAAAGACGGGGCCATCCGCTGGATTGAAGACTACGGCCATTTTATACACAACGACGTTATGGGGGATATTTTCTACGTGTTCGCCGGGGACGCCACGGAAAAGAAAAACCGCCAGCTGACCCAAAACAGCGAAAACGAGCAGAAAATACAAAACCTCATCCAAGCTTACGACGCGGAGCGCAGCCAGATCAACCAGGAGCATCTGCGCCGTCTGGAGGTAATCGAAGGACTCAGCGTGAATTATGACTCCATCCTTTACGCGGATCTGGATGAGGATAAGATTCTGCCTTACCGGATCAGCAGCCGGATAAAAAGCCAGTTTTCCCAGCGGTTCCAGGTGCGCCCTTTCTCCTGGTATGTCAAGGATTACGTGGAAACATGGGTTCATCCGGAAGACCGCGCCATGGTTTCCCGGGCCACCGACCCGGATTATATCCGGAAAAAATTGTCCAAGAACAAAACTTACTATTTTAATTACAGGGTGGTCAACGGCGACGCCCTCCAGTACCTGCAGCTTCGCCTTGTAACCGTAGGCGGAAGCCCCGATAAGATTTCCCAGATTGTGATGGGATACCGGAGAGTGGATGAGGAAATCCGAAAGGAAATGGAACAAAAGCAAATCTTAGAGGAGGCTCTTGAAAACGCCAAGCTGGCCATCAACGCCAAGAACACGTTCCTCTCCAATATGTCCCATGATATGCGAACCCCTTTAAACGGAATTTTCGGCTTCCTAAAGCTGGCCCGCAAACATATAGACGACAGGGAAGCCCTGCTGCGCTACCTGGACAAAATCGACGCGTCCAGCCAACAGCTTTTAAGCCTCATTGACAAGACGCTGGAAATATCCTGGTCGGAAACCGACAACGGGCACGTAATCGAGTCCCCTTGCAATTTAACGGAGATTTTGCAAGAGGTGTATGACTCCATGTCCATGCAGGCCATCGAGAAAAATATCGCATTCACTCTGGACATGAGCGGATTAAAACACCGCGATGTCTACAGCAACCCGGAAAAACTGCGGCAGCTGTTCGTCTATCTGGTCAACAACGCCATCACTTACACCAACATGGACGGACGGGTTTCCCTGACTGCCACAGAGCTGGAAAACCTGCCCAACCACTATGTCGTCTGCCAATTTCTGGTGAAAGACACGGGCATCGGCATCAGCGAGGAGTTTCTGCAGCGCATTTTTGAGCCCTTTGAACGTGAAAAAAACACCACTTTAAGCGGCATTCACGGCATCGGCCTGGGTCTTACCCTAGCCAAAAATATTGTGGAAAACTTAGGCGGCGACATAGAGATCAACAGCGCCGTAAATAAAGGCAGCGCTTTTACCGTCACCCTGCGCTTTCGCATGCAGCCGCCCGCCCTCGGCGCAGACTCCGACGCAAAAGACGCGGCCGTCTGTCTGCAGAACCGGAAAATCCTGCTGGTGGAGGACAATGAGATTAACCTGGAAATTGAGACGGAAATACTGGAGGACATGGGATTTCTCATTGAAACGGCGCTGGACGGCAGCGAAGCCGTCGCGAAGGTGAGAAACGCGGCCCCGGATGATTACGACCTGATTCTAATGGACATCCAGATGCCCGTCATGGACGGACGGACGGCGGCGCGGGAGATCCGTCGTCTGGAAAATCCGGCGCTGGCCAGCATCCCCATTATCGCGCTGTCCGCCGACGCTTTTGAAAATGACAAACGGCTGTCCATCGAAAGCGGCATGAACGCCCATTTGACCAAGCCCGTCGATGTGCCCCAGCTGCTGGACGCCATTACCCATACCCTGCAGACCCATCACGAGTGAGAGGAACTGCCTATGAAAAAAGAATTCCATATGCAAAAGCTGGCGCCTTTACTGACGGTTTTTGCGCTTCTGGCCAGCGCCGTCTTTATTTACCGGCGATTCCTGTTCGGGGATGAGCTGTGGGTCTTCGTAGGCCTGGACATCGGCTCCGATACAGTGCAGCAATACCTGCACCACTACAGCGCCATTGTCAACCACATCCGGGAAGGCACATTTACATTCTGGGATTTTAACAATGGATTTGGGACAAACATGTTCAACCTGAATATGTTCGATCCCGCTCTGATGGTCGTATACGCGCTGGGCGTTTTTTTCGGACCGGAGCATATGGCCTGGTATCTGGTCTACATACAGGTTGCGCAGATTTCGCTGGCCGGATTCGTCTTTTACCGCTATCTGTCCTGCTTTTCTTTTTCGGAAAAAGCCAAATGCATCTCCGCCTATATATACGGGCTCAACGGCTTTCTGATGGTATGGGGGCAGCATTACCAGTTCGGCATGGCGGCCGTATATCTGCCTTTGCTCCTTTGGCGGGCGGAACGCTGCCTGCGCAGACGGCGTTTCTGTCCGTCTATGGTTCTGGCGGTCTGGCTGACCGCCGTGTACAGCACATATCTGGGCTATATGATGTTCGTCTGCCTAGGCTTTTATATTTTAATACGGCTTTTCGCCATGGAAAAAGGCGCCCTCCGAGAAAAAAGACGCACGCTGGGCATCCTCTACGGCTCCATGCTCCTGGGCATTGGGATGGCCGCCTTTGCCATGTTCCCTTCGGCCTTTACCATTTTCGGCATATCCGGCCGACTTAAAAGCCAGGCCGGCCTTTTCGAGCGAATCGGAAATTCCCTGCTGCCCTATGAGGCTATCCATTATAAGACTTTATTTTATAAATTTTTCTCCAGTTATCTGGAAGGGCTGACCCAGGTGAAGGAAACAGGCGTGCTGTACACAGGCGCCATCAATTATTACGAGGATCCCAACGTCTTTTGCTCCACCCTGTTTGTGATTCTGGGCTGTCAATACGTCTTCTGCCTGCCCCGGATGCCTCTGTCCCGCAATCAAAAGCTCCTGCGGAGCGGACTGCTGGCGCTTCTGGCCTTTTGCCTGGCGCTTCCTTTCTGTGGGCTGGTTATGAACGGATTTTCCACCACCATCAACCGCCACACGTTTTTGATGATGCCTTTTTTTTGTCTAATTATTGTACAAATGATGGATTTTATACTGCGCAGACAATTATTCAGCTATCTGGGCCTGGGTGCGGCGCTGGCGCTTATCGGTTTTGTTTTTATGCGGAAATATCCGTCCGTCACCTTCTTGTCCCACAAACGGAATCTGTTGATTTTAACGGTGACGGGCGCGTGCATGATCGGCGTGCTGCCTTTCCTGGCCAAATGCCGCCGACGCACCCTGCAGCGGACTCTGTACGGACTGCTGGCGTGCCTGACCGTTATCAACGTGACATCGGAAGGCTACGCCTCCACCCTGGAGCGGCTGACCCTGCGAAAGGACAATGAGCAGTATTTCGGCGACTTATACGACCCGGACATACAGGCGGCGCTGGCCTGGCTCAAAGACCGGGATTCCCAGTTTTACCGGGTGGAAAAAGACTTCGACGCCGGTTCCATCTGCATGGACTCCCTGACCCAGGGCTACCGGGGCGTGAGCACTTACAACTCCACCATAAACCGGAATATCCTGGAATTTACCGACGCGCTTTACCCGGACTTCTGGTTCGGCGACCAGAACCATTACCGGTTCCGCATGATTAAGCAGGAACACGAATTCGCCGATTTATGCGGCATCCGCTATCTTTTGTCCCGGGGCGGCGAGAAAAATGATCCTTTTGATAAAAAAGATTATAAGCTGCTGCGGACATTCGGCAAAATTGAAGTGTATGAAAATAAAAATGCCACTTCCCTGGGCCGCTTCTATTCCAGCGCCGTTTCCCGAGAGGAGTTCGATCGTTACTTAGAAGAAAATGGCCGGCAAAAAGCCCAGGACTATATCCTGAAACATCTGGTATTGGAAGGCATGGGCTCCAAAGATTCCGTCCCCACGCCCGCAAAAGCCTCTTCCGAAGCCGTGGTAATGGACGCGCCGGAAAAAGACACCCATCTTAAGGGCGTTGTACACGCGCCTCAGGACGGTTATGTGATGTTCGCCATCCCCTATGAAAAGGGCTGGAGCATCTACGTGGACGGCGAAAAACAGGAAATCCGAAAGGCCAACTTAGGATTCCAGGGAATCCCGGTGAGCCAGGGAACCCACAAAATTGAATTAAAATACCAGGCGCCCGGATTGCTCCAGGGCCTGGCGCTAAGCCTGTTATGCTGGCTACTCTTTCTTTCTCTTGTATATGGTTGTCGCTATAAGAATAAGGCCAATCAGAATCAGCAGTGACAGCGCACCGATAATCGCATAATAGATTACCTTCTGTTCATCGGCGGCGGAATGGAGATTTAACAATTCCTCTTCTTCTAAGCCGCCTTCTGTAAGAGCGGGAGACGACTGGTCGGCAGAGGCCGATGGGGACGACTGCGGCGCGGCCAGGGCCGTCCCCACCAAAATACCCTGGTAGTAATACTGACTGAACACCAGATTGTCTCTGGGCTCCTCTTTGATTTCCACGTCCGCCGGCTTCAAATCCGCCGGCACATAGGCATATCCCCCTTCTTTTGTCTGGGCCGGATCCGTCATCTGCAGTTTCTGAAATTTTCCATAGCCGTAGTCCAGAAGCTTGGCCGTGTCGTCCACCACGTCCGCCTCCTGGGACTGCATCACCATGCAGATCAATGTGACGTCATTTTTTTTGCAGGCGGTGAGAAGGGTATTCCCCGCCTGATCGGTGCTCCCGGTCATTCCGGCGAACACGCCCTCGTAATGATACGGCCCAGGCATCAGCATGGCGTGGTGGTTTCCCAGCTCCCGCGCTTCCGCGTGATAGTCGGTGGGCGGTATCACATAGGACTGGCTTCCGCTGATGGCGCAAAACGTCTCGTTGCGGATGGCAGCCTGAAGGATTTTGGCCATATCATAGGCCGAAGTGTAATGATTTTCGTCGTGCCAGCCGTTGGCGTTGGCGAAATGGCTGTCCGTGCAGCCCAGCTCCTGAGCCTTCTGGTTCATCATCTCCACGAATTTATCCACGCTGCCCGCCACATGCTCCGCCACCTGGCTGGACACTTCATTGGCAGAAGACAGCAACATGGCATAGAGACACTGCTCCATGGTCAGAACTTCTCCCGCCTGCATCCCAATGTTGGAGCTGTCCGCCATAACTTCCCGGGTTCCCGTCTCCGTGAAAACCACTTCCTCCGACAAATCGCTGTTCTCAATGGCAATCAGCGCCGAGAGAACCTTCGTGGCGCTGGCCGGGTACATACGCTGGTGCATCCCCTTATCATAGAGAATGACATTGGTGGAATCCTCTATGAGTACGCCGGTGGTTTCCACGATTTCCGGCGCTTTGGGCCAGCCGGGAATCTGATCCGAAGACACCGCAGGCGCCTTGGAAGACGCATAAATTCCCTGGGGCCAGCTCCCCGCCGCCAGAAGGGCCGCCAGGAAAACAGCCATCGCTTTTAAAAGTTTTTGCATCTGCCCTCCCCCTCATATCTTTCATTAAAACGGGCGATTGCGAAACTTCCTTCAAATGTCACGAGCTTGATCAAAATAAACAAAACGGAGCTCAAAACCATTTTGAATTCTCTCCTTATTTGTTTATTTTGCCCAAACTCTGATTATTGAAAAGGGGCGTTTCGCAGTCAGCCGCTTATTTTTCACAAATCAGTTTCAGGTACCGCTTCAGCGCGTCCTGCCAGGGAGGAAGCCGCTTAAAGCCTGCCTCTTCCAGCTTGTCTTTGTTCATGCGGCTGTTGTGGGGCCGCTTGGCCTTGGCCGGATATTCATCGGCTGAAATCGGCGCCACCTCCATCTGAATGCCCGCCTGGGCGAAAATCTCTTTGGCGAAATCATACCAGGTGCAGAGGCCCTCGTTGGTGGCGTGGTAGACGCCGTAACGGTCGGTTTCCATCATATCCACAACCAGCACGGCCAGATCCCGCGTATAAGTGGGGGAGCCCACCTGGTCGTTGACCACGGTGACTTTGTTAGTCGTCTTCGCCTTATTTAACATGGCTTTGATAAAATTATTGCCGCTTAAGCCAAACACCCAGGCAATGCGCACAATGAAGTATTTTTCCAAATATTTTTTTACCGCTTCCTCGCCCAGATATTTGCTCTTCCCGTACACGTTCAGCGGCCTGCAGGGGTCATCCGGCTCCCAGGGCCGCTCTCCCTCCCCGTCAAAAACATAGTCCGTGCTGATATACATCATGGGCAAATCCAGTTCCCGGCAAGCCTTCGCGATGTTCTCCGTGCCGTCCGCGTTGACCCGGCAGCACAGATCCGCATCGTCCTCCGCTGCGTCCACCGCCGTATAGGCCGCGCAGTGGATCACCCCGTCCAGAGGATTTTCATGGATTACCCGGTCTACCGCTTCCGCGTCGGTAATGTCCATTTCCTCCACATCCACACCCACGCCTTCATGGCCCCGCAGCGCCAGCTCTTCCATCACGTCGTGCCCCAACTGCCCTTTTACACCAGTAACCAAAAAACGCATTGCATTTTCCTCCTTCTATTTCTTCCGCTCCTGCCATGTTGGCGCATGGCCAAACAGTTATGTCATATCCGTTTCAGTGAAAAGTCCTGACTGTCCAGCGTCAGGTTGGGATTGTAGTAGGGATCACCCTTTCGCAGGATGTCCGGCCAGCGTTTCTCGAAGATGGCAATCTCCTGATTGAACCGCGCCACCTTCTCCGGCGTGTCCTCCAATCCCCGGGATTTGGACTCGTAGTGGTACAGCTCCGCATAGGGATTGTAAACGATCAGTTTCCCCGCCCGGCGCACTTTCAGACAGAAATCGATGTCGTTAAAGGCCACCGCCAGCTCTTCGCAAAAACCGTCCACCTCCTCAAAGACTTCTTTGGGAACCATCATGCAGGCCGCCGTCACCGCACTGTAATTCTGGGCGCTGATAATCCGGTGGCAGTAGCCAGAATAGCCCCGAAGCTGCTGCACAAAACAGTGTCCGGCCACACCGCCAAAGCCGATGACAACCCCGGCGTGCTGGATGGTGTCATCCTCAAAATACAGCCTGGCCCCCACGGCGCCCACGTCCGGCCGCATACAGTAGCCCAGAAGCTCCTCGATGCAGTCCTCGCTGATTACTTCGGTGTCGTTGTTGAGGAACAGGTAATAATCCCCTTGGGCGAACTGCACCCCAAAGTTATTGATGGCCGCGTAGTTAAATTCCCGCTCCCAGCGGACCACTTTGGCGCGGGGACAAGTCTCTTCCAGCTCTTTATAGTAGGCGAACGTCTCTTCCTTTTCGCTGTTGTTTTCAATAATAATATATTCCAGATTGGGATAGGCAGATTTCGTCTCCAGAGAACCCAGGCACCGCTTCAAATCCTCTATGTGATCCTTGTTGGGGATAATCACCGAAACCAATGGGTCATGGTCCCGCAAAAACCGGGTGCGGTAAAGCCCCAGATATTCGCCTTTGTACACCTCCGCCTTTACGCCAATCCGGTCGTAATGGGCCTGCACCGCCCGCTGTCCCGCGTCGAAGGCGTAGAGCTTACTCTCCGGATTTTCCGAAGTGGAGTCCTCGTGGCTCCTCCAGTGGTACAGCACCTTGGGGATGTGGCAGATTTTCTCCATGCGCTCAGACTCCTTTACCGCCTCCGTGCAGCGCAAAATCAAATCATAATCCTGAGCGCCGTCGTATTCCGGCCGCAGCAGTCCCACCTGGTCCAAGACCTCCCGGCGCACTACGAACAGATGGCAGATGTAGTTGACCGTGCAAAGCAGATCCTGGTTGAAATCCGGCTTCATATGGGGCTGGAAAAACTTGTGGCCGTCCATGGACATTTTGTCCTCGTCAGAATAGAACATCTGTATCTCTTCGTTTTGATTCAGCGCTTTGACGCATTCAAAAAGCGCGTTGGGCGTAAGCCGGTCGTCGTGGTCCATGAACGCCACAAACTCTCCTTTGGCGATCCCGATGGCCGCGTTGGTGTTCTCGGCGATTTTCAGCGGCTCCTCCGAATGCAAAACCCGGATGCGAGGGTCTTTTCGCTGCCACTGATCTAAGATTTCCCGCAAAGGGGAATCCGTCCCGCTTCCGTCGGAGAGGCACAGCTCCCAGTTATCGTAAGTCTGCGCCTGCACCGAGGCAATCATTTCCTCCAGATAGGGAACCGGCGTCCGGTACAGGGGAACCGCAATGCTGATCAGGGGCCGATGGGCGAATTTTGTTTTCCTTTGCCGCTCCAGCTCACCGGGACTTGGCAAATGCTTCTCGATCCACTTCTGGTACACAATGGGCCGCTTGGAAATCTTGGCCAGTTTGCCAGCCCCTTTGGCAACCAATGCGCCCAGTCCGTGGGCCTGGTAATAACGCACCGCCTTTTTGCGGTATTTGTTCAGCTTCTTCTGAAGAATCACCCGGCGGTTTAAGCTGACCCGGTGTACCGCTTTGCCTTTCCTGGACTGGAACACTAGGTAAATCCAGTCTCCTTTTAGCTCGTCCAGCTCCACGAAAAACCCGCATTTTCCCTGGATGGGGCATTCTTTGAACATCTCCGCCACGTCCACTCGGGCGTTCTTCTGAATATTGCAGGGAATCTGTTTTTTGTTCTGGTCAAAGACCCGCACCGACACAGCCGTCTCGTCCACCGCCCAGCCCCGAAGCTGACAGCTTTTCTTGGGGCCTACGATTTCCTCTTCCATGAAATACTGGGGCTTTCCCATCCGGCTGGCCAATTCCGCGGCGCGAATAGTGAACCAGCGGATGCGCTTGTCGCCCCTGACCGCGTAGATGGTCAGCTTTTTATAGGATTTCACATCCGGGGGAAGGGATACGCTCACCGTCACGTTCTCCCCTCTTACCAGATCCAGATCCTTAAACCGCTCCAGGGCGCTGGTATGCTCCCAAGGCGCAATCTGCGTCTTCAACTTCTTCCCATCCAGAAGCGCCAGCGGCTCGTGCTCCTTGGGCCAGCTTCCCTGCAGCAGATATTTCCGGGACTCCAACAGGTCGAACCGTTCCCTTTTCACCTCAAAGAACTCTCCTGACATACTGTTTTTCCTCCGCCTTTCTCCTTATGCTTCCTTCAGCGCGTCGTCCAGGTCCGGCAGGGCTTTCGCCTCCCCCCGAAGCCGGCAGTCGCCGCTGTCCAGGGTCAGATTCACGTTGTAATAGGGATCTCCCTTCTCCAGGATTTCCGGCCATTTCGAGCAAAACAGCGCGCTCTCTTTCTTCAGTCGCTTCTTTTTCTCCGGCGTGTCCTCCGCGCCTCTTGAGAGGGATTCGTAGTGGTACGCTTCCACAAACGCGTTGTAAACCACTAAAAGGCCCATGTCGCGCACTTTCAGGCAGTAATCCACATCGTTATAGGCCACCCGGAATTCCTCCCCGAAGCCCCCGGCACGCTCAAACACGTCTTTGGGCGTCATCATGCAGGCCGCCGTCACCGCACTTAAGTCCTGGGTGGAATTGGATTTCCCCGCGTAGGTCAAAACCCCGTTTTTGGCGCCGCAGAGCACATGGCCAGCCGGACCGCCCAGGCCGATGACCACACCCGCGTGCTGAATCCGGTTGTTGGGATAGAGAAGCTTGGCGCCGCACACACCCACGTCCTCCCTCTGACAATAGCCCAGCATTTCCTCCATCCATTCCGGCGTGATGATCTCGATGTCGTTATTCAAAAACAGCAGATATTCCCCTTGCGCCTGGCTGGCGCCAAAGTTATTGATGGCCGCGTAGTTAAATTCTTTTTCCCATTTCAGAACTTTCAGATTGTCATGGGCTTCTTCCAGCTCTTTGTAATAGGCGAATGTCTCTTCCTTTTCGCTGTTGTTTTCCAGCAGCAGGATTTCAAAATTCTTGTAGGTGGATTTCTCATAAACGGAATCCAGCGCACGCTTTAAGTCCGCTTTATGGTCCATAGTGGGAATCAGGATGGAAACCTTCGGTTCACCTTTCACCGGAAACGTAGTGCGGTACCGGCCAAAATGCTCGGTCATGGTTACTTCCGCCTCCATGCCCAGCCGCTGGTAATGGGCGCGAACCGCCTCCTGCCCGGCCTTATAGGCGTACATCTTGCTGGAGGGATTGCCCGCCGTGGAGGCCGGGTGCGCCCGCCAGTGGTACAGGGATTTGGCCACATGGCGGATTTCCCTGGCCTGCTCGCAGCAGCGCAGAATAAAGTCATAGTCCTGAGCGCCGTCAAATTCGCCCCGGAAAAGCCCCGCCCGGTCCACCACCGTCTTTCGCACCAGGAAAATATGGCAGATGTAGTTGTTGCTGCGCAAAAGATCCAAGTTAAAGTCCGGCTTAAAATGCGGGTCATACAGACGGGAGCCGTCCATGCTCAGCTTGTCCTCGTCGGTGTATACAATATCCACCTGGTCGCTCTCATTTAACGCCTTCACCATCTCGAAACAGGCATCGGGCGCCACGGTGTCGTCGTGATCGCACAGCATGATAAAATCTCCCCGCGCCATGTCCACCGCCGCGTTGGTATTGCCGGAAATGCCTTTGTTTTCGTCCAGCTTCCGATAGCGAATCCGCGGATCTTTGCCGTAATTTTTCCGGATAAACTCTCCCGCCTGCTCGTTTGCGCTTCCGTCCGCCAAACACAGCTCCCACTGGCTGTAGGTCTGTCTCTCGATGGAATCCAGCAGCGCTTTTAAATATTTCAGCGGCGTGTTGTAAAGCGGAATCACAATGCTGATTAAGGGACTGTAGTCAAACTCATGCTGCCGCTGTTCCCGCTGTTCCTGTCGGCTGGCGCTGTGCTTTTTCAGCCATCCGTGCTGCCCGAAGGAATCCGGATCCACCTCCTGGCCCACATACCGGATAAAGTTCATCATGCCGTATTTGCGGATGTAGGCCCGGTTCTTCTCCCTGCGCTCTTTTCTGAAAGCGCGCGCCAGCCGTCCCCGCTTGGAATCCCGGTAATACATTTCTTTTAAGTTGACGCGGCAGTTCTTCCGGGTCAGATGGTTTTCAAAAGTCAGCACAATCCAGTTGCCCGGAACCTGGGATGCGGTAACGGAAATCTCGAAGCCGTGGGCCGCGTCGTCTTTTAGCTTCCTGACCTTGTTCAAATCCATGCGAACCACCCGCTCCATCTCAAAGGGAATGGGGTTCTTCTTCTCATCCACCACAGAAATCTTTTCCTCTGAAAAGTCGTCCAATACCCAGCCCTGCAAAAGAATCTGCCCTTCCCGGGGCCTGGCCACGTCCAGCCTGTATTCCAGGGTCTGCTTATTATAGGCTTTCTCGATTTCCGCCGTAGTTTTTTCCCACAGGACCAGCTTTTCCTCGCCCCGCACCGCCAGAACCTGGAGGGATTCGTATTTTTCCCAGAGCTTATCCACCGCCACAATGGTCAGGGCGAAGCCCACTTCCGGGGAAATCCCTGACAGCTCCGGCACACCCTGGATCACGTCCGGCCGTTTCTTTCGCTCTTCTGCAAAAGGCACCGCCTGGCCATCGGCCAATACCTGCACGTCGATGGGCGCCGCATCGGGGGACGCCCGCCAGCCCTCCAGCGCCAAATCAATGGAATCCCCCTGCCGGTATTCTTCCACGTCTATGCTTGCATATATTTTCTCCATAGCTATTTCTTCCTTTCAACCATCTTGCGGTATGCTCGGTAAGCTTTCCAGACCTTGGTGTTTTCCATGTCGCGAATCTGTTTGCGGTATTTCTCCCGAAGCGCCGCCATCTCCCGGGTTTTGTAAAGCAGCTTTTCCATCACGAAGGAATCTGCCGGATGCATCCGCAGGGACACACGCAGCGCCACGGCCCCCGGAGCTATTTCCTGAATCAGAAGCTGCGGGTCTTCCTGGGCAAAATAGAACACGCCCGCCTTTTCCCGAACTCCATTGGACGTATATTTCGCCGCAGCCTCACGCCCGCCTTTAAAGACAAATTGCAGTTTTTCCACGCAGCAGACCCCTGGCTCCATGGTCGGATCCAGCCGGATTCCCTGGACATCTGCAGGAATCTCAATCTCCGCCTCGATAGCGCCGCGCTCCAGGCCCAGCCGATAAGAATCCGCTGCCGAGTACCCGTCTCCCCGATCGAAAAACACCTGCAAAGTCTCGTTAATCAAATGGTAGCGCTCCCGCTCCAGCATTTCATTCAGCCGCAGCTTTCCAACGATGAACTCTCCAAATGACTCGTGAAGGGGCACATGGTCGCGGTTGATGTAGCGCTGGAAAGACTGCTCCATTTTTTCATAAACAGGAATTTCCTCCGGAGAAATCCCCGCCCAGGAAAACAATTCAAATTCTTCCAGCGCCGCCCGGCTGCCTTTGGCGTGGATATAGTAATGTAAAATCCGGTAGACCAGGTAAGACGCCGGAATGGGGAAATCAAAACACCACTCGTAGTCGATGACCGTCCGGGGCTCCCCCAGGATCACGTTGCCGCAAATCAGATCAATGTCCGTAACTTCCATGCTCTCCATGCCTTCCGGCAACTCTGGGTCGCCGAACACATCCCGGAAAGCCTCCGTCTTCGTAAACGGACGGCCTTTTGCCGGCCCCCGCGCCGCATCCACGAAGGCTTTCAGCTCATCGGCCGCCGCATCCGGCCGCCCCGCGTCTAAAAGCGCGTCCAGCCGCTCTTCCAAGGTCTCCCCCCGGACATACTCCAGCTCCACGGCGCCGTTTTCCAGCTCCACACCCCGGTTCAGCGCATAGCCATATTCCCGGTACGCTTCGTCCAGACTGGCTTTCCAGCGCTTTAAATTTTTAAGATGCTCCTTGGCCTTCGGGTGCACAGGCGTTTTTCGCACAACGCGGCTGCCGTCCTCATCCTGCCAGATGTCGGTGCGTATGGAGAAACAGTCCGCCCGGTCGTTGGAAAATTTGGTAAACACAATTTTTTTCATGACTGCGCCTCCTTTCTTAAGAGAACCAGAAAGGAATTGGAAAACTGGGGCAGCAGGCCGTCCTGAATCAGGGAATCCAGCGTCCTGCCTTCCAAGAACATCAGCATCCGCTCCCGGTCAAAGTTGGGGAAATTCTCCCCGATTTCTCCGGGCCTGGGCAGATAGGCGTCGGAATAGATGACCATGGGCAGCTTGTAATCCGGAAACGGATAGTAAAACTCCGCAGAAAAATCCCCGGCCTGGTGGATGATTTCACACAAAGCAGGCCTGGAAAAGGTGCGCACATGATCCGTGTTGGGATAGCCTTCCAGCCCCTCAAAATATTCTCCCACATGATCCTCGGTGAACCCGGCCCAGTATTTGAGGCCCAGGCGGTTTTCGATGGCAACCACAATCTGCCCGCCGGGCTTTAAATGGCCGGCCGCCTGCCGCAGCATTTCCACATAGGGGTCGTCCCCGCCGATGTAGCCTTTGGAATATTCAAACACGCCGATTAACATAATCCAGTCGAATTTCCCCAGCTCTTTTTCGATGTCCTGGTAGTTGCCCACCTGTATTTCTATGTTCTCGCGCTTCTGGTTCCTGTAGGCGTTGATGTGGCTGCGCTTTTTGGAAAGCTCCACACAGGTGACGCTGCCCGCCATCCTGGCCAATGCGCCGGTGATGGCACCGCAGCCGGAACCGATTTCCAGAACGTCGTGCTCTTTGGCGATAGGCAGCCAGCTCACTATGTTCTGGCGAATTTCGGAAAAATGATACAGCACAGGCCAGCTTTTCTTCTGGGCGATGACTGCATTGTATTCCTCCTCTGTATAGTTCTGGGCGATGGCCAAAAGCTCGTCCTCCACGTCCCCGTCGCTGTACAAATCCTCTCCGGGATACCATTTATAGTGCAGGGTCACACCCCCGATTTTCTCTGTCAATTCTTTCGTTTCCATATATTATTTACTCCATTTCGTCCAAATCCAGCGTGGAAAAATCAATCGCAAAATCTGGGTAAATACCCGCCGGAACCGAATCCTGGAAAGTATACCCTCCGGGCATCCCGATATGGCCATACGGCCGTTTCATAAGGTATAGTTCGCCGCACTGTCATTTTCAAAATCGTAGACAGTCACCAAATTCCGCTCGGCATCCACAATCCAATATTCCCGCACCCCCGCAGCCCGGTATTTAAACAATTTCCTGTAATAATCCATAGAACGGCTGCCGGGCGACACGGCTTCAATCACCCAGTCCGGCGCGCCCATGCACCCTTTGTCAGAAAGCTTGCCGCGGTCGCAGATCACGCTGATGTCCGGCTCCACGTAATTCCTCTCGTCTTTATTCAGGAACACGGCAAAAGGCGCCGTATAAACTCTGCACGCGCCTTTTGCGCTCCGGATGTATTCCCGGATAGTTCCAAACAGCTCCCCCACAATCTCCTGATGCCTTCGGCTGGGAGTCGTCCTAAAGTAAATCTGACCATCAATCAATTCCGCCCGCTCCCCTTCGGGCAGCGCATAAATATCATCCACAGCTTTTTCCCGCTGTTTCGGCAATGCCATAACGCCGCTTCCCTCCTTTTACTCCACCTCAATCTCCGAATTCATATCGTAAAAGCCAATAGTATTCTTGGTGGAAACCACGGTCAGATTGCAGATGTCATACAGCCGATGGTACACATGAAAGTCCCCGTCCCGATAGCCTGTGCACCCTAAAGACAGGAGATATTCGCCCCCCTGCAGATCCACCTTCTGGCGGAAAGTCACCACCCGCTCATCTCCCGGCTTCTGAGGCGGTATGTTGATATCCTCATACATGGTGTTGGTGCCGGAAACCTCCGTTCCCCGCAGGTTCTTGATGGTATAGGCGAAAATCGGCTCCTGCACCGGGGCGAAAAAATGCACTTTCATGCGGATCTGGCAATAGCTGCCCTTATCCACCGCATTGGTGATCATGCCACCCTCGTCCACAATGGCGAAATCTATAATCTCCGCCTTCTTCTCCCCGTATTCCAAAAGCTGGGGATTCACCTGCAGACAGTCCCGCCAGCGGTCGCCCGCTTGTTCAAACTTCACCCGCTCTTCCTGGAAATCGTCCTCCTGGGGCTTCTCCTGCCCCACCAGGATTTTCTTATACAAGTCCACAATCTTCTTGGGCTCGCCCTCGTCCACCTTCACGCCCTGGTTCAGCAGCACTACTTTGTCACAGTATTTGCCCACGCTGCCCAGATCATGGCTCACCAGCAGGATGGTCTTGCCCATGTCCTTGAACTCCTCGAACTTGTGGTAGCACTTGGCCTGGAAGAACACGTCCCCCACCGAAAGCGCCTCGTCCACAATCAGGATTTCCGGATCAATATTAATGGCAACGGCAAAAGCCAGCCGTACAAACATACCGCTGGAATAGGTTTTCACCGGCTGGTGGATGAAATCGCCGATATCCGCAAATTTCAAGATAATGTCCAGCTTCTGATCGATCTCCTCCCTGGAAAATCCAATCATGGTCCCGTTCAGGTAGACATTTTCCAGGCCGGAGTATTCCCCGTTGAACCCGGCCCCCAGCTCCAGGAGGGCGGAAATGCGCCCGTTGACTTCCACCTCCCCGGCCGTCTGGTTTAACACCCCGGTGATAATCTTCAAAATGGTGGACTTTCCCGAACCGTTGGTTCCGATAATGCCCACCGTCTCCCCCTGCTTCACCTGAAAGCTCACATCGTTTAAGGCATAGTGCTCCCGGTAGAGCTTCTTTCTGGTCAGACCTAAGGATTCCTTCAGGCGGTCCATGGGTTTATTGTACAGCTTGTAGACCTTCTGCAGATGGTCCACCCGAACAGCTAAATCGCTCATCGCTCCTCCTTCGTCACAGTACATCCGCAAAATGAATTTTCAATCGTTTAAACACAGCGGTTCCCAGCCCGAACAGCGCAATGGTCACCGCCCAGAAATAGACCGTCATATCAAAATGCTGCCAGAACCAGACTTTTTGGTAAAAGGCGTCCCGGTAGCCGGACACAATGTAATACATGGGGTTTAGCTTAAATACCCAATGGTATTTGTCCGGAAGGATATTCAAGTTCCACATAATGGGAACCATCCAGACGCCCACCTGCAGCACGATGGTAATAATCTGGGACAAATCCCGAAAGAAAATCACAATGGCGCTGGTGGCATAACAGATGCCCAGCGCAAACACGAACATACTCAATGTATAATAAAAGATCTGCAGCTCATACAAATCCGGATAATAGCCATAGCAGCTAAACAGGACCACTGCAAACAACACAAAAAAGCCATGGACGAACAGGGCGGAAATCAGCTTGACCATGGGCAGGATGCTGATCTTAAACACCACCTTTTTCACCAGATAGCTGTACTCAATCAGCGCCCCGGTGCCGCTGCTTAAGGCATCCTGGAAATAAAACCAGGGAATGATGCCCGCAATCAGATACAGCACAAAGGGCACGTCGCCCATGTCCCCCGCCCGCAGGCCCACCTGGAATACAAACCAATACACCAGCACCGTCACAATGGGCTGGACAAAAGCCCAGACAATCCCCAGATAGGAACCCGCAAACTTGGTCTTAAAATCGTTCTTGGCCAGGTTTAAAATCAACTGGCGGTTCTGGAACACCTCAATGGGCAGCGCAAGCGCCCGCGCGCGCATTTTCCACAAAACCAGGAACGCCAGGTCGAAAAACACAGCCGCCGCGATGTTCTTAATCCAGTCCGCCCGCCGTGTCTCGGACTCGGCCTGAGGCCGAAAGGGAGCCGCGCTGGCCGCAACTGCCAGATATGCGTCGTTTCCCTGTCCCTCAAAAACCACCGCCTGGCCTTCATGCCCGATTCTTTCAATCTGCTGGGCCTGCTCCGGCTTGGCAAACCGCCCCAGAGGGATTTCGATCTCCTCGCCCTCATAGGACAGGCTGGCCCCGTAAATCTTCCATTTCGCCGGACTGCCGCCGAAATCCACCCGCAGATATTCTGTCTCCAACCCCACCGGAAAGTCAAGCTTCATTTTCTGCCCCGGCTTTTCAAGAGCGGCTTCCACGCTTCTGCCCGTCCCGAAGGCCTTCGCCTCGCTGTAAAACACCTGCACATTCTGGGCCGCGTCGCTTTCAAGCTCCAGCGTGAATGTCACCTTCTGGGAAAGCGGCGAGCGATGGGTCAGAAGAATTATATTTAAGGCTGCCACAGCCAGGAACAAAATCCCCAGAAGCCCCGCTTTTTTCTTCGACATGTTTCGCTCCTAACCCCGCTGGGCCTGATAGCTTTTCAGCCCGCCCCATTTCTGATCCTTTTCCGAAATAGTCAGCTCCATCCCCTCCGGAATGGGCCAATCCACGCCGATGTCCGGATCATTATACGCCAATCCGCCCTCGTCGTTTGGATGGTAAAAGTCCGTGCATTTATAGGTGAACTCCGCCGTGTCCGAGAGCACCAGAAAACCGTGGGCAAAGTTCTTCGGGATGAAAAACTGCTTTTTGTTTTCCGCCGAGAGCAAAACCCCAAACCATTTGCCGAATGTGGGCGAGCCTTCCCGCAGATCCACCGCCACGTCGAACACTTCCCCCTGAATTACCCGCACCAGCTTATCCTGGGGATGGTTGATCTGGAAATGCAGCCCCCGCAGCACGCCTTTTTTGGACATGGACTGGTTATCCTGCACAAATTCCAGGTCGATGCCGGCTTCTTTATAGTCGTTGTAATTATATGTCTCCATGAAATACCCCCGCTCGTCTCCGAACACGGTGGGCGTAATCACTTTCAATCCTTCGATTTCACATTTTTCTACTGTTATTTTTCCCATTTTCTTCTGTTTATTCCTTTCAAAGCCCTTCCGAGACTTCCAGTAAATATTTTCCGTAAGCCGTCTTTAACAGAGGCTGGGCCAGCGCCACCAGCTGTTCTTTGGTGATGAACCCGGAGCGAAAAGCAATTTCCTCGATGCAAGATATATAAAGGCCCTGCCTTTTTTGCACCGCCGCCACAAAGTCCGCCGCGTCCAAAAGCGAATCGTGATTTCCCGTGTCCAGCCAGGCGAATCCCCGTCCCAGCGTTTCCACCTGCAGGTCGCCCCTTTTCAGATACGCGTTGTTCACGGATGTGATCTCAATTTCCCCCCGGGCGGAGGGCTTCACCTCTTTTGCAATGGAAACCACGTCGTTGTCGTAGAAATACAACCCCGGCACCGCGTAATTGGACTTGGGACGCTCCGGCTTCTCCTCAATGGACAGGGCTTTGCCGTTTTCGTCAAATTCCACCACCCCGTATTCTCTGGGGTCGCGCACATAGTAGCCGAAGATGGTGGCGCCGTTTTCTCTGGACGCCGCCCGGCGCAATACGCTTGAGAAACTCTGCCCGTAGAAAATATTATCGCCCAGCACCAACGCCACATGGTCTTGGCCGATGAATTTTTCCCCGATTAAAAACGCGTCCGCCAGCCCTCTGGGCTCTTCCTGAACGGCGTAGGACATGGAAAGCCCCAACTGGGCGCCGTCCCCTAGTAGCTCCTTAAATACCGGCAGATCCCTGGGCGTAGAGATCACCAGGATTTCCCGGATGCCCGCCAGCATCAGCGTGGATAAGGGGTAATAAATCATCGGCTTGTCATACACGGGCAATATCTGCTTGGATACTGCCTTCGTCAATGGATACAGTCTGGTTCCGGCTCCTCCGGCCAGTATGATTCCCTTCATTTGTTCTCGCCTCCTTGCCTAGCGCTCCATCCAGACAGGATTTGAAGTTGTGGACTGTCTAATTTATGTCATTGCTAGGCAAAATTTCGACGGCGATGCGGTGGCATCGGCTAGAAATTTTAACAACGCAATGGCGTGAAGTAGGCAGTTCACAATTCTAATTTCTGTCTGGATGGAGCGCTAGTGTACTGTACCATTCATATTTCGCTAAATGACTTGCCTGAATTTCCATCTGCCACGTTGGCTTCAATCGACGATGCCACCGCATCGCCTCACTTAGGCCGCCTTGCAGATTGAAAATCTATTCTGCGTTATTTCGCTGAAAATGAACGGTACAGTACACTAGATCTGATACATCTCTTCGTAATATTTCTGATAATTTCCGCTGGTTACATTCTTCATCCACTCTTCGTTCTCGAAGAACCACTGGATGGTTCGGCGGATGCCGTCCTCGAATTTGGTGTCCGGAAGCCACCCCACTTCTTTCTTGATTTTGTCCGGCGCAATGGCATAGCGGCGGTCGTGGCCTTTTCGGTCCTCCACATAGGTGATCAGGCTGTCCTGCACCAGCTCCCGGCGGCTGTCCCCCTCTGGCAGCATTTCCCGCAGGGTGTCCAGGATAATGTGAATAATCTCAATGTTCTGTTTCTCATTATGGCCGCCGATGTTGTACGTCTCGAAGAGCCGCCCTTTTTCCATCACCATGTCGATGCCCTTGGCGTGGTCCTCCACGTACAGCCAGTCCCGCACGTTCTTGCCGTCGCCGTAAACCGGAAGCTTCTTGCCCTGCAGCGCATTGTTGATAATCAGCGGAATTAATTTCTCCGGAAACTGGTAAGGCCCGTAGTTGTTGCTGCAGTTGGTGATGTTGGCCGGAAACTTATAGGTGTCCATATAGGATTTCACCAGCATATCCGAGGAAGCCTTGCTGGCCGAGTACGGGCTGTGGGGCGCATAGGGCGTCGTCTCGTAGAAATAGCCGCCGTCTTCGTCCAGGGAACCGTACACCTCGTCAGTGGACACATGGAGGAATTTCTTGCCTTCCTTGAATGTGCCGTCCGGCAGCTCCCAGGCCGCTTTGGCGCCGTTTAACATCACCAGGGTTCCCAGCACGTTGGTCTTCACAAAAACTTCCGGGTCCCTGATGCTTCTATCCACATGGGACTCCGCCGCAAAATGCACCACCCGGTCAATGTCGTTTTCCTGAAAAACCCGATTCACCGCCTCCCGGTCACAGATATCCGCCTTGATAAACGTGTAGTTCTCCCGATCCTCCACGGACTTTAAATTCTCCAGATTGCCTGCGTACGTCAGCTTGTCTAAATTGATAATGCGAATCTCATCGCCATACTTCTGAAACACATAGTGAATAAAATTGGAACCTATAAAACCAGCGCCGCCGGTTACCAGATATGTCTTCATCTTCAAACCTCCGATTGATCTTCTTGGCAGTTCCTTAAAATGGATATGGATATACTTACCTATTATATCATTGCCTGATGCATGCTTCAACCAGTTTTTTCCTGACAAAGCATTTATACGTAACAGTTCAGCCATGCGCTATCCCGCGAGGCGTCGGCTTGCACCTGCAAGAC
>CAYOWU010000050.1:0-6001 GCA_964407765.1 uncultured Lachnospiraceae bacterium
CCATGGAACCGTAGAAATCCGCTTCCTTCTGAATCTTGTAGCGGCGCATCCTGGCCTCCTGCTCATCGATCAGACCGGAGCTTAAGTCTGCGTCGATGGCCATCTGCTTTCCGGGCATAGCGTCCAGGGTAAATCTGGCTGCGACTTCCGACACACGTTCCGCGCCTTTCGTGATTACAATGAACTGCACCAGAACAATAATGAAGAAAATGACGAATCCAACTACTACGTTTCCCTGCAGGACGAAATCACCAAAAGCTTTGATAACCTGCCCCGCGCTGCCTGAATTTGTCAAAATATTCCGTGTGGAGGACACGTTGATGCCCAGACGGAACAGTGTGGTAATCAGCAGCAGCGATGGAAAGATGGAAAATTCCAAGGACTCCGTGATGCTCATGCTGATCAGCAGAATAATCAAAGCAACCGATATATTTAAAATGATCATTACGTCCAGGAAAAACGGACTCAGCGGTATGATCAGAAGCAGTACGATTATAACCACAAATAACGATACCGCATTACTCATTAATCTTTTCATGTCTTCACCAATCCATCGCTTACAGAATCACCTTGTGATTTTCTCTGAATACATATACCAGAATCTCTGCAACCGTCCCATAATATTCCTGCGGAATCTCTCCGTTTAACGGAGTGGACGCGTAAATCGCCCGCGCAAGAGGTTTATTTTCCACAACGTGGACATCGTTTTCCTCGGCCACCCGCACAATGCGCAGCGCCAGTTCATCCTGGCCTTTGGCGACCACCACCGGCGCATTGTCTTTTTCAATGTCGTACCGCAGCGCAACGGCGTAATGGGTCGGGTTACGAATCACCACATCCGCTTCCGGAACCGCCTGCATCATACGGCTTCTGGCGCGCTGTCGCTGCACTTCCCGGATTTTCCCTTTGATCTGCGGATCACCCTCTGTCTGCTTGTATTCTTCTTTTACTTCCTGCTTGGTCATCTTCAGCTGCCGCTCATAATCCCAGCGCTGGTACAAGAAGTCGAAAGCCGCCAAGGCCGCAAACGCCAAAGCCAGCTGAAACACAATCCTCATAATCATATCCAGCATATACGCCGTGGAAACCTTCAGATCCATGTCTATGGTCCGGGCTATGTTCAGCAGATCGCCCCGAATTATATTATATAAAAATATGAGTAAAATCGAAATTTTTATGAGATTTTTCAGCAGCTCCACAATGCTTTTTAATGAGAACAGATTCTTAATCCCGTTGATGGGATTCAACTTACTGAACTTCGGCTTCACACTTTCCATTGTGAAGAGAAACCTGGTCTGAACGCCGGTGCCCACAACCCCGATCGCCGACATCAGAAACAGAAAAGGCAGAGCCACTATGGCAATGCTAATCATGGTGTCCAGCCCGATGGACTGCAAAGTGCCCATGGGCAGTTCGTCCATGCTCGCCATATATCCCAGGTAGCGGAGCAGATATGCCTTCAGATTCCGATACACCATGGGAAAGAGAAACTTTAACCCATAAAATCCAATCAAAAAGGAGAGAAGTGTGGCCACATCCTTGCTGGTAAATACATTACCTTTCTTTCGCTGGTCCCGCCGCTTTTTCGGTGTGGCCTTCTCAGTTCTCTCTCCGCCTGGCCCGTCCGCCATTTTACTCACATCCTTTTTTACGGCCTGCCGGCCAGTAACTGTAATATGTCCTGCATATGCCGAAGCATCGCGGTAATTAAATTCCCCAGGGCGTCCCCCATAGGGGAAAATAAAAACAGGAACAATACCAGACCCAGGATGATCTTCACCTGAATCTGCACCACAAATATGTTAATCTGCGGTATCATTTTCATCAGAATGCCCATCCCCATGGTAATGATAAATTCCGCCGCCAAAATAGGAAACGCGAACTTCACCGCAAGCACAATGCATTCTGAAAAAATATCCAGCATCGCCCAGGACGCCCCACTGGAGAAAGCCACTTCCCCATAAGGAACCACCTCCGCCGATGTGAGCAGGATCTTCATCATGGCCAGATGGCCGTCCGCCGCAAAAAAAAGCAGCATATAGAAAACATTGTAAACGCTTCCCGACAGAGGAATCTGCGCATTGTTCTGCTCGTCGTAAATCATGGCCATGGATAATCCCATTTGGAAGTCAATGATTGCGGCCGCATAGGTGATGACCATGCTGAAAAGCTGCATCACAAATCCAAGAAAATAACCCATCACAAACTCTTTCAAAAGCAGTATGCCGTAAACCAGCGGCGAACTCACTTCAATGACTTCCGCCTGGGAAAATGAATACAGCAGAAGGGTCAATACCAGGATAAATCCCGCCTTGGCAATCATGGGTATGCTGTTGCGGCCCAGAATCGGGTTGAGCAATACAAATCCGGCCATACGCATCATAATCAGAGAAAAAAGCAAAAATTGCGCCGTATCCGGAATCATCATTTCATCCCAACCTCCTCCGGAGCGTTATATCGCCGCTATCAGCTGAAAAACCTTCGTAGTGAAATCCTGCAGCATCACCAGCATATTGCTGCCCGTGAACACAAGAATCAGGGCAATTACCAGCAGCTTGGGCAGAAACGTGATGGTCTGTTCATGAATCTGCGTAGCGGCCTGAAAGATCGAAATCAGAAGCCCGATCAGCATACTGATCACCAGCATGGGCGCGGCCAGCTTAAGCGCCAGCACAAACACTTCATACATCAAATCTGAGACTTCACCGTTTGTCATACGTTCCTCCTGTATCACCGAAAGCTCTGTACCAGGGTCGAGAACAGCAGCTGCCATCCATCCACCGTGACAAAGAGCAATAATTTAAAGGGCAGGGCTATGGTCGCCGGCGGCAGCATGAACATACCCATGGACATCAGCGTAGTGGAAACAACAATGTCAATCAGCAAGAAGGGCAGAAACAGCAAAAACCCCGCCATAAACGCGCGTTTCAATTCGCTGGTCATAAAGGCCGGAATCACTACCGTCATGGGCAGTTCCGTCAATTCCTCCACTTCTTCCGTCCCCGACAGATCTATATACATATTCACCGAACTTATTTCCGTCTGACGCAACATGAACTCTTTTAAGGGTTCCTGGGCGCGCTCCAATGCCTCCTCCTGGGATATTTCCTCCTGCTTATAGGGTTCATACGCATCGGTATTGATTTCTGAAATCACCGGGTCCATAATGAAAAGTGTCAGAAATAACGAGATGCCAATCATCACCATATTCGGCGGCACTTGTTGGACTCCCAGGGCATTTCTGACAAAAGACAGGATAATTACAATTCTGGTAAATGAGGTCATCATAACGAGGATAGATGGCAAAAGCGCGATTACTGTCAGCATCAACAGCAATTCCAGCGTAGGCACCCGATCCCCATTAATATTTACAAGTGCGTCCATTCACTCCAACTCCTTATCCGTTGCGCTACTTCTTGTCGTTCCAGTGTTTTTTCGCTTCCCCCAGTTTGTTCATCAGTTCTCTAAAATCCGGCATAGCCGTCGGAATGGCCGCATCCTCTGTCTCCAGAGGAATAAGCCCTTCCTCCTCCAGCTCGGCCAGCATATCGATCTGTTTCTCGGCAATGCCCAGCAGGAAATAACGATCTCCCACTTGGATCACGGACACCGCCCGGTTCTGTCCCACCGGCATCTGATCCAGCATCCGCATATACTTGGAATGGCTGGCCCGAACAGAACCTTTCGCCACGAATTTCGCAGCCACATAGCTAAAATATATAATCACTGCCACGATACACAGCGTACTGACTGCAGTAAATATTCCACTAAGCATCTGACCACCCTATTCTATGGCAGGTATATCGTCCGCCAGAATCTCTGTAATACGGATTCCAAAGTTGTCTTCCACCACGACCACGTCGCCTTTTGCAATGCATTGCCCGTTTACGAACAGGTCCACCTGTTCCCCGGCCACTTTATCCAGAACAACCAGAGAGCCTTTTGTAAATTCCAGAATATCTTTTACCAGCTTCCTGGTGCGGCCAATCTCCACCGAAACTTCCAGCGGAACGCCCATGATCATATCCATATTCTCTTCCTGCTCTTCTCCCAGGCCTCCGCCTGCCAGAGAGTCTGTGGGCAGAGGATGGACATTCAATGTCTTAGGCGCAGCGCTCTTGGGCTGCTGCATCTGGTTCATCATCACTTGCTGCATCTGGCTCATCATCTGTGTCATCTGCGCCATCTGCGCCATCATCTGTTCGGTCATGGCATTGGCTGCGGGAGCCGCCATCATCGGCTGCTGCATAGCCGCCTGCTGCTGCGGCGCCTGCGCCACAGATTGTGCCGGCTGTACGGGCTGCACCGTCGGCTGCGGAATCGGTTCCGGCTGGGGAACTGGAGCTGACTGCGGCTGCGGAGCCGGAACCTCGGCTGGCTGCGGAGCCGGGGCCTCTTCCTGGACGCCGCCGGCTAAAAGGGCCTCGATTTCTTCCTGGCTCATCATATGGCCGCCATCCCCGGACGCTTCCTCCACGGCCGGTTCCGGCTCAGGCTCGGACGCTTCCTGGCCCATGCCGCCGCCGGCCAAAAGAGCCTCGATCTCTTCCTGGCTCATCATATGGCCGCCATCCCCGGACGCTTCCTCTGCAGCCGGTTCCGGCTCGGGCGCAGCGGCGGGAGCCGGCGCCGGTTCCGGGTCACTTAGATCCATGCCTTCCGGAAGGAATCCGGACACCAGCTTCTTCGCCAGGTCTGTGGGCATCAGGTTCATAAACTTACTCTCCAGATTGTCCCCGATGCGCAGGAGGAATTCCACGCAGATCATCACATCTTCGTCTGCGAAATACTTTTCTTTAAACTCATGCACATCGCTGACTTCTGAGGTGGTCGGCGTGGAGATGTTGACTGTCTCCCCCAGAAACTCCGAAAGCGCGGTGGCCGAAGCGCCCATCATCTGGTTCATGGCCTCGCAGATGGCGCTCAGATTGATCTCATTCAATTCAAATTCGTCATCCGGGATTTCAAAGCCCATCATCATTTCCACGATGACCTTCACATCCATCCGCTTCAGAAGCATAATATTACTGCCGCGCAGACCTTCCACATAAGTGATTTCCACACCAATGGCAGGCTCCAGATCCTCGAACTCGAATTCATCTTTGGCAACTACCTTCACCCGGGGAGTTGTAATATCCGTCCGCGTACTTAACATGGTAGAAAGCGCCGTAGCGGAAGAGCCAAGACTAATGTTCAGTATTTCGCCTATGGCATCTATCTCTAATGTGCTAAACTCTTTAGAACTCATATGTTTTTACTCTCTTTCCGTGAATTTAGATAAAATGCCTCTTTACTCGTCTACTTAATTTCCAGAGCTTTCTGCGCCATTGTTTTCAGAGAATTATATGCCGTAATATTGGCTTCATAAGACCTGGTAGCCGACATGCTGTCAACAGTCTCCTTAATCAAATCCACATTTGGCAAAGAAACATACCCATCCTCGTCCGCATCCGGATGGTCCGGGTTGTAATTCCGTTTGAATTCACTTTCATCTTCTATAATGCTCACCACACGGACGCCGCCCTTAGTCGTCTCGTGGTTGTTGGCCGCCTTAAGCAGCTCCTGTCGGAATGTATTATTCCCGATTTCCTCCAGAACAACCATTTTACGGCGGTAAGGACCCCCGCCCTCCGTCCTTGTGGTGTCTATGTTTGCAATGTTTTCCGAAGCCACATCCAACCTCATTCGCTGAGCGGTCAAAGCGGATGCGCTGATATTAAATGAACTTAGAAAAGACATGTACGCTCCTCCCCTACTTAGGCATCCACAATACTGGACACGGTTTTCAGGATGCGGTCCGGCTTAAATGGCTTCACGATGAAATCCTTTGCTCCCGACTTAATCGCCTCGATTACCATGCTCTCCTGTCCCATGGCGGAACACATAACCACTGTCGCGTTGGGGTCTTTGCCCTTAATAGCCTTTAACGCTTCCAGTCCGTCCATGTTGGGCATGGTGATGTCCATGATTACCAGATCCGGCTGCACTTCGCTGTAGGCTT
>CAYOWU010000050.1:6011-23855 GCA_964407765.1 uncultured Lachnospiraceae bacterium
GCTTTTGTCAACGTATCTTTTACCATCATTCTCATAAATGCCGCATCATCCACTAATAATATTTTCGCCATTTTCTACACCTCTCTTGGTTGTTTTGGTTTATTATATCATAAAAGCACTGAATGCTTTATATTACTTCGGTTTCCATTTCTTCCAAAATTTCTTCTTTCTCCGGAAGAAGTCTTCGCAGTTTTTCCTCTTCTTCCTCGTCCGCGATCCGGTTTTCAATCCGGACGGCCATATTCTTTTTGTGCACGCCCAGCTTGCCGGTAAACCACGGCTGGTCTTCCACAAATATGGATACCTCGGATTCCTTGGGCTTATTCAGATCAATGACGTCACCCACATGCAGATTGTACAAATCCTCCAGGCTGACTTCCACCACTCCCAGCTGGGCGTTTACGCGCAGCGCAGAATCCCGGATGCTGTTCATGATCGTCTCCCTCACATTTGCGTCCTTCTGATCCTCGTCCAGATTTATGTTCTTTCTGCGGTCGATGATGTTGAAGATGTCCGTGAGAAGATTTCCCGGAATGCATATGGTTATATTTCCTGAAAGCTCTCCCATCTGGACAGAAAGCGCAACGATAGCCACTGTTTCATCCACGCTGATGTCCTGGAACATGCTGGGATCCTGCTCCACCCGTTCCAGCTCCGTATCCATTCGTATGTATCCAGACCATGCATCCCGTATGGCGCGCACCAGGTAACCCATGACTTTCTGATACAGAACATTTTCAATGGACGTATACACATATCCACTGTCAATGCTGTCGTCGTCTCCCGGTCCCCCCATCATCCGGTCGATCATGTTCACCATCAGCCGGGGACTGATGTGCATCAGCATGGGCAAGTTCTTGGCCTGTTCCGGCAGCGTGACTTTCACCAGCGTCATAATGTCGCTGTCCGTCAGCGCATTGCTGAACTCGTTGTACCGCTGCTCTTCCACATCCTGCACTTCCATATCACTGGTCATACGAAACATGCTGTTCATCTGCGAAGCGGCAATCCTGGAATAATTCTCAAAGATATTGCGCAGCAGCTTCAGCTTCTCCGTCGTGAATTTTCTGGGACTGTAGAAATCGTATTTCCTGTACTGTACTTCCTTTTTCTCTTCCTTCTCCTGGGGGCCTCCTGCGCTGTCGTCACCCCCTCCCTTCATAGAGTTAAGAAGGGCGTCTATCTGGCTTTGTGATAATACTTCAGACATTTTTGCACTCCCTCATCCTCATCTTTGTCACTGTCCATATACCTGATTATAATACGCATCCAGGTTTTGTTCAACACTTCCTGTCCGTGTGATTAAAATTTCCACCCGGCGGTTCTTCGCCCTTCCCTCCGGAGTGTCAAACGTGGCAATGGGACGAAACTGTCCGAATCCGGAGCTTACCATCTTCGCCGGGTCCAGATTGCTCACTTGCTGCAAATACGCCACCACCTCCGCGGAACGCTCCGCAGACAAAAGCCGATCTGTATGCGCTTCATTTGGGATATTGGGAGAAGCCTGGGACGTGTGGCCCAGCACCTGAATCTGCTCAATGGAATCCGCCGCGGAAGCCATCGCCTGGGCGAATGCCTCCAGAACCGGTTTCCCCTCATCCTTCAAAACCGAGCTGTCTCCGTCAAAAAACACCATATCCTGGAATGTGATGAAGGCAAAGCCCTCGCCGCTCTCCACGGATACGCTGTCGCTTAGGTTTTCCTGCTGCGCCAGTTCCTGCAGGGTGTAAAACAGTTCGTCGAATGTGTCCAGCATTTCCGGCTTTTCCATATGCCCTTCCACATCGTCGTCCCCTTCTTTCAAGTCACTGTCCGTGACAATCTGAGATACGGCGTCTGCACCGGGATTGAAGCTTTTTACAATAATTTCCCACTTCTGCTGATCCACCGAAGAAATGGAATACAGCAATACGAAGAAACACAGCAGCAAAGTCACCATGTCCCCATATGTATCCATCCAGTTTGCTCCGCCCTCACCCGAGGACTTCCTTTTTTTCATAGCTGCTCACCTCATCTTCGCTTCCTGCATTTTTATTCTCCGCCTGAACTGCCGTCTGACTGCAGAAGCTCCAGCTGTTTCTTCGTATCCAGGAAGGATACCAGCCGTTCTTTCAGGTTCTTGGGGTTGTCCCCGGTCTGAATGCCCAGCACGCCCTCGATGATAATCTGCTTGTAGAGGATTTCCTCATCGTTGCGGACGGCAAGCTTCTTGCCGATGGGCTGATAAATCAGGTTGGCCAGTATACATCCGTAAAACGTGGTGATCAGGGCCACGGACATATCCTGACCGATGGTGCTGCTCCCGCCGGAAGTCACATCCATGCCCTTGAGCATGTTGATCAGACCAATCAGCGTACCGATCATACCGAATGCCGGGGCATAGGCCGCCGCTTTCATCCAGATTCCTGCGCATTCCTCATGACGAGCCGCCATATTTTCCACAGAGCCTTCCAGCATTTCCCGGACTTTCTCCGCCTCCATGGCGTCCACCACCAGCATTACCGCCTGCTTGAAGAAAGGATCTTCCAGAGCGTTGGCCTTCTCCTCCAAGGCCAGAAGTCCGTTCTTCCTGGCGATCTGAGCCATATCCACCAGCTGGTCAATCACCGTCGCCGGATCGTATTTCTTACCGCTGATCAGCATTCCGGTATGGCGGATAAGGGATTTCAGGCTGCTTAAAGGATAACTGGCGATTACCGCCGCCAAACTGCCGCCGAACACAATCAGTATACTCGCCGGATCCCAGAAATTCCCCAGTTTATCGAACCCGATTCCGAATACAATCAGAACAGCGCCGATCACTAATCCTAGAATACTTGTAATATCCATCTGTACGCCTCCATTACATCATTCACCTTCTCATCCTTTCCTGCATTTATGAACTGCCGTTTATTCCGAATGGCTGCCCGCGCTGCGGATGTCCTGCTCAAATTCCCGAATTCTTCCATTGTATTCAACGGTTTTCTGAATGATCTCCTCCACAGTTTCCCGCACCACATAATAGCGCCCTGTGTCCATAACCACCTTCGATTCCGGAATCTGTTCCACGCATTCGATGTGACAGCTATTAATGACAATCGGCTCGTTATTAATCTTCGTCAATTCAATCATGCAATACTGTTTCCTCCTTCATATAAAAAAATCCTGCTGCCACCCAATCACGCAGGGCTGGCAGCAAAATCCCAAGAAGCGCTTTAACACGCTTCTCAGGCAAATTTTTATTACCGTTTCATATTTACCAATTCCTGCAGCATTTCATCGGTCACTGTGATGATCTTTGTGTTGGCCTGGAATCCTCTTTGGGTGGTAATCATCTCTGAAAATTCCTTCGCCAAATCCACGTTGGGCATTTCCAGGTAACCGGAGAGGAATGTTCCCAGGATGCCGTTGGACTGCGCCGCCCTACAGTCACCTACGTTGTCACCCATCTCATAGTAGTAGCCGGATTCACTCTCCAGACCGTCCACGTTCTGTACGCTGGCCAGTGCGATCTTGCCAAGAGTAATCTTCTGCTCAGTGGTATCCGTGAAGCCCACCACGGTGCCATCACTTAAGATTCTATAGTTTTTCAGAATCAATTTACCGGTGCTTCCTACTTCTGCGGGATCAAAAGTCATATTGTTCAACGAATCCGCCCGAGGTATAGTGATACGCACCATCTCCTCAGTGTTAAAAGTCACATTATTATTCTGATCTGTTTGAGGGGCATACCCATAAATATAATTTTTATTATTATCCACCAGATATCCCTGATTATCTACGGCTAAAATCCCGACCCTGGACAACCGAAGGCCAACTGGAGCATTTTTCAAATCCGTACCCGCAGCCGTTGAAATCGGATTATCATTTCCTGGTGAAGAACTCACGATCAAAAAACCGGTTCCGTCAATCATGATATCCATTTCACGCCCAGTCTGATACGGTGTGCTCTTGCTGAAATCACGGCTGATGGAAGACATCTGCACGCCGTAGCCTACCTGTGAGGCGTTGTTACCGCCCTGTCCGCCGGCCAGCTCTGTCTGACCGCCGGTGGAATTGGTGTTGTTGGTGTACAAAGAATCCATGAAGTTGGCTGAACTCGCCTTGAATCCCCATGTATTTACATTGGCAATGTTATTGCCGATTACATCCAATTTAGACTGATGTGTGCGTAAACCTGCAACTCCTGCAAACATTGATCTGACCATATCTGATACTTCCTTTCTAATGTCAAAAACTAAGCTTTATATTTCCAGTATTTTCGCGCCGCCGCCTCTGCCATTCGGGCAGAAAGCCAAGCCTCCGTTATGGTCCGGCTATACCAATACGGCGCTGTCTATGTTTGTAAATATATTGTCACGCATTTCCGAACCGGACAGAGACGTAATCACTGTTTTGTTTGGCACATTCACGATGAACGCCGCCTGGGAGCTGATGATCACCACATCTTTGGCTCCTTTCTCCCGCGCCTTGTCTACTGCCTGGTTGATGCTGTCAAGGAGGGTATCCGTCACCTGTATGCCCCGCTGCTCCACTCGCTGCGCCGCGTGTTTGGAGAAATGCACGCCTTCCTTCTGGCCTATTTCTTCCTGTAAAAGCCGCCGGAAGCTGCTTTCTACTCCGCTTTGCATGTGCTGCAGCTGCAGCTGACGAACATTGGTCGTCGTCCTGGAAACCTGATTTACCTTTTCTAACATATCGTCACCACTTTCTCACATCATCCCTTATGTTTCACTAGCGGCATATCTTTTCCATCCATTGGCTCAAGCCATCCCTGGCCTGCTTTGCATCAGACATTATCCGTTTTGTCTGTCTGCTCCTTCTTCTGCTCACTGTCGTCGCCTTTGTCCTCTTCCTTCTCATCTTCCTTTGGCACATCCCCGATCGTCATTACCTGCGACAGCGCATAACGCTTTCCGTCCACATAGACCATGGGGGAGCCTTCGTAGAGGCTGATTCCTTCCACCTTGCCGGTGATTTTCTCTCCGGTGGCTTTGCCGTCTTTATCCACTACGGACACCGTGACTTCTTTGCCCATCATGCCGGTGGCATAGCTGGTGAGATTCACCGTCAGCACGTCGTCCATGGAGCCTGTCATGGCAGACATGGCCTCTACCATGGAGTTGGTGGCCGTCATGCTGGACATCTGCGTCAGCGTGGACATCATCTCGGTGTTGGACATGGGGTTTGTCATATCCTGGTACTGCAGCTGCGCCGCCAGCAATTTTAGAAAATCCGTGGACGTCAGCTGTTTGGATGGCGCCGACACGGTATAGCTGGGGTTGTAGCTGTAATCAGCATCCTTTGAATCGGGCACCTTATCCAGATGATCCGGATTGTAAGTGTAATCTGTACTCCTATTGGCGGTTACGCCTGAAACTCCGTCTACTGGCATATCAATCCTCCCTTAAATCAATCCCAATCTCAGCTGCTGAAGGAAATCCGGATGGTTTTCCTCATGGGCCTGCTGTTTCTGCTGCCGCTCCTCCTGCTGCTGCCGCTGGGAATTTTCCTGATTATTGTACTGCTCCAGGTAATTGTCCTCCCCATGGTCCACAACCACTGTGGTGGGCGCGCCCAAGTTTTCTTCCATAATCTGAGCAATGTTTTTGGCTCCGGCCGAAAGCAGCTCCATAGTTCTCTCATTGGTGCACACGATGGAAATACTGACTCTCTCCAGGGTGCACGCCACTTTAATGGCCAGTTTTCCCAAACTCTCTGGGTGAATCTGAATTTCAAATTCCTGGTTTGCCATGGAAACTTTCGCCTTTAGCTGATCCATCAGCTGGCTTAAAAGCTCCTGGGGACTCTCCGCCTGGATATGCGCCGTCGGCGCTGCCTCCGTCATCGGCTGGGCCTGGATTCCAAACGCCTCCTGGCGAAAAACAGTTTCCGCGGCATAGGTCTGTGCATGGAAGCCTTCCATGTTCTCGCCCGCGCTCTCATTCTCTCCCTGTTTTTCCTGAGTTCCCGCTTGCTGCGGGTTTTTCACCGCCGTTTCCTGTCTGTGGAAATGCACCGCCTCTTTTTGGGTCTTCGTCTCCGAAGCCTGGTTATTTTGAAGCTTTCCGGTCTGCCGTGCCGTCTGAACGTCACCTGGCTTCTGGCTGAAAGCCGCCGCGTCGCTTTGCGCCTCCTGGGCCATCCCTGCGCCCTCCAGGACTGTCTGCGCCGGAACAATTTCCTCTGCAACCAGTTCTGTCTGCGCCTCGCCCGCCAGCGCATCCACGGCCAGCGTCTGCGCGGCCTCCGTCTCCGGCTGCGCCTGTGTCCATGCACTCTGCGCCGGCGTAATTACCTGCAGGTTTTCCAGATTGCCGCTTGCCATCACCAGGAACGGAAGCGCCTGGCTTTCTGCGTCTGCCGCCTCTTCCTTCTTTCCGGCGCTATCTGGCTTTTTCACTGCGTCGTCCTGCGTCTTCTGCGTCTGCGGATCGTCGGCCTTATCCTTAACCTCTGTCGCCGCCCCGTCTTCATCCGGCTTTTTGGACGCCGCATTCTTCGACACATCTTTTCCCGACGAATTTTCCAGCAAATTGCGGAAATCATTATCCTTTTTCCCCGTTTTGCCGGATTTTCCGGACAACTGCGTTTGCGTCTGCTGGATCATCTTGCCCGGCACGTTCAACTGCAGCATCATATTCTGCATAATACAGCGATACCTCCTTTCCTAATATATAAATATGTTTTTAAATAGTATCTATGGTAAACTGCCCAAACGGACAGATTCACCCTTTTTACGCATTTTGCTCCTGCAGGGACTTGCTGCGCACGTTGGAGACAAATTCTTCTATAAAAATCTCCTCGCTTTTCTGCACTTGGTATTCATACTGTGCCAGCTTCTTGTCCTTGAGAAGCTCGATGGAGGCCGTCTCTGTCTTGGCCGCCACCACCTGCTTTCTCTTCTCTTCCTTCCGCTCTTCTAACTGGGCCAGGGCTTCCTTTTCCAGCTTTTCGCGAATGCGGAGATTATGCAGGTATTTCTCATAAGTTCCCATTTCCAGAACCGTCATGCCGCGCTGGCGCTTCTCGTGCAGTTCAGCGGCCCAGCTCCTGTCCTGGCTTTGCAGGTCGTCAATTCTCTTCTCCGCCTTCACAATGTCACTGATAATCTGCGCCTGCTCGTTGCGCAAATTGTCCAAAACCTGCTGTTTATAGTTTAACACAGTATGAAGGGGAAAGTAAAACTTTTTCATTCTTTTTCACCTTTTTTTAATCCAATATCTTATGCATATGCTGAATAATCTCTTCATATGTGAAACTTTCATCGGTTTGCTGCATTAAAAAACCATTGATCTGGTCAATCTTCTGTATGGCCCAGTCCAATTTTGGATTGGTGCCCGATTTATAGGCTCCGATGGCAATCAAATCCTCGTTTTTAGAGTACAGGCTTAAAATGTCCCGCACCTTGGCTGCCAGTCCTTTGTGTTCCGGGGATATGATGCTGCTCATCAGACGGGATATGCTGGCGTTGACGTCGATGGCCGGAAAATGGTTCTCGTTGGCCAGCCTTCGGCTCAGCACAATATGGCCGTCCAAGATGCCGCGCACCGTGTCCGCGATGGGCTCGTTGGTGTCATCCCCTTCCACCAGCACCGTGTAAACCCCTGTGATGGACCCTTTCTCAAAATTGCCGCTGCGTTCCAGAAGCTTGGGAAATTCCGCATAAATGGACGGCGTGTAGCCTCTGGCCACCGGCGGCTCTCCGATGGCCAGTCCAATTTCCCTCTGGGCCATGGCGAAACGGGTCAGAGAATCCATCATCAGCAGCACGTGTTTTCCCTGGTCTTTGAAATACTCCGCAATGGTGGTGGCCACCAGCGGGCATTTCATCCGCAGCATGGCCGGCTGGTCAGAGGTCGCCACTACCAGCACCGATCTTTTGAGTCCTTCCGGCCCTAAATCTTTCTCGGCAAATTCCAGCACCTCACGGCCGCGCTCCCCCACCAGCGCAATCACGTTGATGTCCGCCTTCACGTTTTTCGCGATCATGCCAAGCAGGGTGCTTTTGCCAACACCGCTTCCGGCAAAGATGCCAATACGCTGGCCTTTGCCAATGGTGTTCAGTCCGTCGATGGCTTTTATGCCGAAATGCAGGCGGTCGGTAATCAGCGGCCGGTTCATGGGGTTGATAAATGTGTTTTCCACATAGTAATACCGCTGAGAATGAAAGGGGCCTTTGTTGTCCATGGGCCGCCCCATGGCGTCGATAATCCGCCCCCGCAAAAATTCGCCTACGGGAATCTTCAGTCTCTTTTTTGTATTTCGCACAAAGCTTCCAATGGCGATGCCGCTCATGTTCTCATAGGCCATGATCTGGATTTTGTCGTTCTTAAATCCAACCACTTCCACCGGAATCTGCTGGTTCCGGTCTTCGTCGTAAATCATGGCGATGTCCCCGATGCTGGCGTTTCCGCCGGACGCCTCAATGGACATGCCCACCACATTTTCCACTTTTCCGATATGGCTTACGGTATCTCCGCTGGCGATCAGCCCTGGCAATTCACTGAACAAGCCTATCCCTCCATCTACAGTCGAGCGTTATTCAATATATCTTTAATGTTTTCCATCTGCGTGTTTACGCTGGCGTCCACAATCTCGTCCGGCAGCTCAATGATGCACATGCCTGGATCTTCGTTTTCCATGGCCACAATTTTCAGATTGTCCGTGAGATGCGCCATCTCCTTGAACAGCTGCATGTCTCCCCGCACAAGCATCTCCGAATCCTGCTTGGATATGTAAATCTTGGCCCACTGGGTCTTCTTGATCTTGTCGGTGGCCGCCACAATCATCCGTTTGATCACTTCTCCGCTGGAGCGCAGGCTGGTCTGGATAATCTTCTCTGACACCGCCAGGCAAATCCTTTTTAAGTCATCCAGATACTGCTCCAGGAGCTTTTCCTTTTCCTCTGTCACAGAATCTATGATCTGACGCATCTGATTTCGCTGCCCGTCCAGCTCCTCTTCCATCTTCTGCGTCATCTCCTGATAAGCTTCCTGGTATCCCTGGTCGTAGCCTCTCTGATGCCCTTCCTCGTACCCCCGCTTTCGTCCCTCTTCCCGAGCCTCCTGGGCCTTGACTTCCGCCTCGTAGGCGATCTCCCCAGCCTTGGCGCGGGCCGTCTCCAGGATTTCTTCCGCCTGACGCATGGCCTCTTCCAGCTTTTCTTCGTACTCGGTCTTTTCAGGCGGCTCCTCTATGGCTTCCTCGCCCTCTTCGGTCTGCGCCTGCATTTCCTCCAAAAGTTCCTTTTCTCCGAAGTCCGCCTCAAATTCAAAAGGGCGTATCTCAATCTCCTCGCCGCTCTTAATGACACGGTAATTAAGCAATGATATCATCCTTTCCACTCTTGGCGATCACAATTTCTCCAGCCTCTTCCAACTGACGAATCTGGTTGACAATCCTCTGCTGCGCTTCTTCTACGTCTTTGAGACGAACGTTCACGGTAATCTCCAGATCAGAACGGATGCTCTCAGCCATACGCGTGGACATATTTGCAAAGAAAAGACTGGCCAATTCTTCGTTGGCGTTCTTCAGTGCGTACACCAGATCCCGCATGTCGCAGTCTCGAATGAAACGCTGTATAGAACGATCGTCCATGGTGAGTATATCTTCGAACACGAACATCTTCTTGCGGATGTCTTCCGCCAGCTGCGCGTCTTCCCGGCCCAGCTCTTCAAATATGTATTTCTCATTGCTTCGGTCGATATTGTTCATTACCTCGGCGATGTAGTCAATGCCTCCAATGGTGGTGTAATCCGTCGTCAGAATATTGGCAAACCGTTTCTTCAGCTCCGCCTCCACCACCTTGATGGCCTCCGGTGAAGCGCGGTCCATTCGGGCTATGCTTTCCACCACCTGAATCCGCTTCTCCTTGGGAAGCTCTTCGATTACCTCCGCTGTCTGGCTGGCGTCCGCGTAGGACAGCACAAGGGCAATGGTCTGCGGTCGCTCATGCTGCAGCGCCGATAGGATGTTCTTGCTGTCTGTCTTGCGGATAAAATCGAAGGGGCTGGCCTTCATGAATCTGTTCAGCTTCTCCAGAAGCTTCGCCGCCGTGCTCTCCCCGAAAGCTTTCTCCAGCACCGTGCGGGCGTATTCAATGCCGCCGTCGGTGACCACTTTCTGGGTCAAGCATATTTTATAAAATTCATCCAGCACCGCCGTGGTCTGCTCGGTGGTCAGGTGCCCTAATTTGGCCACCTCCACCGTCAGATTCTCGATTTCCTCCTCGGTCAGAAATTTGTAGATCTCGGAGGCCTGATCCACGCCCATGGAAACCACCACGGCCGCGGCTTTTTGTTCCGGCGTTAAATCAACCTCAACCATCTCTTCTTCTGCCATCCATCTCACCTCCGTTCAGCCAATTACGCAGCATTTGGGCTGCAATTTCCGGACTCTGCTCGGCAAAATCCCGAATCTGCTGCCGCAGCTCCATGCCTCTTTCGCTCTGCGCGTCCAGTATGCCCGCGCCCAGCAGGTCTTCCGGCGCCTCTTCGCTTTCTTCCTCCTGCTGCTCGCCTTCCGCCTGTTCCAGCGCGTCCAGAAGGCTGGCCATCTGCTGTTCCTGCTCGGCCGCAGCCGCCTGCGCCGCCTGCATTTTCTTCCTGCGCTTGCTCAATACCACGGCAAGGATAATGCCCGTGGCCACCAGCAGCAGAAGCAAAACGACTCCCAACACAATCCAGGTGCTCCTTCTGGCGAAAATTCCGCCGGAAGACGCCGTCTGCGTGTCGTCCTGAGATTCAAAGAACGGAGCCGCCAGCACGGCCACCTTTTCATCCTGATCCATCAGCTCAATGCCCGCCGCGTTGCCGATGATGGACTTTAAGTCGTCTTCGTCGATGTCGCCCAGGTCTTCCCCGTTGACTGTCACCGACACAGTCATATCCTCAATGGCGCCCGCCGGCACCTGTCCCTGCTCTTTGATCTGATCCACCAGATATTCCCGGTCGTACTGCTGATTGGCGTACCTGGTATCGTCATCGTTGCCGTCTGTATTATATTCCGGAACGTCCGCATTCGTCTCCGTTCCAGCCACCCCTCCGGCTGTGTCGCCGTCCTGGGTTGTCTCCCGGGAACCGCTTTCCTTGGAAATCAGCCCGGTCTTATCATTCTGATCCCTTTTCTCCGGCGTGGTATAATTAATGCTTTCCCGTATCAGGGTTTCCATATTTACCCGCGCCTTCGCGGACACCCGTACGTTGCTGGCGCCAAAAATGGGAGTCAGCACATTGAGCACCTTCTTGCTCACCTGGTTTTCCACCATCTGGGCAATCTCTTCCGTCTCCTGGGAATCGATGCTGGAGCCTTTTTCTTCATCCACAGACACTTCCAGCCCGTTGCCGTCGAAAACCGCCACATTCTCAATGGTCATTCCCGGAATCGCCTTGGAAACTAGGTTCTGCACCGCCGCCGCCTGCTCCGGCGTGGGCGAGCCGTTGTCCTGCATCATCATAACCACGGAGGCGCTGGCTTCCTGCTTCTGGGAATCATCCAGCGCATACTTCTGCTGCTCACCCAGCGCAATGGTAACCTTGGCGTCTTTTACGTTGTCAAATAAGGAAATCGTGGCCCCGATACGGTCCTGCAGCTCGTAGATCTTGTACGTCTGCTTGTCGGAGTCCGTGGTCATCATTGTAGCGTTATTTCTGAAAATATCGTATGTAAATCCACTCTTGGGGTAGCCCTGGGAAGCCAAACTGGCCTTCACCTGATCCACATTCGACTGCGGAACATATATGGTCCCCTGACCGTCGTATCGGTAATCAATGGCCGAGTCCTGCAAAAGCCCGATAATCTGCTGGGCTTCGTCTGTGTTCACGTCCGAGTACAGGATTTCATATTCCTTCCGGTTCAATACCAGCGCAAGAATCACCGCCGCCGCTATGAGAACGATGAGCCCAACCCCGATCAGAATCTTTGTCTTCCTTCCAAGCTTTAAAAAAAACTCTTTAAATTGACCTAGCTTCTCTTTCATGTCCAACCGTTCTTTCTAAAATTATAATATATGTTTACAGTCTGCCATGCGCCAAATTACATATTAATATTCATAATCTGCGTATAGGCTTCCTGCGCCCGGTTTCGCAGCTGAACCAGCATAGTTACGGCCAGCTGCGCCTCTGCGGCGGCAGTGGTGGCCACAGCGGGATTATCCAACTGACCAGTGGTCAGAAGATACTCCGCCTGGTTGTGCTTCTGATCGGTGGTTTTCACATCCTCGATTGCGCTCTGAAAAATGCTTTTGAACATAGAAACGCCGTCCTGGCCGCTTACTTTCTCCTTTTGCGCCGGACTTTCGGTTCCCCCTATCTGCATTAACTGGATTGGCTTTATAAACATTTCATTCATTTTTGGCTATTCTCCCCTTCTATATTATATTCAGCGTATGAAGCGTCCTTTCTGTACGGCTTACTGACCTGTAATCGCCGTACGAAGTCTGGCTATGTCACTGGTAATCATCTGCGCCGTATACATATATTGAAGCGTCGCCCGGCTCAGCTCTACGCTTTCCACATCGGCATCCACATTATTCTCGTCCAGACGCGCCGACTCATCCCCCGTGTCGTGCACGGTAAAATGAGCGTCCTCAATCACGTCCGCGATTTTCTCATCGTCTTTGGTCATGGACGCCTGTTTGAGACGGGTGCGAAACTCATCCTCAAACGTCACGTATTTGCTCTTATACCCAGGCGTATCCACATTTGCCAGATTCTGCAGAGTAATCTGCTGCTTTCCCCACAGATAATCCATGGACTTAACGGCCAAATCAATATTATTTCCAAATAAATTCATGAGTTCTCCACATCCTTTATTATTTTTACCAAAAGCTTCCGCCGCATGATCCGGCAAACGGCAGTATACAACTCATAAATTACTATACACTTTTCTAACAACTTTTTCAACCTAAACCTTTATCCAACGCACAAAATTTTCACATTTTACCCGCGCCCAGAGCCGCCCTGCCCGGAATCTGCGGACATTTCCTTCCCGGAAAACGCGCCTGCCAATTTCTGTTACCGCCGGCCCATATAAAACTATAAATTTAGTCTATTTGCATTTAAAGGAAGGTATGCTATAATCCTACATACATGAACCGTTTCTCATCAACGATGATTTCAAAAAGGAGAACAACAATTATGGACAGCCTTCGTCTGCAGATCCAATGGGGCTTCGGCGTCACGCTGGTTCCCAACCGTTTTCTGGATGATTACATGCTAAAAGCCAACGGAG
Source organism: uncultured Lachnospiraceae bacterium (assembly GCA_964407765.1). Lineage (GTDB taxonomy): Bacteria > Bacillota > Clostridia > Lachnospirales > Lachnospiraceae > MGBC164599. Next base: position 19,224 of record CAYOWU010000050.1, read on the forward strand.
AATTTGTAAAAATATATTTATACTTATTGCGAAGCGCCCCCAACGGCGTTCTCCCCTCTCTGTCTTTGCTGGCGGATCAGCTCAACTGCACCGAGCGGGACATCCTGCGGGCCATCCGGTACTGGGAAAAAGAAGGGCTGCTGGCGCTGGATTTCGACAATGGACAGAAAATCAGCGGCATTGTCTTCACCTCCCCCGACGCGCCTGCGGCAAAAGAACCGCTCCAGGCCGCACCCCCAGAAGAGCCGCTTTTGGATGAATCGACGCAGCCCCTTCCAAAAGCCCCGGCGCAGGCGGAGGTTGCCGCTGCCGCGCCCCCGGAGGAATCTTTAAGCGCCGACCGCATCCGGCAGCTGAAGGAAGACGAGGAAATCGTCCAGCTTCTCTACATAGCGGAACAGTACCTGGCCCGCCCCCTCACCATGACGGACACCAACAAAATCCTCTATTTCTACGAAAAGCTCGCCTTCAGCGCCGAATTAATCGAATATCTGATCGAGCGCTGCGTGTCAAAGAACCACACAAGCATCCGCTACATCGAGAAAGTGGCCCTCTCCTGGGCGGAGCAGGGCATCGATTCCGTGACCGCCGCTAAGGAGACGGAAAACCAGTTCAATAAGACGTATTTCACCGTTTTAAAAGCGCTGGGCGTCCAAAACCGCAATCCGGTAAAGGGCGAAATGGAGATCATCGACCGCTGGACGCTCCAATGGGGATTTTCCATGGACCTGATTCTGGAGGCCTGCCGGCGGACCGTGCTGCAAACCGGATCTGCCAGCCTCCCCTACGCCGATAGAATCCTGGAGGACTGGCACGAGGCCCAGGTCAGCCGCTTGGCGGACTTAGACGCGCTGGACGCCCGCCACAAGGCCAAAGCCGCCGCCAAAAAGGAGGACGCGCCAAAGGGCGCCCCCCAAAGGCCCAACCGCTTCAACGACTATCCCCACCGGGATTACGACTACAACCAGATTAAAAAGTCCATGTTTCAGCAATAAATGCAGGAGGTCTATGCCATGGCCCTAGAAAACATCCAATACGACGCGATTATGCATGAATACAGCCGGCGGCAGATCCGAAGCCGCCGCACCCTGGAAGAGCGCAGAAAAAAGCTTTACCGGCAGATTCCCCGGTTAAAAGAAATACAAGACGACATAGCCTCTTTAAGCGCCCGGCGGGTGCACAGCCTTCTGTCCGAAAGCCGCGCCGAGAGCGCTTCCGCCTACGAAGCGAAGCTGGCCAATCTCGCCCGGGAACGCCTAAGCCTTCTGACAGAGCACGGATTTCCCCCGGATTATCTGGAGGCGCCCTGCGAGTGCCCCCTCTGCCGGGACACCGGATACGACGGAAATCAGAAATGCGTCTGCTTCCAGAAGCTGGCCGCTGACTTATTCTGCCAGCAGTACGGGCTGGGGCAAATTCTGGAAAAAGAGAACTTTGAGCGCTTTTCTTTTTCCTGTTATTCTGATAAAATAAAAGACAGCGATACTGGAAAAACGCCTCTGGAACACGCCCGATTTGCCGTGGAAAAGGCCTGGGAATTTATCCGGCATTTTGACGAAATGCCCCAGAATCTGTTTATTTACGGAGACACGGGCGTGGGGAAAACCTTTCTCTCCCACTGCATCGCCTGTGAAATTCTGAAAAAAGCTTACGGCGTGCTCTATTTTCCTTCTTACGACTTGTTCAGTCTGCTGGCAAAGGAAACATTTGCAAGGGAATCCGGCGACGCAGGGATCATGGAATACGTCTTAAACTGCGACCTGCTGATTCTGGACGATCTGGGGACGGAGCTGACCAACGCCTTCGTCTCCTCCCAGCTGTTCCTCATCGTGAATGAGCGGATGCTGCGGGAAAAATCCACCATCGTGTCCACCAATTTAAGCCTGGAAGCTTTTCCCGACTTATATTCCACCCGGACTTTTTCCAGGATCATACAGAATTACAAATTCATCAACCTCATCGGAGAAGACATCCGGCTTATATCTACCATTTAATTTCTCCGAGAAAAACCATTCAGGAGGACAAAAGATTATGAGGCAAGGGCCCATCAAGGATTTATCGACGTTACCTGTAGGAAGATTAGGCATCCTGCCCCTGGCAAGCTGCGCCGCCATGGGCGAAAAAGTCAACGACTGGATTGTAGAATGGAGGAAAGAACGCATACCGGAACAGTCCGCCGCCTTCGAGCTGGACGGCTACAACCGGGATTCCTACATCATCCATTGCCAGACGCCCCGCTTCGGCTCCGGCGAAGCCAAAGGCTCCTTAAACGAATCCGTCCGGGGCGACGACATTTACATTATGGTGGACGTATGCAACTACAGCCTGACCTATAACATGAGCGGCTACACCAATCTGATGTCCCCGGATGACCATTTCCAGGATCTGAAGCGGGTAATTGCGGCCATCGGCGGAAAGGCCCGGCGCATCAACGTGATTATGCCCTACCTGTATGAGAGCCGCCAGCACAAACGCACCGGACGGGAATCCCTGGACTGCGCCATCGCCCTCCAGGAACTGATTAAGATGGGCGTGGAAAACATCCTGACCTTCGACGCCCACGACGACCGGGTGCAAAACGCCACCCCCTTACACGGGCTGGAAACCATCCGCCCCGCCTACCAGTTTATCAAAGGACTCTTAAACCACGAGCAGGATCTGATTGTGGACAGCGACCATCTGATGGTCATCAGCCCCGACGAAAACGGCATGAACCGCGCCATCTATCTGGCCAACGTGCTGGGCGTGGACATGGGCATGTTCTACAAACGGCGGGACTACGCCCTTCGGTACGCCGACGGCCGCCATCCCATCGTGGCCTATGAATTTCTGGGCGCCGACGTGGCCGGAAAGAACATGATCATCATCGACGACATGATTTCTTCCGGAGATTCCGTGCTGGAAACCGCCGCCCTCCTAAAAGAAAAGAAGGCGAACAAAATATTTATCTGCTCCACCTTCGGTTTCTTTACAAACGGCATGAAAAAATTTGACCTGGCCTACGAACAGGGCATATTCGACCGGCTCCTCACCACCAACCTGATCTACCAGACCCCGGAGCTGCTTAAGAAGCCCTATTACATTAACTGCGACTTAAGCAAGTACATCGCCCTGCTGATCGACACGCTGAACCACGACGTAACCATCAGCGGCCTGCTAAATCCCATAGACCGGATCAATGCCTATCTGGAAAAACATAGAAAGCGCAGCCAATAGATCCTTGCGAAAATGATTCAAATGCGCAATTTCACGAGTTTGGGCAACCCAAACAAATAAGGAGTTCAAAACCGGTTGCCCAAACTCAAAAATCAATACGAAAGAAATCCGAATGGGTCTTCGTCTCCCAAGAAATGCATTAGCATGTAGGCGCACATGATGGCGACCCGTTCTTCTTTTAAGATTCTCGCGGCCTCCTGGCGGTCTGCAAGGACGATCTCGATTTCTTCGCTGTCTTCTTGGCGCTGGCTGGTGACATGGCCAAAAGCGTATCCGTAGACCGTGGCGCAGGACTCGTCGCTCATGCCCACCGTGGTAAATCCCGGCCGCTCAAACATCTCGTCCACCGTAAGAGGCGTAAGCGTAAGCCCTGTCTCTTCTTTTAGTTCCCGGACGGCCGCCTCGCGGTAATCTTCCCCCGGCTCCACCAGCCCGGCGGGAAATTCATAGATGTATCCGCCGATGGAATACCGGTACTGGCGCACCAGCACAACCCGGTCTCTTTTTTCCCCATAAATGCTGTAAATAATCACGCCGTCCGGAACATTTTCCCCGGTGGAAAGCTTCAGCGCATCCGCGCTTTTGGCCCGGGAGGCCACATAATACCTGCCCTGGGCGCCCGTTTTATTTGTGATCTCCAGTTCATACAGATTCACGTAGGGCGTATGCGTCCTCTGTATGACTTTATCGATTTTTCCCATTTTACGCCTCCTCTTTTGCGATGCCCATCAGCGCTTCAAGCCGCTTGGCGTCGATAAATTCCCGCACAAAATCCGTCTGGGGAGAAAGACAGATTTCCTCCGGGGTCCCAACCTGTTCCACGCGGCCCAGATTGGTGAGTATGATCCGATCCGCCACTTCCATGGCCTCCTCCTGGTCATGGGTCACGAAAATGCTGGTAACGCCCACCCGGCCAATCATTTCCCGAAGCCACGTGCGCAGCTCCCGGCGCACCTTCGCGTCGATGGCGGCGAACGGCTCATCCAGCAAGAGAAGCTGGGGATTGGGCGCCAGGGCGCGGGCGAACGCCACCCGTTGGCGCTGGCCGCCGGAGAGTTGATGGGGAAAGCGTTTTCCCAGATCCTTCATGGAAATCAGCTCCAAAAGCTCCTCCACCCGGCTTTTAATCTCCCCTTTGCTCTTTTTCTGCACCTCCAGGCCGAAAGCAATGTTGTCCGCCACAGTCATATACCGAAACAGCGCGTAATTCTGAAAAACAAAGCCGATCCCACGCTTGCTCCCGGGCAGGTCGTTGACCCGCTTTTCGTCGATGAGGATGTCGCCCTCGTCCGGCCGGTCAAGGCCCGCGATCATCCGCAAAATAGTGGTTTTCCCGCTACCGCTGGGTCCTAAAAGCGCCGCCAGATGGCCTTTTTCCACCCCGAAGCTCACGTCCCGGGATGCCTGAAAACCGTC
>CAYOWU010000051.1:0-23602 GCA_964407765.1 uncultured Lachnospiraceae bacterium
GTCAGCTCCATACGGGTTGGATTCACCTGCGTAGATGCCAAATCCCTTCACCTTCCTTCCTAGTATTTCCCGTAATATTCATCCAGGAATTTCTCGTCGATACGTTTCAGCTCACTCCTGGGAAGGATAGACAGCAATTTCCAGCCAACGGTGAGAGTTTCCTCAATATCTCGGTTGCCTAAATAACCTTGAGATACATACTCCTGCTCAAATGCATCTGCGAACTTAGCGTAAATCAAGTCGACATCAGACAGCGCAGCTTCACCCAAGATGGTCATCAATTCCTTGGCGTCTTTTCCACGGGAATACGCGGAGAAAAGCTGGTTCATGGTGTTGGCATGGTCTGCACGGGTCTTGCCTTCGCCGATACCCTTATCTTTCAGACGGGACAAAGACGGCAATACGTCGATGGGTGGCTCGATTCCTTTACGATACAGTTCACGGCTTAAGATAATCTGGCCCTCTGTGATGTATCCGGTCAAGTCAGGGATCGGATGGGTCTTATCATCTTCAGGCATGGTCAGGATCGGGATCATGGTGATACTTCCCTTCTTCCCTTCCTGTCTTCCGGCGCGCTCGTACAGCGTCGCCAGGTTGGTGTACATATATCCGGGATAACCACGACGGCCCGGAACCTCTTTACAAGCCGCAGATACCTCACGCAGGGAATCTGCGTAGTTAGTAATATCGGTCAGGATAACCAGTACGTGCATGTCTTTCTCAAATGCCAGAAATTCCGCACAGGTCAGAGCCATCTTCGGCGTAGCGATACGCTCTACGGCCGGGTCATCGGCCAGGTTGATGAACAATACGGTACGGTCGATGGCGCCTGTCTCTTTAAAGCTCTCTACGAAGAAGTTATACTCCTCGAAGGTGATACCCATGGCAGCGAATACAACGGCGAAGTTCTCGTCTTTACCGCGCACCTTTGCCTGTCTGGCGATCTGAGCCGCCAGGTTGTTATGGGGCAGACCGGAACAGGAGAAGATCGGCAGCTTCTGTCCACGAACCAACGTGTTCAGACCGTCGATGGCGGACACACCTGTCTGGATAAACTCTTCCGGGTAGCTTCTGGCTGCGGGGTTCATGGCAAGGCCGTTGATGTCACGGCGCTCTTCCGGCAGAATTTCCGGACCGTCATCAATGGCGCGGCCCATTCCGTCAAATACACGTCCCAGCATATCGCTAGAAACGCCCAGCTCCACGCCCTTTCCCAGGAAACGAACTTTACTGTTGGATAAGTTGATACCAGTTGAGTCTTCATACAACTGTACCAGAGCTTCACTTCCGTCGATTTCCAACACTTTACAACGACGGATTTCGCCGTTGGCAAGTTCGATCTCGCCCAACTCGTCAAATGTTACGTTTTCCACACCCTGTACCAGCATCAAAGGACCGGCTACTTCTTGTATAGTTCGATATTCTTTTGGCATTCTACTGGTCCCCCTTTCCTAATACATTCGCAATTTCAGTTGCCAGCTCTGCATTGACTTTCTCATACTCTTCCGTAATATTTTCTTCCAAAGTATATTTATAACGTCCGATACGTTCACGAACATCCATCTTAATCAGGCCATTGATGTCTGCGCCTTTTTCCAGAGCTTCCACACACTCATCATAATAAGCCATTACCAGCTTCATCATATAATGCTGTTTCTGAAGAGATGTATAGGTATCCACCTCATGGAATGAGTTCTGATGCAGGAAGTCCTCACGGATGGAGCGGGCTGCTTCCATCTTCAGACGGTCAGAGGGAGACAGAGCGTCCATACCTACCATTTTAACGATTTCATCCAACTCGGATTCGTCCTGCAATAACCCCATCATCTTACCGCGCAGTTCCATCCAGTCGCTTTCCACGTTATTGTTAAACCAGTCTGCCATACTATCCAGATACAAGGAGTAGCTGGTCAGCCAGTTAATCGCCGGGAAATGACGTTTGTAAGCCAGGTTTGCATCCAGGCCCCAGAACACTTTAACGATACGCAGGGTTGCCTGAGATACAGGCTCAGATGTATCACCGCCTGGCGGGGATACAGCTCCGATTGCGGACAGAGCGCCTGTACGTCCGTCTTTACCCAATGCAATTACGTGTCCGGCGCGCTCGTAGAACTGAGCCAGACGGCTTCCCAGGTAAGCCGGGTAACCTTCTTCACCAGGCATTTCCTCCAGACGGCCGGACATCTCACGAAGAGCCTCGGCCCAACGGGATGTGGAGTCTGCCATCAGGGCTACGGAATAACCCATGTCACGGAAATACTCTGCAATAGTGATACCTGTATAAATAGACGCCTCACGAGCGGCCACAGGCATATCGGATGTATTGGCGATCAACACAGTCCTCTCCATCAGGGAATGTCCTGTCTTGGGGTCCTGCAGTTCCGGGAACTCGTTCAAAACGTCGGTCATCTCGTTTCCACGCTCGCCGCAGCCGATGTAAACCACGATATCGGCCTCGGCCCATTTAGCCAGCTGATGCTGGATAACGGTTTTACCGCTTCCGAAAGGTCCTGGTACGGCTGCCACACCGCCCTTGGCGATGGGGAACATACAGTCAACGACACGCTGACCGGTTACCAGAGGCATTTCCGGCGGCAGTTTTTTCTGATACGGACGGCCTTTACGCACGGGCCATTTCTGCATCAGAGTCAGCTCTTCGTCGCCTTTGTCTGTGGTAACTACGGCAACCACTTCTTCTACTGTAAATTCACCGGATTTGATTTCTTTCACAGTTCCGCTGATGCCTGGCGGCACCATGATCTTCTGCTCAACGACAATTGTTTCCTGAACAGTTCCCAATACGTCGCCGCCCTCTACGCTGTCGCCTTTTTTCGCAACCGGGACGAATTTCCATTTCTTATCCCTTTTCAGCGCCGGCACTTCAACGCCTCGCTGCAGGCTGTTGCTGTTGGTAGCCTTCATAATATCATCCAACGGACGCTGGATTCCATCGTAGATGCTGGTTATCAGACCCGGCCCCAGTTCTACAGACAGAGGCGCTTCGGTAGATTCCACAGGTCCGCCCGGTCCAAGGCCGGCGGTTTCCTCATATACCTGTATGGAAGCTTCGTCGCCGTGCATCTCAATGATCTCGCCGATCAGACGCTGGTCGCTAACACGCACCACGTCGTACATGTTCGCGTCCCTCATCCCCTCAGCGATAACCAGCGGACCTGCCACTTTCTTTATCGTTCCTTTACTCATTAGAACTAATCACTCACCTTCCTGATCAATTATTGCTAAAGAGAATATCCGATCCAACCGCCTGCTCCACAGACTTCTTGACGCCTTCTACGCCAGCGCCTGTGTTGCCGAAAACGCCAGGGATCTGGATGATTGCCGGCAGCAATGCGTCTCGGTATTTCTCCACTTCATGCTTGAGCAGATTTGCCAGGTTTTCCGTTATATAGATAACGGCATACTGCCCCCCCGCCAGCTGCGCAAGCTTCTTCTTTGCAGCTTCCAGGTCTGTCTCCACTACTGGAAATGTATCAAGACCCAGCGCTGCAAAACCATAAATGCTGTCATAATCACCGATTACTGCAATCTTATACATACATTTCCCTTACCCTTTCCCGGATGGATTCATCCGGCAGCCCATTCTGCTTGCCGGAAAGGATAATCCTCACCGTCTTGATTTCATTCTCACGCGCGATTACATAAGCCACCAACGGCCCGATCGTGAATGAATTATATAACTGCGGCCGGATTGTTTCGATAATACGGTTATCGCACCATCTCTCAAAAGCAGAAGGTGAATCCGCAAGAGCCTGCGCTCCCTGGGCATATTCCGTGCCCGCCAGGTATTCCTGGATTGCGTCCATGCCGCTCAAAGCCGCTCTGGACAACAGATCCACGGACAGGCTGTCACATTCTGCCATGGCCTTTTTCATAAACTCTATTGATTTTGCGGTTTTCTGCGAACGCACAGCAATTTTAATGTCGGCAACCGCCACGGTGGATTCGGCGTATTTGCGGATAATCTCATCCGTCGCCTCCTGCCCCGCCTGGTAGATAGCCTCCAGAGCTGCCTTATCGATCATCACGTCACAGAGCTGGCCGTCGCCTGTATGGACAAATGACTCGTAGGCTTCCTGCGCCGCCTGCGCCATGTTCTCCGGCAGGCGATGGAACTCCTTGTTCTGCACAATCTCTATCATTTCCTTGCCGTTAATTGGGCATGAATCATAGAACAGATTTGCATCTGCTGCAGAACTGTCAGAAGCCACATATTTGATGGCAGCTTTCAAATTGTGGAACTGATCCGGATACGTGAGCACGTCAAGCACAGACATATCTTTGATCATTTCCCGCATCAGCTCCCAGGTCTTCTCTTTTTCCCGTGACAAAATTGCCTCTGCATCCTCTATAGAAGAATCGGAATCCCCCCAGCCCTTCTCCAGCAAAAGCTGCATACACTGCTCATGGGATTTGGCAGCTACCAGCTGTTCAATGGTTGACTGAGAAAACAAGGATACTTCCTTTGATCGAATTCGCGCGACCGCATATGTGTACTGTTCAGACATCGGTATAACCTCCTTATACGCGGATCTGCGCTTTTATGCAAATAATATTTTCTGTATCTCGTCCTGTAAGTCATCCTTCTTGGAATCAAACAATGCACGGAAGGAACAATTTTCCTCTACTCCTCCATAGGCAAGAACAAATCCGCCGCCTTCCACATCTCTGCTTTCCTTGGACACCTTCAGGCTGCCGCCCTTTCCTTTGGCGATTTTTGCTATTTCCTCCTCAAATCCGGAAGGCATTTTCTTCAAGTCCTTGTTTGAAAAATACACTTCTCCCTCTTGGGGCAAAGCGAATTTTTTCAACATCTCTTTCAATGTGTTGAAATATTCCTCGTCACTCTTAGAGCAGAACTTCTTATATGCCTTTTCCATCGTCTGGGCAATGACTTCCTGCTTGGCTTCCAGAACTGCCGTCCTGCGCTTTAAATCTGCGGAAGATTCCACCCGATCCCTGTAATTGGCAATCTCTACCTCTGATTTTTTGGAGATCTCCTCCTCGAGCGCTTTGGCTTCCGCTTCAGCCGCATCTGTGATTTCTTTCACTTTGGCCTTGGCTTCTTCCAGCTTCTCGTTGGCGGAGTTATTCGCTTCATCCAGGATTTGATTAATGATTTTGTCTAATCCGGTCATTCTAAGCTCTCCTTTACTTTTGATTTACCCAACAGCTACTTACACCTGAATTGCACTTACTGCCAGAATAGAAATCAAAAGCGCCAGAATCGCATATGTCTCAACCATGGCCGGGAACAGCATAGCTTTACCAAACTGCTCTTCTTTCTTAGCCACGATGCCAATAGATGCTGCTGAAGTCATACCCTGGTATTTACCAGAAATCAAACCTACGATTCCGATTGGAAGGCAAGCTGCCAGAATCAATAAACCAGTCTTAGGATCTACGGCCGCTGCGCCGCCGCCCAGAAGACCGATCTTGGAAAGTGTGATAAATCCAACCAACAGACCATAAATACCCTGTGTACCAGGAAGAAGCTGCATGATCAAAACTTTTGCAAATTTATTTGGATCCTCTGTTACAACACCTGCGGCTGCCTGACCGGCAATACCTACTCCGATAGCTGAACCTGCACCTGCTAAAAATACTGCAACTGCTGCGCCAAGTAATGCGTATACAATTCCTAATTCACCCATAATGTTACTTCTCCTCCTTAATATCTACATATTTCGTATTTGCCTGAAATGGTTCGAACGGCTTTCCGCCGCCTTCATAAAATTTACCAAAGAACTCCACAAACTGGAGACGATTGGTATGCACATAAGTACCCAACAGGTTGATGGCCATATTCAGCACATGCCCTACCACAAACACCAGGATAAAGACGATAATGCCGAAAATGCCGCTTCCGCCCATGCTGCCCATCTGGTTTACCACGGACGCGATAACGCCGGTAGCCAATCCAAGAGCCAGCAGACGGGAATAAGATAACACGTCGCTAAGCCAGCCTGTAATGTTGTACAGATCATAGGCGCCTAGGGCAATCCGAAGTCCCGGATTCTTGTTGTCCCTTCCTGACATAAACAAGATAATCAAAGCGCCGCCGATGGCAAGAACTTTTGCCAGTGTGTTGATTACAGGCGGGAATACAATGTGCGCCTGTGCGATAGACGCGAAAATCTCTGTCGGGATAAAAATCAGCACCAGGCCGGTGATCATCATATACCAGCTGACTACGTCACTGATAAAGCCCACAATATCTTTGTTCTTGAGGCACATATATCCCTTCATGCCAAGGCCGGCGTACAGATGAATCATACCCAATGCCATGGCAAAAACCAGCAGCTTCATGGGGTTCTCCAGTGGCGCGAACCACAGAGGTTTGATAATGGGCGTCGCCCCCGTATATCCGAAGAATGTCTTGGCAACCACGTCCACCACATCTCCGAAATAGCCGCCGAATAAAACTCCCCACACGGCTGTAGAAATACCGCCGAACATAAACAACTTCACGTTAGTTCTTAAGCCCGCGCTCATGCGGGGGAATTTCTTTAATGCAATTGCACATACAATAAAAACAAGTAAGCCATAAGCCGTATCAGACAGCATCATACCAAAGAATATAATATAGAAGAAAGACATGACTTTCGTCGGATCCACTTCTCCCTTTTTCGGAAGTCCGTAGGACTGAAGCACACCCTCCGCCGCCGATGAAATCGTGCCGTTTTTCAGAATTACTGGCGCTTCCTCATCCTCTGCAACCTCTTCAATATCTACGCTTGCATGATACTTTTCTTCAAATTCCGTCTTGATCGCCTGACCCATGGACTTTGGTAAGTATCCGCTGATGAGAAACGTCTGCCGTGTGTGAAGAACCTGACCCAGAACTTCATACTTCTGGGCGCGGGTGCGGAAATAGTCAGAAATCAGCTTTAAGTCCTCTCTGCTGCTGGCATAGTCTTTAATCTGAGCTTCTGTACTTTCGCTCGCTCTCTCCATCTCCTTGATCTGCTTCTCATACTCCGCTTTCTGCTCAGCTGGGGTCTTGCGCACTACCTGGGCCGGTCTTGAAAAACCAATAGCCCTTAAAGTTTCCTCCAGCAGAACTGCCTGTCCTTTCAGGCAGGTGGCCGCAATACAGGTCTGATCTCTGTCTGTGCTGATCACCTGTATGTCCACCGCTTCCAACTCTGGCGCGTGCGTCCCTATATGTGTCAAAATCTCTTCCAGGGTCATCACGCTGTTAATACTTCCGATTAAAACCGCAGTCTTTTCTGTGCCCGCAAAATCCATCGGCACATCCAATTTCAGCCAAGGCTCCAAAGCGTCAATCTGAGTCTGCAGCTTCAATGCATTGGCATTTTGCTCCGCGATCTTCTTATCCAGAGCAACCAGCTCATTGGCAATTCCCATTGTCGCCTGGTTATCCGCCATCGCCTTTTCAAAAACCTGCTTTTCCACCAGCTCTTTGCCTGCCAGGCTGTCTAACATGGATTTTTTCTCCGGGGCATATTTGTCCAGGATCTCCAGGGCATGGTCAGCCAGGGAAGCATTTTTCTCAAATACTTGACGCGAGTCCATGGTGTTAATGGTGTGCAAAGACTCATCCTCCACAAGGGAATTGTCAATCTCCACCACCCCCAGGGACTGCAGTCTTTCCAGAATGGCTTTTCGTTCTTTTTTCATAGCGCAGATACTAAAGCGTTGCATCTGCATAACTGCCATATCCGCATCCCTCCTTCTTAAATTTCGTAAAAAAAGCTGGCACATAAGCGCCCATACATATCAGGGGGATCTCATAACCTCCCTAATATAAATGGGAGATCACCAGATCAACTGCCTGCGCCTCTTTTTTTGCTGCTGCCGCTTTAAGAGCCTTAATTTCTTTTGCGGATGACTGTTCGGACTTCTGATAAACCTTCTGCGATTCCGCTTCAGCCTGTTCAAAAGCCGTCTTAGCCCTGGCACGGGCGTTCTCCTCCTGATCTGCCTTCAAGGTCTTCGCATCCGCCTTCGCTTTCTCTATCATCGCCTCCGCTTCGGCTGCGGCGTCTTTGATAATCTGCTCGGCTTTTGCCTCTGTTTCCTTGACAACTTTCATTGTTTCTTGTACCACTTCATCACCACCTTTTATACGTATAGTAAGATAGTACCATATTTCTCACCAAAAATCAAATAAAAATCGGTATATGCGATAAAAAGTATACTACGTCCTAAAAGGCAGGATATTTTTTCCATACCCTGCCTGCAAATGCCGTGGTTTTTCTAGTCATAAAGCAAGCCTTTTTGCCTGGCTTCCTCCAGATTCTGGCCATCCACCCACATATAATCCGCTTTTTCATATTGTTCCAGACTCTCCGAATGCCCGGGAAGCGCGGCGCACACGGCAAGCCAAACCGTCTGGCTGGCGATGGCCGGAATATTCTGAACAATGGCGCCCAGCTGCCGCCCTTCCGAAATCGCCTGTATCTGCCGCTCGCCCGCGTCAAATCCCGCCAGGGCGACCTGCTTTTCGGGATGCTCCTCCAGGACAGACAAAACCTGCTCGGCGACCGCCTGGCTGGCGCAGAAAATCCCCTTCACCTGCGGATCCTCCAGCAGCTCTAAAACCAGGGCGTCCATGTCCTCTTCCCTTCCTTGTGTATATTCCCATGCCGCTTCCACATCCGGATGGTTTTTCTTGATTTCTTTTACAAATCCCTTCCGCCGGTCCTCGCTGGTCTGGGAATACTCGGCATAGGCCAGCGCGACCGCCTTCCCGCTGTCTCCCATGGCCGCGCACAACTCCTGGGCGGCTTTTTTCCCCGCCGCCTTATTGTCTATGCCGCAAAAAGCCATATCCTCACCATATTTTACCTTGGAATCAAACAAAACCACAGGAATCCCGTTCTCCCGCGCTGTCTCCAGCTGCGCCTGGCAGGAGTTCATATCAATGGCCGCCAGACAGAGCACAGACGGATTCTCCGCCAGAACCGCGTCGATGGTGTTAATCTGGTCGTTCACATTTTCCTCGGAATCCGGCCCCTCAAAAGTAACCCTTATGGCGTCCTCCCCTTCCAGTCCATAGAAACCGTTAATATAATCCACTGTTTCCTTCATATTTTTTTTCATCTGTTTCCAGTAATTTCCCTCTGCGGATCTGGCCACAACCGCAATGCGCATCCCTTTTTCTATGGCCAGCCCCTGGTCAAGCGCAAGGGCGGACTGCGCCTTTTGCACAACCTGGCCGCCTCCCTGGTTCTGCGAAGCCGTTCCCAGAGAACCATCCATCTCCCCCTGCCCGGACAGAACCGCCACAGCGGCCGAGGCCGTCTGCGTCCTCTTTGCACATCCTGAAAAAGCGCCCAGAGCCATCGCAAGGCACAAAAAAACTGCAACTATTTTTCTCATATCCTTCCCCTTTTTGAAAATCAAAATTCTATTGCCCAATGGCTTTTTCTACCCCTTAGATTATACATATTTTTATCCATTAGTCCATAGAATTTATTTTTATTTCACACTTTTTTCAGAAAGAGGCAAGAAAATAAGATCAGTCCCAGATATCCCATTCTTTGCCAATGCCATAAATCAGCGCCAGCGCAATGGGCCCCAGAACGAATCCGGACACGCCAAACACAAAAAATCCCAAATAAATGGCCGCCATAATCACAATCGGATACACCCCCAGCTTGTTCCCCAAAAGTCTGGGCTCCATAAATTCGCGCACCAGCGTGGTGATAAGCTCAATGGCCAGGCACCAGATAGCCAGATTCGTCTGTCCACGCAGGAAAAACAGCAGTATGGCCGGATATAAGAAAAGACCCGTCCCGATAATGGGCAGCGCGTCCAGAATCCCCAGCCCCACGCCAAACAGCAGATAATACGGATTTTTCATCAGCCACAACATACCCGTGCAGATAAAAGCGATGGTCAGCATAATCAAAATCTGCGCTTTTAAATAAGTCACGCAGGTCTGGCGCAGGCGTTTAAGCGTCCGTTTCCACGGCTGGTAAAACCGGTATGTGCGCAAGGTTCTGCGTATGTCTTCCAGGTCTTTTAAAAAAAGCACGCCGGAGATGAAGGCAATGATGATTCCGCTGATTGCCGTAATCAGCCCTTTTAAGTAATCCGTGGCCTGAAAAATGGTCTTCGGGCTAATTCCCTGGATAAAGTTTTTCTGCATTTTCCCCACGTTTTCCAGGATAAACCTGCGGCTTTCCGCCTGAGAAATCCCCACCGTGTTTTCGATGGCGCAGCAGCACTGATCCACAAACTGATAAAATTTATTTTCTATAGTCGGAAGGTTCATCGTCCACGCTTTTAGCTGGGTAATTAGCGTGTCCACGCCGACCCACAGCAGCGCGCCCACGCCGGCCAGAAGCAGCAGCATGAAAAAACCGCCCACCACGCTTTCTTTCAGATGGACTTTTTTCCCGATTTTCACCGCTGTCGGGTGCAGCCAGACCGCCAAACCCCACCCAATTAGAAAAGGAATGGTGACAGGCAGCACATACCGGAGTCCGAGATAGACGCCGATCACAATCCCCGCGATGCTTATTCTCCTTTTCCACGCGTAATCCACAAAATCACCATCCTTTCCTATTAGATATACACATTCTAAATTCCAGTATGGCGGCATTGTGGATTTTTTATGCACGGGAATCGAAAAAGGCTCTCCCCTCCGGCTGGATTTCCCAGGTCATTTCCTCTTTGGAAACCGGATGGAGCAGTTGCAGGCGATGGGCGCACAGTCCGATGCCTCCGGACGAGCCGACGGCCTTTGCATTGGCATTGTACTTTCTGTCACCGACCAGAGGATGGCCCCGATGGCTTAGCTGCACCCGAATCTGGTGAAAACGTCCCGTAAGCAGGCGGATTTCCAGAAGGCTTCCCGCCTCCTGCCGCCGCAGCGTCCGGTAGAGAAGGCGCGCCCTTCTGGCGCCAGCGGTTCCTTCTGGAACGGCCCGCCCCGTCCGGCTTTTATTATCCTTTACCAGCCAGTCCTGCAGCATGCCTTCCGCCGGCTCCATTTCCCCTTCCACCAAAGCCAGATACTCCTTTCCCATGGTTCCGTCCTGCGCCTGTCTGCTTAACTCCTTCGCCGCCCGCTTCGTCTTCGCGATGGCCAGAATGCCTTCCACCGGCTGGTCCAGGCGATGGACAATACCCACATAGGACTGTTTCGTCGGATCTTTGCCGTTCCTATGAAAATAATTCAGGCAGGCGCATTCCAGATCCAACGTCCCCACTTTGGCGCTCTGCACCGGGATGCCCGCCAGTTTATGATAAATCAACAGATGTTTATCCTCATATAAAATATATTTTTCAAAGTTATCCACTTTTATTTCCACCTTTCATAGCCAACCCTTTTTCTTCATATAATAAAAACAAAAAGCCACCACTTGACAAACCGTCTCCCTGGCCCCATACTTATGCTTAATATATTGTCGGAGGAAATCATATGATCAAATATCTTCTTTTATTACTGGGCTTTTTCCTGCTCATCAAAGGCGCCGACCTGTTTGTGGAAGGCAGCTCCAACGTCGCCCGACTTCTGCGGGTGCCGAGCATTATCATCGGGCTTACTGTCGTCGCGTTCGGAACCAGTCTGCCGGAGGCTTCCGTGAGCATTACCGCCGCCCTGGCCGGGAAAAACGAGCTGTCCTTCAGCAACGTCATCGGCTCCAATATTTTTAACCTCCTGGTCGTGGTGGGAGTCAGCGCCGTTCTGTGTCCTATGAAGGTTCAGCTCTCCGTTTTGAAAAAGGACTTCCCTTTTTCCATACTGATCGCAGTCCTGCTTCTGGCTATGAGCATTCCCACCGCTTTTAGCGGAGAAAAAGCTTCCATCCTCACCCGAACGGAAGGCTGCATATTGCTGGCGCTTTTTGTCCTCTACCTTATTCTCACCGTCCGGGAAGCCTTAAAGGCCCGTCTGAACAGCGCAGCCGACGATTCCGAAGAAAAAGCCTCCGCCTCCATCCTCACCACGATCATCTGTATCCTTGTGGGGATTGCGGGCATCGTGCTAGGCGGCGATCTGGTGGTGGACTGCGCTTCGGCCATTGCGCTGACGTTTGGCTGGAGCGAAACTTTCATCGGCTTGACCATCGTAGCTCTGGGCACTTCCCTTCCTGAGCTGGTGACGTCCGCCGTGGCCGCGCGAAAGGGCGAGAGCGACCTTTCCCTGGGAAATGCCATCGGCTCCAACATTTTCAACATCCTGCTGGTATTGGGCGCTTCCGCAGCCGTAAATCCAATCGTCGTAAACAGGCTCTCTATTTACGACACACTATTTTTAATCGCATCCAGCATTATTGTCTATCTGTTCGCCATCCACAAGAAAACCCTGGACAGAAAAGAAGGATTGCTGATGCTCCCCCTCTATGCGCTCTTTTTCATCTATATCGTACTGCGGTAAAAATCTGCCGCAGCAAAACGCACAAAATAAAACGGCCACCATTCTCTCATTCTAAAATGGCGGCCGCTTCAAAACTCTCCCATATTCATTTTTCCTTTTGTGAAACAGCTTCAACGCTGCCTCCTACTTACCTCCTAAAAATAATTTTCTCCTGCTTATAGATGCAAAATAGCATTCCCCTTTACTATTTGCTTCCTCTCAGAAAGCTTCATAACACATACCTGACTCTTCTAATGCAAAGCTACCATCCATATTATTCCTCTTTAAAATTTCACGCCTTATTACAAAATAATATGAATGCTAAAATGCGACTTTCACCTTCCCGCATCCTTTCCTGCTCTGTTTCTTTACACACAGCGGAAACCTTTGTACCAGACTTGTGGCATTTATTCAATATAAGAATAGGCTTTTCTATATTACTGAATTGTTCTTCCTTCTCTCTACAGGACCTGGCGATTCTCACCTTACGTTCATCCAGCGCTTTCTGCAGGAATGCCTATCATACCACTCTTATACTGAAAAATTTATCTCCTGTATTTCCAATGGACTAATCCCCTCCTCCTCGCTGACATCTTTTTCCTTGATGTCTATCTGTTTGCTGTTCTTTGTTCTGATGATGTTATCTTACCACGGTTTTCTCCATTTGTCAACACTTTTCTTTATTATTTTTTTGATTTTTTATTTCTATATTTTATACCGCTTATTTCTTTATTAATTTTTGTATTATTTTGAATTTTTCTGATTATTTATTCTTTTGGAGATCGCCTTCGGCGATGGGATTTTTGCCGTATGTCTCGGGATTTTGCCGCATTTTGCGGCAAAACACCTCGCGGGACAATGTCTGCTGAATAGTTACTATATTTTATATTTTTAATCCTTCCTGATGAAGAAAAAATCGCAGCATCATAATTTTTTACCTTTGCTATATTTTTTTCCTGTTGTTAAAAAAACGCGTCACGAACACTGTCCGGGCCATTTGGCTGTCACGCAGCGCTTCCGCCGCTTTCTGAGCAGACATCCAGGAATCGAAGATGCCGAACACCGTAGGGCCGCTGCCGCTCATCATGGCGTGGCGGGCGCCATTTTTAAGCATCAGGGCCTTGATTTGGCCGATGATGGGATTTTCCTTCGTAATACCCGGCTCAAACACATTTTCCATATAGGGCAGCATGGCCTCCAGGTCGCGTTTCTCGATTGCCCGCACTAGGCCGCAGATGTCCGGGTGGCGGCGGATCTCGGACAGATGGAGGGATTCGTAAGCCTGCTTGGTGGACACATTCAGCGCCGGTTTTCCCACCAGCACGTAGCAGTCCGGCGCGGGGGGAAGCGGCGTCAGCTTTTCGCCGATGCCTTCCGCCAAAGCGGTGCCGCGCAGGACGCAGTAAGGCACATCCGCGCCGATGGCTAAGCCTCTATTCATCAAAGCTTTCTTGGAAAGCCGCAGATGAAACATCTGATTGAGCGCAACCAGAGTGGCGGCGGCGTCGGAGCTTCCCCCCGCCATGCCAGCGGACACGGGGATAAATTTCTGCAGATCAATCCGCAGTCCCCGCCGGATATGAAATTCATCCATCAAAAGCCGCGCCGCTTTGTAGACTAGGTTCCTCTCGTCGGTGGGTATATAGGGAAGGTTGGTCCGCAGGCTGACGCCTGGCTTGGACGTTTTATAAATGTGAATCACGTCGTACATTTGTATAGTCTGCATGACCATCCGCACCTCATGATACCCATCCTCCCGTTTTCTCAATACGTCCAAACCCAGATTAATTTTTGCCAATGCCCTTACTCTCATCGCCGCTCCTGTTCATCCATTCGCCCGAAAAATCTTATTTCCTGTTATAGTTAATCAGGCATCCCTGTAAAATAATCTCACGCTCGTCATCCGTCAGATCCCCCATGGTTACCGTAAAGGATTCCAGGCTTTCTCCCACACAAAACGCCTGAATCTTTTCTGCCTTCTCCGAGACGGCCCGCCGCACATCCGGCAGAAATAAATAGTCCCCGTTTTTAAAGGGCAGTTCTCCTTCGATCAGCAAAGGCAGCATCCCCCAATTTATTAAATTGGAGCGATAGCGCTTCGTGGCGTATTCCCTGGCGATATTTGCCCAGCCGCCCAGCACCTTCTGGCAGGAAGCCGCCTGCTCCCTGGCCGATCCGTCTCCGGGCTTTTCCGCGAAAATTGTGCTGCCAACGCCCAAGCTGCCCTGCTCACGCTCCTTCACCTGGGGATATTCCTTTTTCACCGCTTCCAGCACAGCCGCAAGCTCCGGCAAAGCCTCAACCGGGCTGCCTCCCTGGCGGATAGCGTCCTCCGCCTTCTGCACCTCTTTGGCCCGGCCCACATAAGAAGGATCCTTTCTGGACAGGGTAAATTCCGCCAACCCCAGGGGATTGGATCGGTAGGAGGAAGTTTCCCCAGAAGGAATCAGCTCGTCGGTGGTGGTCACCGGGTCATGAATTTCAGAAACCACTTTCAGAATCAAGTGATCCGGAAGCGCCGCCATGGACGGCCAGTCCTTGATGTTTGGCCCAAATTGAATCTCGGTGGCCGGATCTGCCACACCGTGGCTGTCAAACACGCGGTTTTCGTAAATCGTTTTATCGAAGAAATATTTCGGCCTGCTAAAGTTTCCGTCATATTCGGTGGCCGGGGTCAAAAATCCTTTATTAGCCGCTGTCGCCGCTATGGAACGGGCGTCCATCAGCGCAACCGAAGAAATCTGACCGTTCTGAATCTTGGAGCCCTCCCGGTTGGGGAAATTCCTGGTAGAATGGCGGATGCTTAAAGCGCCGTTTGAAGGCGTGTCCCCCGCCCCAAAGCATGGCCCGCAGAAAGCGGTCTTCACCACGGCCCCTGTGCGCATCAGATCCGCAAGAACGCCATTTTTCGCCAATTCCGTGTAAATCGGCGTGCTGGCCGGATAAACGCTCAAGGTGAACCGATCCGCGCCGATGCTGGCCCCCCTTAAAATATCCGCCGCGTCACAGATATTCTCATAGCCGCCTCCGGCGCATCCGGCGATGATTCCCTGTTCCACGTAAAGCTTTCCGTCCACAATTTTATCCTGCAAGGAGAAATCCACCTGACCATCCAGGCTCACCTGCGCCCTTTTTTCCACATCCGCCAATACGTCTTTTAAATTGGCGTTCACATCCTCAATGGTATACGTATTGCTGGGGTGGAATGGCATCGCGATCATGGGACGGATTTCGCTCAAATCAATCTCAATCATGCCGTCATAGTAAGCCACCGGCCCCGGATTCAGTTCTTTGTATTCTTCGCTTCTTCCATGAATCTCGTAGAACTCCTGAATCTTCTCGTCGGTTCTCCAGATGGAAGAAAGACAGGTAGTCTCCGTAGTCATTACATCCACGCCAATGCGGAAATCCGCCGATAAATTTGACACGCCGGGCCCTACGAACTCCATTACTTTATTCTTCACATAGCCGTTGTCGAAAACCTCTCCGATGACAACAAGCGCAACGTCCTGAGGGCCTACGCCCGGTATGGGCTCACCCTTCAGATATACACCCACAATCTCCGGCATGGGAATGTCGTAAGTCTGCTCCAGCAGCTGCTTCACCAGTTCCGGCCCGCCTTCGCCCATGGCCATAGTTCCCAGCGCTCCGTAACGGGTATGACTGTCGGAGCCCAGAATCATTTTGCCCCCGCCGGCCAGCATTTCCCGGGCATACTGATGGATAACCGCCTGGTGAGGAGGCACGTAGACGCCGCCGTATTTCTTGGCGCAGGTTAATCCAAACATATGATCGTCTTCATTAATGGTTCCGCCCACCGCGCACAGGGAATTGTGGCAGTTGGTCAGCACGTAAGGAACCGGAAATTTCTCCAGGCCGGAAGCCCTGGCTGTCTGAATGATGCCCACAAAGGTTATGTCATGGGATGTGAGCTTGTCAAATTTAATCTGCAGTTTTTCCATGGAACCCGAAGTATTGTGCTCTTTTAAAATACCATAGGCAATGGTATTTTTCGCCGCTTCTTCCTTTGACAGCCCTGCGCCCTGGCCTGGATCGTCTGTAATCTCCTGGCCATTCACCAGATATACGCCTTTTTCATATAGTTTCATGTGTCTCGTCTCCTCCTAATATTTCTCATCGCTGCTTTTATAGTAGCCCTGCATTATTGCCGCTCCTTGGGCGGTAGATTTACTTTTGCAGTAAATAAATAGTCCCCTCGTTTGTACCTGGCCATTTTCCGAGCGTCTTCCACTTCCAGCGCGTTTTCCCCAGCCAGGGATTCCAGATGATGCTGAAATTCATGAATAACGGTATGGCGCACCTTTTTTCGCAGGGCCTCCTTATCCAAAGCTCCGTGCAGCTTTTCAAAAGAACCGTAATAAATATAAATTGAGCGCCCCAGCGTTGGGCTTATGCGGTATTCTCCCATCACCCAAAGCAGCTGCCACGGATCGCTTTGCGGATGCACCTTGGCCTCCGGTCTGAGAATAATGCCGTTGTTTAGCCCTTCAAAAAACTTTCTGGGAATCTCATCCGCTATATCATCCAACATTTCCAAAAACTCTTCCTGTGACATCATAAAAACCGCCTCCCGCCCGTTTTCTCGGATCAGACTATTTCCAGTCAATTATAGACGATTCTGGAAAAAGTTACAACTTAATCTTTGAAAAAGCATCTGCAAAAGGTGTATTTACCGGTTCGTCTTTTTGTCTGCCCAGGTATCTCTGTACATCTTTTTTCGACACGCCTGCCCCTTCTTTTTCACGGCGCGCCTTGAATGCGGAGAGCTTCTCTTTGCGTCCGCAGGAGCATACGAAGATTTCCTCTTCGCCCTTTTTTATCAATTCCATTTTTTTATGGCAGTTAGGACAGCGGGCGTTTGACAAGCGGGCCACTGTCTCCCTGTGGCCGCAGGATCTGTCCTGGCATACCAGCAGACGAGCGTTTTTGCCGTTGACTGCCAGCATCCGTTTGCCGCACACGGGACATTTTGTGTTGGTCAGATTGTCGTGGCGGAACGTGCCTTCTCCGGCCCGTATCTGACGGATTAACTCCTGAGTGTAGCCCTCAATGTCCCCTAGAAATGTTTCTTTTTTCAGGCCGCCTTTGGCGATGCTGCCCAGACGCATTTCCCAGTCCGCCGTCAGCTCCGGCTTTTTCAAATCTTCCGGCACCAGCTCCAGAAGCTGTTTCGCCTTGGAGGTAAGCCGGATTTCTTGGCCCTGTTTTTCCATCATGAAGGAATGGAACAATTTCTCTATGATGTCCGCCCGGGTGGCCACCGTTCCCAAACCTCCTGTCTCCCCCAGGGTTTTCCTGGCTTTTGCGTCCTGGGACTCCATGTATTTCACCGGATTTTCCATGGCGGACAAAAGGGTCGCCTCGTTAAAATACGCCGGAGGCTTTGTTTTCCCGGAAGTGATTCGCGCCGCGTCTGCTTTCAGCGTCCGGCCTTTTTCCATGGACGGCAGATTCTGCTCCGCCGGTTTATTGGACTCACCCTGTTCGTCGTCTTCCCAGTCTGCCGTCTGGTTTTCATAGACCGCTTTCCAGCCTAAAGACGTGACCTCTTTTCCCCGTGCAGCGAAGAAATAGTCCCCGCATTTGGCCGTCAGACTGCTCTGCTGGTACTCAAAAGGCGGGTACAGCACGCTTAGGAAACGGCGCACCACGAGATCGTAAATTTTCCGTTCCTCCGCCGTCATATGCTCTAGCTGGACGAACTGCTCTGTGGGGATGATGGCATGGTGGTCGCTGACTTTACTGTCGTTTACAAAAGAGGAATTGGTCTTCAGCGGCTTCATGGACAAAGGGCCGGCCAGACTTCGATAAGGCCCGATGCTGATAGCCTTTAAGCGTTCCTTTAGCGTCCCTGCCACGTCGGTTCCGATATAGCGGGAATCTGTGCGGGGATAGGTTAAAACTTTGTGATTTTCGTACAATCTCTGCATAATATTCAGAGTTTCTTTGGCCGAGTAGCCAAACCGCCGGTTGGCATCTCTTTGAAGTTCCGTCAGATCATAAAGCCCAGGGGATAGCGTCTTTTTGGCCTTTTTTTCCACAGAAACGACCTTCAGGCTTTTTCCGGCGACGGCGTTTTGCGCCTCCTGCGCTTTTTCCTTTGAAAAAGTCCGGCTGCTCTTGCTCTTTTCATCCTGCCAGGTCCAGTCGATGCCGCCGGCTTTCACCGTAACGCCGTAATATTCTTTGGGCTTAAATTTACGGATTTCTTCTTCTCTTTTTGCAATCATCGCGAGAGTGGGAGTCTGGACTCTTCCGCAGGAAAGCTGGGCGTTGTATTTGCAGGTAAGCGCACGGGTGGCGTTGATGCCCACCAACCAGTCTGCCTGCGCCCGGCAGGCAGCGGCGGCGTACAGGTTCTGATACTGGCGGCCGTCCTTTAAATGGGCGAACCCTTCCCGGATGGCCTTATCTGTCACGGAAGAAATCCACAGCCTTTTGACAGGCTTGCGGCAGCCGGATTTTTCCAGAATCCACCGCGCCACCAGCTCCCCTTCCCGCCCGGCGTCGGTGGCGATGATAACCTCTCCCACATCGTTGCGGAAAAGCTGGGATTTCACCGCCTGGTACTGCTTTGCCGTCTGCTTGATCACGACCAGTTCCATTTTCTTCGGAATCATAGGGAGGTCTTCCATTTTCCATTCCCGGTACTTTTTATCGTATCCCTCCGGATCCGCCAGGGTCACCAGATGTCCCAGAGCCCATGTGACCACGTAATCCTTGCCTTCTATGCCGCCGTTTAATTTCTTCCCGCATTTTAACACACGGGCAATGTCCCGCGCCACGGAGGGTTTTTCCGCCAATACTAACTTTTTCATTTCCTATACCATCCCTTCCAGCAAAATTGCGCGAATCGGAGAGCCGTCCAGACCGTGCACTTTCAGAGGCTGCGCGGCGAGAAAATAGTTTCCGCAGCAAACCCCGCTCAAATCCAACGATTCCAGAATGACGACCTTGGCTCCCAGAAGCTCCTGGTGCACTTCCGCGGGATCGCTGGGAAGTCCCACAGTCATTCCCTCTATCCCCAAGCAATACAGGCCTTTGGACACCGCCGCCCGGGCGCATTCCCGCGTGATCAGAATATTTTCCCCCTTTATCAACAGCCTTTTCGTGCCGTCTTCCAGAAATTCCTCCACCTCCTTCGGCAAAAGCGCTCCCCTTCCCTGCACGACTTTACAGGGACCTACGCAACGGTACAGATCCAGCTCCGACACATCCAGTCCATTTTTGTAATAATGCAGGGGCGCGTCCAAATGAGTTCCGCTGTGGCTTCCCATTGTAAGTCTGGATAATTGGCAGGCATCCGGGTTTTTCCTCTTCATAGACAACAAGGTTTCTACCGATGGCACAGGATCGCCAGGGTAGACCGGGGCGGACAAAAGTTCCTTGGAAATATCGTAAATCTTCATATCCCTTGATTCCTCTCTCAATATGCTTTTTGTTTCTAAACCTGCATGCGCTCACAATCGGACGCACCTTCATAGATGAAAGTTATGCGGACGCACTTGCCATCCCTGAATACATGCCGCCTATCCGGCGGCAGACTTTCACAGTAAACAGCAATATCTTCTTAATTTTATCATACTATTAAGCATTCTAAAATACAAGAGATTCCGGCAACATTCTTCGCTTTTATGTCGTATTGCGCAGACGAAGCGGTGACTTTTTTCAAGCCGCCGCTTCGTTGTTCTGCTTATTTATTCTTTTTCCACCGGGCATACAAAATGACGGTTGCGCCATTCTTTGCGCTCAATCCTTTTACCTGCTCCCTATTCTTATAGATTTTCCCCGTCCCGTTTTTCTTGACGCTCCAGCCTGCAAATGTATAGCCTTTTCTTTTGTATTTGCTGACGGGAAGCTTATAAGTCTTGGAATACTGACAGGAAATTTTTTTCATAGTTCCCGAACCGCCGTTTCCGCGAAAAACAATGTTATATTCATTCGCCGCCCACTTGGCGTAATAGATCTTATTTCCTTTGCTGCCCTTAGGAATGGAAGTGACTTTTTTCTTCTTGGCGCTGTCCTTATACCAGCCTTTAAAGGTAAATCCTTTCCTCGTAGGCTTTTTCAGTGTAATGGTCTTGGAAGCCGTGGTATAGGTTTTCGGATTTTTGCTGTTATTTTTGCCGCCGTTTAGCTTATAGGTGATTGTATAGCCTTTGCGCCACTGGGCGTATAAAGTTTTTGGACTGCTGGCGGATATTTTTTCATTTGCGCCAATCTTCCTGCCGCCGGTCTTTTTCGTATACCAGCCTTTGAAAATATAGCCCGCCCGGGACGCCTTTGGAAGAGTATAGGTATCTCCCTCCACGCCCGCGATGCTTTTATCTTTAGAATTTTTCAGTTTCCCTCCGTTGGGAATGTAGCGAATCTCATGGAGGTCTGTGTAAATCAGTTTTCCGGCAAATAAATTCTCTTCCTGATCATTTTCGTATTTACGCAGCCATTTGGCAAATATATTGTTATAATTTATGGAAACATCCGCAGTGCAATTATCAAACACGCCCGAAACCATAGAGCTCATACGGACATTTTTTGGAATATTAAGCTTCTTCAGATTACTTGTGCCGCAAAAAGCCTGTTGGTCTATACGGATAACACTTTCTGGAAGCTGTATTTCCTCCAGATGGCTATTTCCCACAAACGCGCCCGCCATAATCCACTGGACAGAATCCGGAACTTTGTATACCTTATCCTCCCTTCCCGGAGAATACGCCACCAGCCTTTTTTTGTCTGCCGAATAAATCACGCCATCTTCAATGACATAATAGGGGTTCTCCCCAGTAAACTCGTATTTCTGGTTATTACGCTCCGATGCGAAACTGGCGCCAAAGGTAAATAAATTGATATACGCGCTGTCGTCATGGATGTCCGTTCCTGCCTTATCATTCTCAGAACTATAGGTCTGATTGTCAGCCAGCGTGGACGGAAATACAATATTCTCCACACTGCTCCAATCCATATGGCCTCCCGAGCTATCCGGAAGCTTGGTGACGCCCTCTTCAAATACCAGCTTTGTTACCCCCGAAGCCGACAGGAAAAAAATCGGATATTTCTTCAGATCTTTCCCAAAGGTAAACGTGCCCGCACATCTGGAAGAGAAGAAAACCAGCTCTGTGCCGTCTGTGGAATATACAGCCATATCGCTGTCTTCGCTCTTATAGTGCGAATTGTTAATACTTACCTTCACGATACTTGAACCGAATGCATTCGGATCAATGGACTCTATGCTCTCCGGCAAAATAATGGTTTCCGCATACCTTACCGAAAAGCCAAAAGCGTTTTCACCCACTGCAGTCACCGGATATCCGCCAAGGGTGGCGGGAACCTGAAGAATTGCCGGCTGTTCCCCCTGAAAATCATCATAGTTAGTAATCTCAGCCGTAAGAGAAACAGGATCCACTTTATATGTATAATTTCCCTGCTTCTGTTCCGTTCCCGCCGCTTCTCTTGCCGCCTGCTCTCCCTGGGAAACAATTTCTTCAGCTGGGTTTTCCGGCTCCTGTGTCTCTGAATTATTTTCTGTATCCGCTTGCTCTCCCAAATTCTCTTCCTGAACTGTCGGATCCTCTGGATTTGCTTCCGGTTTCTCCTGTTTGAGCGTTTCCGTATCCTCTTGCGGATTTATCTGTTCTTTTATACTTTCCTGGCTAAACGCATCTGGCTCCTCCAGCATTTCCTGCGTCTCATTTTCACTGACCGCAAATGCCAGGCTCGCGTCGCCAAATGCCAGGACAACCGACAATGTCATGCCAATAAACACCCGTAAAAAATTCTTTTTGACTCTTTTCATTTTCTTCTCCTTAAAAACACTTACCGCATACGGTTTTATTATAATATTGAATCATATATAAATCAATAATTTCATTAAATTTTATTTATGGAAATAATTTCATAAAAATTTCAGATAATAAAGAAATTAAATTAAGAAAGCGCGTTTGAAAACCAAACACGCTTTAAAAATTATTTATAGGTTATGATCTCTATATCCTGTACCAACTTTTTGTAAACTTCCGTATCAAAATTTCCCGTACTGGGAGACAAAGCATTTGCGGAAGCAACTGCAACCGCGAATTGAAGAGCTTTTTCAGGCATATAATCCCTATAGAAAGCCACCGCCAGCGCTCCCACCATAGAATCACCGCACCCGACTGTATTCACCGCATCCATTTTCGGCGGTTTCGCTAGGAACACGCCTTTTTCGCAGAGCATCATCGCGCCGTCCCCTCCAAGGGAGACTACCACATAGGGGATGCCTTGATCCAAAATCTCCTTTGCATTCTGAACCACATCCTCCACATTCTGAATCTTCGTGTGGAAAAGCATCTCCATCTCGTCCTTGTTGGGCTTTACCACAGTGGGATGCGCTTCGATTCCCGTTTCCAGCAATTCCCCGCTTGTGTCCAAAATGACCTGCTTTCCAGCGTCTTTTACCATAGAAATCATGTTCTTATAGATATCCTTCGACATGCCCTTTGGAACGCTTCCGGATATTGTGACTATGGAACTCTGCTCAATGATGGACGGAAATCTTTTCAGAAAATTCTCTTCTTCTTGCTTTGTAACATTGCAGCCCGGTTCCAAATATTCTGTAGAGCCAAACTCCTCGTCCAGAATATTGATGCAGCTTCTCGTCTCACCCTTTATATGGTCAAAATCATGTGGAATCCCATCTTCATCCAGAAGACTTTCCAGGTAAGCTCCATTGTAACCACCTGCCAAACCAGTCGCCAAAACATTTTCCCCACATAAATTTACGATTCTGGCTACGTTCAGCCCTTTGCCTCCGGCAGTATTTCTTACGGATTTCACCCTCATCACTTTGCCGTTTTCGATCTTGTCTTCCATATAATAGGCTTTATCAATAGACGCATTCAGGGTAACTGTTGTAATCATTATATCACCGCCTTTGTATTAATAAAAAAAACACCATATTATTTACTACAAATAAAAGGTGATTTTATATATCGTAAATATTCCAACACTGTACTGAAGCATCGGGGATTCGAACCCCGGACAACTTGATTAAAAGTCAAGTGCTCTACCAACTGAGCTAATGCTCCAAAAATGCCTGGTTCCGGAATCGAACCAGAGACACGAGGATTTTCAGTCCTCTGCTCTACCAACTGAGCTAACCAGGCATGAGTAGCGGGGGCAGGATTTGAACCTGCGACCTTCGGGTTATGAGCCCGACGAGCTTCCAGACTGCTCCACCCCGCGATATAT
>CAYOWU010000052.1:0-2657 GCA_964407765.1 uncultured Lachnospiraceae bacterium
TTCTGATAGGAATTGATTTTGGCAAAACAGAATCACAGCTTTGTTATTATGACCGCAAAGCCAGGGAACCTGTGTCTTTGTCCATGAAGGTGGGCTCCAGCCAGTATGAATTTCCCACCTGCCTGTGTAAAAATATAGAGCAGGATGTCTGGCATTTTGGGCGGGAAGCCGTTTATTACGCCAAGGAGCAGAGCGGCCTTCTGGTGGAAAATCTGTACGAAATCTGCCAAAGCTGCGGAAGCGTCCAATTGGGCGCCGAAGAGCTGGCTCCCTGGGAGCTGATGGGGATTTTCCTGGAAAAAGTTTTAAAGGCTTTAGGCGCTGTGGAGCCGGTAAAGCACACCAAATGTCTGGCGATTACGGTGGAGCGGCTTACGGCGGCAATGGTGGAGAATCTGCAGAAAGCCTGTGAGAGCATCGGATTTGCCCAGGAAGCCTATATGCTGCAGGATTATTCCGAGAGCTTTTATTACTACACGCTGTGCCAGAAGCCGGAGTACTGGAGCCGCAGCGTGGGCTGGTACGCCTTTGACCAGGACGAGGTGACCTTCCGCAAGCTTTCCATGACCAGCAACACAAAGCCGATTTTAGTCTCCCTGGAAAAGCCCGTGTCCGCCGCATTGCCCACCCTGCCCCAGGAAGCGTACCAGCGGGATATGGATTTCTATAAGTTTATCCAGGAGACCTTGGGCAGCGGCATGTATTCCAGCATCTTGATTACCGGAAACGGATTTCACCAGGAATGGGCCCTTAAATCCGTGGCGCTGCTGTGCAAGCATCAGAGGAAAGTCTTCTACGGGAACAATCTGTTTTCCAAAGGGGCCTGCTATGCCGCGAAAGAAAAATTAGAAGACCGGGAGCTTAAAAAATATCTGTATTTGAGCGACGCGCTGGTAAAATACAACATTGGCATGGATATGATGATTATGGGGTCGCCCGCCTATTATCCGATTATCCAGGCGGGGAGGAACTGGTATGAATGCCGGACCGCTTTTGATCTGATCTTAGACGGTGCAAACCAGCTTACCTTCTATATCAGCCAAATGCAGTCAAGCGATAAACAAAAAGTCTCTATGCCGCTGCCGGGACTTCCATCCAGGCCCAACCGGACTACACGCCTGCGGGTATGCCTGGAATGCCAGTCCGAGACTGTTTGTAAAATCACTGTGCGAGATATGGGCTTCGGGGAGCT
Organism: uncultured Lachnospiraceae bacterium; assembly: GCA_964407765.1. GTDB lineage: Bacteria > Bacillota > Clostridia > Lachnospirales > Lachnospiraceae > MGBC164599. Next base: position 1,193 of record CAYOWU010000052.1, read on the forward strand.
TTTTCCCTCCAGCAAGAAGATTTGGATAGAGACGATTCAGGCGTAAGGAGGTATTCATGAGCGGTTATATTTTGTGTAAGGCCCCAATGGCGTCCACCCCTTATTATATCAAAAGCACAGGCACAAATATTTATTCCATTGAGGAACTGTGCTATTTTCTCCATCGGAATCTGTACCTAGTGGACGAGACTTTAATAAATGCGGGGCTGTGCCGGTGGATCCGGCAGGAGCTGGACATGAAGGAGCTGACCCGAAGGCTGGCCCTTCTGCTGGCGCGCGGGGCAGTTCCCATGGAGGAGTTTCTCTGCGAAATCCTGCGCTCCATCAACTACCTGACCCAGGAGGAAATGCGGACCTACCGGAACAAGATTTCCGCTCTGGAGAAGCAGTCGCCGCCGGTGCGGGAGAAGCTAAAGGGGGACTGCCTGATGGAAAATCGTAAGTATGTCAACGCCATCCGCGTCTACCGCACGGCGCTGGAGCAGGCGTCCCAGCGGCAGAGCTCTCCCCGGTTTTCCGGGAGCATTTACCACAATATGGGGTGCGCGTACAGCCGCCTTTTTCAGAAAGAAGAGGCGCTTAGCTGCTTTGAGCAGGCCTACGAATGCCTGCACACCCGGGATGCCTTAAAGCACTACCTTTTGGCTTACAGCAACGCCAAGACGCCCATTGAGTACGAGAGCCGCGTAGCCGAGATGAAAGTGGATGAGCAGACCCGCCAGGAAATCCAGGATGCCATCTCGGAGTTTTATAACAGTTCTGACATCTATGTGCAGGAGAAAAATGTAGAAGAGCTTTTGGGACAGATGACAAAAGAATATCATCACAATACGGGCTCGTAAAAAGGCTCCCCTCATTTTCTATTGTATTTTTTCGAACGATGTCTTATAATTCATAATGATTAGAAAGCACAAATAAAACGATGGAAAAAGGATGGAAGAAATGGAAAAAAAAGAACTGTTATACGAAGGAAAAGCTAAAAAAGTATTTGCAACGGAAGATCCGGATGTGGTGATCGTGGATTATAAGGACGACGCCACGGCCTTTAACGGCGAGAAAAAAGGGACGATTGTGGGAAAAGGCGCCATTAACAACCGTATGACCAACCATGTTTTCCGGCTGATTGCTAAGGAAGGGATTCCCACCCATCTGGTGGAGGAGCTAAGCGACCGGGAGACGGCGGTGAAGAAGGTGGAGATTGTGCCGCTGGAGGTGATTGTCCGCAACGTGGCGGCGGGAAGCTTTTCCAAGCGCATGGGCGTGGAGGAGGGCCGCGAACTTCTCTGCCCCATTCTGGAATTCAGCTACAAAGACGACGATCTGGGCGACCCGTTTATCAACGACGACTACGCGCTGGCGCTGGGACTGGCTACCCAGGAGGAGATTGACAAAATCAAGAGCTATACCAGGACTGTCAATCGGGTGATGAAGGAATATTTTCTGTCGCTGGGATTAAAGCTTATCG
>CAYOWU010000052.1:2667-21912 GCA_964407765.1 uncultured Lachnospiraceae bacterium
GTTCAGCTACAAGTGCGATGAGCTGGGCGACCCGTTTATAAACAGCTATTACGCGCTGGCGCTCGATCTTGCGACCAAGGAAGAGCTTGATACCATCGCGAAGTACGCGTTTAAGGTAAACGAGTTCATGCTGAAGTTCTTTAAGGAGATAAACGTTGATCTTATCGACTTCAAGATCGAGTTCGGACGCTTCCACGGGGAAATTGTTCTGGCCGACGAGGTGTCTCCGGACACATGCCGCCTGTGGGATGTAAAAACCAACGAAAAATTGGATAAAGACCGTTTCCGCCGGGATCTGGGCAATGTGGAGGAAGCGTACGAAGAAGTGTTTAAGAGACTGGGAATTCAATAAGAGAGCGTGGGGAGAGGACTTTCATGGTGAACACACAGCAGCGGGCGCACCGCCAGGAGGAAATGGACAGCAAGTTAAAAGAAGCATGCGGGGTTTTCGGAATTTACGATCTGGACGGCGAAGACGTGGCTTCCACGGTTTATTACGGCCTGTTCGCGCTGCAGCACCGCGGACAGGAGAGCTGCGGCATTGTGGTGAGCGATACGAAAGGGCCAAAAGGAAGCGTGTCCGTCCACAAAGGGATGGGACTGGTGCACGAGGTTTTTACCCAGGAAATTTTGGAATCCATGCACGGGGACATCGGCGTGGGCCATGTGCGCTATTCCACGGCAGGAGCCAGCAGCCGGGAAAACGCCCAGCCGCTAGCGCTTAATTACATCAAAGGAACGCTGGGTGTGGCCCACAACGGAAACCTGATAAACGCCCGGCAGCTGCGCCGGGAGCTGGAATACAGCGGCGCCATTTTCCAGACGACCATTGATTCAGAAGTGATTGCCTACCACATCGCCCGGGAACGGGTGCGCACCAAGACGGTGGAAGAGGCCGTGGCCAACGCCATGAAGAAGATACAGGGGTCTTACTGCCTGATTGTCACGTCTCCCAGAAAGCTGGTCGCCGCTCGGGACCCTTACGGCTTTAAGCCGCTGTGCATCGGTCGGCGGGGGAATGCCTATATCGTTTCCTCGGAGACCTGTGCCTTGGACGCGGTGGGTGCGGAGTTTGTGCGGGACGTAAGCCCCGGCGAGATCGTCACCATCGGAAAAGACGGCCGGGTCGCATCGGATACGCGCATGTGCCTGAAACCGAACCAGCAGGCCCGGTGCATTTTCGAGTACATTTATTTCGCCCGGCCAGACAGCGAAATCGACGGTGTGGGCGTGTACGCTTCCCGAATCCGGGCGGGGCGGTTTCTGGCCGTGGATTCTCCCGCAGAGGCGGACATCGTGGTGGGCGTGCCGGAGTCGGGAAACGCGGCGGCGCTGGGGTACGCCATGGAATCCGGGATTCCCTATGCGGCGGCTTTTGTGAAAAACAGCTACGTGGGCCGGACCTTTATTAAGCCCAGGCAGAGCAGCCGGGAGTCCGGCGTGCAGGTGAAATTAAATGTGTTAAAGGACGCGGTGAAGGGAAAAAGGGTGATTATGCTGGACGACTCCATCGTGCGGGGAACCACCAGCCGCCGGATTGTGGGTATGCTGCGAAAAGCGGGGGCGAAGGAAGTGCATATGCGCGTCAGTGCGCCGCCTTTTCTGTGGCCCTGCTATTTCGGCACCGACGTGCCCGCCAGTGATCAGTTAATCGCCTATAACCGGACGGCAGAGGAAATCTGCCAGCTCATCGGGGCGGACAGCCTGGCCTATCTTGGGATGGACAGACTTTCAGAAATGGTTCCCGGGCTGTCCATCTGCAGAGGATGCTTCACCGGGAAATATCCAATGGATCCGCCATCGGAAGATATTCGAGGGGAGCATGAATAAACAGTTTCGTGATAAAAGTGTAAAAGGAGATACGCATGAATACAGAAATTTACCAAAGTCCTTTGTCGGAACGCTATGCCAGCAAGGAAATGCAGTATATTTTTTCGCCGGCCATGAAATTTAAAACCTGGCGGAAGCTGTGGATTGCCCTGGCGGAAACAGAAAAAGAGCTGGGGTTGCCCATCACACAGGAGCAAATTGACGAGCTGAAAGCCCACGCCGAGGATATTAACTACGAGGTGGCCAGGGAGCGGGAACGCCAGGTGCGCCACGACGTGATGTCCCATGTGTATGCCTACGGCGTCCAGTGCCCCAAGGCCAAGGGAATCATTCATCTGGGGGCCACATCCTGTTACGTGGGGGACAACACAGACATTATCGTCATGACTGAAGCGTTGAAGCTGGTGAAAAAGAAGCTTCTGAATGTATTGGAAAAGCTGGGGAAATTCGCCCGGGAACATAAAAGTCTGCCCACGCTGGCCTTCACCCATTTTCAGCCGGCGCAGCCCACCACAGTGGGAAAAAGGGCAACGCTTTGGATGCAGGAGTTTCTGATGGATCTGGAGGATCTGGAGTATGTGCTGGGGGGCATGAAGCTTCTGGGATCCAAAGGCACCACCGGAACCCAGGCCAGTTTCTTGGAGCTATTTGAAGGCCGCCAGGAAATGGTGGACAAGGTGGATCCGATGATCGCCGAAAAGATGGGATTTTCCGCCTGCTATCCGGTGTCCGGCCAGACCTATTCCCGAAAAGTGGATGCCCGAGTGGCCAATGTGCTGGCGGGGATTGCAGCCAGCGCCCATAAGTTTTCCAACGACATCCGTCTTCTGCAGCATTTAAAAGAAGTGGAAGAGCCTTTTGAAAAAGACCAGATCGGCTCCTCGGCCATGGCATATAAGAGAAATCCCATGCGCAGTGAGCGGATTGCGGCCCTATCCCGGTACGTGATGATAGATGCCTTAAATCCGGCCATCACCTCGGCGGTTCAGTGGTTCGAGCGCACGCTGGACGATTCCGCCAACAAACGCTTAAGCATTCCGGAGGCGTTTCTGGCGGTGGACGGTATTTTGGATCTGTGCCTAAATGTGGCGGACGGCCTGGTGGTTTACCCGAAGGTCATTGAGAAGCGTCTGATGTCGGAGCTTCCCTTTATGGCCACGGAAAATATCCTGATGGACGCGGTGAAAGCCGGGGGGGACCGCCAGGAGCTTCACGAGCGCATCCGGGAGCTGTCCATGGAGGCGGCCAGACATGTGAAGGCCGAGGGCAAAGAAAACAATCTGCTGGAGCTGATTGCGGAGGACGACGCGTTTAACTTGACGCTTGAAGAGCTTCAAAAAACCATGGATCCGACCAGATACGTGGGCTGCGCGCCGCGCCAGACAGAGGCTTTTCTTGCCCGGGCCGTGGAGCCTGTGCTGGAGAAAAACCGGGAGTTCTTAGGAATGACGGCGGATATCCATGTATAAAGGATAGCGGGCCGCAAGGCCCGTGTGGGGGAGGTATTTTGGATGGTTATTGGAATTTTGATTGCGGTAATCGTTGTCTTTTTGGCCCTCTGGCTGATTGGCACGTATAATGCTTTTGTGCGTCTTCGCAATAAAACAGAAGAAGCTTTTTCAGCCATGGATATTTCACTGAAGAAACGCTATGACCTAATTCCGAATTTCGTGGAAACGGTAAAGGCTTATGCCGCCCACGAGCGGGAGACCTTAGAAGCGGTGATTTTCGCCAGAAATCAGGCCGCCCAGTCCCGTTCTGCGGAGGAGACGATCAGAAACGATAACGCTTTAAGCGGCACGCTGAAAAATCTGTTCGCCCTTACAGAATCTTATCCGGATCTGAAAGCGGACCAGAACTTCCTGGCGCTTCAGAACCAGCTTTCCCGCATCGAGGAAGAAATCGCGGGCTCCAGAAGGTACTACAACGGGGTAATCAATAAGTACAACACCCGTATCGAAATGTTTCCGGGAAATCTGCTGGCGGGGATATTTGGATTCCAAAGGAAGCCGCTCTATGAGGTGCAGGAAATATTTGAGCGTGATAATGTAAAAGTTACATTTTAAGCTGCAAAAAGAGGGAAAATTCCCCGGCATACGAGGAAGCGTGCCAAATGGGAAAAAATCTGACTTAAAAAGGAAAGTATATGAAAAAAGTATTCTATATCCTGACCGGCGCAGCGGTCGTAATCCTTTTTTTCCTGGCAGGCTCTCTGCTGGAGAGTGCGTCCGGAAACGCACAAAAGCCGGAGTACGACAACGCCATGCGGACGGAAAATTACAGCGTGCAGATCGAGGTTTTAGAGGACGGCGCTTACCAGGTGGAAGAGCGAATCCAGGTGAATATGCTTAAAAGCCGCCACGGGATTTACCGGTACATTCCCCAGTATGGGCCAAGCGTTTATTACGACGGGAAAGGCCGGCGGCAGAAGGTTCCCTATTTCGGGAAAATTAAATTGCAAAAAACCAACGCCCCGGTGGAAATCTCCCTTGAAAACGGCTGCACGGTTTTTCGGCTGGGAAGCGTGGATGAGACGGTGTATGGTCCGGCGGAATATATCATTTGTTATCGGTTCACGCCCTATTTTCAGGAAAAAAATTATTCCAACGCCTATTACAATGTATTTCCTGGCATGTGGCAGAACCCGATTCCTGCAGGAAGCTCTTTTTCTGTCAAGTTTCCAAAAGATTTTGACCACGATAATCTGAAGCTGTATGGCGGCGCTTATGGCGATCAGGAAGATGCGTCCCAACTTTTGCGCCTTTCCTGGTCGGGAAATACTTTAGAAGGGACGCTGAAGGAGGATCTTTCGCTGGGCGAGGGGATTACCTTTTTTGCGGCCATGCCGGAAGGGTATTTTGGGGAGATCCATACGGCGGCTGTATGGCCGAGGTTTGCGCTGGGGGCGTTTTCTCTGGCCGCTTTTGGTGGCGCGCTGTTTTTGTTTTGGGCGTTTGGCCGGGATGAGACGGTTTATCCATCTATCCAGTTCCAGCCTCCACAGGGAATTGACAGTGCGGCTGTGGGCTACATCATCGACGGCGCGGCGGAGAACCGGGATGTGCTGTCGATGATTCTCTACTGGGCGGATCAGGGGTTTCTCACCATTGAGGAAAAGAAAAAAGACAAACTGCTTCTCCACCGCGTACAGCCGCTGCCTCCGGATGCGCCGGGCTATGCCCAGACGTTGTTTTCTAATTTGTTCAAGAAGGGCGACGTTTGCGATGTGGAAGAGCTTAGCGGGAAATTTTACGACTCCATAACTGCAGCGAAGGCACAGATAAAAAAATGTTTTAAAAAAGAAAATGCATTGTATACAAAAAGCTCCCGTCTGGCGCGCTGGACGACGGGACTTCTTACGATGCTGCCCTTTTTCGGATTTTTAGAACTAATTTTCCTGACTTCTTATATGGATATGCGTTGGTTGAAATTGAGTGTGGCCTGCTTTTGTCTATTTCTGGCCGGCGCATGGATCTTTTGCCATGGGGTGGATTTCTGGCACAGCAAGAGCAGCTCTAAACGGGTGCGGACGGTAGTGGCTGGCCTGTTTCTGATGGGCCTGGGCCTGGCCGGCTATGGAGGCGCCTATCTGCAGCGGGTGCGGCATGGTGAAGTGTTTTCTTACATAATTTTATACGCCATTGTCTGCGCCGCGTCGGCTGGCCTGGCGGTTCTCACCGCTTTTATGCGCAAACGGACCCAAAGGTGCGTGGAGTGGATGGGGAAACTGCTGGGGCTTCGGGATTTTATCGAGACGGCGGAGCTGGATCGGCTGCAGGCGCTGGCGGAGGAGACGCCGGAGCTGTTTTATCATATTTTGCCCTACGCGTATGTGATGGGCCTGTCCGATGTGTTTGCCCACAAATTAAAAGGGCTTGCGCTTGCGCCGCCCCAGTGGTACGTAAGCCCTTACAATCAGCCGGGCAGGGCTTTTGATTATTATGCGTTCAATCATCATCTGATGCGCAACATGCATACGGCGACCCAGGCGCTGGCGGTTCCGGAGTCAAAATCGTCTGGAAGCAGCTTAGGCGGCGGTTCGTCTGGAGGCGGAGGCGGCTTTTCCGGCGGCGGATTCGGCGGAGGCGGAGGCGGCTCCTGGTAGCGAAAGTGAAAAAATATAGAAAAAAACACTTGATGTATTCCGAGCTTTTGTGTATGATGTGATATAGTATGATGTCAGCCGGGAATGCGCGTTAAAAGTTAGGAGGAACTTCAAGTATGAGTAATGCCGTAATGTTAATATGGATGGTTGCATTGATTGCCGTAATGTACTTTATGATGATTCGCCCCCAGAAGAAGGAGCAGAACCGAATCCGGGCTATGCTGGCCAGCATGGCGGTGGGCGACAGTGTAGTCACCACCAGCGGTTTCTATGGCGTAGTGATTGATATTACCGAGGAAGATGTGATCGTAGAATTTGGAAACAACCGGAACTGCCGTATTCCCATGCGCAAGGCTGCCATTGCGGAGGTGGAGAAAGCGCAGATCCCGGAATCTGAGTAATGCGCGGCGGCTGACAAAAAGTTTTCATGAATAAAGAAAAAGCCCCTTCCGTGCGGAAGGGGTTGAAACGCTTTTCGGGTTTTTTGCGCCCGGGGCATTTATAGACAGAAAGGGTGAGAACATGAAGCATAAGATTGTTTTGATTCCCGGCGATGGAATCGGGCCGGAGATTGTAGCGGCGGCCAAAAAAGTCCTGGATCGGGTGTGCCAGAAGTTTGGCCATGATTTTCAATATGAGGAAGCGCTTCTCGGAGGAGCTTCCATCGACGTTCACGGCGTTCCGTTGACGGATGAAGTCATTACAGCAGCCAAAAGCGCGGACGCCGTGCTTATGGGTTCCATCGGTGGGAACACAGCCACTTCTCCCTGGTATCAGCTGGAGCCTTCCAAAAGACCGGAAGCGGGTCTTTTGCGGATTCGTAAGGAATTAAATCTGTTTGCCAATTTACGTCCGGCCTACCTTTACAGCCAATTAAAAGACGCCTGCCCTTTAAGACAGGATATTATCGGGGATGGTTTTGACATGCTGATTATGCGGGAGCTGACCGGCGGCCTCTATTTCGGGAATCGGAAAACCTATGAGCAGGATGGCCTTCAGACGGCTGTGGACACCCTGGTATACAACGAAAATGAGATCCGCCGGATCGCCGTAAAAGGATTTGAAATCGCCAGAAAGCGCAGGAATAAAGTGACCAGCGTGGATAAGGCCAATGTGCTGGACTCCTCCCGTCTGTGGCGGAAAATTGTGGAGGAAGTGGCGGCGGACTATCCGGATGTGGAGCTAGAGCACATGCTGGTGGATAACTGCGCCATGCAGCTGGTGCGTGACCCCAAACAATTCGATGTAATTCTGACCGAAAATATGTTTGGAGATATTTTGTCAGACGAGGCCAGTATGGTCACAGGCTCCATCGGGATGCTGTCGTCCGCCAGTTTAAATGAGACGAAATTCGGTCTTTATGAGCCCAGCCACGGCTCCGCGCCGGACATTGCCGGACAGGATAAGGCCAATCCCATCGCCACCATTTTGTCGGCGGCCATGCTGCTTCGGTATTCCCTGGATCTAGATGCGGAAGCGGACGCCGTGGAACAGGCAGTGCAAAAAGTTCTGGAAGACGGCTGGCGGACTGTGGATATTATGTCCGAGGGCTGCGCCTGCGTGGGGACCCAGAAGATGGGTGAACTGATTGGGGAAGCCGTATAGCAGGGCTACATAATAAACAAGAAATTGCGAAATTATTTTGCCCAGACGCTGATTATTGAAGAGGGCGTTTCGCAGATGTTTATAGAGAATGTAAACAGTAAGAGGGAGATGCAGACTATGAAAAGCGACGCAGTGAAAAAAGGAATCCAGCAGGCTCCGCACCGCTCTTTGTTCCATGCCCTGGGCATGACAAAAGAAGAGATGGAGCGTCCGCTGGTTGGAATTGTAAGCTCTTATAATGAAATTGTTCCCGGTCATATGAACCTGGATAAAATCGTAAACGCAGTAAAACAGGGCGTGGCTATGGCGGGAGGAACGCCGATCGTGTTTCCGGCCATCGCCGTTTGCGACGGCATTGCCATGGGGCACATCGGCATGAAATATTCGCTGGTGACCCGGGATCTGATTGCTGATTCTACAGAGGCGATGGCCATCGCCCATCAGTTTGACGCGCTGGTGATGGTTCCTAACTGTGACAAAAACGTGCCGGGACTTCTGATGGCGGCGGCCCGCATCAACGTGCCCACCGTGTTTGTCAGCGGCGGCCCCATGATGGCCGGGCATGTGCAGGGGCACAAGACCAGCCTTTCCAGCATGTTTGAGGCGGTAGGCGCCCACAGCGCCGGGAAGCTCACCGACGAGCAGGTGCAGGAGTATGAAAATAAAGCCTGCCCCACCTGCGGCTCCTGTTCCGGCATGTATACGGCCAACAGCATGAACTGCCTCACGGAAGTCTTGGGCATGGGCTTAAAGGGCAACGGAACCATTCCGGCCGTATATTCCGACCGCATCTGCCTGGCGAAGGAAGCGGGCATGAAGGTGATGGAGATGTACGAGAAAAACATCCGTCCCCGGGACATTATGACCGAGAAGGCAATCTTAAACGCGCTGACCGTGGATATGGCTTTGGGCTGCTCTACCAACAGCATGCTTCACCTTCCGGCCATCGCCCATGAAATCGGCATGGATTTTGACATCACATTCGCCAACGAAATCAGCGAGAAAACGCCGAATCTGTGCCATCTGGCGCCGGCAGGCCCCACTTATATGGAAGACTTAAACGAGGCCGGCGGCGTATACGCGGTCATGAACGAGCTGGACAAAAAGGGGCTGCTGCACACAGACTGCATGACTGTGACGGGAAAAACTGTGGGCGAAAACATTAAGGGTTGCGTCAACAAAGATCCCCAGGTGATCCGCCCTATTGAAAACCCCTACAGCGAAACAGGCGGGCTGGCCGTGCTCACAGGCAATCTGGCCCCGGACGGAAGCGTGGTGAAGCGTTCCGCCGTTGTGGCCGAGATGATGGTGCACGAAGGCCCCGCAAGACTCTTTGAATCCGACGAGGAAGCCTGCCAGGCCATTTTAGGCGGGAAGATCCAGAAAGGAGACGTGGTGGTTATCCGCTACGAAGGACCCAAAGGCGGCCCGGGCATGCGGGAGATGTTAAACCCGACCTCCGCCATTGCCGGCATGGGCTTGGGTGAGAGTGTAGCCCTTATAACCGACGGCCGGTTCAGCGGCGCATCCAGAGGAGCCTCCATCGGCCATGTATCACCGGAGGCGGCGGTGGGCGGCCCCATTGCGCTTTTGGAAGAAGGGGATATCGTACAGATTGACATTCCCAAGCTGACGTTGAATGTAAAACTTTCAGAAGAAGAGCTGGCTTTGCGGAAAGCCAAATGGCAGCCCAGACAGCCGAAGGTAACCACCGGTTATCTGGCCCGCTATGCGTCCATGGTCACTTCCGGAAACCGGGGGGCGATCCTGGAAATACCGAAAAGCCCGCAAGCGAATTAACAGGAGGATAAAAAATATGCAGCTTACAGGTTCCGAAATTGTAATCGAATGCCTTAAAGAGCAGGGCGTAGACACAGTATTTGGCTATCCGGGCGGCGCGATCCTGAACATATACGACGCCTTATACCAGCACAAAGACGAGATCCGCCATGTGCTCACTTCCCACGAGCAGGGCGCGTCCCACGCGGCGGACGGCTATGCCCGCGCCACCGGAAAAGTGGGGGTTTGTCTGGCCACATCCGGCCCGGGAGCCACCAACCTGGTCACCGGAATCGCCACTGCCTATATGGATTCCGTGCCGCTGGTGGCCATCACGGCCAACGTGGGAAAACCCCTTTTGGGCAAAGATTCTTTTCAGGAAGTGGATATTGCGGGTATCGTGATGCCCATCACAAAGCACAGTTACATTGTAAAAGACGTAAATGAACTAGCCGATACCTTAAGAAAAGCTTTTTATATCGCCAAAAGCCACCGCCCGGGCCCGGTTCTGGTAGATATCACGAAGGATGCCACCGGGGCGAAAGCCGAATACGAATACAAAAAGCCAAAGCCAGTCCCCAGGTCTGTGGAAAATATCCGGGAAGAGGATATCGAACAGGCGCTGGAAATGATCCGGGAATCTGAGCGGCCTTTTATCTTCGTAGGCGGCGGCGCCACCATAGCGGGGGCGCAGGAAGAGTTAAAAGCTTTCGCCCACGCCATTCAGGCGCCGGTGTGCGACACATTGATGGGCAAAGGCGCATTTCCTGGAACAGACGACCTATACACAGGCATGCTGGGCATGCACGGAACCAAAGCGTCCAACTTGGGCGTGACCGAGAGCGACCTTTTGATCGCGGTGGGCTCCAGATTCAGTGACCGCGTAACCGGAAACACCCAGAATTTCGCCAAGAACGCCAAAATTCTGCAGCTGGATATTGACCCGGCGGAAGTAAATAAAAACGTGCTGGTGGACGCCAGTGTCATCGGCGATGTGAAGGTGACCCTGCAAAAATTAAACGAAAAGCTGGAAAAACAGGAGCATACAAAGTGGCTGGCGCGGGTGAAGGAGTTAAAAGAGAAGCATCCGCTTCGCTACGACGAGAACCAGCTCACCGGCCCCTACATTATAGAAAAACTCTATGAGCTTACCAAAGGGGACGCCATCATCACCACAGATGTGGGCCAGCACCAGATGTGGGCCGCCCAGTTCTACCAGTATCCCCAGCCCCGGAGGTTCTTAAGCTCCGGCGGCCTTGGCACCATGGGATACGGCCTGGGAGCCGCCATCGGCGCAAAGATGGGAATGCCGGAGAAGACGGTGGTGAACATCGCCGGCGACGGCTGTTTCCGTATGAACATGAACGAACTGGCCACAGCGGTGCGCTGCGGGCTGCCTCTGGTGGAGATTGTGCTGAATAATCATGTGCTGGGCATGGTGCGTCAGTGGCAGACCCTGTTTTACCAGGAGAGATATTCCCACACCGTGCTTCAGGACGGCGTAGACTTTGTGAAAATCGCAGAGGCCATGGGCGCGGACGGCATACGCGTCACCAGCAAGGAGGAAGTGGTTCCCGCCCTTGAAAAGGCTTTGAAAAACCCAAGGCCCATTGTAGTGGACTGCCAGATCGACAGCGACTTGAAGGTATTCCCCATGGTACCGGCTGGCGCTAATATAGAAAATGCATTTGACGAGGAGGATTTGTAAAAATGTTTCATTATCATTGTTTAAACCCGATTTCAGGCAAAGGACTGGAATTATTCAGTGGAGATTATGAGAAAGTAGAGCAGTTGGATGCGGCAGAGGCAGTGCTGGTGCGCAGCGCTAAAATGACAGAAATGGATATTCCAACATCCGTCTCAGCCATTGCCCGCGCCGGAGCAGGTGTAAACAATATTCCATTGGATGAGTGCTCCAAGAAAGGCATTGTGGTATTTAACACGCCCGGCGCCAATGCCAACGGCGTAAAAGAGCTGGTGCTGGCCGGCATGCTGCTGGCTTCCAGGGACATTGTGGGCGGCATTGAGTGGGTCAGAGAAAACGCCGACAAAGAAGACGTGGGAAAACTTGCGGAAAAACAAAAGAAGGCCTTCGCCGGATGTGAGATTCGCGGCAAGAAGCTGGGAATCATCGGCCTTGGCGCCATCGGCTCCATGGTGGCCAACGCGGCTTCCCATCTGGGCATGGACGTGTACGGCTACGATCCCTTTATCTCCGTGGACGCTGCCTGGAATCTGTCCAGAAGCATCCATCACGCCATTAATTTAGACGAGATTTACAGCCAGTGCGATTACATCACCATCCATGTGCCGCTTTTAGACGCCACCAAAGAGATGATCAACCAGGATGCCTTTGCCCAGATGAAAGACGGCGTGGTGATTCTGAATTTCGCCCGGGATCTGCTGGTGGACGAAAAAGCCCTGGTAGCGGCCTTAGAGAGTGGGAAGGTGAAAAAATACGTGACGGACTTCGCCAATGCCACAGTGGCCGGCGCCGAGGGAACCCTTGTGCTTCCCCATCTGGGCGCTTCCACCGAAGAATCCGAGGAAAACTGCGCGGTGATGGCGGTGAAGGAACTTCGGGATTTCATGGAAAACGGCAACATCAGCAATTCCGTAAACTTTCCCGCTTGCAGCATGGGCATTTGCTCTGCAGCCGGCAGAATCGCCATCATCCATGAAAATGTGCCCAACATGATCAGCAAAGTGACAAAGACACTGGGCGACGAGGGCATCAATATCGCGGACCTGACCAACAAGAGCCGTGGGGAAAACGCCTACACATTGGTGGACGTGGAAGCGCCGGTTTCCCAGGAAGTGCTGAATGTATTGAGCGGGATTCCGGGAATTACCAGAGTAAGAGCTGTAAAATAAGACACCCTATAGGTGATTGCGAAATTTTTTTCAAATGTCACGAGCCTGATTTGTTTATTTTGCCCAGACTCTGGTTATCGAAATGGGTATTTCGCGATTACCTGTAAGATACCCTAAATAGAGAGGCGGGGCGGATATGAGGCGGACAGGGAGATATTTGAGAAACAAAATACGGACATTCAGACGATTGAGCCGGATCCTCCGATCCGTCTGCCGCCATCGAAGCGCCTATTTAAAAGGCGTCGCCTATCTTGGAAAATCCATGAAAAACCGTTGGCGGTTATGAAAAGAGTTTGGCAGGCCGATAAAAAAGAGAGCCGACCGTGCATTTGAAGCTCCGCGCGGCCGGCTCTCTTTTTTATTGTCTGGACTGGATAAATTCTTGTACTTCTTCTTTTTTGGGCATCACCCTTAAAGCGCCTTTGCGGGTGGTGATAAAAGAGGCGGCGGCGTTGGCGAACGTCAGCATTTCCGTCAGATTTTCCTGAGTCAGCCCGTCCAGACCGTTTTCCAGCACATAGTTCAAAATGCTGGCGCAGAACGTGTCCCCGGCTCCGGTAGTCTCAATGGTTTCTTTCTGCAGGAAAGGAGGAGCCTCCACCATCCAGTCTTTATAGTAAGCGCGGCTTCCTTCTTTTCCCAGGGTCACTAAAATCAGCGGAATTGAGTAGGTTTCCCGAAGAATCTGCACCCCTTTTGTGTAATCATTGGTTCCGGTCATGAATTCCATCTCGTTGTCGGAGATTTTTAAGATATCGCAAAAGCCCATGCCGTAGGCGATTTCCCGGCGGGCGTCCTCCAGAGAATCCCAGAGCGGTTCCCGCAGGTTGGGGTCGAAGGAAATCAAAAGCCCTTCTTCCCTGGCTTTTGCCAGCGCGCTTCTCGTGGCCTCGCGCACGCCGGGATGGGTGGAAGAGAGGGTGCCGAAGTGGAAAATCCTAGAAGCCGCGATGGCGTCCATCTGCACCTCGTCTTTGGCAAGCATCATGTCCGCCCCCGGATTGCGGTAGAAAGAAAAGTCCCGGTCGCCATCCTCAAAAGTGTGGACGAAAGCCAGCGTGGTGCGGACTTTCTTGTCCATAACCAAATTTCGGGTGTCAATGCCCGCCTCCTCCAGCGTTTTTTTCAGGTGCACGCCGAACTGATCCTGTCCGACTTTTCCAATGAAAGCCGTCTTCTTGCCCAGCTTGGCGAGCATGGCCAGCACGTTGCAGGGAGCGCCGCCGGGGTTGGCTTCATAGACAGCGTTTCCCTGTTCGCTGGCGCCGTTTTCCGTAAAATCAATGAGCAGTTCGCCCAGTGCGATTACATCGAATAATTTTTCGTTCATAATCTATCCCTCCAGTTTGCCTGTATTTTATCATTCTAATCATCAATCTATCTTATTGGAGGGCGTTTGTCAATATTTGAACGGCCACATTTTCTATTTTACAAGGCGCTTTATTAATGATACAATGTTAGATGTTTAAGGTAATTACGGTTTGCAGGAAAAGTCTTATGGATACAGGAGGAAATGCGATGACGGACAGATTGTATGAATATATGGACTGGCCAAGAATTGAGGCGGTGGCTTATGGGGAGGAAAATCTTCCTCGGGAGATTCTTGGACCGCAGGCGGTAAAAGGCGCAGTGTTAATCCAATGTTTTTTTCCGAATGCCAAGAGTGTGAAAATTCACAACAAAAAGGACGGCAAAAAATATCCCATGGAGCTGGCGGATGAGTCTGGTTTTTACGCGGCGCTGCTTCCCGGAAAAGAAATCCCCTCCTATGAATTCATTGTGGAAGATCTGAACGGAAAAAAACAGCGGCACGGGGACGCGTACCGGTTCCCGTCGCAGTTTACCCAGCAGGAAGAGGAGATGTTCCGGCAGGGCATTTATTATAAAGCGTATCAGAAGCTGGGCGCACACCCCATGACGGTTGACCGGATCAAAGGCACCTATTTCGCCGTCTGGGCGCCAAACGCGCTTCGGGTCAGCGTGGTCGGGGATTTCAACCAGTGGGACGGCCGGGTGCATCCTATGCAGAAGTCTTCTGTCACCGGCATTCATGAACTGTTCATTCCCCGCGTAAAGCCGGGCGCACTCTATAAATTCGAGATAAAGATGGTGAACGGCTCTGTTTTTTTAAAGACCGACCCTTACGCCAACAGCAGGGAGCCGGAGCCGGCCATGGCCGGGATTGTGGAGAAGGTCAGCGGCTATCGCTGGGGCGATGGGGCCTGGATGAAAAAGCGAAAATCCATGGCCTCCAAAAGCTATCCTCTGACAATCGGCCAGGTGGACATGGAGGTTTTGGGGAAGACAGAAGAGGGAGATTACGTCACCTACCAGGAACTGGCGACCCGCACGGTGAAATACGCTCTGGACGGCGGCTATACCCATGTGGAGCTGCCGCCGCTGATGGAATACGAGGATGAGGCGGGACCATACGCTACCAGCGGGTATTACGCGCCCACGTCCAGATATGGAACGCCCCGGGATTTTCAGTATTTCGTGGATTTTCTTCACCAGAAGCAGATCGGCGTGCTGATGGACTGGACCCCGGCCCATTTTCCCAAAGAGGACGAGGGGATGCAGATGTTAGACGGCACATGCCTGTATGAGCGCAGCCAGACGGGGGAAGGCGTGCATCCGCTGTGGGGGACGCTTTTGTTCGACTATGCCAGCCCCCATGTGAAAAATTTCCTGATCTCCAATGCGCTGTACTGGCTGGAATGTTACCATCTGGACGGCTTGCGCCTGGATGACGTGGATTCCATGCTTTACTTGGATTACGGCCGCGCCCAGGGGAACTGGACGCCGAATATGTTTGGCGGCAATGAAAATCTGGAAGCCGCGGAGCTGCTTAAGCACTTAAATTCCGTGGTCAGAAAAACCCATCCGGACGCGCTTTTGGTCGCCCAGGAGGACGGCTACTGGCGGGATCTCACCGGGCCGGTGGACGAAACCCATATGGGATTTCACTATAAATGGAACAACGGCTGGACTAAAAGCTTCTTGGATTATATCCACGGGGACCGGGCGTTTCGGACGGCGCACCACGACGAACTGACTGTGAGCATGCTCTATGCGTACAGTGAGGCGTTTATCCTCACGTTAAACGACCGGGATGTGGGTGATCTTCAGGAATTTATGGAATCCCTGCCAGGAGATGAGCGGGAAAAGCAAAACAATCTCAAAGCGGCTCTGGGATATTTCATGACCCACCCGGGAAAAAAATACCTGGCCGCGCCCGGACAGCTTCCAGAAGAGCTGCAGGTTTATTTAAAAGAGCTGAATCAGTTTTACCGGGACCATCCCGCGCTGTGGGAGGCGGATGAAGATACGGCGGGGTTCGAGTGGATACAGTTTATGGAAGTGGGAGATAATGTGCTGGCCTATATCCGAAAAGACAGTCATAAGAAGGATCTTTTGCTGATTCTCTGTAATTTTTCCGGGCAGGAACAGGAGGCCTATAAAGTGGGCGTTCCCTACTATGGAAAATACAAAGAGATTTTCAACAGCGACGGAACCGCTTTCGGCGGGGAAGGCCTGGGAAATCCCCGGGTGAAGGTCAGTCGGAAAGAAGAATGCGACGGTCGGCCCTACCGGCTGACGGTGAAGCTGCCGGCAATGGGCATGGCTGTGTTCGCCTACCAGCCCATGTAAGGGAAAGGAGGGCCGGAGACATGGAAAAATGGATGCGGCGGGGCGGCGATTATCTGCAGGAGCAGATTCCGGCGCTGGCGGCCTTCGGCATAAAAGCGCTCCTGTCCATTTTAATTTTTTATCTGGGGATACGCGTCATCCGCCTGATTGTCAAATTTCTGCGCCGCTCCATGGAAAAGATGCGCGTGGATCAGGGCGTGGTTCAGTTTGCCTGTTCCCTGGCGAAGATCCTGATGTACCTGCTGCTGGCGTTCAGCATCGCCACCCGGTTCGGCGTCACGGAGGCTTCGGTGGCCGCGCTGATCGGCTCCACCGGGATTACCCTGGCCATGGGCCTGCAGGGCGGTCTGGCAAATATGGCCGGCGGGATTATGATTCTTCTGTTCAAGCCTTTCCAGGTGGGCGATTACATCGTGCAAAACGGCCTGCTGGGATGCGAGGGCACGGTCAGCCGCATAGATATGTGCTACACCAGGCTGACCACCATCGACAATAAAATCATTGTAATCCCCAACGGAACCTTATCCAACAGCAGCATCACCAACGTGACGGAAAAAGAAGAGCGGCAGTTGGACGTGAAAATATCCATCTCTTACCAATCGGACATACGCCAGGCCAAAGGGATTCTGGAACGGCTTTTGCAGGAGGAAGAGGAAATTTACCTGGACAGGGATTTGGCGGTGTTTGTGGACGAGCTGGGGGCGAGTGCGGTGATTCTGGGATTTCGCGCCTGGGTTCCCACGGATAAATACTGGAAAGTGAAATGGGAGCTCAATGAGAAGATCAAGCTTGCCTTCGACCGTGAGGGCGTGGAGATTCCCTACAATCAACTGGATGTGCATGTCCACGAAAAAGTTGACGTATAAGGAAATTGTGGTATACTAATAAAAAAAGCAATGGGAGGCACAAGCCGATGAAATTTTTTATTGATACCGCGAAAGTGGAAGATATACGCCGCGCAAATGACATGGGAGTGATCTGCGGCGTGACCACCAACCCTTCTCTTATCGCGAAGGAAGGCAGAAACTTTGAGGAAGTGATTAAGGAGATTACCACGATTGTGGACGGGCCCATCAGCGGAGAAGTCAAGGCGACCACCACAGACGCCGAGGGCATGATTGCAGAAGGCCGCGAAATCGCTAAGATACACAAGAACATGGTGGTGAAAATCCCCATGACCGAGGAAGGCTTAAAAGCAGTGAAAGTTCTTTCCCAGGAAGGCATCCGCACGAACGTCACCTTGATCTTCACCGCCAACCAGGCGCTGCTGGCGGCTCGCGCCGGTGCGTCTTATGTCTCCCCGTTTTTAGGGCGTCTGGACGACATTTCTGTAACCGGTGTGGATCTGATCCGGGAAATCGTGGAGATTTTCGACGCATCCATGGACATTGAGACGGAGATCATTGCGGCCAGCGTGCGCAATCCTATTCATGTGACCGACTGCGCAAAGGCTGGCGCCCATATCGCCACGGTTCCATTTTCGGTCATTGAGCAGATGACGCACCATCCACTGACAGCGGCGGGCATCGAGAAATTTAAGAAAGATTACCAGGCTGTATTCGGCGAGTAAAAATGTTTTAGAAGGGGCTTTTCCACGGTGGAACGGCCCCTGTTTGAATAACATTTTCGCGCAGAGAGACAATATTCTTCAAAAGTTAAATTTTTTTTAAAATGGGTATTGAATTTTTTCGAGTTTCGTATATAATAGAATGCATGTGAGACATGCGCTGGAATAGCTCAGTTGGTAGAGCACTTCACTCGTAATGAAGGGGTCGAGGGTTCGAGTCCCTTTTCCAGCTTATGCGTGAACCGCCGTAGACTCGGGATTTTAGTGGAGTTGCGGCGGTTTTATGCGTTCTGCGTTGTAGCCCTAAGTAGCCCCTTGTAATGTCAATTAAATGTGTCTTTTTCGTGGCAATGTGTCAATTTCGTGTCAGAAATCCAGGGCGTTTTCCAATGCGCCGCTTACGTCTTCGTTTTCTAAAATAATATGGTTATAGACCTCAATGACCATCTTTTCCGTATCGCCCAGAAGCGCGGCAATGTGCTTGATGGATATGGCTGGAATCTGGTAACATAAGTTCGTGCAGTAGTTGTGTCGAAACACATGGGCAGTTAAACCAATGATCGGCTCATCCGCTTCCGCCTGTATGTGCTTTATAATCCGTTCCCACGTCCTTCTGTAGCTGCTTTTGGTCATCCACCGTCCGTCTTTCATGTGGAAAAGCTTGTCTTGCCTTAATGTCTCAACATAATCTTTTATAGTTGGAAATACAAGTTTGGGTATTGGCACAGTCCTAAATCCATTATGGGTTTTCGGCTCTTTGATGTAAGGCGTTTCTTCGTCAAAGGCTATTGCCTGCTTTACGGATAAAGTACGACGTTCCAGGTCAATACAATCTTTTGTAAGAGCGAGAGCTTCGCCCCGCCTTAAGCCGCATCCATATAGGATGTACACAAAAGCCCGGTCAGCTCCGGAAAGGTCGGCTTTAAACAGCGCGTTTTTCTCATATTCCGTCAATGGCCTTTTTTCTTTCGGTTTATACGAGATTTTTTCGGCATTTTCAAAAATAATGTCCATCGCGTTTGCAGGCAGATGCTGATCAGCAATGGCGGACTTTACAACCTGTTTAAACGTCAGCTTTATTTTTTCCTGAACGCTGGGATGGCCGATGGCGTTATTCAACACGGTCTGATAGTGTATGCGGCTTATATCGGCCAAATTCACGCCTTCCAGGCACGAAAGGTATTTCTGTATGACGTATTGGTATATCGCCCGTGTATTGCCCGCTCTGGACGCTTTATAGACCTTTTCCCATTCAACGGCGTATTCCCAGAAGGATATGCTGCTGGGGATGACATATTTACGGTCTTTTATTTGCCTATTATGTTCGATAACTTTATTTTCCAGATCCTTACTGCTTTTTTTAGACCGGATGGTGACATATTTTTTTCGGCCTACATCGTCATAAGTCCCATCCCAGACGCGGGTTTTCCAGTAACCGTCTTTTCCTTTTGTGTATTTTGCCTTTGCCATTTACATCATCCTCCTTAAAGATAGGTATAAAAATAACATCCGGTCAAATGTTCTGGATTGACTGGATGCCCCGCAGGATGATATATTTGTTTTGCATACAGGTATATCTCTGCGGAGTGTATCTAAAGCCGTTCAGTGCGTCAACACCGGGCGGCTTTCATTTTTTTGCGCTTCTTTGTTCATGCGCTCACAAAATTTCAATTGTCGATTTGCTGAAATGACTCGTTCCTTAATATCTGTCTTTTTTCTGTAGAATCAACGTATGCCAGGGGTTCATTTTATATTATTTCTATCATGTATATCAGCAATGCTCTAGAGAGTGTTTGAAAACCATCAAAGTAACCAAACAAGGATGCAGGCAATA
>CAYOWU010000053.1:0-21847 GCA_964407765.1 uncultured Lachnospiraceae bacterium
TACAGTGGTGTGGGAGGTCGGCTGCTCAACTAATGGGTAGCCTCCTACCCGATCATCCAAAAAATCCCCACCCATGCGGGACGCAGGCGAAAATTACGGTAGAATAAAAAAAATTTCAGTTCCTTTTTGGAGGTTCAAAAAAATAAAATCTATATATGGTATTGAATCCAATAAATTTGCACTATATATAGACAAATTCTACGAAATCCGACGAGAAAATACCAAATTCTCCAAAAATATTTGGCGCTTCGGAAATATTTTTTACCACTTGTGTTTTTTGTGATTTTGATATAAAATAGTCACATGAGTGGTAGAAAGTGGAGGATGGTGGTGGCAAATGGAGAGTAAGTGGCAGACTCCTACCACCTGGGGAAGCATTTGGGGAGATTAAATGACTTCCGCAAAAGGTGAATTCATATGTTCATGGGAGAGTACAACCATACAATTGATGTGAAGGGGCGGCTGATTATCCCATCCAAGTTCCGCGAGCTACTTGGGGAAGAGTTCGTGTTGACCAAAGGATTGGACGGCTGTTTATCAATTTATCCCATGGATGAATGGAAGGCCTTTGAAGAAAAGCTAAAGGCGTTACCACTTACAAATAAAAGCGCCAGAGCCTTCTCAAGGTTCTTTGTGGCAGGGGCCACCATGTGTGAACTGGACAAGCAGGGGAGAATTCTTGTACCGGCGACGCTGCGGGAATTTGCTGGTCTGGAAAAGGACGTGGTGCTCACTGGAAACATTACCCGTATTGAGGTATGGAGCAAAGAGAAGTGGATAGAGAACAGTAATTACGATGACATGGACAGCATTGCAGAAGAGATGCAGGAAATGGGCATTGTCATCTGATGCGAACAGCAAGGAGAATGACATGGAGTTTATGCACAAGTCAGTATTACTGGAAGAAGCGGTAGACGGTCTTAAGGTAAAGCCGGACGGCGTCTACGTGGATGGGACACTGGGAGGCGCCGGACACGCAGAAAGGGTGTGCGGTAAACTTTCTGCCAAGGGGAGATTTATTGGAATAGATCAAGACCAGGATGCAATAATTGCTGCGGCCAGACGATTGGAGAAGTATAAGGGGAATACGGCCATCGTCCGCAGCAATTATTGTTACATGGTACAGGAACTAAGGAAACTTGGAATCGAAAAAGTGGATGGAATATTATTGGATTTAGGAGTATCCTCTTACCAGCTGGATCATGCGGAAAGAGGATTTACTTATCAAAAGGATGTTCCGTTGGACATGCGCATGGATCAGCGGGCCGACCGGACGGCCAGGGATCTTGTGAATGAATACAGTGAAGAAGAGCTGTTTCGGGTCATACGGGATTACGGCGAGGAGAAGTTTGCCAGGAACATCGCCCGGCGCATTGTAAGGAGCCGAAAGGACAAGCCCATAGAGACCACTGGGCAGCTGGCGCAGATTGTCCGGGAAGCCATTCCAATGAAGTATCGGAAAATGCCCGGTCATCCGGCCAAGAGGACTTTCCAGGCCCTGCGCATTGAGTTAAACAAAGAATTGGAAGTATTGGAAAATTCTCTGGAGAGCATGATTGAGATTCTCAACGACGGGGGAAGGCTTTGCGTGATCACGTTTCATTCCCTGGAGGACAGAATCGTTAAAAATATATTTAAGAAAAGCGAGAATCCCTGCACTTGCCCCAGGGATTTTCCGGTTTGCGTTTGCGGAAAGAAGCCGCTGGGCCGGGCAGTCACCAGAAAGCCCATCCTGCCCACGCAGCAGGAAATGGAAGCGAACCGAAGGTCTAAGAGCGCGAAGTTGAGGGTGTTTGAACGCATGGAGCAGTGATGAGATATGGCCGATGTGAAAAGAAATGGGCATTACAGCAAAAGAGCGTCCCAGGGGTATGGGATGAAAGACGCCTATGTAGACGGAAATACGGTCAGAAGAGTGCAGGCGCTTCCACAAGAGGCGCAGGCGCTAAAGCCCGCAGTCAGCCGCGCAGCCAGGAAGAACCGGGAACGGGCGCAGAGCATGAGCAAAGTCTTTGTTGTATTTTTGGCCATAGCGTCTGCGGCTGTCTTGTATACCTGTGTGCGGTTTCTGCAGTTAAAATCCCGCATCACCAGCAGCATTCAGACGATTGCGGAACTGGAAACGCAGTACAGTCAGTTAAAAGCGGACAATGACGCCTACGAGAGTCAGCTGAACGCGTCGATGGATCTGGAGCAGGTGAAAAAAGCCGCCATGGAACGGCTGGGAATGAAATACCCCACGGAGAACCAGATTCTCACATATCAGCTGGACAAGGGCAGTTATGTTCGGCAGTACCAGGAAGTGCCAGAGGCAGAATAGGTGGTTTTGGTGAAAAAAAATTACGCAAAGAAGAGAACGCCTGTGAAAAAGCTGGATAAGAAAATGCGCAAAAAGCTTATGGGGCTTTTTGTGGCGCTTATCGTGATTTTCATAGGCCTTTTGTCCCGCATCACATACATCAACGCGGTCAGCGGGGAGAAATACAAAAAGCAGGTGCTCACCCAGGCGCAGCAGCAATACGACAGCCGGGTGATTCCCTACAAAAGGGGAGACATTTTGGACAGAAACGGAACCATTCTGGCCACCAGCAACAAAGTTTACAACGTGATTATGGACTGCAAGGTGATTAACTCCGACGAGAAATATCTGGGACCCACCGTGCAGGCCATGGTCAGTCTGCTGGGTTCCAACGAAGAGGAAGTGCGCAATATATTAAGCGCACAGGATACCAAGTCCAGCCAGTATTATGTGCTGCAAAAAGGTTTGGACATGGAGAAGAAAAAAGCTTTTGAAGACTACGTGGAGATCGGGCCGGACAGTGGCCTGTCCGAGGAGGAAATCGAAGAGCGCAGCAACATCGTGGGCGTGTGGTTTGAGGAGGAATACAAGCGTAATTACCCCTTGGGTTCCTTGGCCTGCGACACCATCGGATTCATGTTCGACGACGGCAACGCGGATTGGGGGCTGGAGGGTTATTATGACACAATGCTGAAAGGCGTGGACGGCAGGCAGTACGGCTATTTCAGCGGTGATTCAACGGTGGAGCAGAGCATTATACAGCCCACCGACGGCAAGAGCATTAAGACCACCATCGACGCAGGCCTGCAGCGGATTGTGGAAAAATATATCCAGGCGTTCATCCGCGCCATGGACTCGGAAGAGCTGGGTGTAATCGTGATGGATCCCGGCAACGGGGAAGTGCTGGCCATGGGGACCAGGGATTTTTATGACTTAAACAATCCCAGAGATCTGACGGGCAGGCACACCCAGCAGGAAATCGACCAGATGTCCGATGAGGAGACGGTGGAGGCGCTGAACAACATGTGGCGCAATTACTGCGTGACGGATTCCTTTGAGCCAGGCTCCACAGTGAAGCCCTTGGTGGTGGCGGCGGCCATGGAAAGCGGGATTATCTCAAAGGACGCCACATTCGTCTGCGACGGCGGCTGGAGCTACGGGGAAGGGGACGACGAATACATCCGCTGCACCAGCGTCCACGGGGAACAGACGCTGGCCCAGGTCATCGCCAACTCCTGCAACGACGCCATGATGCAGATCGGCGCCATGATGGGCGCGGAGAAATTTCTGGATGCCCAGAGCATGATGAATTTCGGCATGAAGACGGGCATTGATCTGCCCGGTGAGGGGGCCGGGGTTCTCCATACCAGGGACAGCCTTGGATCAGTAGAGCTGGCCACAGACTCCTTCGGACAGGGATTTATGCTGACCATGATTCAGGAAGCGGCGGCTATCAGTTCAGTGATCAACGGCGGCTATTATTACCAGCCCCACCTGGTCAGCAAGATTTTGGACAGTGAGGGCAAAGTGGTGAAAAACATCACGCCCACGCTGATGCGGCAGACTGTAACCAACGACATATCCGCCAGCGTCCGGGAGCAGATGCGCGCCACGGTGGAAGGCGGCACCGGCAAGCACTCCAAAGTGCAGGGCTACAGCTCAGGCGGAAAGACGGGGACGGCGGAGAAATTCCCGCGAAACGAAGATCGGTATCTGGTGTCTTTCATAGGATTTGCGCCGGTGAACGACCCGGAAGTAGTGGTCTACGTAGTCATTGACGAGGCCCACGCGGAAAATCAGGAAAACAGTAAGCTGTCCCAGTACATCGCACAGGGGATCTTGTCGGAGGCCCTTCCCTATCTGAACGTGGAGCCGGATGAGTCGGAAGACGGAACCGTGCCGCCCACGACGCTGTGGTCTGGTTTCGCAGGCTATCTGGAGGAAACGGGGCAGGAAGGCGGCGGCCTGGGCAACACCCAGATACGAAAAAGAGAGAATCCGGAAACGGGAGAGCCCGCCGAGGTGGTGACTGGCGCCAACATTCCGCAGCCGCCGGATTTGGGCGAAGAAGTGGATTTGAATAACAATGTGGAAAGTGACGGCATTACCAACGAGGATGCCGGATTCTAACGGTTTTCAGAGCGTGTTTGGAAAATGTTTTCTGAACACGCTCTGCTTTCTTTTCTTGTAAGAATGGAATTTTTGTGGAAAAGCCGAATAAATTATTAGTATGAAAAAGAACAAAACATTCCATAAAAAGAAAGTGTTAGTGGTGTTTTTTTGCTGCGTGGCCATGCTTTTCGGGCTTTTGGGCAGGCTGGTCTGGCTGATGGCGGTGCAGTCGGATTATTATTCCAAAAAAGCGCAGCAGCTCCATGAGCGGGAGCGGGACATAAAAGCGGCGAGGGGCCGGATTCTGGACGCCAACGGAGTGGTCCTGGCGGCAAACAAAACGGTGTGCACCATTTCCGTCATACATAACCAGATTAAAGATCCCGAAAAGGTTATCGCCATGTTGTCCAAGGAACTGGAGCTTCCCGAGGAAAAGGTCCGCAAAAGGGTGGAAAAGGTCTCATCCATAGAGCGAATTCAGGCCAACGTGGAAAAAGAAGTGGGAGACCGGGTGCGGGAGCACGGCATGGAGGGCGTAAAGGTGGATGAGGATTTCAAGCGGTATTACCCGCTGGATTCCCTGGCCTCCAAAGCGCTGGGATTCACCGGAGGCGACAACCAGGGCATCATCGGACTGGAGGTGAAGTACGAGGAATATTTAAAAGGCATTCCGGGGCAGATTCTTACATCCACAGACGCCCGGGGGATTGAGCTGGACGGGGTGGGGGAAAACCGGATTGACCCGGCGCCCGGCTACGATCTGCAGACCAGCCTGGATGTGAATATCCAGATGTACGCCCAGCAGGCGGCCTTGAAGGTTTTGGAAGAGAAGCAGGCAGACGGCGTGTCCGTACTGCTGATGAATCCCCAGAACGGGGAGATTATGGCTATGGTAAACGTGCCGGAATTTAATCTCAATGAGCCGTTTACCCTGAATCAGCCGGTGAGCGCAAACAATCTGTCCCAGGAGGAAAGGCAGAACCTTTTAAATCAGATGTGGCGCAATCCCTGTCTCAACGATACATACGAGCCGGGTTCCACCTTCAAGATTATAACGGCGGCGGCCGGGCTGGAGGAAGGCGTAGTGAAGCTGACGGACACCTTCTCCTGTCCCGGCTTCCGGGTGGTGGAGGATCGGCGGATTCACTGCCATAAGCGCACCGGCCATGGAGCGGAAACCTTTGTGGAGGGAGCGCAGAATTCCTGCAATCCGGTGTTCATCGACGTGGGCCAGCGGCTGGGCGTGGATAATTTTTATAAATATTTCAAGCGGTTTGGGCTTCTGGAAAAGACCGGGATTGACCTGCCTGGGGAGGCGGGCACAATTATGCACAATCCCAAAAATATGGGGCTGGTGGAGCTGGCCACGGTTTCTTTTGGCCAGTCCTTTCAGATTACGCCCATCCAGCTGGCCACCACCGTCAGCTCCCTGATCAACGGCGGCCGCCGGATCACCCCGCATTTCGGCGTGAGCGTCCGAAGTGAAGACGGCTCCTACGTGAAGCGGCTGAAATACGATGCGAAGGAGGGGATCATTTCCCCGGATGTCTCCCAGACGCTGCGGGGCGTGCTGGAAAGCGTCGTCTCCCAGGGCTCCGGAAAAAACGCCTACATCGAGGGGTATACGATCGGGGGCAAGACGGCCACCTCCCAGACGCTGCCCAGAAGCGCCCACCGGTATATTTCCTCGTTTATCGGGTTTGCGCCTGCCGAGGAGCCCAAAGTGCTGGGACTGTGCATCATCAACAATCCCCAGGGGATTTATTACGGCGGGACCATCGCGGCCCCGGTGATCCGCAGTATTTTTGAAAATGTGCTGCCCTATCTGGGATGCTGAGTAACAGTTCAGCCATGCGCTATCCCGCGAGGCGTCGGCTTGCACCTGCAAGACGAGCCCGAGACAGCCACGCGCCAAACTGCGTTTTTTGCAGTTTGTGCGCATATTTTTGTGACAGTGAAGCCGGAAGGCTGAACTGTTACCCGCGCTGAATTTATATTGCCGCATAGCAGTTGATTAATCTCCTAAAAAGAATTATACTGTAACTATGTGTGCAGAAAAAAGCAGGCACAAATTAACGAAAGAATCAAAGAGGTGTTGTATGAATTTTCAAGTGACTGTTCCAGTATTGATTGCGTTTGCCGTTAGCGTAGCGCTCGGCCCCATTGTGATTCCGTTTCTGCGTAAGCTGAAAATGGGCCAGACCGAGAGGGCGGAAGGGGTCGCCTCCCATCTGAAGAAAGCGGGCACCCCGACCATGGGCGGAATTATTTTTCTGCTGGCCACGGTGGTGACATCCCTGTTCTACATCCGGGATTACCCGAAAATCACGCCGGTTCTGTTTCTGATGCTGGGATTTGGCCTGATTGGCTTTTTGGACGACTATCTAAAGGTAGTGCTCAAGCGTTCCGACGGCCTTCTGGCCTGGCAGAAATTCCTGCTGCAGATTGTGGTTACGGCTATTTTCGCATTTTACCTTCTGAACTATACGGATGTGCCGCTGACCATGCGCATCCCGTTTTGGAGCGGCCATTACTGGGATTTGGGCTGGCTGGCCATTCCGGTGATGTTTTTCGCCGTCATCGGCACGGTAAACGGCGTGAACTTTACCGACGGTCTGGACGGTTTGGCCTCCAGTGTGACGATTATGGTGGCCGTGTTCTTCACCGTGGTTTCCATCGGCCTGGACAGCGGCGTGGAGCCCATTACCTGCGCGGTGGTGGGCGGCCTGATGGGCTTTTTGCTGTTCAACGTGTTTCCCGCCCAGGTGTTCATGGGAGACACCGGGTCGCTGGCTCTCGGTGGGTTCGTGGCCGGCGCCGCCTATATGCTGCAGATGCCGCTGTTCATTCTTCTGGTAGGGTTCATTTACCTGGCGGAAGTGGCTTCTGTAATGATACAGGTTACTTATTTCAAGGCAACTCATGGCAAAAGGATTTTCAAAATGGCGCCCATCCATCATCATTTTGAACTGTGCGGATGGTCCGAGACGCGGGTGGTGGCGGTGTTTTCTGTTCTAACGGCCATTTTGTGCTTGGTCGGCTTAATGGCGCTGTAAAAAGGGAGAGAGAAGATGGATTTTTCAGGAAAAAAAGTATTGGTATTCGGGTGCGGCATAAGCGGAATAGCGGCGGCGGATCTGCTGGCGCAGATGGGGGCCAGCCCGATTATTTTTGATGGAAATAAGGCGGCGAAAAAAGAAGAGATTCTTCAGAAAATCAACGGGGACTACATACCTGAAGTCTATATCGGCCAGCTGCCGCAGGAAGCAGAGGACAGGCTGGATCTGGCCGTATTAAGCCCGGGCGTTCCCACGGACATTCCGCTGGTGAAGGATTTTCGCAGGCGGGGCGTTCCCATCTGGGGGGAAGTGGAGCTGGCGTATCAGGTGAGCGCGTCCCAGAAGGTTCTGGCGGTAACGGGAACCAACGGCAAGACCACCACCACGGCCCTTCTGGGAAAAATCATGGCCGACTATGAGGAATCGGTATTCGTGGTGGGGAACATCGGAACGCCATATACGGCTTTGGCCCTTTCTATGAAGGAGGACAGCGTGACGGTGGCCGAGATCAGCAGTTTCCAGCTGGAAACCATTGACGCTTTCGCGCCCAGGGTCAGCGCCATCTTAAATATCACAGAAGATCATCTGAACCGGCACCACACCATGGAGGAATATATCTGTGTGAAAGAGTCTATCACCGCCAATCAGACCGCCCAGGACGTGTGCGTGCTCAATTACGAGGATGCCGTGCTGCGAAGATTTGGGGAAAATATAACGCCCCGATGCATTTATTTTTCCAGTGAAAGGGAGCTTTCCCATCTGTCGGAGGGAATCTATCTGAAAGACAGGCCGGACGGCCGGTGGATCGTGTGGCGGGAAGAAAACCGGGAGACCTTTGTGCTGCGGGTGGATGAGCTGCAGCTTTTGGGCCGGCACAATCATGAAAACGCAATGGCTGCCATCGCCATGGCTTACAGCGCGGGCGCACCCATGGAGAGCATTCGCCAAAGTGTCCGCGCTTTTCAGGCGGTGGCGCACCGGATTGAATATGTGGAGGAGAAAAGGGGCGTGGCCTATTACAACGACTCCAAGGCCACCAACCCGGACGCGGCCATCAAAGGCATCCAGGCCATGGACCGTCCGACGCTTCTGATTGCGGGCGGGTACGATAAAGAATCGGATTACGGCCCATGGATTCGCGCCTTTGAGGGAAAGGTGCGCCATCTGGTCTTAATCGGGCAGACTAGGGAAAAAATCGCCCAAGCGGCCCGAAAAGAGGGCTTTACGGATATTATCATGGCCGATAATTTGGAGGAAGCGGTAGGCGTCTGCGCCAAAAAGGCCCGGGAGGGGGAAGCGGTTTTACTGTCTCCGGCCTGCGCCAGCTGGGGACAATTTGAGAATTATGAGCAAAGAGGTGATATGTTTAAGGAGTATGTACATAAATTATAATAAGGGAGCGTAAAGAAGGAGTTATGTATGCCTTCGGAGAGAAAAGCGGAAAAGAAGACAGACAAAACCTTATTATTTCTTGTGCTGATTTTGGTGGTCTTAGGGCTCGTTCTTCTATATAGCGTCAGCGCTTACAATGGGCGGGTCAAATTCCATGACTCCGCCTATTATTTTAAAAAACAGCTTTTCGCCACAGCCCTGGGCCTGATGGGGATGTACCTGGTGTCCCATATGGACTACCACTGGCTGGTGAGGGGGGCGCCGGCGTTTTACGGGATTTCGCTTCTTTTGTCCACGGCGGTGCTGTTTGTGGGGCAGGAGTACAACGGCTCCAAGCGGTGGCTGGCTTTGGGCCCTCTGTCCTTCCAGCCGTCGGAGTTCGCTAAGCTGGCGGTGATTTTATTTCTGGCCTACCAGATTGAGAGGAACCGGGGGAAGACCACAGGAATCTGGTTCATGTGCAAGATTATGCTGTGGCTTTTGCCCATTGTGGGGCTGGTGGGAACCAATAACTTAAGTACCGCCATCATCATACTGGGCATCGGCGTGATTTTGATTTTCGTGTCCAGTCCCAAGTATTTGCAGTTTGTGGGGCTGGGAGCGGGGGGAATCGCCTTTATGGGGATTTTTTTAGCCATGGAAAGCTACCGCCTGGAGCGTCTGGCGGTCTGGCGGGATCCGGAAAGCTATGAGAAAGGATTTCAGACCATCCAGGGGCTCTACGCCATCGGAAGCGGAGGCATCTTCGGAAGTGGGCTGGGCAACAGCTTACAGAAGCTGGGATTTGTGCCGGAGGCCCAGAACGACATGATTTTTTCCATTATCTGCGAGGAAACGGGTCTGGTTGGCGCGGCCCTGGTGATGCTGGTTTTCGGCCTGCTTCTGTGGCGGCTGATGGTGGCCTCCACCCATGCGCCGGATCTTTTGGGGGCCATGATCGCGGTGGGCATCCTGGGCCATATGGCCATTCAGGTCATCTTAAACATCGCCGTGGTCACGAACACCATCCCAAATACGGGAATCACCCTGCCGTTTATCAGTTATGGGGGGACTTCCGTACTGTTTCTTCTTAGCGAAATGGGCCTGGCTTTAAACGTCAGCCGTCACAAAAAGTGAAAAGGCGCATAGGATAACTCATAAGAAGGTAATTCCCGAGGTGTAGGATTTTGAAAAATATCCGGATATGGGGCGGCCGTCCCTTAGACGGCGCGGTAAGCATACAGGGATCAAAAAACGCGGCGCTGCCCATGATGGCCGCGGCGGTATTGCATAAAGGGGTGACGATCCTGCATAATTGTCCCAGGATTGCAGATGTTTTGTTTATGGAAAAAATTCTTGCCCAGCTGGGGGCGAAGGTCTGCTGGACGGGCAGCTCGCTGCGTCTGGACTGCTCGTCTTTACAAAACACCAGAATACCCGATCAATATGCGTGCCAGATGCGCTGCTCCATTATTTTGCTGGGGGCCTTGCTGGGAAGGTTCAAAAAAGGGGACATCGCGCCGCCGGGTGGGTGCGTCATCGGCAAGCGGCCGGTGGATCTGCATTTATCCATGTTAGAAGCTCTGGGCGCGCGCATCGAGGAGGAAGGGGGCGTTTTAAAAGCGCATACGGCAGGCCTTTGCGGCCGGGCGTTTATTTTCCCCAAACAAAGCGTAGGCGCCACGGAGCACGCTATGATTGCGGCGACTCTGGCCAAAGGGGTCACGCGTCTGAAAAACTGTGCCAGGGAGCCGGAAGTTACATGGCTGGCCAGATTTTTAAACGGCATGGGCGCCTCGGTGGAGGGGGCCGGAACCGATGAGATCCAGATCCGGGGCGTGAACGCGCTGCACGACAGCGAATTTCAAACGCCTCCCGACCGGATTGTGACCGGCACCTACCTGTGCGCCGCCGCCATCACCCGGGGCAAAATCACAATCGAGAATCCGCCCGTGGCGGAGCTTCCCGCATTTCTGGGGATCTATGGGAAAATGGGTGGACAATATGACATGGTTGGTGGTAAACTGGTAGCAGACGGGACGAAAGCCTACGGCGCCGTTTCCCTGGTGGAGACGGAAGTGTTCCCGGGATTTTCCACAGATCTCCAATCCCCGGTGATGGCCGTTTTGTCCCTGGCCCATGGAAAAAGCCATATCCGGGAAAATATATTCGAGGATCGCTTCCGGGTGGCGGAAAGCCTGGTGCGCATGGGGGCGCACATTCGCGTCAACGGTCAGGACGCCTATATAGACGGGACGCAAAAACTGCGCGGCTGCCGCGTCGTGGCCCAGGAGCTTCGGGGAGGCGCGGCCCTGATTTTGGCCGGCCTTGCGGCGAAGGGACAGACATGCGTGGAAAATTTCCAGCTGGTGGAGCGGGGGTACGAGCATATCCAGGAGGATATCCGCAAGCTGGGAGGAGTTGCTTTTGCAGAGGAGGAATGAGAGGCTTGGCGCAAAGGATGAGAAATCGCACAGATCGTTATGCGGGAAAAGAGAATAGAAAAGGCCATCGGGTGAAAATCCTGCTTTTGTTGGCGGCCCTGGGAGCCCTGCTCTGGTTCTGGTTCTTTTTCAAAATACAGGAAGTGGAAGTGGCGGGCAGCGCGCATTATTCCAAAGAACAGATTGAAAAAATAGCGCTAAAGGGGCCTTTGGCAGAAAATTCTGTCCTGGCCCCTCTTTTTTGCTCCAGGAACCATACAGAAGAGATTTCCTTTATCGATGCGGTGGAAGTCAGCTATGTGGCCCCTGGCAGCGTGCTCATCAGCGTAAAGGAAAAGCAGTCCATTGGCTGCGTGCGCTACCTGGATTGCTTCATCTACTTCGACCGGGAGGGCACGGCCATTGAGTCGTCAGTGGAAAGGGATGAGAACATCCTCTATTTCCAGGGGATGGAACCGGAATCCGTGTGCCTCAACCAGCCGCTTTTTGAAAAAGATGAAAGCTTTCTCGCAATGGCCTTGAGCCTCTCGCAGATGATTCAAAAAGACATAAAGAAGCCAGAGAGCATCCAGCTGGACGAAAAATCCAGGCTGATCCTGTCCTACGGGAACATCCAGGTGAAGCTGGGCGGGGAGCAGTATCTGGACGATAAAATCGAGCGCATGGCCGCGATCCTTCCGCTGCTGGAGGGCAGTCAGGGAACGCTCCATCTTGAGAACGTGACTTCCGAGAGGAAGACCATAACTTTTGAAAAAAAATAAAAAAAGCAAAGAAACGGTTGCTAAATCTTTCAAAAAAATATATTATAGGAATAGAGCTTTAAACATCCATGTTCATTGCGTAAAATTCCGAAATGAAGAAATATGCCACAAGATATAGAGTCTGAATGCGGGGCGTGCATGAATATTTAGTGCGGCGCTGCAGTCAGCGGCTTTTGGCGTCAGATTTGGGAGAAAGAGGTTCCAAAGAGCCTGGATACATACCTTAAAAAACATTTGCGGTATTTATTTTGAGAGGGGAGGGGTATGTGAAAGAGGTTTTCTGGTGACTATAGCATAGAAGAGCAAAGGGGAAATAAAAAGGGGAATAAAGGAGGAAGTACGTTGTTAGAGATTATGACAAACGAGGCTGAATCATCTGCTAAGATTATCGTGATCGGAGTGGGTGGCGCCGGCAATAACGCTGTAAACAGAATGGTGGAAGAGGCCATTGCCGGAATCGAATTTGTGGGGATTAATACGGATAAGCAGGCGCTGACGCTGTGCAAAGCGCCCACAGTTCTCCAAATCGGAGAAAAGCTGACCAAAGGGCTGGGCGCGGGGGCGCAGCCGGAGGTGGGCAAGAAAGCGGCGGAGGAGAGCATCGAAGAGCTAAAGCAGCTGATGGAAGGCGCCGACATGGTATTTGTCACTTGCGGCATGGGTGGCGGCACCGGCACAGGGGCTGCGCCGGTGGTTGCGGGGGCGGCCAAGGAAATGGGGATTCTTACGGTAGGCGTTGTGACCAAGCCGTTCCGTTTTGAGGCAAAGACTCGGATGAACAACGCACTAATGGGAATAGAGAACTTAAAGGAAAATGTGGACACGCTGATCGTGATTCCCAACGACAAGCTTCTGGAAATCGTGGATAGGCGCACCACCATGCCAGAGGCATTAAGAAAGGCCGATGAAGTGCTGCAGCAGGCGGTGCAGGGCATCACCGATTTGATCAACCTGCCGGCGCTCATCAATCTGGACTTTGCGGACGTGCAGACGGTCATGACCAACAAGGGAATCGCCCACATCGGCATTGGTGAGGCGAAAGGCGACGAGAAGGCTCTGGAGGCCGTGGAGCAGGCGGTGTCCAGTCCGCTGCTGGAGACGACCATCAAGGGCGCGTCCCACGCCATTATCAACATATCGGGGGATATCTCTCTGATGGATGCCAACGACGCGGCCAGCTACGTGCAGGAGCTGACCGGCGAGGAAGCCAATATCATCTTTGGCGCCATGTACGACGACACCGTGGCGGACGCGGCGCGGATTACCGTTATCGCCACCGGGTTGGACGAGCCCCAACCCAATAAGCTGGGCGGTTACGGCATGAGAAGCGCAGGCTCACCCTTTGGCGGCCCGGCCAACCGGAGCGCGGGAAGCCGGCTGAATACAGGCGCGGGAGCGAGTGCGGGAATCGGCGGCGCATCGGGAAAGACAGGCGCAGGCGCATCCGCAGGACAGACCTCTTCGACCAGAAGCTCCATGCCGAACTTAAATATTCCCCATGTGGATCCGGTGGCGCCCAAAGTGCCCACCAGCACCGTGGAGAAAAAGAACATTCAGATACCGGATTTTCTGAAACGATAGTTGTAACTAATAAATCGAAACGCTTAAAAAGGAGCTGTCGCAAAAATAGCTTCAGGCACAATGAGCAATATATTGCGCCTGGCTGCTATTTTGCAGCAGCCTTTTTTGAGTTTGAGAAGGAGCTTAAAAGGCGATGATCCGAATCGTAGTGGTGGAAGACGATAAGAAAATGAACGAGGGAATCCGGCTGGCCTTAAAACAGGAAGGCTATGTTTTCACCGCCTGCCGCACGCTGGCGGAGGCCAGAGCCGCCCTGTGCGCGCAAAAGACAGATCTGATGCTGCTGGACGTGAATCTGCCGGACGGAAACGGCATCGATTTTCTTCGGGAAATCCGGCGGGACTATCACATGCCTGTGATCCTGCTGACGGTCAACGACATGGAAATGGACATTGTGATGGGGTTGGAAGCCGGAGCCAATGATTACATCACGAAGCCCTTCAGCCTGATGGTGCTGCGGGCGCGGGTAACGGTGCAGCTTCGGCCGAAAGAGGAGGGAAGCGCCCATTTCATCCAGGGCGGCCTGGACCTGGACTTTGAGAGAATGCAGTTTTACCA
Source organism: uncultured Lachnospiraceae bacterium (assembly GCA_964407765.1). Taxonomy (GTDB): domain Bacteria; phylum Bacillota; class Clostridia; order Lachnospirales; family Lachnospiraceae; genus MGBC164599. The sequence continues at coordinate 14,186 of CAYOWU010000053.1, forward strand.
AAACGGCAGGCCCCTGGAGTTAAGCCTGACGGAGCAGAAGCTTTTGAAAATCCTGTGCGAAAACCGGGGCGCCACGGTAAAAAGGAGCCATCTGATTGATATGGTCTGGAGCGGGGAAAGTGAGTTCGTGGACGAGCATGCCCTGACGGTGGCGGTGAAACGGCTGCGGGGCAAGTTAGAAGACGGGAAGCGGGAATATATCAAGACAGTGTACGGAGTTGGCTACGCATGGGTGATGCAGGGATAATCTTGGGAGTGGCTGTTCTGGCGGGGGCTGCCGGACTTTTCTGGCGGAGGCATTATGCGCGTCGGGAGAGGAAGCTTCTTTATCGGCTGGAAGAGATGATTGCCAAAGCGCAGCGGGGAGAATTGGCCCGCACGGAAATATCGGAGACAGAATTTTCGGCGCTGGAAAACAGTTTCAAGCGTTTTCTGGAAGAAAGCCAGCTCTCCGCAGACAGCCAGAGACGTCAAAAAGAGCTGGTCCACGGGCTGATCTCAGACATCGCCCATCAGACGCTGACCCCCATCGCCAATCTGAAAATGTACGCAGAATTATTGGGGGAGGCGGATGTTCAAAACCGGGATTTGACCGACACTTTAAAAGGCCAGGCGGACAAGCTGGATTTCCTGATTCACTCCCTGGTGAAGCTGTCCAGAATGGAAAACGGCCTGATTCATGTACATCCGGATGCCGCATCCGTGTCTGACTTGCTTCACCGGCTCCGGCAGGATTACGGCAGCGCGGCCAGTGAAAAAGGCGTGACGCTTCACATGGCCGAAACACGGCTGTTGGCGGTTTTCGATATGAAATGGACCCAGGAAGCGGTGGGAAATCTGGTGGACAACGCCATCAAATACACGCCGCCGGGAGGACGGGTGGACATGGAGGCGAAAGCCTATCCTTTTTTCATCCGCCTGGATATTCGGGATACGGGGATTGGGATTCCCAAAGAAGAAATATGCAAAATTTTCGGCAGATTCTACCGGGGGATGGCCGTCCAGGATGAGCCGGGCGTGGGCATCGGCCTGTATCTGGCCAGGGAGATCATCCAGGCGCAGAAAGGCTATATCAAAGTCACCTCCGGGGAAGGAGAGGGCTGCGTGTTTTCCGTGTTTTTGCCGTCGGCGCCGAATCTGTGAAAAAACAATAAAATTCGCTGAATTTGTTAAATATAGGAAAGAAGTGTGGTAGAATAAATCTGTTACCGCTCCTATACCGGGTACGGAAGGGAGGTGTCTTGTATGGATATATTGGTAACCTTTATAGTCACAGTCGCGGCAGGTGTGGTTTGCCACATTATCTGCAAATGGTTAGACAGTGACAAATAAACCGGTAACTGGCCTATGGCATAAACCACCATAACAAAACGGAATAGAAAACCCCGGAGTAGCCGCTCCGGGGTTTTCGTTTTAGTCGTCTTGTATGGACAACTGGTACCTTTTGTCGGTATTATAGCATATGTATTTTCAAGTTGCAATATGCATTTAAAAAAATTATCACATATTTTTGCAAAGCGTTTACTCCTACGCGATTCCATATCCTTTGGGGCGTTTTGCATGGTCCTGTGGTTCTTTTATAAGGTATACCCTCTGGGCATTCCGTATGGCCATACGGCCATTTTATAAGGTATACCCTCTGGGGCATTCCGTATGGCCATATGGCCATTTTATAAGGTATACCCTCTGGGGCATTCCGTATGGCCATGCGGCTATTTCATAAGGTATCCATTTTGTGACATTTGGGAAACCGGTTGGAAACATTTTTGTGTTAAGGTTTGTATTGGAAAACGATACAGGAGGGAAACATGATTTTAGAAGTGAGAGATCTGCGGAAAATATACGGCGACGGGGAGGCGCGCGTCTGCGCCCTGGACGGGGTCAGCTTTCAGGTGGAAAGGGGGGAATTTGTGGCCGTGGTGGGCACGTCCGGCAGCGGAAAATCCACGCTGCTGCATATGATGGGCGGACTGGATGCGCCCACGTCCGGGACGGTGACGGTGGACGGGCAGGACTTGGGAAAAATGTCCGGAGACGAGCTGGCGGTTTTCAGAAGAAGGAATCTGGGATTCGTGTTCCAGCAGTACAATCTGGTCCCCATGTTAAATGTCTGGGAAAATATTGCGCTCCCGGTGCGGCTGGACGGAAAGCGGCCCCAGAAAGACTATATGGATTCCATCATACAGACTCTGGGGCTTACGGACAAGCTGGAATTTCTGCCCAATGCCCTCTCCGGCGGACAACAGCAGCGGGTGGCCATCGCCCGGGCGCTGACGGCCCGGCCCTGCGTTTTACTGGCGGACGAGCCCACCGGGAATCTGGATTCCAAGACCAGCCAGGATGTGCTGGGGCTTCTGAAAGTGACCAACCGGCAGTTTCATCAGACGCTGGTGATGATCACCCACAACGAAGAGATTGCCCAGATGGCGGATCGGATTCTCCATCTGGAAGACGGGAGGCTGCAGCCATGGTAAAAGTGGAAAATAAAGAAGTTCTGCGGGAGCTGACCTGTCGTTTTCTAAGCGTCAACCGGCGGCGAAACCGGATTGCCCTGCTGGCCATTGCGCTGACCTGTCTGCTGTTCACCACGTTATTTACAGGAACGGTTTCCGTCATTCTGACCCAAAGAGCGGCGGACGTGAAAGCGTTCCAGGTATCCGCCCACGCCTTCGCCCAGGATTTGACGGTGGAGGAATACGAAAAAGGGCTGCAGGCATTAAAGGACAGCCAGGATGTGGACGCGTTGGGCACGGGAATCTTCCTGGGCGCGGCGCTGGACCGTCGGTTTGGATTTCTGGCGGAAGTGCGCTGCGGCGATGAAAAAATGGCGGAAAGCATTCTTTCCGTGCCGACTGTCGGTAGGCTGCCAGAAAGCCAAGACGAAATCGCGCTGGGAACCATGACGCTGGACGCGCTGGGGCTGCCCCATAAACTGGGGACTTTGGTGACGCTGACCTACGAGCGCGGGCCACGGGAAGGGGAGACGCAGACAGACACATTTCGCTTGAGCGGATATTGGGAAAGCGACAAAGGAACGGTGGCGCAGATGGTCTGGGTATCCCAGGACTATGCCTGGGAAAAAGCCTATCCGCTGACAAAGGAGGAGCTGCAAACCGGCGTGCGAAACGGCGGCCGCGACTTAGTGGTCTGGTACAAAAACCCCTGGTTTCTGGAAAAAAAGACAGAGAAGCTTTCTAAGGACAGCGAAGTCGACTTTCAGTTGAACCCGGCTTATGATTTGATGGAAGAGGACGCGTTTTCCGCGGGGACGGTGGCAGCCCTGGCGGCACTGATTGTTCTGGCCGGGTATCTGATCATCTACAACGTTTTCAGCATTTCCGTGAAAAGCGATTTGAAGGTCTATGGTCTTTTGAAAAACATCGGCGCCACAGGAAAGCAGCTGAAAAAGATGGCGTACGGCCAGGTGGCGCGGCTGGCTCTTCGGGGCATTCCCCTGGGGCTTTTGGGTGGATTTTTTATGGGAGCGGCCTTGGCGCCGATGCTGAACGTGGATTTGGACAGAGCCCTTGAGGGGGAAAAAGTCCCGGCGGCCCTGTCGGCTCATCCGCTGATTTTTGTCCTCTCCGCAGTCCTGACGCTGGCCACGGTTTACCTATCGGTTCTGCGGCCCTGCCGTCTGGTGGGACATGTGACCCCCACGGAGGCGCTGCGCATGGCGGAGAGCGAGATTTCCCGCAAGAAGACCAGCCGGACGGGAAAGATCAGCGGCTGGGCGGCTCTGGCGCTTCAAAACGCGCGGGCCAACTGGCGCAAAGGCTGTATGGTGATGCTTTCCATCGCCCTGTCCCTATCGATTCTGGACTGCATCGTCATACTGGTGCAGGGATACGATTTTGAGTCGTATAAGAAAATCGTGCTGGCCTCCGATTTTGAGATGGATCAGCTGACGGCCACGCTGGAAAATTCCAACTTCGACGGGATAACGCCGGATGTTAAAAAACGTCTCGACGCCGGTCCCGAAGACATTTCCATCGGCTATGTATATTTCCAAAAGGCATCCCTGGAAATGGACGGGGATTTCAAAGAGGCGTGGAAGCGCTGGAGCGATTTTTACAAAGACGTTTGGGAAGATTACGAAAAAAATTTATGGCGGCAGACCTACGACAAAGGCACGCTTCCGGTTCATTATATGGGCGTGAACAAGGCCGCTTTTGAAAAGCTGGAGTGGGAAGACGGTGTCTGTTCCTGGGAGGAATTTCAAAAGGGCGCGCTGGCGCTTGTGAACTACGGAGCCAGATATCGGGAGCATTCTTTTTTTCACCGCCCGGCAGACGGCAAAATCCGCATCAAGCTGGAAAGGGGAGAGGAGAAGATTTACAAAACGGCAGGCGAGGCGTATCTGCCCTTCTCCATGGATTATCCCTTTACAGAGCTGTATGCGGCCACGGTGATCCTTCCGGAGACGGAATTTATTCAAAGCGCAGGCAAAAAAAGCGCCCTGTACGCGTCCGTGGACTGTCCGCGCAAAAAGCGAAAGGCGGTGGAAGCTTATCTGAGGTCCGCCATACTGGAAGACAATCCGGCGATCCACCTGAGATCCAGCCTGGATCTGGACGAGAGCTTTCAGAAAATTGTGGCCAAGCACTATGCAATCGGGGGCATGATGGCGGCGGCGCTGGTTTTTATCGGCATCATGAATTTCTTCAATGTGGTGGCCGCGTCCGTCATCAGCCAAAAAAGGGAGCTGGCTCTTTTGGAGGCGGTGGGCATGACCCGAAGCCATCTGGTGAAAATGCTGGCCGCGGAAGGCTTCCTCTACCTGGCCGGGGCGGAAATCATCGCTCTGGCGCTGGTGGGCGTCTGCGCTGAAGGGATTTTGGAACGCACCTTAGGAAAGGCATTTTACTTCCAGGCCCATCTTGTCTGGTGGCCCCTCCTGGCGCCGCTTCCGGTTTTTTTGGCAGCCATATACGGGATATGCCGGCGGCAGTTCGGCGAGATGAGCCGGGAAAGCGTGGTGGAGCGGCTCAGAAGCAATTAACGATCAAAATGCAAGGAGAAAAGACAAAATGAAAATAACAACGAAAAAAATGATGGGATTTCTGCTGCTATGTCTGGCGGCGTTGGCACTGCGTCCGGCCTGTCCGGTGCAGGCGGCGTATATAGGAATTCTGGGCTACGAGAAGAATCTGAAAAACGGATTCCAGGAAATGGCAGTCTACAGCCCGGCGGACAAGCGGGGATATTATGAGGTATATGTGGATGGGATTTACGGGCGCACCTGCAAGAATATAAAAGCGTCGTCCTCTGACAAAAAAATCGCCACTGTGAAATACAGCCCGGCGCATCAGTGTTTTGTGCTCGCGCCTAAAAAACCGGGGACAGTCCGGCTCACTTTTTCAGCCACGAGAAAAGGTGAAGAAATCACCTGCAAAGGCACTGTTAAAGCAGTGAAATTTAAAAACCCCGTGCAGAAACTGGAGATAAACGGGAAAAACTATGCCGGCAAAGTGAAAACGGCCCATGCCGTGCTGCACATCAAACCGAAAAAAACAAAAGTGAAATTTCATTATAAACTGCAGCCGGACTGGAAATTGGAATCGGCATATGGGGACGCCTCAAATCCCAGTGATGGACAGGGATTCTACAGGTCCGTAAAAAACAATAAAATTTATACTTTGCAAAAAGGGGAGCTGCTCATTTGGATGACTTTGAAAAACAGCAAAAGAGGAGAAAAGGCAGACATATGCCTGTCCATAGAATGCTGAAAGGTTTTTTTAATGAATAAAAAAATATCCGCATAATCTTTACTTTCCTGTACATACTAAACGCGTCAACAAATATTTACTATAAAAATCTGCAACCGAACAGGCGGCATGCATGCAGGTATGCAAAATGAGCTCCAACAGCTTTTATTTGCGGTAAATCGCCTGCCTTGCGGACGTATGTAGGTTCAGATAAAATCAGGAGGTGGAAATTATGCCAGCATTGAGATGTTCAGCAATCACATGTATCTACAATAAAGAGGAGTTGTGCTCCAAAGGCGATATCCTGGTAACCGGCGACACAGCCAATGTGCCGGATCAGACAAGCTGCGGCAGCTTCCAGGAGAGAAAAGGCGACAGCATGACAAATTCCTGCGCCGACGGATGCGGATGCGAGACGATTCAGGTGGACTGCGAAGCCTGCAAATGCGTGTACAACGACGACCGCAAATGTATCGCTTCCCAAATTGGCATCGCTGGTTCCAACGCAACCAGCAGCCAGCAGACCATGTGCGGCACTTTTCACAGTAAATGAGCCGTTTCCCGGCAGGAGTAGGGGCGGTCTGCCCCGACGGCAAATAGACAATTGAAAACGGCAAGGGTTTGTGGTATGCTAAAAGCTGCCAGAACCGATGCGCACTCCCGGAAAATCCAGAAGGCATGGCTGGATTTTTCGGGAGTTTTTTTGTGGGAGACAGGACGTGTGGTGAGAAGGGTCAGCATTGGCCTTCCGAGTTTTGAGTGGCTGGCGGTAAAAGAATTTATTTGCGGAAGCGTTTCTGCAAGCGAACCGGAGTGTAATTACCATGGCTTTGTTCTGGGACTGTTGGTGGATTTTTGCTGCTTTGTGGCAGATTGAACAAAAGAGTATATGGTGACCTTGGGAGCCAAGGGGGGATTCCAGAAGAGCAGATGCGAAAATGTGGATTCGGTTTTCAGGGGAAAAGGGTGTTGACTGGGTAGGGGAGATAATTGTCACAAATGATTTTAAAATACATGGGGAGGGCTTTATGGTATTTTCATCTACAGTTTTTTTGTTTCTTTTTTTGCCGGCTGTATGGATAATTTATTACAATCCAGTTGTGAAAAGCCGTACATTTCGCAATGTTTTTTTATTGTTGGCAAGTTTGGCGTTTTATGCCTGGGGGGAACCTGTTTTTGTGTTCCTGATGATTTTTTCGATTTTTGTTACATGGTTGGTGGGCGTAAAACTTGAGAAAACCCATAGAAAAAAGGTGTTGATAGTTGGAATTAGTTACCACATTCTGCTGTTGTTTGTATTTAAGTATATGACCTTTGCGGCATCTGAACTGGGAGCGCTTCTGCATAAGGATTTGTCTTTTATAAATATTTCACTGCCCATTGGAATTTCTTTTTTTACATTCCAGCTGATGTCTTATTTATTTGACATCTATTATGGGACGGCAAAGGCGCAGACAAATCCAATGTATGTGGGGTTGTATGTGGCTTTATTCCCTCAGCTGATTGCCGGTCCCATTGTGCGTTATAAACAAATCGCTCAAGAGATCACCAGCCGTCGTGAAAGTTATGCGGATGTGGTAGATGGTATGCAGCGTTTTATTTACGGTTTGGGGAAAAAGGCGTTGCTGGCCAATTATATGGCGCAGATTGCGGACAACGTTTTTGACTATCTTCCAGAACGCTCGGTGGCCATGGCTTGGCTGGGAGCGATCGCTTACACTTTGCAGATTTACTTTGATTTTTCTGGGTATTCGGATATGGCCATCGGCCTTGGTCAGATGTTTGGATTCCATTTCGCCGAGAACTTCAACTACCCATACATATCCAAAAGCGTTACGGAATTTTGGCGGCGGTGGCATATCTCTCTTAGCTCCTGGTTTCGGGACTATGTTTACATCCCTTTGGGCGGCAATCGGGTGAAAAAATTAAGGTGGATTTTTAATCTGGCCATTGT
>CAYOWU010000054.1:0-21666 GCA_964407765.1 uncultured Lachnospiraceae bacterium
CACAAAAGCGGCAATCTCCGCCTCGTCCATTCTGTGGCCGGAGCAGGTGAACCCTTCCCGTTCCTTTATATTTTTCAGACCATAGTCCGTGGCCGTGCAGATATGCGCCTTTGCCTGGTTCTCATACAAATACTCTGCAAGGGCATAGCCTTCCGCGGTGCCTGCAAACACAAGTATTTTACACATCTTTATATCCTCGGGGCGTAACCATTTTGCCGTCTAAATTCTTGGTCTGTGAATTTCCGATAAATACTGTGGTGAACATGTCCACGGGCGTGTCCCGAAGCTCTTTTAAGGTCATTGCCTGGCTGGCCTGGCCTTCCCGGCCGATGTTCACAACGGTGGCGCACACCGTGTCCTCCGGTTTATGGCGCATCATCAAGTCACAGGCTTTCTGCAGGTAATCTTTCCGCTTCCGGCTGGAAGGATTGTACAGGCAGATGACGAAATCCGCTTCCGAAGCGTGCAGAAGACGCGCTTCGATTTTCTCCCATGGGGTCAGAAGGTCGCTTAAGCTGATCAGGCAGAAATCATGAATCAGCGGCGCGCCCAGCACGGCGGCCCCTGCCGTGGCGGCCGTCACGCCGGGCAGAACTTCCACTTCCACGTCCGGGTAATCTTTCCCCACCTCGTACATCAGGCCGGCCATGCCGTAAACCCCTGCGTCTCCGCTGCAGATCATAGACACCGATTTGCCCTTTGCAGCCTCTTCAAAAGCCATCCGGCAGCGCTGCGTCTCTTTCGTCATGGGAGTCGTGAGAAACTCTTTCTCTGCAAAATGCTCTTTTACCAAATCCACATAAACCGTGTAGCCTATGATTACGTCGCTGTTTTTCAAGGCTTCCGCCGCCTGGATCGTCATCTGCTCATAAGCTCCCGGACCAATGCCCACCACATATATTTTACTCATCTCAGGAAATCCTCTCTTCTATTCGTATTTCTTTAAATAATTGCGAAATTGTTCTTTCATAATCTTCCATACTCTGGTGATTGAAAAGAACGTTTCGCAATTACCTCATTTATATTATCAGAATGCCGGGCTCCACGCTCTGGTGGCCAGGGCGACTGTAACCCCCTCCCGGACTGTTTTTCTCAAAATCAACTTTCCATTGCCGCTGGCCAGCACGGCGCTTCTCTCGCACACGTTGTCCACCCCGGCAATGGATTTTACAAAGGGGGAAGGGGTATACGTACCCGCAAGGGCCCGCAATTCCTCCGCTGAAAAAGTGCGGTACGGCAGGTTCCATTTCCTGCAGCACTCCACAATCCCCGCTTCATCCTTTTTCAAATCAATGCTGGCGGCCTGCTCAAAAGCGTCCAGCGGAATCTGCATAGAATCCGCCGCGCTTCGCACCGCCTCCTCCACCGCTGCGACAGAGATGCCCTTTCGGCAGCCGATCCCCACAGTGATTATCTTGGGGATCAGGTACAGGGTGTCCAAAAACGGCTGTTCCTTACGGCTGACCGTCACCGCGATTCCCAGATCCGGCCGTCCCTCGGCGGTCAATCCTTCCGGCAGCCGCCCTTCCCAGGAAAAATCGCTGACAAATCCCACCGGCTTTCCGGCCAAAAGCTGAGCGGATGCCTCTTTGGCGTATTTCATGTCTGAGATGTGGCACCCGTTTTTCTTGGCAAACACATCCACCGCGAACACGCCGTTTAAATCGGTGGCCGTGGTGACTACTGGCTGGGCGCCGATGATTTCCGCCACCGTCTGCGCCAGGTCGTTTCCGCCGCCAATGTGTCCGGACAAAAGGGAGATGGAAAATTTGCCCCTCTCGTCCACCACCACCACCGCCGGATCTGTGGTCTTATGGCGAATGTGCGGCGCGATGCTGCGCACGGCGATGCCGCAGGCCCCCACATAGATCAGCGCGTCCATCCGGGAGAAATTCTCCCCGGTCCACTGGCCCACCGATTCCTTCACCTGGCTGGTCTGCCCTTCTTCTCCCATGTAACGGCTCTTTCCATAGATTTCCACCTGCCAGCCCTGCTGCGCCAGGCCCGCCTGCAGCCGGTCCCCCAGCGCGAATCCCCGGCGGCTGAAGCTGATTATGCCCGCCTTCATCTTCGCACCCCGCCGTTATTGCGGCTTGGAGCCGACCCGGAACTCCGTGGTAAATTCGGGATGATAAAGCTTGGACCTTTCATAAGAACAGGTGGACACCGCGTCGCCGATGATCATCAGCGCGGTCTTCGTAATGTTGTGCTCTTTCGCCGTCTGCGCCAGTGTGCCTACCGTGCACACATAAGTCTCCTGGTCATCCCAGGTGGCTTTGTAGACAATGGCCGCCGGCGTGTCTTTGGTATATCCGCCCGCCACCAGCCGTTCACTTAACTCTTCCAGCATAGATGTGCTTAAGAACACCACCATGGTGGCCTGGTGCGCCGCGAAGGACTCAATGCTTTCCTTATCCGGCACAGGCGTTCTTCCCGCCATGCGGGTGATAATCACGCTCTGGGAAATATCCGGCAGGGTGTACTCCAGATCCAGCGCCGAAGCCGCGCCGCAGAAGGAGCTGACGCCTGGGCAGGAATCGTATTTGATTCCATATTCGTCCAGCGCGTCCATCTGCTCCCGGATGGCGCCGTAAATGCACGGGTCCCCGGTGTGCAGGCGCACAGTGGTCTTCCCGTCTTTTTCCGCCTGGCGCATCACGTCCAATACCTCTTCCAGCGTCATCTTGGCGCTGTCATAAATAGCGCATCCCTCTTTTGCATAATCCAGAAGCTGCGGATTTACCAGAGATCCCGCGTAGATAATCACATCCGCCTGCTCCAAAAACTTCTTTCCCCGCAGAGTAATCAAATCCGGCGCTCCCGGCCCGGCCCCTACAAAATGTACCATAATCTTCTTATCCTTCCTGTTCTTTTACAATAATCAATGAATAGTATCCTGCCTGATCCGGCATCTCCTGCAGTGAATTGTAAATCTTCTCGTCTTCCATTCCGCAGTTCTCAATCATCTTGCAGACGGCGCCGCGGGCCTCTAATTTCTCCCGCACCTTGCCCATGGTTTTCCCGGCCTTCATCAGCACTTTCACGCCGGGCAGCTCCAGCGCTTCCTCCACGCCGTAGGATGCGGGAATCACATGCAGGGGCTCCGCCTTTTCCACCAGGCCCATATTCAGCCGGGCGGCAACCGCGCAGAAAGATGGAATACCGCTGACAATCTCCAGGGGATATCCCATGGACTCTATGCGTTTATGTATGTAAATATAGGTGGAATATACCGTGGGATCGCCCAGCGTCAGGAAAGCCACCTGCTTGCCTTCTTTCAAATATTCCGCGATCATGGCCGTGCCTTTTTCGTGGCTCTCTTCCAGCTTCTTCTTATCCTTGGTCATAGGCATGGGAACCGCCACCAGCTCCTTTTCATCCAACTGGGGATAGGCGCCTTTTACAATCTTATAGGCCACGCTTTCCCGGGGCTCATCCCCCGGAACGGCTATAATCGGGCTTTCCTTCACTATGCGCAGGGCTTTTAAAGTCAGTAATTCCGGATCGCCCGGCCCCACGCCAACTCCATAAAGTTTACCTTCCATGTGTGTTTCTCCTTATATTTTTTTCATCAGTTCTCTGGCATTTCTCGTCTCTCCCAGATATCCCCGGACGCTGGAAAAAAATACCGCGCCCAATTCAATCTGGCTGTACGAGTGATGCTCCAGATAAAATTGAATTTTATCCGCAATCTGCTCCATGGTGGGCTTTAGCGCATGCTCCCGCTCCAGAATATCCAGCGCCTCGTCGGTGGTCCGGGTCTGCAGGATGTCCAGGGCGCCTTCCCTGGAAATTCCCGCCCGCAGCGCATTTGCCGCCATAATTTCGCACCGGCTGTCGGCGCAGTGGGAGTGGGTATTCATGATTCCGCCAGCCACCTTTATGAGCTTGCCGATGTGCCCCACAAAGAGGATGCCGGACACGCCCTTTTCCACCGCCAGATCGATGGTTTCTCCAATGTAATTGCTGCACTTCATGCTTTTTTCAACCGGCAGAGCCGTGTGCTCTTTCAAAAAAGCCTCTCCATAATTTCCCGGCGTCACTAAGAGTGTCTGCGCTCCCTGGGCGATGCGCACATTCATTTCCACTTCAATGCTTTTTACCAACGCCTGCTCGCTCATGGGCTCCACAATGCCTGTAGTTCCCAGAATGGAGATGCCGCCCTCGATGCCCAGCCGGGGATTGAAGGTCTTCTTGGCTTTCTCCTGTCCGTCGGGAACTGTGACCAGCACATCCATGCCGCCCTCATAGCCATACCTGCGGCAGACTTCCTGCACTTCCCGCGCGATCATCTCCCGAGGCACATGGTTGATGGCCGCCTGGCCCGGCGGCTGATCCAGTCCCGGAAGCGTCACCCGGCCCACGCCCAGGCCGCCGTCGATGTGGATGCCCGGCTGTGCGCTTTTGGACGCCTGGGCGCAGATCAGCAACCCGTGGGTAGCGTCCGGGTCGTCTCCTCCGTCTTTTACCACACCGCAGGATACCCGGTCTTCTTCCCGGCAAATTTTCTCCAGAGAAAGCTTCAGCAAAATGCCTTTCGGCGTCAAAAGCTCCACCGTATCTATCCGGGCGCCGCCCAGGAGCATTTCAGCCGCCCCCTTGGCTGCGGCCGCTGCGCACGAGCCTGTCGTGTATCCTCTGCGCAGTTTTTTATTTTTTCTCATTACATATTGATCTTCTGTCTGCAGGCTCACCAGTTACCTCCTTGGTTCTCTCGTTATGAAAATATTGTCTTTTTTTACTGGATTCATTATATAATTATGGACTGTAAAAGTCAATATTTTCCCAGAAAGCCCTTTCTTTTGCGCTTTTTTCTCCGATCCACAGGCTTGTCTTCTTTCTCAGACACATCCATGCCGTTTAAGGCGGCGTTGATGTCCGTCAGCTTTAGCTGGCCCAACTGGTAAACCAGGGATTTGCTGATCCAGGTCTGATAGTCCATGTCCTCCTCCGGATGTTTTTCCCTCCAGGCGTCGTAATCTCCGTGATGGTCTTTTTTCACAAACTCGTCCTGGATGGCAAAAGTGGCCGAAACAGCCAGGGCCAGAGCTTCTGATAGGGTCATCTTCAGCTCTTCAATGTAATGGCCGCTCTCCATAGGAACCCCTTTGGACCGCATTTGATCCACTTCCTGATACAGTCTTTGGAAAAAAAATGTTCCATTGTCTGAATAGACAAAACCGATCATATCGCTGTAGTTCTGCATTGATTTTCTCCTGTTTCTAAACCTGCATACGCCCGCATGGCAGGCTCTCTGCCATAAAATGAAAGCTGCGCGGGCGCATTTGGCGTCCCTGAATATATGCCGCCTGTTCGGCGGCGAACTCTTATAGCAATGTCGCCTACTCCCAGCCTTATAAGTATACCACGGACTGGCGGAAAATGCCATACGCTGTTGGAACTGTTTTGTGCAAAAAGGCTGCCCCACTTCAAGGACAGCCTTTGTCTTTTTATATATTTTTTATAAATATCCTCTCGCGGCCGGATCGGTTGGATCCCAGTTATACGCCGCCGTAATCTGACGGTACTCCTTATGGTCAAATGGTCCGGCATAAGCATAATCCTGTATTTCAATAATCGGGCTGTTGCAGTTCTCATAGATCCATTTGGCGTCGATAACCGCCACACGGATGCAGCCATGGGAAGCCGGCTCGCGGCCCAGCTTATTCCACTCATTAGCCGGCAGGCTGTATGGATTGGCTGCAGGCCCGGATACGGAATGGATAAAAACGCCGTGGGGTTCGCTTACAAGGGTTGCGTACTGACCCCAGGAGGGTCCCATGAGGATCTGCCAGCGTCCCGCCCGCGTGCCTCGGAATGTGCCGGTGGGCGTAGGCGTCGCCGGAAGCCCTACAGAGCACGGCATAGCCACTACCGGTATGTTATACTGGCCGTCTGTGTCTCTGGCATAAGCGGTAATCTGGTTCCTTCTGCGGTCCACGCGCAGCATGTAGGGGCCGGAAACCTTCCCGCGCATATCCTGCAGCAGATAGCCTTTGTTGTTGAAGAAATATTTATAGCGAGTTCCGTTCTGCACAATGTAAGTCCATCCTTTAGCAAACGTCCCATCATCTTTGGCGTATTTCCACTTTCCATTGGACTTGATCCATCTCTGGGAGTAAGCGCCGCTCCCATTAATATAACCCCATTTACCGTCCTTCTGCATCCACTTATTGGTGACCATTACGCCGTTCTTTCCCAGATAATAGTAAGAAGCTTTGTATTTCTTCCATTGCGCAGTGAGAAGGTAGCCTTTTGCGGAAACATAGTACCACTTGCCGTCCTTCTTCGTCTGCAGCCATCCCTTCGGATAGGCATAGCCGTAACGATTCTTAGATGTCTGAGATTTGAAATAATAAAGCTTTCCGTTTGCTTTCTTCAGGCCGCCTTTAAACATCCTGCCGTTTTTATCGAAGGAATAGTATTTTCCGGACAGCTTCACCACTTCCCGAACTTCTGCCTGGCAGTTAGTTTTAAAATAATACCATCTGCCGCTGATTTTCTTCCAGCCTTTTATGGCGGAACCTGCCGGCGCCGCGCCTGACTGGGTGGGGCGGAAATAATATTTCTTGCCGTTTACGGTTTTCAGTCCTGTAGCCATACGGCCATTAGCGTCCAGGTAATACTTATAGCCGCTTATGGATTTCAGCTCATTTTTTACATTCTCTCCGTTGGATTCAAAATAATGCCAGTATTTCTTGCCGTTCTCTGTGATCTGCTGCCATTTCGTCTTGATCTGACGGTAATGACTCTTATGGAAATAGTACCAGTTTCCGTTGCTGAGCTTCTGCCAGCCGGTCTTCTCCAAACGCTTGCCGTCGGGTGAAAAGTAATACTGCTTGCCGTTGATATTCTGGAAACTGTTCGCGATCATCACTCCGTCCGCGCCGAAGTAATAATAGCTGCCGTTTACTTTCTTCTGTACGTTTTTCTGGATCTTTCCGCTTGCGTCCAGATAGTACGTCTTCTGATCAATTTTCTGCATGCCTGTTTTGGATGTATCCCACAGACCGCCTTCTTCCAGATACAGCCATGCATCTTCGTCAGATGCATATATCCAGCCGGCCTGCGTCACCATCTGGCCAAGCTGGGAGTTTTTGGGCGTGTCGCCCTCGGCACTTGCATAGTCTTTTTCCGACAGGAAATAATAGGTTCCGGCCTTGGGCGCGTTCATGCTGACTTTGTGTGCGCCTGTAAGCATGTATCCGTTTGCGTCAAATATGTAGGAAGCCTTGCCGCCCTGGGACAGCTTCACCTCCACCCGTCCGTCTTTTTCCAAGTAGTATTCGCTGGTTCCCGGTTTGCGCAGCTTCCAATGACCGTTCAGCTCTTCCCAGTATGTGTCGTTCACCTCTTCTGCAGGGTCTTCGTTGCCGGAAACGGCCGCCTGCGGTTCCTGGGCGGATTCCGCTTCATTTTCCGAAACATCTGCAGCGTCCTGGGAAACAGTGGGAGCTTCTGGTTCTTTGGACTCCTCCGGCGCAATTGTCTCTTCTGGTTCCTCTATGATATCCTGCGCCGGCGGCGTCTCCACCGCATTTTCAGACAGAACAGGCTCCTCCTCGTCCAGAGCATTCCCCGATTCTGTGGGCTGCGCCTTTGGCTCCTCCTGTGAAATAATTTTTTCAGCGTCCTGCTGATCCGCGATCACTTCCTCATTGGCGGCCGCCCCCACAGGCGCCGCCCCTGAAAAGGCCATGCAAACAGCCAATGCGCAAGCCAGCAGTCCTTTGCTCTTTGTTCTCAATTATGAACCTCCTTATGTATGAATAATTACAAAAAAGTTACATTTGTATTTCCTATTGTATCCCCAAATCCCAGCTTTTGTCAAATTAAATTCATCTAAAATTTTTAAAAATCTTCTTTTATTCTCCCAGGCCGCTCTCAATGGCTTTTACAAGAGCTTCCAGAGCTTCACTTTCGTCCTGGCCCTTGCAGATCAGCTCAATCTCATCCCCGCTTTTCACACAGGCCCCCAGAATGCCCAGCACGCTTTTCGCATTGAATGTGCCGTTGCGGAATTTAAAGGTAATCGCGGAATCATATCTCATAGCTTCCTTGCAAAAAATTCCAGCCGGACGCAGATGCAGTCCCGTTGGGTTTTTAATACGCACTTTTTTTCTTACCATTCCTTATCCCTCGTTTTCGTTCAGTCGCCTTCCACTGGCTCTACAAGCTTCACCGCTGTGCTTGGCTGTTCCACCAGCGTATAGCCTGCAGGCAGTTCAATTTTCACCGGAATCTGATAACTGCCCTCCGTTTTTCCAGTAAGATCCACGCTGGCCTTTATGTCGCTTTCCTTTAACTGATCCAGTTCGCTGCCGTTTTCCCGAATGCGGATCTGCACTTTCTCCGTCTCGTACACCAGCTGCAGCCCGCCCGGCACGTTCTCGCCGGAGATACTGGTGGTGGGAATGCTGTATTCCTGGCTGTCCTGCGGCAGAACGCTCACCGCCGCGATCACCGTGTCGCTGGTGTCTTTGGTCAGCTTAATGTCTTCGGGCAGCAGATTTTCTATATTGACCTTCACTTCAAAATCCGCAGTCTTTTTGCTCACGTCGATGGTTTCGTCGGGCACCTGGATGGAATTTCCCGCCGCCGCCAGCGCTTCTAACGCGCCTTCCCTTCCGGCCACACTGATGTGTCCCGGCGTGAAGGTGATTTTATCCACTTTATATCCGTCCGCCACATTACCCACATAACCGCCTTTGATGGCAATGTCGTTGCGCACGGTCCACAGATCCACGGACACATTCACTTCCGGAACACTGGTGTCGTACTTCAGATAATTCATCTGGCTTTCCGAAAACTCAACCTGATTCCGGTCAATAATCTTTAAGCCCACCGGCTTGATGGCGTCCTCCCGAAGGTTGGTGGCATCCACCGTAGCCACCACTTTATCTATTTTGCGCACCAGGGACTGGGGTCCTGTGATCTTGATTTTATCCGGGTTGGCGCTTAAGGCCCCGATCTCATAGCCCTTGGCCGGCTGCCCTTCCCCCGATGCCACCGTGACAATATATTCCTGCGTCATAATCTCGTCGATATCCACGCTCAAGTTCCTGGGATTCGGCACCAGATTTTCGGATTTGAGCCTGCTGCAGTTGATGGTAATGGGCACCATAATCGGATCGGTGTTCATATTCACAATCTGCTTCAAATCGGCCGTAGCCACCAGATCCTCTGCGGACAGGTTATCCACAATGGAGCGCTTCCCCGTAACCTCCACCGTGACCACGTTCTCCCCTTCCTCGATCATGCTCATCTTCCCGCCGCTCTCAATATACGCCTCGTTCTGCACCTGCACGATGACGCCGGAAATCTGGCTGGTGATAATCGGATCGTCCACATTGATCACCAAAAGCCAGACAAACACCGCCACTGCCACAGAAACCACTTTCAAGAGCAAATTATTTGTCAGGGTTTTTCTCATCTTGGCTTCTACCCCTTTTCCATAACCTGAATTTACTGCTGCTTACATAGGTCTTATTCTGCACGGCGCATATGGCTTCTTTCAGCTGCGTCCGGGTGACGCCCCTGCGCAGAACCCCTCCCTGGGCCATCGACACGTCGCCCGTCTCCTCCGACACGATAATAGTCAGGGAATCGCTGACTTCGCTGATGCCTAAGCCCGCCCGGTGCCGGGTGCCCAGCTGCTTGCTTAACTCCCGGTTGTCAGACAGCGGCAGATAACAGGTCGCCGCCACAATCCGGTTCCCCCGGACAATCACCGCACCGTCGTGAAGGGGCGTGTTGTGCTCAAAGATGTTAATCAAAAGCTGGCTGCTCACCAGAGAGTCCAGCGCGATCCCTGTCTTCTCATATTCGGTCAGCACCACATTCTGCTCAATGACGATCAGTGCGCCCGTCTTTACCTCGCCCATGCTGAAACTTGCCCTGCACATCTCATTGACCGTCCGGTCCGTGAACCTCTCCTGCACGCCCCGGCTGCTGTCGAAAGAAAAGATGGAGGACATCAGATTTTTCTCCCCCAGCTGTTCCAAAATCCTACGAAGCTCCGGCTGAAAAATCACAAACAGCGCCGTAATCAGCACCGCCGCCATTTTCTCCACAATCCAGAGTATGGCGTTCATCCGCAGCACATACGCCACCAGCACGAACATCATCACCAGCAGGATTCCCTTTAACAACGTATACGCCCGGGTGTTTTTCACCCACACCATAAATTCATAGACGAAAAAAGAGATAAATAAAATTTCGATTATGTCGATAACCCCGATCTTTGGAATGGATATTTTAGATATGTAATTTTCAAAGATTTCTCCCCAATTCATCAATGGCAACCCTTTGCTCCTTTAACTTATTAAAAATCACAAATCCTTCAAAGATTCCTCTAATTTTTTCTCAAAATCCACATGTCCGGCCCCAGGCGCCTGCTGCGTGGGCTGTACGGGCGGCGCCGGCGGAACAGGCGGCTGCTCAGACAAGGGCGGAATCTCCCCTGTCTTCTGGGAAACCCCGTTTATTTTCATAATTTTGCGCTTGGATGTGCTGATGGATACTTTCGGAACGGCCTTCACGTAATAGAAATAGTCGTCGTCCTCATACTCCAGATGCTCCGTTCTCGTATAGTCTCCCCCAAAAGCAAAAAATTCCAGCACAACCCCAATAAGAGCGGATACAACGGTAGATATTGTTATAAGCGCCATTTCCACTTCCAGCCCCAGGAAAAGCCCGCCGGCCAGCATCATAAACAGATAGGCCACAGCCCCCACCACAATCGCCACCCGCCATGCGTAGTCAAAAGACCGGGTCCGGATCAGGTAGACCAAAAGCAGAGCCCCCACAAAAGTAATCAGGCAAATCCACATGTCCTGATTCTTCACCAGGCCGTCCATCAAAAGCTTCAGCGCGCGCTGGATCTCAATGCCCTCGCCGCTCAATACGCCTTCCTGCTCCCTGATAAACACAATCAGATAATAAAACACTATGCTGCAGCCCACCGGCGCCGCAGTCACCGGATTCCCCAAAAGGCCGCATCCGATGGGAATCAGCGGCGAAAGATGGCAGGTTATGCCCAGAGACGTCAGCGGAAAAGCAATGTTGTATTTTCCGCTGAAGCGCAGTCCCAGAATCACCATCAAAAGAAGCAGCGCCGCCACAAATCCGGCCACCGCGGCGCCCACAGCGTAACAATGCCCCAGGATGAAAAGAAACCCAATCCACATAATCGCATTGCCGGGCAGAATCGAACAAAGAAGCGCCATAATGATAATGACAAAAGGGTTGGCCAGACGTTCCATCATCCCCAGCTGCATCCGAATCCACCAGAAATATCCAAAGGCCAGCAAAAATTTCAAAAGCGGCGTGAGATACCCCTCATTTTGCCCGTAAAAATTCTTTAACTTCTGCTTCATCTCCAGCAACGCTGTCATACCTTATCCCTCCTGAAAACATTCCGATTCTGAACGCGCTTTTCTTCCTTCGCGTAAATCTTCGTAAGCCTTCCCAGCTGCATGTAATAATTCTTGATGCTTTTCTTCGCCCTGCTGTATTTTACCGTCTGCACAATATATACGACAACTGAATATGCAACCAATAAGATTATATATCCAATAATCACTTTTACACCCAGCCTCACTAGATTCATTTTATGAATATTTTCCAGAAGTTCCTCCAGAAAATAAAGAGCAATCAGCCCGGCCAATGCCACATACGCAATGGATATAAGAAAAAAATTCTTGATCAGGGCAAGCCCTATGTAATCCGTACGGTAATATTTGCTAATTGGAAGATATTTTTTGCCTTCTCCCTTTTCATATGCTGCAAGTTTTGTCATAATTCGGACTTTCTCTTCATTTACCATATACGGCTCCTTACCTGCTTTTGCTCATCCAACGTTTTCCGCCTTCATTGTAACATATATCATTTGCGATGAAAAGACTTTAAAATCCATTCCCAATACAAAGAGTCATCACGTAAACCGTTCCGATCCCGGCCTCTTTCAGACAGCGGGACGCCTCATCCGCCGTGCTGCCCGTGGTGTAAACGTCATCCACCAGCGCGACTTTTGTAAGCGGCTGAAAATCCTTTCCTATAATAAAGGCGCCTTTTAAGTTCAGCCGGCGCTGCTGGGCCTCCAGTTCCTTTTGGGGCCTGGTCTTTTTGGGCTTCTCCAGCATATGCTCATAAACTGGAATGCCCAACGCCCCGGCCAGCTCCCGCGCCAGAACGGCGCTCTGGTTGAATCCGCGCTTGCTAAGCCGCGCTTTGTGCAGGGGAACAGGCACGAAGGCCTGGGGCTTCCAGCGTTTTAAATATTGCCCGCCGTAATGCGCCATGGCCTGCCCGTAATAGTCCAGATATTCCCTGCGCCCGCCGTATTTGCATTTCATCAGCGATTCCCGCATGATTTTGTCGTAGAGGAAAATCCCCGCCGCCTCCTCAAATGCATGGCTGTGTCTGCGGCAGTCTGCGCAAAGCTCCTCCTCTTCTTTTTCAAGGGGCTTGCTGCATTTCTTACAGCGCGGCTCCCCCGCCAGCCGTATTTTCCCTTTGCAGGACGGGCAAATCAGCCGGCCTGCGGGCTTTACGATGTCGTGGCAGACAGGACACCGCCTGGGATAAATCGCCTGCAGCGCCCATTTTACTGCATCCATTCCTCTCATGAAAAGCTTTCCCCCAATTCCTGAATCCGGATGTCCAGCGCGCTGTACCGCCCGGCTTCCCGTTTGTTCTCAATCATCTGGCGAACGGTCTGTGCGCTTCCCACCAGCGTCACGCATTTTTTGGCCCTGGTCACAGCCGTATAGAGCAAATTGCGGTTCATCAGCATCTGCGGCCCGGTCAGCAGCGGAATCACCACCGCCGGGTATTCGCTGCCCTGGGATTTATGTATGGTGACGGCGTAAGCCAGCTCCAGCTCGTCCAGCTGCTTAAACGTGTAGTCCACAAATTTGCCCTGGTCAAATTCCACAGTCATAAACCCCGCAAATTCGTTGATTTCCCGCACCCTTCCAATGTCTCCATTGTAGACGCCCGCGCCTTTGTCCGCCGCAATCCCGTGCTTTCCCCGGATCTCCCACTCCAGCTGGTAGTTGTTCTTAATCTGCATCACCTTATCCCCCTGGCGAAACAGCGTGTGGCCGTATTCTTTTTCCTTCTTGGACGCGTCCGCCGGGTTTAAATATTTTTGCAGAAAAGGATTTAACTGCTCCACGCCCAGCGCGCCCTTTCGCATCGGCGTCAGCACCTGGATTTCCATGGGGTCTGCCTGTATGTATCGGGGCAGCTTTTCCTGAATCAGCGCAACCACCACCCGCAGAACCAGAATCGCCTCCTGCCGCTCCAGGAAAAAGAAATCTTTGCTTTTGTTGGTCAGCTCCACCTGCTCTCCCCGGTTGATTTTGTGGGCATTCACCACAATGTCGCTTGTGCCCGCCTGCCTGAAAATCCGCGTCAGTTCTGACACGGGGAACGCCCCAGACGCAATAATATCCCGCAGCACGCTGCCGGGTCCCACGCTGGGCAGCTGATCCACGTCGCCCACCAGAATCAGCCGGGTCCCCACGCGCAGCGCCGACAAAAGAGCGTGCATCAGGTAAATGTCCACCATAGACATCTCGTCGATAATCACCACATCCGCTTCCAGCGGATTCTGCTCGTTCCGGTCAAAACGCACCCCGGAGGAGGATTCCTCCAAATCGCCAGACAGCTCCAGCAGGCGATGGATAGTCTGCGCCTCCCAGCCGGTGGCTTCAGTCATCCGGTTGGCCGCCCGTCCCGTGGGCGCCGCCAGCCGAATGCACAGTTCCTCGCCCTCGAAGTAGCGCAGCATGGCGTTGATGGTGGTGGTCTTGCCGGTGCCCGGCCCGCCGGTGAGCACGAACAGCCCGCTTCTTGCCGCTTGGATCACCGCTTCTTGCTGCCGCTGATCCAGGCGGATGCCCGTTTCTTTTTCTATAGCCTGAATCCGCCGCTTAATGCGCTTTTTGTCCCGGGAAATCTCCACGTTTAATTCCCTTAGCATCCGCGCCGCGTTCAGCTCCAGATAGTAGAGCCGGCTGCCGTAAACCGCCTCGCCCGCGGCCATCTCCTTTACAACCGCTTTGCGCTCCAGGATCAAGTCCATCAGATTTTTCTCCAGCGCCTCTTCGTCGGCCTGCAAAAGTGCGGCGGCCTGGCGAAAAAGCGTTTGCTTGGGCAGATAGACGTGCCCCTGCCCGGTGGCTAAAAGAAGCGTATAGAGGAGGCCGCTTTTAAGCCGGTAGGCGGAGTCCTTGCGGATGCCGATTTTCTCCGCGATTTCATCGGCGGCTTTAAAGCCCACCCCGGGGATGTCCTCTGCCATCTGATAAGGATTTTCCCGCAATACCTGGTACAGTTTCTGGCCGTACTGCTGGTAAATTTTTGCCCCCAGATTCAGGGAAATCCCGTATTTCTGCAGAAACATCATGGCCTTTCGCATGTCCGTCTTCTCTTCGATCTGGATGGCAATCTCCCGGGCTTTGCGCTCGCTGATGCCTTTGACCTCCGCCAGCCGCTCCGGCTCCTCCTCTGCCACCCGTATGGCGTCCGCTCCGAAATGCTTTACGATTCTGGCAGCCAGGGCTCCGCCCACCCCTTTGATGGCGCCGGAACCCAAATAACGCTCCATGGCGGCCGTGTCCTCCGGGATTTTCGTCTGAAAAGACTCGATATGAAATTGCTGGCCATAGACGGAATGCTCCGTATAATGGCCCTGCGCCTCAATGACTTCCCCCTGGCCAATGTACTGGAACGCGCCCACACAGGTGATTTCCGTCCCCTCTGCATCCAGCGCCAGAACCGTATAGCCATTTTCCTCATTTCGGAATATGATATGATCCACATATCCGCAAACGGTGTCCGTCATAATGCCGCCCCCTTACAGCTCCGCCGCGATTTCCGCGTATTTCCCGGTTCCCACCGCCACTGCCAGCATGGGATCCTGGGCAGTCATGGTGTTGATGCCGGTCTTCTGTTCGATTAAATCTTCGATGCCGCCCAAAAGGGCACCGCCGCCGGTAAGCACAATCCCCCGGTCCACCACGTCCGCCGCCAGCTCCGGCGGCGTTT
Source organism: uncultured Lachnospiraceae bacterium (assembly GCA_964407765.1). Taxonomy (GTDB): domain Bacteria; phylum Bacillota; class Clostridia; order Lachnospirales; family Lachnospiraceae; genus MGBC164599. The sequence goes on from CAYOWU010000054.1 coordinate 15,058, forward strand.
TTTCCAGAACGCCGTGCACTGCGTCCACAATCTGGGAGGTGCAGTCGTACATGGCCTGGCGGATTTCCTCGGAAGTCAGCGTCACCGACTTGGGCAAACCGGTGATGACGTTGCGGCCTTTAATCTCCAGCGTCATCAGCTCCGGCCGCTCGCAGGCCATGCCGATCTGGACTTTGATGTCCTCGGCCGTGCGCTCGCCGATGAACAGGTTGTGGTTCTTGCGCACATGGCGCATGATGGCCTCGTCAAAATTATCCCCGGCCACCTTCACCGAAGCGGAAACCACCGTGCCGCCCAAGGAAATCACCGCTATGTCCGAGGTGCCGCCGCCGATGTCTACCACCATATTTCCGCATGGACGCAGAATGTCGATGCCGGAGCCGATGGCCGCCGCGATGGGCTCTTCAATCAGATGCACCTCCCGGGCGCCCGCCTGGTACGTGGCCTCCTCCACCGCCTTTTTTTCCACCTCGGTGACGCCGCTGGGCACGCAGATGCTGATGCGGGGCTTCCGGAACGCCCGCCTGCCGATGGCCTTGGAAATAAAGTATTTAAGCATTTTCTCCGTGATGTCGTAGTCGGAGATAACCCCTTGGCGCAAGGGACGTATGGCCACCACATTTCCCGGGGTGCGGCCGATCATCTGGCGCGCCTCTTCCCCGATCGCTTTAATCTTCTCTGTATCTTTGTCGTAAGCTACGACCGAGGGCTCCTTTAATACAATTCCTTTTCCCGTGGCATATACCAGTATGCTGGATGTGCCCAAATCTATTCCAATGTCTGTTGCAGCCATCGCAATCCCCTTTCCTTTTGCGCATAATCATTTAGGTCTATTATCTGTTATTTTATTCAAAGTTATTCCGCTTCGAACGAAGCGCCGCAAAACGCATGAATGGCCTTTTCAATGTATTTTCCGGTATAGGACCGCTCGCAGGCGGCCACCTCCTCCGGCGTTCCCTGAGCCACCACCGTGCCGCCCTGGTCGCCGCCCTCCGGCCCGATGTCGATGATATAATCCGCCGTCTTAATCACATCCAAATTGTGCTCGATGACCACCACCGAATTGCCGCCCGCGGACAGACGCTGCAAAATCTGAATCAATTTGTGCACATCGGCAAAATGAAGCCCCGTGGTGGGTTCGTCCAGAATGTAGATGGTCTTTCCCGTGCTCCTTTTGCTCAGCTCCGTGGCCAGCTTCACCCGCTGGGCTTCCCCACCGGAAAGCGTGGTGGAGGGCTGTCCCAGCCGGATATAGGGCAGGCCCACGTCGTATAGCGTCTGAATCTTCCGGTTGATGGAAGGGATGGGCTGAAAAAACTCCAGCGCCTCCTCCACCGTCATGTTCAGCACGTCGAATATGCTCTTCTCCTTGTATTTTACCTCCAAAGTTTCCCGGTTATACCGTTTTCCCTGACAAACTTCGCAGGGCACATACACATCCGGCAGAAAGTGCATCTCTATTTTCAAAATGCCGTCCCCGCCGCAGGCCTCGCAGCGGCCCCCTTTCACATTGAAGCTGAAGCGGCCCTTCTTATAGCCCCGCGCTTTCGCGTCGGCCGTGGCGGCGAACAGATCCCGGATCTGGTCAAAAACGCCGGTATAAGTGGCCGGGTTGGACCGGGGGGTGCGTCCGATGGGCGACTGGTCGATGTTAATCACCTTGTCCAGCTGATCCATGCCGGAAATCTCCTTGTGCTTTCCCGGAATCACCCGAGCCCGGTTCAGGCTTCTGGCCAGCCCTTTGTAGAGAATCTCGTTGACCAGGGAGCTTTTTCCGGAACCGGAAACGCCGGTGACGCAGGTAATCACGCCCAAGGGGATGTCCACGTTCACATTCTTCAGATTATTCTCCGCCGCGCCGCGGATTTTTAAAAATCCTGTGGGGGTTTTTCGCTCCTTTGGAACGGGGATCTGGATTTGGCCGCTTAAATACTGGCCGGTGATGGATTCTTTGTTTTTCATCAGCTCCTGGGCCGTGCCGATGCCCACCAGCCTGCCGCCGTGCTCCCCGGCGCCCGGGCCGATGTCCACCACGCAGTCCGCCGCCAGCATGGTGTCCGCGTCGTGCTCCACCACAATCAGCGTATTGCCCAAGTCCCGCAGATGGCAGAGAGTCCGCAGCAGTTTGTCGTTGTCCCTCTGGTGCAGGCCGATGCTGGGCTCGTCCAGAATATAGGCCACCCCCACCAGCCCGGAACCGATCTGGGTGGCCAGGCGGATGCGCTGGGCCTCCCCGCCGGATAAAGTGGAGGTAGCCCGGGCCAAAGTCAGATACTCCAGCCCCACGTCCGCCAGAAAACCCACCCGGGCGCGAATCTCCTTTAACACCTGCCGGCCAATCAGTTCCTGCTGAGGCGCAAGCTTCAGGCGCTCCAGAAATTCCTGCAGCTTCACCACCGACATGGAAGTGACCTTGTAAATATTTTCCCCGCCCACGGTCACCGCCAGGGATTCCGGCTTCAGCCGCTGGCCCTTGCACACGCGGCAGGGCGTAATCCGCATGAAGCTCTCGTACTCTTGCTTGCTGGTTTCTGATCCGGTTTCCCGATAACGCCGCTCCACGTTGCGGATCAGCCCCTCAAAGGCCACACTGTAAACCCCTTCGCCCCGCTGGCCCTTATAGTGAACCTTCACTTCCTTTCCGCCTGTGCCATAGACAATGATGTCCTGGACATCCTGGGGATAGTCCTCAAAAGGCGTGTCCAGGTCAAAATCGTATTCCTTGGCCAGCGCGTCCAGAATCGCCCGGGTAAAGCTCCCCTTATTGGCGCAGGACTGCCAGCCCATCACGGCGATGGCCCCCTGAGAAATGCTTAAGGAAGGATCCGGGATCATCAAATCCGGGTCAAACTCCATCTTATAGCCCAGTCCGCTGCAGGAAGGGCAGGCCCCGAACGGATTGTTGAAAGAAAAGCTCCTGGGCTCAATCTCATCCACGCTGACCCCACAGTCCGGGCAGGAAAAGCTCTGGCTGAAATTGATCACGTTGCCGTCCATCGTGTCCACCGACAGAAGCCCTTCCGACAGGGACAGGACGTTTTCGATGGAATCGGTGAGGCGTTTTTCAATGCCCGGCTTTACCATCAGGCGATCCACCACAATCTCAATGTTGTGCTTGATATTTTTGTCCAGAACGATTTCCTCCGACAAGTCGTACAGATTGCCGTCTGCCTGCACCCGGACGTAGCCGCTCTTTCTGGCCTGTTCAAATAATTTCGCATGGGTTCCTTTGCGCCCCCTCACCACCGGCGCCAGAAGCTGAATCTTCGTCCGCTCGGGCAGCTCCATAATCTGATCCACCATCTGGTCCACCGTCTGCCGGGCAATCTCCCGCCCGCACTTGGGACAGTGGGGAATGCCGATTCGCGCGTAGAGCAGGCGGAAATAATCGTAAATCTCCGTGACCGTTCCCACGGTGGAACGGGGATTGCGGTTGGTGGACTTCTGGTCGATGGATATGGCCGGGGACAGCCCTTCTATGCTCTCCACGTCCGGCTTCTCCATCTGCCCCAGAAACTGCCGGGCGTAGGAGGTGAGGGATTCCATATAACGCCGCTGCCCCTCCGCGTAAATGGTGTCAAAAGCCAGGGAGCTTTTTCCGGAGCCGGACAATCCGGTTAAAACCACAAACTCATTCCGGGGAATGTCCACGTCCAGATGCTTCAGATTATTCTCATTGGCTCCCCGGATTTTTATAAATTCTCTTGTTTTCTTTGGCGCTGTCATGCTGCTTCTCCTTATAGTCTTTCAGGATCTAAGATGTCCATTTCCTTGTTTTTCCATACAGTATAACACATGCGAAAGAATTTTTCAAACGTTTGTTCGCGACTTTTCGATTTTTTTCGCTTTATACGCCAGTAGGTGCATCATCTCCCCTTTTTCGTGGAATCCAAAACCCAGGTTAGCCCCGGAATCGCCGGTGCAGCCGCAGTCCTCCTTTTCCTCTAGCCGGTAGCCGGATTTTTCAAGCTCTTCCAGAAACCAGTCCTGGCTGAAATTTTTCTCGCAGGCTTCAGGATATTGGGCCAGCAGATTTTCCACGGATTTTCTTCCGTTGTCCAGATAAAAATACGTTCCCAAAAGCCCAGCGTCCGAAGCCAGAAATTCCCGAAGCCTTCTATATAGGAAACTATGATGATAGAAATTGTGTTCATTGGCTGCAAAAAAATCCAGATGCAGATCCACGCACCCTTTTTTCAGCGGCAGCTCCAAACTGCTGTCCGCTATATATAAAATGTCCAGTCCATAGCCTTGCTTCTCAATAAGTTTTTTATACATATGCAGGGTTTCCGGATATTTATCCGCCACAATATATTTCCCGTCCGGCGGCAGCCACCGCAGGTGATTATGCATGAAAAACCAGGCGTTTACGTAGGTTTCCATCACCACCCGCCCTCCCAGCTCCATGCCGTCCAGCCTGTCGCCCATCCAGTTATAGGACCTCTCAAACAGACTTAACAGCGCCGGGGGCAGCTCCTTATACAGTTCCCGGTCTACATCCGGCTTGTCATAGGGACTTTGCTCCTGGTTGGGCGTATGTACGACGCCGTCCTGCACCTGCGCCTGATACCCGCATGCACAGGAAAGCTCTCCGCTGTACAGATACTGCAGATTCATGTCCACCCGGGAAATCCGCAGACTGCCGCCGCAGCGGGGACAGCACAAAAGATCCAGCATTCGAACCGGCAGTCCTATGCGCCCTGTCTGACCGTCCGGCTCCCTGGATAACTCCTGAATCTTCTCGTTCAGCCGCTCGAGCGCCGCCTCCAGCCGTTCCCGCTCTTTGACGCACGCCTCCCGTTTCTCCTGAAACATTTCCTGCAGCTCCCTGCGGTCCTGAGCGTCCGCCAAACCAGAGATGCGGTACAGCGACAAAATCCTATGAATTTCATTCAGGGTAAAATCCAGCTCCTTCAGCTCCAGCACCCGCTCCAAATCCTCCAGTGTCCTCTCGTCGAAAACATACTGGCTCTTGGGTCTGGGAGGCACCAGCAGTCCATACTGGATGTAATAATATAGATTGTCCACAGAAATTCCGTATTTTTCAGAAACCTGGCCAATGCGCATGATCCGCCACCCTTTACTCATTTTCTCGTTGTTGATACTCATCATAGCACAAACCCGGAGTGCGCTCAAGGTTTTCACAGAATTTCCTGAAATACCGTCTTGACATTTGGGGCGCTTCGTGTTTTATGATATAAAATAAAACCAATTCGTAATTGTTCAGCGCCTTCACAGTTACGAGCAAAAATCCATTAGAAATCGCCTTCGGCGATGGGATTTTTGCCGTATGTCTCGGGATTTTGCCACATTTTGTGGCAAAACGCCTCGCGGGACAATACCTACTGAATAGTTACACAAATTCAATGAACGAGAGAGGAAAATCACTTATGAAAATTTTAAAAGAATCCCAAAAACGCACCCCTTCCGACGCCCGCGCCTTACAGCAGGCCGTATCCGAAATCATCGACCAGGTCCGCGAAAAAGGTGACGAGGCGTTAAAATCCTACAATCAGAAGTTCGACCAGCTCCGGCGGGAGGAACTGCGGGTCAGCGAAGCGGAAATAAAGGACGCTTACCAGCAGCTTTCCCCCCAGGAAATCGAGGACATGAAAGCCGCTTTAAGCAACATCCGGGCGTTCGCCCAGGCGCAGCGGGAAACCATGGCGGAAATCGAAGACTTCAGCCCCATGCCCGGCATCCATCTGGGACACCGCATCCTTCCGGTGCAGTCCTGCTGCTGTTATGTGCCGGGCGGCAGCTATCCGCTTTACTCCACGGCTCTGATGCTGGCGGCCCCCGCCAAAGCCGCCGGCGTGCCCCGGATTGCCGCCTGCTCTCCCGCAGTCAAAGGAACCGGGCAGATACACCCCAAAACCTTAGTGGCCATGGACTTAGCCGGCGTGGATGAAATCTATGCCGTGGGCGGCGCCCAGGCGGTGGCCGCTTTCTCCTATGGCACAGAGCAGATCGCCCCGGTGGACCTGATTGTGGGGCCTGGAAATCAATACGTGACCGAAGCCAAACGCCAGTGCTACGGCCAGGTGGGCATTGACTTCGTGGCCGGCCCCAGCGAGGTGCTGGTATTGGCGGACGCCGGCGCCAACCCGGAAGTCACCGCCGCCGACCTGCTGGCCCAGTCGGAGCACGACCCCAACGCCAAGGGCATCGTCATTGCCACCGATGAAGCCTTCGGCCTGGCAGTCATCGCCGCTGTGGAGAGGCAGCTTGAAACCCTGGAAACCGCCCCCATCGCCAGCCAGTCCTGGAACGCCTTCGGCGAAGTCCTGCTGGCCGATTCCCTCACGGAAGCCATCGGCCTGGCCAACGAATACGCCCCGGAACACCTGGAGCTTGTCATGGAAAATCCCCAGGCGATTATCCCGAAGCTTTACAACTACGGCTCCCTGTTCATCGGCGAAAACACCGCGGAAGCGTTCGGCGACTACGCTTCCGGCACCAACCACACCCTGCCCACCCTGCGGGCCTCCCGCTACACCGGCGGCGTATGGGTGGGAACCTTCCTGAAAACCTGCACCCACCAGAGCATGACCGCCGAAGCCTCCCGGGGCATCGCGCCGTTGGCAGCCCGTCTGGCCGAAGGCGAAG
>CAYOWU010000055.1:0-21379 GCA_964407765.1 uncultured Lachnospiraceae bacterium
GTAAAGAGCAGATATATGATCAGGTTTGGGGAGAAAATTATTTTTCTGACAGCAGAAATATCATTGCCTATATCAATAAAATCCGTAAAAAAATAGAGCCAGATCCGGCTAATCCGATTTATATTCTGACTGTCTGGGGAATTGGATATAAATTCAATGAGAAGATAGAGTAGGCAATGATACATACTTATTGGGGAACTAATCCAATAAGGTATAAAATATGTCATCATTGCCTATTTTATTATATAATAATTGTGTTAGGAAGGTGAAAACATGAAAAATGAGGTTACTGAAAAGCTGGAATTATTCTTGCAGAATTTACGGTGCGAGGATACAAACCGGGAAACATTGGTACATCTTGATAGCTGCCGGGAAGAATCAAAACGGCTTGCGGGAATGGAAGAAAAATACAGACAGGTAATAAATGAATTAGATCAACATTCTAAGTCCGTCCTGGAACAATACACGGAACAAATAATGGCAAAGGCTTTTGCAGAACAGCAGGAGACATATTTACAGGGCATGTTAGATGCTTTCCAAATCCTATGCGGCTTGGGGATGTTGTCAACCAATGAAAATGTAAAGCAGATAATTGGGCATTTAAAAAATGGCTTGCCACAATAAATGGCGGGCCATTTTTTAGAAAGACGATATGAAATAAACATATTCTATACAAATTCTATCATTTCTACTATATAAACTCTATTTTTCTATTTTATCATTTTCTTTGTCGGGGGCATCCTTTAAGAGAGCCTCGGCAGTGGCGTGTAAAACAGACAGCTTGTAATCGTCGCATTGGCCTAATAAGTTCAGAAGGGATTGATATGTAGGATTATCGCGGTTCTGGTTTGGCCATATGTATTCGTCAGAAGAAATATGGAGTGCCCTCATAATCTTGCAGAACATAGGGACGCTTGGCATACCTTTTCCATTTTCCAGGTTTTTATAATACTGTGAATGGCATCCTATCATTTCTGCCACTTCTTCTTGTGTAAGCCGGCGTTCAAGACGTGTCTTTTTTATCAATTCGCCTAATTTTGGATCAACATCAGCCATATTGTTCACCTCTCATGCTTTCTTTTTAGTAGTGTATAACAATACATTTAGAATGTGAAAAGTGTAAAAGATGAATATTTCGTAGTGCGATAGACTACCAAAATAACGCTCAATACCTTTGAGATTGTAAAAAAAACACAATCATCAAGGGCTTATTTGAGTGTTTTTATACCTTGTGAAGTAGTCGCATGGCCATAATGGGATGATCCAGAGGGTATGCCTTTTGATTGTGTGGGAGTAGAAATGCACATAGATAGGTATCCTTTGGAAATTGGCTGCCATGTCTGTCAACATAAATATGGCAGATATTATTCAGAAACAGGCAGGAGCAGAAGGCAGGTAGATCAGTTAAAAAAATATCTGTAAATTCTGATTCCAAAGACACCCTTAAAAGTAGTGTATTAGAGTATATTTTTGTAATCAAAAAGAATACCGTCATGATAAGAAACGTTCGGCAGAGCCATATCTGTCCGGGCGTTTTTTATATATCTGAAAAATTTTTGGAAAGACCCTTCAAAACAGGCATTCTCATTTGGGAGAAAGAGTGAAGGGAAGTTTATGCTTTCTCTTTCTGCCAGTTGGAACGGGAAGGAGGTGAAACCAAATGGAACAATCTCCTTCCCAGGATGAATTGACGGTTATGCACCGGTTTGACCGTTCGTGCCAGTTAGCATTGGAAGGCGAGGCAGTGAATTATTACAGGCATATGGAGCGCTTAAGAGGCCACGAAGTGAATTTTTCTGAAATGACAGAAAAGAAATTGGAGAGCATTTCTGGGAAGCGATCATTGACCGTGATACATTTGAGTACATCCAGAAAAGCAGGGGAGTAAAAAGGGTTGTTAAGCATCATCGGCACCCGCTGATCGGTAAAATGGAATGTGGTTACTGCCACAAAGCATTGAAGATCGAGCATGCGAAGAATCCATATTTTTTCTGCGAAAATAAATATGTGACACAGTATAAGGGATGTGTGGAGCGGGTTAATGTGCAGTTTTTGGAGGAGTATCTGCTATTCCGGTTACAGGAAGAAAATCATAAGGATTTGTCAGATGGATTAAAGAAACGCATAAAAACGCTGCGGGAAATGCTTTCAGAATCAGGGACAGATGGGTATGAATATCTGCAGAGCCACAGTTTTACGGAGCTTACCCGGGAAGTGGCAGACAGATTTGTGAAAAAGATTGTGATTGATGATGAGCAGAATATAGAGGCAGAGTGGAATTTTTCAGAAAAATTGCCGGAAGAAGCCCGAAAATATCAACCTGCACTTTTGTAACGCCAGAAAGAGGAAAAACTTGACAATACGGTAACGCACGCAGCAGGGCCACTTTTTTCTATAGAAAGGGCGGTATTTTGAAAAAAGAGAAAAAACTTTTGCGCAGACACTTGACGCCGAAGGGGATTGTGAGAAAGAATGCTCCTTATTTGTATGGGGAAAAGGTGAAGGCTTATCTCAGACGGGGGCAAAGGAGCCGCCGGGGTTTGAGGAATTTCCGAATACACAGGTGGGATACGGGGCGTTGTGCGTCGAAAATAGTTTGCCAGTATAAAGCGGCCGATGAAAAAACGAAGGATCTCGCAAACGGGGCTATAATCGCTTTGTGGAGCTTATGCTCTACGCGGCCATGCCGCTGGCATTGCGGCTTCAAGCTCCACCTTGTCCTCAATGACCGTGGGGAGATCCTGCGCTTCACAGACAGGATTCTTCTGCAAAAGCGCGGATCATCGAATTGCAGATATAGCAGGCAGCGAATTAATTATGGCATAGAATTTTGTATTTTTATATTCTTAGAAAGAATTATCCACAAAATACCCCATATAAGTCTCCAGCGAGTCCTTCAGCGTCTGGCAGTCCATCTTATCGGCCACCACCAGCAGTTTACATTTCACCTTTGTGGCGTCCGTCTCCGTGCTTTCCGCGTTTTCGGCCCGGAAGATTTCCGTCCCGGCCAGATTCAGGATCACGGTGGAATTGGCGTCTTTCAGGCTGGCCTTCACTTGCAGGGGGATGCCGCCGTTTTCTTTTATAAACACCACAACGTCTTTCATGGATAATTCCATATTCATCTCGGCCACGGGCAGGGAGGCCGGGGTGTAGGCGATCATTGTGCCCAGAAGATGGCCGTCCGCGCTGCCCATCATGACCATGTTGCCGCCGTGGCTATGCCCATGATGATGCCCGTGGCCGTGTTCGTGATGATGTTCGTGAGTTTCTTCTATTTTATTGCGCATCTTTTATTCCTCCTGAAAATTTGCAGCTTTCGATTTTACAGACCATTATAATGAATTTTCCGCATAAAATCAACGCCAATCCGCGAAAAAGGCTTGACTTGATTTTTATAAGTATGCTATACTGCAATAGTGACGAGAATAGGGGTCTTTTTTTTATGCTTAAATTTACCCGCGTCCCCGGACAGTCGGCGCGGGTATGCGAAACGGCAAAACAGGAGGTGGAAGTTGTGCGTGTAAAAATTACATTGGCATGTACAGAGTGTAAGCAACGTAATTACAATACGACAAAGGAAAAGAAAAACCATCCGGAGAGAATGGAAACGAGAAAGTATTGTAAATTCTGCAGGAGGCATACTCTGCACAAGGAAACTAAATAACTAGTATTTGCGAGGGCAGAGCTATGGCTGAAAAGGAGAAAGACAAGAAAAAAGAAAAGAAAAGCGGCGGCCAGGCGAAATCTTGGTTTGAGGGATTGAAAACCGAATTTAAAAAAATTATCTGGCCGGACAGAAACACATTGGTAAAACAGACGGTGGCCGTGGTGGCGATCACAGCCGCGCTGGGCGTGCTGATCAGCGTGTTTGACGCGGCGATCCTGGAAGGGATTAATCTCCTGATGAAATAAGTTGTGAAAAGGATGAGTATATGTCAGAAAGTGCAAAATGGTATGTGGCGCATACCTATTCCGGCTATGAGAATAAGGTGAAAGCAAATATCGAAAAGACAATAGCCAACAGACATCTGGAAGACCAGATTCTGGAAGTGTGCGTTCCCCTGCAGGACGTGGTGGAAATGAAAAACGATATGCAGAAAGTTGTGCAAAAGAAGTTGTTTCCCGGATATGTGCTGTTGTATATGGTTATGAATGACGACACCTGGTATGTAGTGCGAAACACCAGGGGCGTCACCGGGTTTGTGGGTCCGGGTTCCAAGCCGGTTCCTCTGACAGAAGCCGAGATGAAGTCCCTCGGCATCCAGCTGGAGATTAAGGCTGTGGAAGTGGATTATGCGGAAGGGGACGTGGTGATGGTAACCGGCGGTCCCTGGAAAGACACCAGCGGCGTTGTCCGCGGCGTAAACGCACAGAAGCAGCTTGTCACCATTGGCGTGGAACTGTTCGGCAGCGAAACGCCGGTTGAGATCAGTTTTTCAGATGTGAAGAAATTGTAAATCGAGCAAGTGGGAGGGAAGGGCTCAAGGGCCGAACCCCCGCCAATACCACAAGGAGGTGCCTGTTATGGCAAAGAAAGTAGAAGGATATATTAAATTACAGATTCCTGCTGGCAAGGCAACGCCAGCGCCACCGGTAGGTCCGGCGCTCGGACAGCACGGTGTCAATATTGTACAGTTTACCAAAGAGTTTAACGCGAAGACCGCGGACATGGGCGATCTGCTGATCCCTGTGGTTATCACGGTTTACGCGGACAGAAGCTTCAGCTTCATTACCAAAACTCCGCCGGCTGCCGTTTTACTGAAAAAGGCCTGTAACATAAAATCTGGTTCAGGAACTCCGAACAAAGAGAAAGTTGCGAGCGTAACCAAAGCGCAGATTCAGGAGATTGCTGAGACAAAAATGAAAGATTTGAATGCAGGTTCCCTGGAGGCTGCCATGAGCATGATTATCGGCACAGCCAAGAGCATGGGAATCACAGTGGAGGAGTAAGGATATGAAGAGAGGGAAGAAATATCAGGAGGCTGCAAAAGCCATTGACCGCGCAGTATTGTATGACCCGGAAGAAGCGATTGGATTGGTAAAGAAAGCGGCGGTTGCAAAATTTGATGAAACGATCGAAGTCCATATCCGCACCGGATGTGATGGACGCCATGCAGACCAGCAGATCCGTGGCGCGGTTGTGCTGCCCCATGGGACAGGCAAGCAGATCCGTGTGCTGGTGTTCGCAAAAGACGCCAAGTTAGAAGAGGCGCAGGCCGCAGGCGCTGAGTTCGTGGGCGGCGAAGAGCTGATTCCCAAGATTCAGAATGACGGATGGCTGGATTTTGACGTGGTAGTGGCAACCCCGGACATGATGGGCGTTGTGGGACGTCTGGGCCGCGTATTGGGACCCAAGGGTCTGATGCCAAACCCGAAAGCGGGAACTGTAACCATGGACGTGGCAAAAGCCATAACAGAGATCAAAGCCGGTAAGATTGAATACCGTTTGGACAAGACAAACATTGTGCATGTTCCGATTGGCAAAGCTTCTTTTACCGAGGAGCAGTTGAAGGAAAACTTCCAAACCCTGATTGAGGCAATTATAAAAGCCAGACCCAGCGCATTAAAAGGACAGTATATGAGAAGCATCACCATTGCGCCTACTATGGGACCTGGCGTTAAGATCAACCCGGCAAAATTCTAACAGTTTTTCTTGACAAAACTGCTGGATTGTGCTAGGCTGTTAAAGTACGGCAGTACATTCGTTCAGATTCATACCACACCGAAGACAGCGGGCGCCTAGGAAGAGGCATAACGGCAGCGCCACCCGCCGAGGGGAGATTAAGGACAGATAGATTGCGCCCTCCTGCATTTTCGGATGTGGAGGGCTTTTTGAGCGTATACAGATAATACGAATAAAGGAGGTGCGTTTAAGGTTATGGCAAAGATCGAAGAGAAGAAGCCGATCGTGGAAGAAATCGCGAATAACGTGAAAGACGCCCAGTCTGTGATCCTGGTAAATTACAGCGGACTTACAGTAGAGCAGGACACCATACTCCGCAAAGAATTGAGGGAAGCAGGCGTTCTGTATAAAGTTTACAAGAACACCATGATGAATTTTGCGTTCAAGGGAACGCCCTGCGAGAGCCTGTCCGAGCATCTGCACGGAACCAACGCTCTGGCGATTTCCGCAGATGACGCTACGGCTCCGGCAAGGATTCTGGACAAGTATGCGAAGCAGTATCCGGCTCTGGAATTGGTTGCAGGCGTGGTAGAGGGCAACTACAACGACCAGGCAGGCATTCAGGCGCTGGCAGGCATACCTTCCAGAGAAGAGCTTTTGGGAAAACTGCTGGGAAGCATCCAGTCTCCGATTTCCAACTTCGCCCGTGTGCTTAATCAGATTGCGGAAGCAGGCGGCGAGGCGGCTGGAGAAGCTCCGGCGGCAGAATAAGGCGTATAGAGGGATTAAATACTTTTTTATTAGGAGGAATGAACAAATGGCTAAGTTGACAACAGAAGAATTTATTGCAGCGATCAAAGAATTGACTGTATTGGAATTAAACGATCTGGTAAAAGCATGTGAAGAAGAATTCGGCGTATCCGCAGCGGCAGGCGTTGTAGTTGCAGCGGCAGCAGGCGGCGATGCAGGCGCACCGGCAGAAGAGAAAGACGAATTTGACGTAGAGCTGGCGGAAGTTGGTCCGAACAAAGTTAAAGTTATCAAGGTTGTTCGTGAAGTGACCGGACTGGGCCTGAAGGAAGCCAAAGAAGTTGTAGACGGCGCTCCGAAGGTTGTCAAAGAAGGCGCATCCAAGGCTGAAGCTGACGAGATCAAGGAAAAACTGGAAGCGGAAGGCGCAAAGGTAAACCTGAAATAAGAGTCAAAAACCGTAATACATGGGAGGGCGTGGCATATTTTCTGCCAGGCCCTCCGTTCACATATTTCCATCACAATTACTTTGTAGAATAATATATTGTTGGGAACTACTATAGAGAAGTGTTGGAGAGATAACATGCATTACAAATGGACGCTGCTGGTTGTGGAGGACGAGGAAAAGTTATTGCGCACGCTGTCGGACTTTCTGGCGCTGCAGGGGTATGACGTGCTGCAGGCCAAAGACGGACAGGAGGCGCTGGAAGTATTCTATAACCACATGAATCAGATTGATTTGGTGTTGTTGGATATTATGCTTCCGCAGATTGGCGGAAACGAAGTGCTCCGGGAGATCCGGAAGAAGTCCCAGGTGCCGGTGATTATGCTGACGGCGAATTCTTCTGTCGAGGGGCAGTTATACAGTTTTTCCAAGGGTGCGGACGACTATATCGTGAAGCCGTACACCCTTTCAATTATAAAAGCCCATGTGGAGGCTGTTTTGAAGCGGGTGGGGAAGTACAGGCAGACGCTGGAGGCGGGGAAACTGTGCCTGGATCTGGCGGCTCAGAAGGTGTACCGAAAAGGGGAATACGTGGAGACGACCCGGAGGGAATACGAGCTCCTGCGTTATTTTATGGAGAATCAGGGCCGGGCGCTGAAAAGAGAACATATACTGGATGCCGTATGGGGATATGACTACAGCGGAGAGACGCGTACGGTAGATACATTGGTGAAGCAGTTGAGGAAAAAGTTGACGGACGAGTGCAATTATATTCGATCTGTATATGGCGTGGGGTATATTTTCGAGGCGGGCGCAGATGAAAAATGAAATCAAGAAAAACCTGATTGCGGGACAAATTATTTTTTTTCTCATTGTTGTAGGAGGGAGTGCGCTGATTTATTGGCTTTTTGCTCCCTCCTATTATCGTTATGAAAAAACGCGTCTGATCCAGTCGTCTTATGAGGATTTGCGGGAAATGGACTTCACTATGCTGGATGAAAACGACATGGCCGTGTTTCAGCAGTATGAAAATGAGGATCTGCTGTTTACCATAGCGGACGAGGATTTCAAGCCGGTGTATGTCAGCTGGTTTGAGTCGTCGGATCGCCAGGTGTACAAACACATCATCCTCTGCAAAGACAAATTTTCCAGGGATCCGAAGGTGATCGAGCGGGAGACGAGAAATCCTATGGCGGTCAAGCTGATGGGACTGATTGAGCAGGACGGCAGCATTTTCTACGTGAATATTCGCGAGAAAATATATTCCACGAACAAATTTTACAGCTATATGGGAAAATTCTTGGTGCTTGCCTTCGTGTTGGCGCTGGCCATGGGGCTGCCGGTGTTTTGGGCGATGATGCGCCCGATGCTTGGGCAAATGAAGGCAATCGCGAAAGGCGCAGAGCGGATGGCTGGCCGGGATTTCTCCGAGCCCCTAAAAGCGGATGGCCCGTATCAGGAGCTGAACGCGCTGGCGGCCAATATCAACCATATGGCGCATGAGCTGCAGGGTGCGGCCTGGGGAAGGCAGGAGCGCGAGGATGCCCAGGAGGGGCAGACGGATTTGCTGGATCACATCCGCAGGGACGTGGTGGCAGACATTTCCCATGAGCTGAAAACGCCGCTGACCATTATTTCCAGCCAGCTGGAGATGCTGCAGTGCATGGGCGACCAGGTGGATCGGACGTATTACTACGACTCTATCGTGGAGGAAGTGGCGCGGATGTCCGATATGGTGAACAATCTGATGGATTTGTCCCTGATGGAGCATCAAATCCAGAAGATGGAACGCCGGGAAATGAATCTCTCGGACACCATGGAATATATCCGGGTGAAGTACCAGGCGTTGTTTGAACAGAGCCATATCCGGGAAGAATTTTTACTGGAGCCGGACTGTAAAGTCTGCGGCAACGCCTATTACCTGGAGCAGGCCATCGACAACTATATAATGAATGCCATTTCCCACACGGCGCAGGGAAACCGCATCCAGGTTGGCATGCGACGCCAAAAAGGATGGGTCTGGGTGGAAGTTTATAACCAGGGCGAGCGCATTGACCCGGCCCTGATGGAGGAAATATGGCAGGGCTATGTGATCCGACGCCCCAAGCAGGACGGGAAAGCGGCCAATGGCGGGAAGGAAGCGCCAAAGCAGCGGCACATGGGCATGGGACTGTATCTAGTGCGGCGCATCATCCAGCTCCACGAGGGCGCATACGGCGTGGAAAACCAGGAAAAAGGCGTGAAATTCTGGTTTAAAGTGCCAGAGGCATATTTGAACAAACTCCGATGACTAAAAAGGGCGTTTCGCAATTACCGAATAGATAGTTGAGTGAAAGGAGGTCGGGCGAATGAACAAACCGGCATTGGTAATTATGGCGGCCGGCATGGGAAGCCGTTACGGAGGCTTGAAGCAGATCGATCCGGTGGACAGCCAGGGGAATATCATTATGGATTTCTCCATTTACGACGCGAAAAAAGCTGGCTTTGGCCAGGTTGTGTTTATCATAAAGAGGGAGAACGAACAGGACTTTAAAAGAGCGGTAGGCGACCGCATCAGTCGATTTATGGATGTTTCCTATGTGTATCAGGAACTGTCCGCGCTGCCAGAAGGGTGGCAGGCGCCCCAGGGACGGGTGAAGCCCTTTGGCACGGGACACGCGATTTTGTGTGCCAAAGAGGCGGTAAAGGGGCCGTTTGCGGTGATCAACGCCGATGATTATTATGGCAGCCACGCGTTTTCCCATCTATATGAATATTTGTCTTCCCACAGGGACGACGACAAATACCGTTACTGCATGGTGGGCTACATCCTGAAAAATACGCTGACCGACAACGGCCATGTGGCCCGGGGCGTGTGTCAGATGGATGCCGACGGTTATTTGGTGGGCATTCAGGAGAGAACCCACATTGAGAAACGGGGGAGCGGCGCGGCTTATACCGAGGACGGCGGCGCCACCTGGACGGACATGGATGCCTCCAGCCTGGTTTCCATGAATATGTGGGGATTTTCCCAGAGCATCTTCCGGGAACTGGAGGAGCGTTTCCCGGCGTTTTTGGAAAAAGGATTTCGGGAAGACTCTCTGAAATGTGAGTATTTCCTGCCCACAGTGGTGGGAGAGCTGCTGGCGGAGGGGAAGGCCACGGTGGAAGTGTTAAAATCCGTGGACCAGTGGCATGGCGTGACTTATAAAGAGGACCGGGAGGCGGTGACGCGGGCCATTCAAAAGATGAAGGAAGACGGAAAATATCCGGATTCCCTTTGGGAAAATGCGTAAAAAGGAGGTAAATGAAAATGGTTATATTAGTTACGGGCGGAGCTGGCTATATCGGAAGCCACACGTGCGTGGAGCTTTTAAATGCCGGATATCAGGTGATCGTGATGGATAATCTCTGCAATTCCAGCGCAAAGGCGCTGGAGGCTGTGGAGGAGATTACCGGAAAGAAATTAAAGTTTTACGAGAAGGATATGCTGGATAAAGACGGCGTGGAGGAGATTTTCCAGAAGGAATCCATAGACGCGGTGATTCATTTTGCCGGGCTGAAGGCGGTGGGCGAGTCGGTGGAAAAGCCGCTGGAGTATTACCATAACAATCTGTCGGGCACACTGACCCTCTGCGACGTAATGCGCCGCCATGGGGTGAGAAACATGGTGTTCAGCTCGTCCGCCACGGTGTACGGGGATCCGGCTTTCGTGCCGATTACGGAGGATTGTCCCAAGGGGCAAATCACCAATCCTTACGGGCAGACCAAGGGCATGCTGGAGCAGATTTTGACGGATATACATGTCAGCGACCCGCAGTGGAATGTGGTTTTGCTGCGCTATTTCAACCCTATCGGCGCCCATCCCTCCGGGAAAATCGGTGAGGATCCCAAAGGAATCCCCAACAATCTGCTGCCGTACATCGCCCAGGTGGCCGTGGGGAAACTGGAAAAACTGGGTGTGTTCGGGGATGATTACGATACGCCGGACGGCACGGGCGTGCGGGACTATATCCACGTGGTCGACCTGGCGCTGGGCCATGTGAAGGCCATTGAAAAGCTTAAGGATAAGGAAGGGGTGTCCATCTATAATCTGGGAACCGGGAAAGGGTATAGCGTGCTGGAGGTCCTCCATGCTTTTGAGAAAGCATGTGGGAAGACGCTGCCCTATGAAATTAAGCCCAGAAGGGCCGGAGACATAGCCGTATGCTATGCGGACGCGTCGAAGGCGCAGCGGGAGCTGGGCTGGTCTGCGGCCAGGGGCATTGAAGAGATGTGCGCGGATTCCTGGCGGTGGCAGTCCAACAATCCCGATGGATTTAAAGATTGAGTTTATTTTTTTAAAACAAGCGTTTTCAGAGCATTGACGGAATCGGCGTTTAGTTCCTTGGCGGCTTCTTTATTGGCCTCGGCGGCTTCCATCAGTTCGGCGCGGAGTATCTTCACGTTTTTGGGAGCCTCGATGGCCAGTTTAATCCAGTCGCTGCCGATTTCCAGGATGGAAACAGTTACGTTGCCGTTTATGACCAGAGACTGGTTTTTCTTTCTTTGCAGTACCAGCATGTGTGTCCTCCTTCTCTATGGCGTTGAGATGTCTTTGATGCGTTGACGGAAGCCGTACTCGGGCTGTTCCAGGATTAACTGACGGGCAGCGCGGGTCAATGCGTTGACGGCGACGGGGCATTTCAGATTAATGCTGCTGTCCTCCAAGGCATCGTGGACGACGCAGATGCAGTAGTAGGAGATATCCTCGTCTTTGGGATCGCCCAGCGCTTTGCGGTCCGCGCGGGAAATCCTGGGCTGGTAGTCACAAGACAGAAGGAAGGGGTTCATAAGGATGAAAGCGATCTCCGGATCGTCCAGGCACTGCAGGCAGATCAGCGCGTCGCTGTTTTCCTCCAGCGGGATGGGAAGGTAATCCTTATAATTCTCAAAACCAAACAAACCGTCCTGGAAATGGACGGTTTCTTCTTCTGTATATTCCATTACTCCAAAATGTTTTGTCATCATTTCCATTTTGCCATGCCTCCTTTTGTCATAAAAACAATGCAGAAACAGACAAATGAAAATATTTATCTATTTCTGCATGCAGGCCTGCGGTTACGCCATTACGTCAATCCCCTTGTAATTGGGGTCGGCACTGGGCGGCACATAGATGGGGCCGCCTACGTACTCAATGCGAACGTCAGGCATCTGTTCGATTTCCAGGCTGATATCGCCCGGTATAAACTGAAAATCTCCGTTGGAAATCTTCAGGTCAAAGTTCAATTTGTCCATTTCATAGCGAACGGTAATATCCGGGTCCGTCCACTGGATTTCGGGAGGAGCCTTGGGAATGAAGTCCATCTCAAATTCTCCCGTTTTCAGATTGTTCATAAAATCCCGTTCCGCAATCTGTCCGGCTACGTCCTCGCCAATCTTTGCTTTCATCATTAGATGATTGTCGGAAGCCCACTTGGCGGTGGCCTCATACGCCGCCTGTTTTCCCGCTTCCGCTGCCTGCCGAATGCTGGTGGGCGTGGTCGGAGTTATGGAATTGCGGGCCTGAAACGTGTCGATCCGTACCTTGATCGGCTGGCTTTTCACCTGCAGGCCGCCCTTTTCTCTGGATATCTGCAGTTCGGCGCTGCCGCGGTGGCGTTCCACCTGCGCTTTCTGAATTTTCAACTCATAACTTATGGGCACGGTCGTTATATTAAGAAGCTGTTTCATAAGCATTCACCCTTTCGGTTTATTCTTCTTTTTCATGTCCTTATTTCCGTATCCTATTATGCCGCGTTTAGCGCATAAAGTCAAGGAAGGATTGTGATAAAAGGTTTACGCCAATACGAAGGGCGGCATTGTATGCATACTGGGAATAGGAGTAGTTAGTAATGGCAATGGCCATATCCGGCGTAACCACCCGCTCCAGCTGGGTAGCCAGGGACAGTTCGTTGGATTCCATACGGTCAATGGATTTCTCCAGGAAATCGGATTTAACGCCGATGCCCGTTAAAGAGTTGTCGGCCTGTTCGTGGAATTTCTTCAGTTTGGTGAGCATTGCGTCGCAGGATTCATAGTCAAAATTCCCGTCGTCCTGGAGAAGCTCCAGCGCAAGCTGACTGCACAGATCCACCAGGTTGTTGGCCATGTTGTCTTTTCCTTCACCCATGGTAACTTCTTGGCGGTAGTCTTGTGCCGCCGCAATGCCAATAGTGTTGTCGCCTGTCTCAATCTTAAGAGAAGTGGCTTTGCCCGCCGGGCTCTTTTCATCCCAGATGGCGCTCAGGCCGGAAAAAGCGATGTTAAAAGCGGTGGAGGAAATAATCTCATCGCCGGCGCTGTTAAATTCCAGTCCAAGGCCAATGTCGATAAACAGGCCTTCATCTCTCCATTTGGCCAGCTGTGTTTTACTGGCATCATTATCCACCTCCTCGCCCCGGTAGGTTAATTTTCCGTTGGCATTCATGGAGAAGGGAGCCTCAGTGCCGTTGGCTCCAGCCATAATAAAGGTGTTGCTGTAGGTGGCGTTCAAACTCTGTATAATCGAATCCCGGATGGAAACAACCGTATTGGCATAGGTTTCTCGCTGTTCCAGGTTGGTTCCGTTGAGGGATTCCTTACCGATTTTGGCAAAAAGCTCTTCGGCGTATTTCACCACCTGGTAAACGCTGTCCTCCTGGGCGTCCAGCTTGGACTGCAGGTCTTTGGACATTTCCAGGTAATCCTCGTTTTTCAGGTATTGCCGGGTCAGATGGGAAGCCTTGGCCGCAGCGGCCGGGTCTTCTTTGACGCTGGTGAAATTCCGCTGGGTCAATACTTTATTCTGATAATTCATCTTGTTTTCAGTGGTCTTACTCAGATTCGTCTGGTAATTGCGAATCATCATGCTGGTTGTAATTCTCATGATTTTAACTGCCTCCTTTCATCAGCGTCCGGCAATGTTCAGCAATGTCTCTAAAGTGGCATCCAGCGTGGTCATCAGCCGTGCGGCCGCCGTATAGGACTGCTGGTACTGCATCAGGTTTACGCCCTCCTCGTCCAGGGATACGCCGGAAACCTGATCCTTGCTCTGGGCAATGGTGTTGACTACGGTGACGTGGTTCTGCAGCAGATTGTCCGTGGACTGCTGGTCAATACCCAGAGTGGACTCTATATCCACGTAATAATTATAGAAATTTCCGTTAAACAGAGTATCGCTGCCGTTTTGAAAATCTCTTTTGTCGTTCAAAGCGGCGATCATTTTGTTGATGTTGTCGTTCTGGGTGGTGCCGGATGCGGGGTCCAGCTTGGTCTTCAGCTGTACAGAGCCTTTGATCCAGTCTTCGTTGACCATAATGTTGGCGGCGGTGAAATTCGTGGAGCCGTCGCTGGCAGTGAAAAGGGGACCGCCTGCGCCGACTGGCTGATTGTTTGCGTCCGTAGCTGGTTTGTTTAAATCATTTAAAACCGTTGCAAATGTGTTTACCAGCAAATCAAAGGCGTGCTCGTAATACCCCAGCCCTTTTTCTGTTGTGGCGTCGCCATCGAATACGCCGGAGCTGTTTAACATATTCAGCATACCGGTGAAGGTTCCGCCGTTGATGCTTAGGGAGCGGTCGTTTCCTACCACGTTTAAGGTATTGGCCGGCAGTTCCTCGCTGTTGGCGCCTGTGCCAATGGTTACGGTGTGGTTGGCAGTGTTGAAGCCAAAGGTGTTAACAACGTTATTGCCGGTAATTAGCGGAATGGAATTTCCGTCGGCTTTTTTCAGCGATACATTTCCGTTGTTGATGTCGATGTCGGGCACGTAGCTTTTCAGCTCATCCAGAAGCTTTGTCCTCTGCTCCGTCAGCGCCGCCGTATCACCCGTGCCACTATTTATCGTGCCGTTCAAAGTAGCGATTTGCCCCATCAGCGTATTCACCTGAGTTGTATTGGGCGTGGCGGTGGTGATATTGACAATATTCTGGTCAGGGCTGGCGTCCCTCAAGGTCACGGAGGTGAACTTGCTGGCGGGAAATGTCTGTGCGGAAAATTCCCCGTATTTGTCGTGGTCGATTAATGTTTGCCTAGTTCCGTCGGCCATCATAAGACTGACTTTTAAGGTGTCCACCTTTTCGGTATCGGAAAGCCATTCGTCCTGGTATTCAACCTGGATGGGCACATAGCTGGCCAGGTCGTCCAGCAGTTTGTTTCTCTCGTCCTGCAGTTCCAGGGCGGGATATCCCAGTACATGGCTGCTCTTGATGGTTTTATTTAGCTCGGCGATGTCTTTGAGCAGTTCGTTTACCTGGCGCACGGATTTGTTTTCAAAATCGTCCGTCACCTGTTCCCGTTTGGTGGCCATCGAGGTGGCGTTGAAATGGAACAGGCTCACAAGAGACTGCATGGAGGAACGCACGATCGAGTCGTCCAGTTCCGCTCCGGTGGAGTTGGCCAAGTCAAGAAGCTTGCTTTCCAGGTCAGAGAAAGCGTCCTTGATGGCGCTTTTCATGGTTTCGTCGAATACGGACGCGATTTCTTCCAGCACGGAAGCCTTGGCGTCGGACGCGCCCACGTTGGCCATCTGGTTCCGGTACTGGATATCCAGATAAGGGTCGCGCACCTGGGATACGCCCGTCACCAGCACGCCGTTGCCGATCTGCGCCACGTAGTTGGTGGAAGCGAAATTCCCGTATCCGGAGGCGAAGCTGACCTGATCCAGACGCTGCCGGGTATAGCCTTCCGTGTATACATTTGATATATTCTGACCGGTAACATCCAGGGCCTTCTGGCTGGCGCTCATGGCGCCCCGGGCCACGGAGAAACCGGAAAAGGTTGCTCGTAACATAAGTCATCCCTCCATTTGAACTGCTGTCGTAACTGTTCAGCGCCTTCACAGTTCCGGCAAAAATCCATTAGAAATCGCCTTTGACGATGGGATTTTTGCTGTATGTCTCGGGGTTTTGCCGCATTCTGCGACAAAACGCCTCGCGGAATAGTTCCTGCTGAATAGTTGTCTGCTGTCTATATTTTCGTATCGGTGAAATGCCGCGCGGCCTTTTTGGGCTTCTGGGCGTTTCCCTTACTGTTATAGGCTTTGTTTTCTTCAGCCGCCTTTTTGGCCAGCAGCGTGTTGATGTGATGCAGGTTTATCTCCAGGGCTTTTTGTGCGCTGTCCCTGGCGTCGTTGAACTGATGCAGGGAACCGGTAAGCCGTTCAAACATGGGCTTTAGTTCTTCCCTTTCAACATCATTGACCTGGGACAGGATTTGCTGAAACGACATACCCTCCCATCCCAGGTCTTTTTGTATGGACTCCCGCTTTTTATCCAGACCGCGCAATTTTAGGATGCCGGCCTGTTCTTTTTTCATTGCTTCCTCAACGAAAGTGACAAGATTGCGCTGAACGGCATCCAGCTTTTCGCGCTCGATCCGGTTGAACTCATCCAGGAACAAAATCAAGTCACCCACCACTGCTTTGAAGTCATCCAAACTATGCATGGATGTCATCCCCCCAATGTAATAACATGCGAGACGCGATTTGATCGAAGTGAATGGCATATGTGCCATTTTTAATCTGATTTTTGATGCTTTGGACTTTCTCTTCTGAAGTTTCGGCATTTCGAACTTCGCCGGACACTGCTTGGGCTAAAGAAGAAGAAAAGGTTCTTTCAGCAATCTGTCTGGAGTCAGACTGAATGATGATGGCGTCGTAGTTACGATTTGCCTTTTCCGCGCCTGTGGCTTTTGCAGTAGCTTTTGCGACCGGAGGAAGTTCAGTATGGTATTGAGATATTTTGTTAAGTGAGATTTTCATATTGCCCCATACTCCTTTCGACAACTGCTGGATTTACTTCTCTTGTATAAAATATCGCCATTTTACGGGAAATATTAATAGGCAAAATTGCGAAAATTACAATTTGTTCAAATGGGTCAGCAAAACGTTTGCAATGTTGGCGCAGGAGGCCTGCTGGCAGACGGCCCCGATGTTGTGCGCCACCATGGGCATTCCGTAGACCACGCAGGATTCTTTGTCCTGGCCGATGGTAAAAGAGCCTTTGCTGCGCATTTCCAGCAGTCCCTGGGCGCCGTCTTTTCCCATGCCGGTGAGAATGATGCCGATGCCTTGGCGTCCCACATTTTTGGCCATAGATCTGAAAAGAACGTCCACGGAAGGGCGGTGGCCGCTGACCTTTTCGCCGGAAAAGCAGCGCACTGCGTAAGAGACGCCGGCGCGCACCACTTCCATCTGCAGGTTGCCCGGCGCGATGAGGATGCGGCCTTTCTGGATTTTGTCGCCGTTTTCGGCTTCCTTGGCCTCCATCTTGCAGATGCGGTTTAAGCGGTCCGCGTACATCTTGGTAAAGCCTTCCGGCATATGCTGGGTGATCACGATGCCCGGCGTGTTGGCCGGCAGGTTGCGCACCACTTCCAGGGTGGCTTCCGTCCCGCCGGTGGAAGCGCCAATGGCGATGACGGTGGCGTTCTGCGACAGCGCGGACATGCTGCAGGTTAAGTTCTGGGCGCGGGGCGTGGTGGGAAGGGCGGAGGGCGTTCCCGGAACCCGCACTTTCGCTTTGGAAGCGATGGAGATTTTCACGGACAGGGAGCTGATGAAGCTGGCAAGGTCGTTGTTCTTGGTCATATCCGGCTTGCGGACGAAATCCACGGCTCCGGCTTTCAAAGCGTCAAAGACGTTCAGATTCAAGTTGGATACCAGTATAATGGGGACAGGATGCCGGGGCAGAAACTGTTTCACAAAGTCAATGCCGCTCATACGCGGCATTTCAACATCGCAGGTAACAACATCCGGTTTTAACTGCAGGATTTTCTTTTGTGCGTCAAAAGCGTCCACGGCGTAACCCACCACTTCAATGGTTGGCTTTTTGGAAAGGTTGTCGATGAGCGCTTTGCGGAAAAGCATGGAGTCATCCACAACCAATACCCTTATTTTCTTGTTGGTAATCATTTTTTACGGCCTTTCTGTTTTAAATGCTGTCTTCAGCCCTGCGATAGGTGGCGGGCTGTATATAATCATAAGGCGTGCGTTCCTTGTTCAGGCTTTCCGAGTGCCCGATCAGCAGGTAGGCTCCTGGGTTCGATGCCTGGTAAAAGCGCTTTACCAGCGCTTCTTTGGTATCCTGGTCAAAATAAATCATCACATTCCGACAGAATATCACGTCGAATTTTAATTTGAACTGTATAGGGTTCATCAGATTGAATGTACGGTAAATCACGTTGGTGCGCAGCGCCTTGGATACTTCGTATGTGCCGGGCGCGCCTTTGACCGGGATAAAATATTTGCGTTTCCATTCCGGCGGAAGCTCCCGCAGGGATTCCTCCTCGTACAGGCCGGCTTTGGCTTTGCTTAAGACATTGTGGGAAATGTCCGTGGCCAGAATCCGGGTGTCCCAGGAAGTGGCCTGGGAGCCCAGGAATTCCTTGATCAGCATGGTGATGGTGTAGGGTTCCTCACCGGAGGAGCACCCTGCGCTCCAGATGCTCATCACCCGGTTTTTCTTTTTGGACTCCACAACATAAGGCAGTATGGTATCGCGGAAAAAGTCGAAATGCGTTTTCTCCCTGTAAAAATACGTGTAATTGGTGGTCAGTTTGTTCAGCATGATCTCAGTGTCTTTTCCGCTTTTCTTGGATATGATGTGATCCACGTATCCGGTGAAGTTCTTATAGCCCATGCCGGCCACCGTGCTGGACAGGCGGCTGGATATAAGCTGGCGTTTTTTGCTTAAGTCAATGCCGTAATTGGATTTCACAAAATTCACCAGGCGCGTAAAATCCTGGTCTGAAATATTTAACATGGGTTCCTCCTGTTCTGGCGTTTGGTTAATTCATCATTTGCGCGTCCACCAGCTGCTGGCAGTCCAGAAGAAGCACTACGTTATTCACATCCAGGGAAATCATGCCGTTGACCAGCTCCTGCTGGTTGTTTACGGGTACGGGTGAAATCTTGCTAAGTTCGCTGTCAACCACCTGGGATACGGAATCCACGATAATTCCCACAGAGATGGAGTCGATATCCAAAACAATGATGCAGCACGCGTCGCTGTTTTCTATTTCCATGTCGATGGACGGTTTGCCCAGGCGCAGGCGGATGTCAACGATGGGGATAATCTGTCCGCGCAGATTAATGATCCCTTTGATGTATTCCGGCACCATGGGCAGCGTGGTGATGGCGTGGTTGGTGATAATCTCAATTACGTACTTGGTGTTTACCGCAAAAGTCAGGTCGGCGGAGCGGAACGTGAGGAACCGCTCTTTTTCCACCACGACTTCCGTGGTTTCGTCCATATCGTCATCCATTACGTTCTTTGTGTCTTCAGCCATTTTTTAAATCCTCCAAACTATTCATTGTATTGACCGGCTGGCTCTAATACTGGGCCATCTCGTAAAGGCTCAAGATGTCCAGGATAATGCTGATGTTGCCGTTTCCCAAAATCGTACATCCGCTGATGCCGGAGTTTTTGATATTGAAGCTGTTCAGATAAGCGGGCAGAGGTTTCACCACCACTTGCTGCTCGCCTAAGAGTTCATCCACAAACAGACAGTAGGAGGTATCGCTGGCTTCCACCCAGATTAAGATGCCGTCTTCAATGTTGGTGATTTCCGTCTCCACGTTGTAGAGCTGATGCACCCGGATAATGGGATAAAATTCATCCATGCATTTGACGATCTCGTTGCCTTCCGCATCGTATACCACGTCCTCATTGGAAACCTTGAAAGACTGGCGTATATTGGCGATGGGCACCGTGAAAATAGACTGTCCTACGGCGATCTCCATGCCGTCCACAATCGCCATGGTCAGAGGGATTTTTAAAGTGGTGCAGCTTCCCTGG
Source organism: uncultured Lachnospiraceae bacterium (assembly GCA_964407765.1). Taxonomy (GTDB): domain Bacteria; phylum Bacillota; class Clostridia; order Lachnospirales; family Lachnospiraceae; genus MGBC164599. The sequence goes on from CAYOWU010000055.1 coordinate 19,598, forward strand.
CCCAGTTCGCTGGAAATGGAAACGGTTCCGCCCACGGATTCCACGTTTCTCTTTACCACGTCCATGCCCACGCCCCTTCCGGAATATTCGGTGACCTGCTCGTTGGTGGAGAAGCCGGGCAGCAGCAAAAGGCCCAGAATCTCTTTCTTGGTGTATTCGCTCTCTGGCTTGGTCAGCATGCCGTTACCTGCGGCTTTTGCCAGAATCTTCTCTGTGTCCATGCCATAGCCGTCGTCTTCCACTTTGATGATGACCTCGCTGCCGGTGTGGGTAGCGGAAAGGATAATCTCAGCCTGCGGGTCTTTGCCTGCGGCGATACGCTCTTGGGCGGAAACCTCCACGCCGTGGTCCATGGAATTGCGGACGATGTGCATAATCGGATCGCTGATGCCGTCCACGATGGATTTGTCCACTTCCGTGTCCTCGCCGATGATGGTCAGACGCACGTCTTTATTTAATTTCTGTTTCATATCACGCACAATGCGGTTCATCTTCTGGAATACGCCGGATACAGGCACCATGCGCAGAGACATGGCGATATCCTGCAGGTCTTTGGTAAGCTTGCGCAGCTGTCGGGTGGACTTCATGAAGTTGTCCAGCTTCAGTCCCTGGATGTCCGGGGATGAGGTCACCATGGATTCGGTAATCACGATCTCGCCCACAATGGCCACCAGAGCGTCCAGCTTGGATAAATTTACGCTGATCAGGCTTTGCTTTACAGGGCCGGCGTGGGATCTGCCTGCATTGGCCGCCGGGCTTGGCGCTGGTTTGGCCGCCGGTTCGGGGCTTGCCGAAGCCGCAGCGGGCGCGTCCGGCTTGGCCGCCGGTTCCATCTTGGGAGCCGGTTCCGCCGCAGGGGCTTCGCTGGCCTTTTTCAGCCGGGCGTTCTCAATGACTTCATAGGACTGAATATGGCTGGTGCCAGTGATGGCGCCGATCACTTTCTCAATATGCGCTTCCTCTTCCAGAGCCAGGAAAAAGCCGTTGTCCACGATGGTCTGGGCGGAGCCGCTGTTGGTCTCCACGTCGTCTGGGTAGAAGCGGAAGTTAAGCTGCAGATCCTGCAGGGCGTTTACCAGCATAAATGCCCGCAGATTCTCCATGCCGCATCCTTCCTCGAATAAAACTTTAATGAAGAAAGGCGCATTGTCATCCGGACAGTTGGCCAGTTCCATATTGAGTTCCGCCACGGAAGGGGCGTCCGCCGCGCTGTCTGCGCTCCCAGAATCGTCCGCTGCGCCGGGCTGATTGCTGATTTTATTCAGAAAACTATTAATTTCCCCTATGATGTTGTCGATATTGACAGTAAGTGGCTCATTATTCTCCACTTTTTCAATTTCAGACCGCAGCATATCCGTGGATTTGAACATAAGATTGAACAGGTTCTTTTTCAAATCCGGGGCAATGGCGTCCATGCCATTTTCACGGATATAGAAAAACAGGTCTTCAATGTGATGGGCGATCTGGTTTAAGGAACCAAATTCCATCATTGCAGAGGAACCCTTGATGGTGTGCATGATACGGAAGATTTCATTTACGTCGTCCGTGCTAAAATCCTCGACTTTTTCTGCCTCAATGAGCAGCTCATCCAGCTGTTCCATTAAAGAGTTCGTCTCGAATAGATACATATCAAGCATGCTATCTGTACCGTTATCCATAATTTTTAACACCGCCTTGTATTTTATTAAAATTTTGTATATAGTATGTATATCGACACAGTTAAAGGAAAAATTAATATTAGCAGGTGGAAAAAATGCCGAATATTTTAAGAGTGACCACGCC
>CAYOWU010000056.1:0-21375 GCA_964407765.1 uncultured Lachnospiraceae bacterium
TGCATATGAAAATACCCCCCTCCTAAAATTTATCACTAAATATTATTAGACAATCTATATAAACATATATTGTAGTTACATTACTCAATTCAAAATCATTGCATATAAGAATTATTGGGTAAGCAATATAACATTATCACTTACCCAATACCCTTAATCCTTAAATATTAACAACTTTAGAATTTAAAATTAATTTCCAAGTATCCCCTGTGTAGATATAGTAGAGCCATCTGTTAACGTTGCAGTAACCGTTACATTCCTTCCGCCTAACCAATCTATCCATGAAGAACCAAGTTTGATCGTGTACTCACCAGTACCATTTACCCACTCGAGATCTGTTTCATTATTTAAATCTACTTGTTCGGTTGCACTAGCAACAAGCATTACAGGTTCATCCCAATCCAAATCGACGCCTTCTGGCAGTCCTGTAATTCTAACAGTATCTGAATTTAAAGTTACCTTCGGTCCAGCTGCGTTCACTGACGTACTGCCTTCCAGACCATATACGCAATACGGCTGTCTCTCTGTATAAGTTGTGCCCTTCACGCCTTTGATATCGTAATTAATAGCGATACTCGGTATTTTTGCACTGCTCCAATCATCACCTGGCTTATCTGACAGACATCCTATGTATCTAAATGCAGCCACATCACCATTTCCAGTTGTCTCACCATGCAAATAATACTTACCTGCCACAAGGGTAACCGCACCATTCGTTACTGGCTGTTTAGCGCCTAATTTATAATATTTATTTTCGGAAACATAACCATTCTGAGTCGCATCGCCGGATACACATGTAGCATTTCTCAAGATCTTCGTCGGATGAGCATCCTTAATCTTTTCGTTGGTCGATACATTCTCAGAAAGCACTGTATAAACATCTGTCTCATTCACTGACACCTGCAGATCGTCGTTGTTGCTTATTGCAGTAAGTTCTTCCAACTCATATATCTGTGTGTACATCTCTTTATATTCCTTGTCATTTCCTGACAACATAGAATATATGATCGGGTCGCCATCCGGATCCCCGCTCCTGTTGAGATAGAAGTTCTGGCTTGCTGAAGCCGTAGTTCCAGCATCCGTACCGCTAAAAGTCGCAACGTTACTATTACCGTCTGACAGAGTCTTGATCGTCTCTGCTGGGCTTACTGTCCTGACATCATCATAAACGCCATAATTGGTCTGTGCTGCCGCCGCCAGCCATACGCTGCTCGCATTCGCAGACGCACCCAATTTACTTGCTACTACCTTAACGCCACTTACTTTGGTCGCCACAGAATTGACGGATACCTTTACCGGAACCTCACTTTTGTTTGTCATCTGAAATTCCTGAGAATAAATCTGTGATCCTTCATCCATCATCTCAAGTGGGTCCACATCCACCGTCAGCTTGGTGGGAAGCTGGACTCTCAACACCGCTTCCTTGTCGCCCACATCGACAGGTACTGTCCCGCTGTCTGCCATAGCCGGTACTGCCATCGTCGCAACGAGAGCGCTTGCTAACACTACTGACATAAATCTTTTTTTCCTCATACTCTTACCTCCTGTTTGGAATTTAATATTTTATTGTTTATAATCACCGCATCCTCTTAAAAAATGCAGATAATTATCATCAAAATCAATTCTCTACGGTTATCGTTACATTGAATCCTGCGTCACTATAATCTGTGTATGTCCCATCTTCTTCTTTGTTCAGCAGATACACCCTGCATATGGCTTCATACGTTCCAGCTTCCAGATCGACATCCAGCTTAAACGGCGGGAGTTCTGACCCTACAGGCATCACATCTGTAGAAAATATCTTCTTACCTGTATCTGCCAGCGTCACTTCACAACGTATCGGTTTTGTATTATTAGGAGAATTTCCCAATACGGCATCCGTCGTCTTTGAAGTCCCGTCCGGGAACGTCCACTCGCTGTTCATATAGGTCTCAAAGTAGCCTTCCCTTACCTCTGCATCCGCCTCCTCTTTTATCTGCTGATAATTCTCTTCCGTTATGACATCCTTTGGCTTTCTGGTCAGCAGATAAGCGACTATGGCCGCTGCCACAAGGAGCAGGATGACAACTGCTATGAGCGCCTTTTTCCGTTTCTTTTTCTTCCTTTCCTCCAGCAGCTTTTCAGCTGCCTGCTGTATCTGTTCCTGTTCCATCATTCTCGCTGACTCCCTCCTCTCTGTCGGCCTCTTCAGGTCTTTCATCTTCCTCATCTATACCGGCCTTCTCAGGTTCCTCACCTTTCTCATTTATATCAACCTCTTCAAGTTTTTCATCCTCCTCTTTTATATCGGACGCTTCCGGCTTTTCATCCTTTTCCTCTATGCCGATACCCTCAGGCATCTCATTTTCCTCTTCATATATTAGCTCTTCTATGTCCGCATCCCAGGAGTACAACACTGTCATACTCTCCTCTTCATCCGGCCATTCTTCTGAAGGCTGCTCATCACTCTCTCTCGTAAAACGGACAGACGCTTCCTCGCCCGGCTCCAATCTCACTTTATATCCCGCTGACCCTTGGGATAAGATAAATTTCTCATTGTTCCCAGATAGCAGTCTGAGCTGAACCGTTTCTTCCTCGTTATCCGATAAGCTGTCCTCACCATTCTCCGAAACGCTCTCTGTATCCTCTTCCTCCGGCATTCCGTACATGGGTCCTGATATGGTCAGAGTTCCCGCTTCTTCTCCGTCGTTTCTCAGAATATATGCCGCAGACTCTGTATCCCCTTCCTCATCCGCTTTCCAGGAATTAATGGAAAGCCTCTTCTCCGGCGCTATCTGTGTCACATTTATCCTTTCATATTCCTCTTCTGTGTCCTCCTCTGCGCCTTCTGTCGGAAGCATTGTTTCTTCAACCTCTGTGTCATTCTCAGATACCTCTTCTTCCGGCTCAGCCTCAGCTTCTTTTTTCACTCTGGCCCTTTCCGGTTTTTCCTCCTCAAGTTTCCAGGAATAGGAGATATTGATCGAGATTCCCTGATTTGCCCATCTTTCAGGCGCATTCTCGTTTACTTCGCCCGTGAACCGAATCGGCAGCTCCTCTCCCGGTTCCAGTTCCGTCTCGTATTCCGAAGCCTTCTGTGTCAGGGTGAGCCGATCCGCATCTCCAAACAGAATCTCCATATAGATAGACTGTTCCTCACCCTCGTGCAGACCCTTCGTATCTTTTCTGAGGATCACAGAGCTTCCTTTGCGCAGCTTGCATCTCAGATCATACAATCTCAGAACGCCCGCCGTCTTTCCATCATTCCGTATACTGTACTTCTCCGAGTATATCTGTCCCTTTCCGTCCACTTCCAATGGATCGATCGTAACACTCAATTTCTCCGGTATCTGCAGAAAACTTATATCCCGCTCGTCGCTACTGACTGTTTTTTCCTTGCTTTCCGCATCGGAACTCAACGTTGATGCGCCACCCTCTTTATTTTCAGATACATTTTCCGAAACCGAATTTTCGGATACATTTCCTGAGACAAGGTTCTCAGATACATTCCCTGAAATAAGATTCTCGGATACATTCTCCGATATCAGATTCTCGGATATATTGCCACTCAGCAGGTCTTCCCCGCTCAGCGTCTCTCCTCCACTCACTGAACCTTCGTCCATCTCTCCGGCTGATGCTACTGTCCCTATAGGATACAGGCACATGCTTGCCACCAGGGTGAGCGCTATCAAAATTTTTCTCCTCATATCCATGATCACATCCTTCTCTTAAAACATTTCCAGATCCAATAATCATATAGGACAGAGGATCGAGTAACGATCTGCTCTATTGTGATTATCGCCAGTGTTGCGAAAATATTAAGGGGCTGTTCTTTATTATTTTCCCTATATTTCTTTCTGAATCTAAGAAAGCCCCTCACAAATACAATATCGGCATCTCCTTCCCATTCCTTAAGCCTAAAAAATAAAAAAATACAGATTATAGCAACCTGCATCTCTCCAATACTCTTTTTTGCAACTGGCTGCCATTTCAGGCCCTATAGCTTTGCGTCACAACCTTTCGATTGCTTTGCCGATTTATTTGATTAATGTTATTTTAACACACTTTAAATAAAAACACAAGAAGAAAATAAAATTTTTTCAAAAAAATAAAGAACCCGGCCAAAAGCAGTAGCCATGCACCCTCTTTTTTGATATAATCCTTCCAAAACTAACCGAACCACCGGAAGGAGCCGAATTATGAAAAAAGCCAAGAAAAAAGCCTTGGAGAATCTTCTGGAGTCTCTTGAGCAGGCGCATATTAAAATAAAAGAAGCTTTAATAAAAAAAGAAAACACTGCCGCAATGCAATTATTAGCGCAATGCCAGGAAAACGCCATCGAATCAGGCGAGCTCATTGAAACGGAAGAAGGCGAGACGCATCCCATCATTTCCATCCTGGAGGACTATTGCGAAACAGCTTACCAAATCTACGAAAAAATACGTTCAAATACACCACTGAATTCCGACACTGAATTTATGCGCCTATGCAAATTATTATCCAATATTAAAGAATGCGCACAAAACGATATCCCGGTACGAAAGGAAGCCGTTTTCCTTCCATATAAGGCATCCATGTGGGATTCCTTGGAAAGCGTCTGGAACGCGGCGGATGAAGATCCGGATTGGGATGCCTATGTAATATCCATCCCCTATTTCGACAAAAATCCAGACGGCAGCTTCGGAGAGATGCACGACGAATACGATCTATACCCTGATTATGTGCCAATCACAAAATATAACACATTTGATTTCGCTTTGCACCAGCCGGAAATAGCTTTTATACACAACCCCTACGACGATTACAATTATGTGACAACCGTACACCCTTTTTATTATACAAAAAACCTAAAACAATATGTAGAAAAGCTGGTCTATATACCATATTATGTTTTAAGTGAACCGGATATAGAAAGCCCAACATTAGAGGACGACTTCGGGCATTTCTTTTGCGTCCCTGGCGTGTATAACGCAGACCAGGTTATCGTTCAGTCAGAGAATATGCGCAACGCATATATTAAAGTGCTGACAAAAAAAATTGGCCCCAAGACAAAGCCTTACTGGGAAAATAAAATCCTTGGACTGGGTTCTCCTAAATTCGATGCCTTTTCAAATTCAAAAAGAGAAGCTCTTTCCATTCCGGCGCAATGGAAAACGGTTCTTTATAAGCCGGATGGCACACGAAAAAAAGTTATACTTTATAACACCTGCGTAAATTCATTGGTGGAAAACGGCGCGCAAACACTCAAAAAAATAGAAAATACCCTGCAAGTTTTTAAGTCCATGCAGGAAAATATAGCCCTATTATGGCGACCGCATCCATTAACGAAAACAACCTTAGAATCCATGCTGCCCCAGCTATGCCCGAAATATCAGGAAATTGTTGAACAGTACGCCTCTGCAGGATGGGGGATTTATGATGACTCCGCTGATTTGCACAGAGCCATCGCATTGTGTGACGCTTATTATGGCGACGGAAGCAGCCTGGTTCAACTATGCCAAAAAGCGGGCAAGCCAGTCATGATACAAAATATAGAAATTTTAAGCGAAACATCCCTTGAATAACTTATGTCTCACCTCCCCACCCGATACACAAAATCGCACATCCCCACCGTCTCCCGCCGATGGGATATCACAACCAGCGTCTTCCTCCCCTCGAGCCTTTTCACCGACTCCACCACGGCCGCCTCGGTCTCCCGGTCCAGGGCCGAGGTAGCTTCGTCGAAGATCAGCAGCTCCGGGTCGGCATACAGCGCCCGCGCGATGCCGATTCGCTGCCGCTGGCCTCCGGAAAGCCTTATGCCTCGTTCTCCGATCTGCGTGTCCAGCCCCTGGGGCAGCTCCCGGACGAATGAGGCCAACTGCGCTTCTTCCAGCGCTTCCCATATTTTATCGTCGTCCGCCTCCTCCCGAGGCGTGCCAAAAGCCACATTTCCCCGTATATCGTCATCCAGCATGAAAATCATCTGGGGGATGTAGCCCACATGGGAAAGCCACTGCCTGGGACAGGCGCTTACATCCACGCCGTCCGCCAATACCTGCCCTGCCTGAGGCTTCAAAAGTCCCAGCAGGATGTCCACCGTTGTGGTTTTCCCGGCTCCGGAGGCGCCTACGATTCCCACGGATTTCCCCACCGGGATGCGCATATCCAGATTGGACAGCACGTCTTTCTCGGTATTTGGATAACGGTAATAAATGCCGGACAGCCGGATTTCTTTTTTCAGCGTCAGCTTCCGGGGCACACCGGGCGCAAAGGATTCCTCTGGCGTTTCTTTTTTCAGGCTCTTAAAATGCTCTTCCAGCCGGTCGATGGCCGGCTCGTAGTAGGTCAGCTCGTTCATGTACGTGACCATCCGGTGGGCGCTGGGCATCAGACGCACCGCCGCCATGGCGAAAGCGGACAGGGCCGGAAGAATTTTGCCCACGTCGTTTCCGGCGAGAATCAGAATCGCGATGCCCAGCAGCATGGCGCTTACGCTGAAGCTTTCGATAAGTATCCGGGGCACCCGGTTCAGGATTGCATTTTTCCTCTCCGCCTCCAAAAGCTTCTTCCCGTTTTCGATGTAGTTTTCCAGAAAATAGTTTTCTTTCCTCAGAACTTTGATTTCTTTGATTCCATGAATAGCCTGAAGCAGCCACCCGGACATCTGCGCCCCATATATCTGCTTCTTCCTGCCCTCCCGCTCCAGGATGCCACGAACTATATATAATAAGAAAAAAATCAGCGCAAGCAAAACAACGCTCACCAGAATGGTCATCCCGGGATCGATGAGAAATATTGTGACCGCCAGAAAGGCCGACACAACGCTTTCCGTAAAAAAGCCCAGTATGTGTGAAAAAACAACAAACGCCGCGTTGATGTTTTCCGTGACGTTTTGCATAATTTCGCTGAAATTCGTGCCCAGGAAGTATTCATAAGGCCGGTTCAAGTAGATCTGCAGAAGCTTCTTCTGCATAGCCAATTTGCTGTTATGGACAAATTTAAACTGCATTTGGTATTCCGCCAGGAGGAAAAAGCCCTTCAGGATAAACACCGCCGCCAGCCCGGCGATTACCGCCAAAACCAGCGTTTTTTCGGTATAAATGCCGCAGGCGCCGCAAATCGCTTTCACAATCGGACTGCGGTCTATGACCCCTGGCTGAGTCACGATGAGAACCAGCGGAATCACCATGGACACCCCCAGTGTTTCCAGAAAAGCTCCAATGACCATCATAGCCGCGATGACCGCCAGCTGCCGTTTTTGTTTTTTATCCAAATTCATGAGCCGCTTTAGCTTTGCCGCGTTTCTGAAAATAATCATCCGATTCGCCTCTTTAAAATTTGATTTCCAGAATTTTATAAGATTTGCGGAATTCCTCCGGCGGAGGCTGCATATAGCCAGGGCCGTATATAATCTCCAGATATTCCGCAATCTTATGGGGCGCGTAACAGATTCGCCCCTCAAACTCTATTTTCTCTGGCGGAAAATAGATGTCCCGCGAAACCACCTGCAGGGGGCCGCCGGTGTCGTATTCCGCAATGTAATTGGCCTCTTCTCCGGAAATCCTTCCGGCCTTCAGCCGATTCAGCAGCCTTAGCAGCCATTTTTGCGGCAGCAGCTTTCCCGGAAGACTGACGATGCGGTCCAGGTTGTATTCTTTTTGGCTTTTTTTACCTCTGTACAACTCCCGGCAGGCCTGGAAACGCAAGATATGTTTCAGATAGATAATACAGCTTCGCCGAACCTTATAGGCGAATTTCTCCGTGTCTTTCACATAATCCAGCGGAAACACATCAATAAAAATCCCTTTGTGCGCATACACGTCCCCGGTATAACGCTCAATAAGCGTCGTGCCTTTTTTTCTCACCTTTGCAAATGAGAGAAAATAAAAATCCTCGTTGTCCTCGTCCTGGATTTCATACGCGCCATGGTCCTCCCGCTTCATAATCTTCAGAAATTTCCTGTAATCTTCCCTGGGCATCGCCACATCCAAATCATCGTCCCAGGGAATAAATCCCTGGTGGCGATACGCCCCCAGAGCCGTGCCATACGCCAGAAAGCACAATAAATGATTTTCCCGGCACACCGCGTATACAAAGTCCAAAATCTCCAGCAATACGCCCTGCAGCCTCTCTAATTCCTGATTCTCCAACCGTCCCCACCTCCCTTGTCCGTAATCATCAAAGCGCCCAGATACAGAAAAATACTGGCGGAGCCAGTGCAGATGTCATTTCCCAGGAATTATAGTTTAAGATCACGAATCCCGTTTTCATCCGCGCCCTCATACAGGCGTTCCATTTCCCCCGCCATACGCCGCATTGTGGGAATTTCCTGCTTTTCCAGAATCGCCTGATTCATCCGCGCCAGCTCCCCGTCGGTAATTTGGCGCAGCGCTTCGTAAAGCTTCTCTGCGGTTATATCCTCAATGAAAATACCCGCCCCAGGCGCCAGAATGTCCCGGGCGCCTACGCGGTCGCTTATCAATACTGGCACGCCGTAACTCAAAGCCTCCAAAACCACATACCCAAATGTTTCTCTCCATATACTGGGCACAATCACCAGGTCCGCATTATCAAAAACCTTCTCTAAATCTTTATATGCATATTTTTTGTGACATTTCATGTAAGGCGGCCGCTTCGCCAGCTCAAAATATACATCTAAGCTAAACTGCTGGTTCGTTTCCCACAGTTTATCCAACGCCGCCTGCAGCAGAAAAAAACCTTTCGCCTCTCCCCAGGGACCCAAATAGGCCAGCCGAAGCCGATGGGCCGAATATTCCCGCCGTTTTCTGCGATCCCGTATATCTCCATGGGTAATGGCAATCACGCGGGAACGCGTTGGCAGTTTCAAATATTTCTCATATACCGACCGCGTGAATGCGCTGTTGTAGTGAATTGCATCCATTTTTCCAAGCATCGCTTCATAATGCTTTCGCAGCCGCCTGTAGTCTTCCGCTGCGCTTGGCGTCTGTGCGCTTTCGCTCTTTGCATTTCCACTCAAGAAACGGTTCCGGTGCCGTTTTCGCAGTCTGCGAATCAAAGAAAAGTCTTTGAGTTTCCGGTAAAAGGGCGACTGCAGAATCTGAATCCGACACAGGGACAGGGCCGTTTCGCAGCATTTTCCGCACTGTGAAAAATCTCCTGCAGCCGCGCACGGCTGGCCGTCCCGAAACAGGGTGACTTTCGGGCAGATAGGGAAATAATCATGGGCGGTAAACACACAGTGGATTCCCAGCCTCTTTGCCGCATCCAGAAAGCTGCCGTGCAGCCCCATCAGCGTATGTATATGGATCACGTCCGGACAGAATTGGCGAAATAACCGCTCATAGGCCTCTTCTCCCCCATCCTTTCGATAATCGCAAATATCGCGGGAACGAATCCCCTCATCGTAAGGGACGGGCAGCGGATTGCAGAGCTCAAAACTTCTGATCCTGCTTTGCTCTCCATCTATTTTCGCCAGGCCCTGATCCTTTATCGTGATTCTGCCGCCCTCAAAACGCATCCGCCCTGGCCACAAAAGCGCCGTCTGATGGCCTTGAGCCGCCTGCCATTTCAGTAAATCTATGCAGAATTTCGTGGCGCCGCCGGTCCGATAGGGCGGAAAACCCAGTGCATAATGTAATATTTTCAAAAAAATTCCCCGTCTTTCAAAAAAAGCGTCTCGTATTTCTCACAGATTTTTTTCCAGGCATAATGGTCTTTTATTCGCTTTTTGGCCCGTGCGCCCAGCTGCCTTCGCTCTTCTTGGGATAAACGATCCGCCCGGTCAATGAGCGCCGCCAGACTGCCCGAATTTTTATCCCAGTACAGCGCGCTGTTTCCCCCCACTTCCTGGTTGAATCGAACCTTGAACAGCAGGTTCACATCGGTGGCGCTCATGGCTTCCAGCAAAGACGGGTTGGTGCCCCCCACCGTGTGACCGTGCAGATATCCCCAGGCATTTTCGCGGATTTTCCGCAGCAGCTCCTGATCATAAACGGAACCCACAAATTTTATCCGCTCATCTCTCGTAAAATGCAGCTTTTTCTCCAGCCTGGCCATAAACCGGTCATCGGTCGTAGTAATAATGGTCAAGTCGCGCCTGGAGCGGGATGCCATAAACTCCCGTATCATCGTCTCGAAAGAATTTTCCGGCACAAACCTTCCCACGGTCAGGTAATATTCCTTTTTCCTAAGCCCCCGAGCCCGCAGCCACTCCAAAAACCGTGGGTCATCATCCGGCAGCTTGCTCGGCCCCAATTCCGCGCCGTAAGCGATGAACACAGTGCGCGGCGCGTAAACGGCATACTCCTTTTTTATGTATTTCTCCATGTTCTTACTGTCGCAGATGAGCAGATCCGCCTGTTTTACCATAAGCCGCTCCGACAGCTTCCAGTACAACCGCACCGGAAGGCGCCATTTCTGCCGCATCCACTCATGGCCATCGGGATTGACATAAAGCCTCCCGCCCAGCCCGCAAATTTGTTTTTTAAAAAAATCTATAAACGGGCCGATTCTGCATGCCAACACATAGAATACTGGATTTTTAATGGCGGGATGCAATTTACAGTAATGAATGCACCATTGCAGCGCCCTTAAATCATAGAACACCGCTTTCGCTGGCCCGATCTCGGGAACCGACAGATTGAAACACCTGGCCCCGTTGTATTCATACTGAAAATCCCGATTTCCCATTCGAACAACGTAATAGAGGATTTGTTCGCTGCTTCTATACTGAGTCAGCTTTTCCACAAAGGTCTCCAGGCCCCCGTAATGGGCTGGTATCCCTTTTGAGCCAATGATAAAACAGTGCTTCATAACATCTTTTCATACCTGCCTTTCTCGAAACAGTATATATCACGCAAACAAATTTTACAATCATTTTTTCAAATTTACAAAGCTTTACAATTTTTTTATAGATAACCGCATTTGAGCATAAACACCTAAAAACTTTTTCAGTCGTAAATCTTTTTTAATATTTTCAATGATCTGTCCGCCAAGAGTAAACCCCTGTTCAGAAAACATCTTTAATTGCAGCTTCTATGCGGCATTCGCACCACCCTTCTCATTGAAAACGCCAGCAGACAATCCCTCGCCTGCCGGCATCCCGCCTATATCCTCACCCAACCCTACCGAATCACCACCGCCTGCCGATAAAGCGCCTCATACCGACTTTTAAAAATCTCCCGGTCATAGCTTCTCACATCCCCATAAATAGGGTCCGCCACCCACGCCAGGCCCTCATCATATCCCACGAGGACCATGCAGTGCTCCGGCGTATACCAGGTCAGGTCCTGGCCGTTTACATTCCATGTGACGCTGTAATGCCCCTCCGCGCAGTCCTGGGTTCCCCAGACGATCACGGGGATTCCCGCGTCTATATAAAGAAACAATTCCTCAAATTCCGTCCCGGAAAGATCCTGCGCCTGCAGGGTGGACTGTGCCGCCTGCAGGTATCTGTTGGCCGCGTTCACCACCACCGGGGCATAGCAGCCAAAGGAGCTTTCGTCCCTGGGATCGCCGGCGAAGGCGGCGCGGAAGTCTACCGTTCCCACCTCGCCTTTGTCCAGATAATTGTCTGCAATGTCGCATTTGTCAGCGGGAACTCCGCTGTAATTCAGCGCCATGGCAAGAGAGGTCATCTCGCAGCCTGTGGGCAGCTCCGGATACTGGCAGATGGCCTGGAACGATTCGATCCGTTTTCCGTTTGAAGCCTCTGGCACAGCCGTGTCCAGGGCCGGCATCTGCGCAGACGGCGTTTCCGAAACGGGCGCCTCCGCGGCAGACGTCTCTGGAGTCGGCGCCTGCGCGGCGGGCGTTTCCATATAAACCGTCTCCGACGGCGTCTCATAGTCGTTCTCCGGTTGCGCCTTCCCCGCGTCATCCCCGGAAGACCCGCAGCCCGCGCAGGCAAGCATAACCGCCAGCAGCATCCATATACTTATTTTTCTCATCTTCGCCCCCTGTTTTTGTATATATGCCGCCATTGGCTCCCGGCGGCCAGGTGTATTGTGACTCGTATTATTGGGATTAATTATTGCCATAATTCAATGCCGCATTAGGATCTGTGGAAAAGTAACTTTTCAGCACGTAGCCCGTTTTTCCCTGATAAGAAACGTAGTAAAACTCGCCGGAAGAGCTGATGTATTCCACTGCTTCCCGGCTGCCGATCTGCGCCAGGTCTGCGCCGTCTCTGGAGGCGATGGAGCGCAGCGTGGCGCTGACGCTGGCACAGCAGTAATAAACCGTAGCCCCCGACCCCGTTGAAGAAGCCGCACTGCCGCTGCCGTAATTTAACGGCGCGTTGGGATCCTGGGAAAAGAAGTCTTTTAACACATAGCCATTCTGGCCTTTATAGATTACATTGTAAAACTCTCCGCTTTCCCCTACGCACTGCACTTCCTCCCGGCTGCCAATCTGCGCCAGATCCGCGCCGTCTCTGGACGCGATGGAACGCAGCGTGGCGCTGACGCTGGCGCGGCAGTAGTATGTGACTGTGGCTGGCTGCGCCGGTGTGCTGCCGCTGTAGTTTAGGGCCGCGTTGGGATCTTCTGAAAAGAAATCTTTCAAAACATAACCGTTTTGGCCATTGTACGCCACATGATAGAACTCACCAGTTTCATCTATGAACTGCACCGCCTGACGGCTGCTCACTTTGGCCAGCTCCGCGGCGCTTGTGGAGGCGCTAGCCCTTAAGGTGGCGAACTCGCTGGCCCTGCAGTAGAGAACCTTGGACAAAGAGCTTGGCTGGGGCGTTTCCGTCTCCACGGGGGCCGCCTGCGCCTGTACGTTCGCCGGGCTGGAGGCAGACACGTAAATCGTAACCGTATCCTCGCTTTTCGCCTTCTTGTCCCCCACCGGAGACTGGCTAATCACATAATCGGCCTCCACCGACGAGCTCTCCGCCTGAATCTCGCTGACATTAAGCCCCGCCTTGGCCAGACGCGCTTTCGCCTCATCGGAACGCAGACCCACCACATCCGGCACGGAAATCGTTTCTTCACCTTTTTGGGCCGCTGTTTTCTTTTTCCCCGCGTCCGCCTTATCCACAGCCGCCGTCTTCTGGGTCTTTTTGCTCTCAGTCTTGGCTTCGCTTTCCTCTGTCTTAATCTCGGTTTTCAGAAGCCCAGGCAGCGTCACAGTCAACGTCGCCGCGACCAGCAGGACGCAGATACATAGGGCGGCCGCGATTGCCGTCAGTTTGCGGCTGGGTTTCGGCGGGACGGGCTGTGGCGGAACGGGCTGTGGCGGGATGGGAATCTCGTTGCCAGCCGGCCGCGTTTTATAAGGATCGGCGGAATCGGCCACGCCAAACAGGCTCCGCAGCTGGGCCATATTTTGGCAGCGGTTCTCCGGCAAAACCTCCAGTCCTTTCATCAGCGCGCGTTCGTGGGCCGGGCTGATCCGTGCGCCCAGCTGCGAGGGCGGCAAAAGCGTGTCGTTATCCTTCCTGTCCAGCGCATTGTCCGGTATTCTTCCTGTTATGCAGCAATAGATGGTTGCGCACAGACTGTACACATCCGTCCACGGGCCCTGTTTCCCGTTTTGCCGGTACTGTTCTTCCGGCGAAAATCCCTGTTTGAGTATCACGGACAGACCCGATTCGTTATTGGTAAAATACCGCGCCGAGCCGAAGTCCATCAGCTTAAGCCTTCCGTTTTTCTGGAACATGATGTTGTCAGGGCTGATGTCCCGGTGAATAATCCCGGCCTGGTGGATTTTTTCCAAGGAATACATCACTGGCTCCATCAGGCGGAGCAGCTCCGCCGCGTCCATCCTGCCATTTCTTTTCACATACGCGCTCAGATTGTCCCCTTGCAGGTATTCCATGGCGATGTAAGCCGTCTCGTTTTCCTCAAAATAATCCCGGACGTTTACAATGCCCGGCTCTTCCGAAAACTTCGCCAGGCTTCTGGCCTCCTGCAGGAAACGCTTTTTCCCGTTTTCAAAAAAACCCCTTTTGTCCGGCGCCGTGACCGAAACGGCGTTGGAATCCCCGCCGCTGCGCCCCGCAAAGCCGCAAGGATAGTATTCCTTGATGGCGATGGACATGTCCAGATTCAAATCCTTTCCCATATAAGTGATGCCAAAACCGCCTTCTCCGATAAAAGCCTGGATCAGATATTTGCCGTTTAACACCGTTCCCGACTTCAGATGATGCGCCGCCGTTTCCGCCGTCAGGCGATTTCCGCAATACCGGCAGAAGACGCCTCCGTCCATTTCTTTTTTACAAACACTGCAATACATAAACCCCTCCACTCTCTTTCATTGTTTTCAAAAAAACTTTTTCTGATCGCCCACCCATACCGCGATCGCCGAATAATTATCCATATTTTGGTTCTTCCCTCTTTTCTGGATAACCTTCTCCATCGTCTGGAGCCATTCTTCCGGGGAATCGCTTTTTTTCAGCGCACTCATCATCTGCTTTTCCAAAATCAGCTCCCAGAATCCGTCGGTGCACAGAAGGAACGCCTGTCCTCTGTCCGGCATGATGGTTTCGCTGATGGCGTAGGCCGGCCCGTTCCACTTCGTGCCCATGGCCCGCAGCAGACGGTTCCGGTCCACATGGCCGCGAATCTCGCTCTCCTTAATCTCTCCCGCCACCACCAGCATCTGGGGCACGCTGTGGTCGATGGTTCTGGAAATCATTTTTCCCCGATGGAAATAATAGGTCCGGGTATCGCCCACGTGGCCCCCCGTAATTCCTTCCTCCGAAACGCACAGCACATTCAATGTCGTCAGCATTTCGCCCAAGCCGACGCGTTCCCCCTGCATTTCCAGTAATTTTCGCTGCGCCGCCTCAAAGTATTCCGCCAAATCCGCCGCGCCGCCGCTTCCTTTCCTGGAAAAGTCCGCCAGAACGCTGTCCACCGCCGCCCGGGACGCCACTTCCCCTCTGTCGTGGCCGCCCAAACCGTCGGCGACCACAAAGCACATCCGCCCCCGGCTCTCGCCCACCCCAATGGAATCTTCGTTTAACTCCCTGCCTCCCTGATTTGTCAAAGATGCATATCTCACCATACCCGCCTCCTATACATGGATTCCTTCTGCCATATTTTTATTTTAAGGTTTAAACCGGATAATGTCAAATTGTAATTGCCACCGAAATGTGATAATATATCTGTAATTAAATGCGCACCGCAAAAAACATCCAATCCGTTTTCGAGGAGGAAATAAAGAACATGAGAAATTTTGAATTATATACGCCCACCCGGGTGATTTTCGGGAAAGACGCCCACCTGCAGGCCGGAGCGCTGATTAAAGAACGGCGCTGCAAAAAAGTTTTAGTCCATTACGGCGGGAAAAGCGCCAGGGAATCGGGGCTTTTGGACGAGGTTTTCGCATCGCTTAACGAGGCGGGCGCAGATTACGTCACCCTGGGAGGCGTGGTTCCTAATCCGCGGCTTTCCAAGGTTTACGAGGGCATTGATTTATGCCGGAAGGAAAACGTAGACTTCATCCTGGCCGTGGGCGGCGGCAGCGTCATTGATTCCGCCAAGGCCATCGGCTACGGCGTAGCCAATCCAAAAGTCAACGTGTGGGACTTCTATGTGAAAGCCCAGACGCCCCAGAAATGCCTGCCCATCGGAGCCATCGTGACCATTGCCGCCGCTGGAAGTGAAACCAGCGATTCGTCGGTAATCACCAACGAAGAGGGCTGGCTGAAGCGAGGCTGCCACAGCGACGCCGGCCGGTGCAAGTTCGCGATTTTAAACCCCCGCCTGACCTACAGTCTGCCCCAATACCAGACCGAGAGCGGCTGCGTGGATATCTTGATGCACACCATGGAACGGTATTTCGTTAACATCGAAACCATGGAGCTTGTGGACGGCATGAGCGAAGCGCTGATGCAGACTGTGATTTACAACGCCCGCATTCTCATGACAGAGCCCGGCAACTACAACGCCCGGGCGGAGGTAATGTGGGCGGGAAGCCTGTCCCACAACGGACTCATGGGCTGCGGCACGGGCGGCGGCGACTGGGCTTGCCACCAGCTGGAACACGAATTAAGCGGTATGTTCGACGTAACCCACGGCGCCGGGCTGGCGGCCATCTGGGGAAGCTGGGCCCGGTATGTCTACGACGCCAATCCGGAGCGTTTCGCCCAGTTCGCCACCAACGTGTTCGGGATCCCCTGCGACGGCATAGACTTTGAAAAAACGGCCCTGGCCGGCATTGAGGCCATGGAAGACTTCTTCCGCTCCATCCAGATGCCCACCAACCTAAAGGAACTGGGGCTTACACTGACTGACCGCCAGATCCAAAAACTGGCCTTTAAGTGCAGCCACGAGGACACCCGCACCATCGGCGGCTTCAGGCACCTGAACCGAAAAGACATGGAAAAAATCTACCAGATTGCAAACGGGACAGCGGCCATATAAAAACCGCTGTCCCCCTTTTTACCAGTGAAACAAAAGCCTTCGTATCTGTTCCATATCTTCCGTGCCTTTTAGCTGGCCCAGCGCCCACATCAGCCGCACCGTCAGCATCTCCCAGGCCATAGCCTGCCCGCAGATGGCCCCGGCCATGGCCGCCTTCACGCCCACTTCATAAATCCCCAGATTGGCCGGGCCCTGGCTGCACTGAGTCGTCACCGCCACCGGAACCCTCCAGGCAGCGCAGCGGCGGATTCCCTCCAGGAAGCTGTCGTCCAGGCAGGGAATGCCCCCGGCCCCGAAGGCCTCCAGAACAATCCCGGCGTATCCCCGCTCCCGCAAAACGTCCAGAATCCCGCCGTCCATCCCCGGAATCAGCTTCAGTCCGAACACCTTCGGGTTTAACGAATCCATTAACCGGGCTCCTGCGCCGGAAACCGGACGCGGCGGCTGAAACGCTCTGTTTTTGCGAATCACGCCGTTTTTAATCCAACCCGCGCTTGGCAGATTCATGCTGGCAAATCCATGAAAATCCACCGTGTGGACCTTGCTGGCGCACATGCCGGAGATGATTTCCCCGTCGAAAACCACGTAAACGCCCGGAAACCGCCCGTCTGCGCAGACCCGGCAGGCATCTTCCAGATTCCGCGCCGCGTCCGTATGCGCTGCGTCAAAGGGAAGCTGGGAGCCGGTCAGAATCACCGGCTTGTGAAGCCCCGGCAGCATGGAGAACAAAGCCGCAGCCGTATAGGCCATAGTATCCGTCCCGTGACAGAGCACAACGCCGTCCGCATGGGGAAGCTCCTCATAGATCCTTCTGGCCATCCGCTGCCAGTGGCCGGGCTGGACGCTGGAGCTGTCCAGACTGAAAAGCGCCTCCGCCCGAAGCTCACAGATTTCCCCCAGTCCGGGCGCCCGCCGCAGAAATTCCTCCGGGGACAGCCGCGGCGCCAGTCCGTTGGCCGTGGGCTGGGAGGCAATGGTGCCGCCTGTGGTCAGCAAAAGTATCTTCTTCAATTATTCAACCGTCTTGGGAACCTGGAACTGTCCGTCCTTTTCTTCCGGCGCGTTTGCCAGAACCGCGTCCCGCTCGTCCCCGTTGGTCACAACGTCCTCCCGGAACACATTGTGCACCGGAAACACATGGGACATCGGCTCAACCTGGCTGGTGTCCAGCTCGTTCAACATATCAATATAGTCCAGCATCCGGCCCATGTCTTTCTTGGCCTGTTCCTTCTCCTGGTCCGATAATTCCAGTTTTGACAAAATTCCTACGTAATCGATGGTTTCGTCGCTAATCACATTTGCCATAGCTTTACTCCTTATAATTTTTTGATGCGCTCCATGGCGGCCAGCGTGTTTTCATAAGTTCCGAAAGCCGTCAGCCGAAAACAGCCTTCCCCGCTGGGCCCAAACCCGGAACCGGGCGTGCCCACCACGTTTGCCTTTTCCAGCAGGTAGTTGAAAAACTCCCAGGAACTCATGCCGCCTGGCGTCTGCATCCAGATATAGGGCGCGTCTACGCCGCCGGACACTTCATAGCCTGCAGCCGCCAAGCCCTCGCGGATTGTCTTTGCATTTTTCATATAATAGGCAACCTGTTCTTTGAGCTGCGCCTTGCCCTGCTCGGAATACACCGCCTCGCCGGCTTTCTGCACGATATACGGCGCGCCGTTGTACTTGGTGCCGTGCCTTCTGGCCCACAGCGCGTGCAAGGAGACATCCCCGCATTTCAATTCCTTGGGAATCACGGTAAATCCAAGGCGGGTTCCGGTAAAGCCCGCGTTTTTTGAAAAGCTGCGCAGCTCGATGGCGCAGGTTCTGGCCCCTGTGCATTCGTAAATGGAATGGGGCACATTTTCCTGGGAAATATACGCCTCGTAGGCCGCGTCGTAGATGATGACGGAGCCGTTTTTGTTGGCGTAGTCCACCCACTCCTGCAGCTGGTCTTTGGTCAGCGTGGCGCCAGTGGGATTGTTGGGATAGCACAGGTAAATCAGATCCGGCGTCTCTTTGGGCAGCTCCGGCACAAAATCGTTGGCCGCCGTGCAGGGCATATAAATCACGTCACTCCAAGTCTCGGTCTTCGGATCGTAGGTCCCGGTTCTTCCCGCCATCACGTTGCTGTCCACATAGACAGGATAGACCGGATCGCACACGGCAATCTTACTGTCCGCGCTGAAGATTTCCTGAATGTTGGACGAGTCGCATTTCGCCCCGTCAGACACGAAGATTTCATCCGCTGCAATCGCGCATCCTCTGGATTCGTAATCATTTTTCACAATGGCTTCCCGAAGGAAATCATAGCCCAGATCCGGCGCATAGCCGTGAAAAGTCTCGGCATGGGCCATCTCGTCCACTGCGCTGTGCAGCGCTTCTATGATGGCCGGCGCCAGCGGCTGGGTCACATCGCCGATTCCCAGCCGAATAATTTCTTTATCCGGGTGCGCCTCCGTAAACGCCGCCACTTTCTTTCCGATGGTGGAAAAAAGATAGCTCCCCGGAAGTTTTAAATAATTCTCGTTAATCTTAAACATTTTATCCTCCTTCGCATTGCCGCTATATATCGATCTCTCCGGTGAACACCTCGACTGCCGGGCCGGTCAGGTATACCTGCCCCGCCTCTTTGTCCCAGTGAATCTGCAGGAAGCCGCCCAGCAGCTTCACCGTCACCTGCTCTTTTGTGTATCCGTTTAATATAGAAGAAACTGCCGCCGCGCAGGCGCCGGTGCCGCAGGCCAAGGTTTCCCCGGAACCCCGCTCCCAGACCCGCATCTGTATGGTCTGCTCGTCCAGGACTTTGCAGAACTCCGTGTTCACCCGGTCGGGAAACATCGGGTGCCGCTCGAATCTGGGGCCCCATTTTTCCAGATCGAATCCGTCCACGTCGTCCACATAGACCACCGCATGGGGATTTCCCATGGACACTCCGGTGAAATGATACGTCTGCCCGTCGACGTCTATGGGCAGATTCACCGCCTGTTTTGCCTCTGTCCGGATGGGAATGTTTTTAGCCGCAAGATCCGGCGCGCCCATGTCCACCTTCACCATGCTCACTTTCCCATCCCGTATGGTTAAATCCAGGGACTTTACGCCGCTTTTCGTCTCAATACGGATATGCTCTTTGTCTGTCAGTCCGTGATCGTATACGTATTTTCCCACGCAGCGGATGCCGTTTCCGCACATGGCCCCCTGGGAGCCGTCGGCGTTGTACATATCCATCCAGAAATCCGCCTCTTTGGAGGGCCGGATCAGAATCAGCCCGTCGGAGCCGACGCCGAAGTGCCGGTCGCTGACCAGCCGCGCCGTCCGCCCGGGATCCGCCACTTCCTCCTCCAGGCAGTTTACATATACATAATCATTCCCGATTCCGTGCATCTTGGTAAATCTCATGGGATTCCTCCTAATTACATTAAACTAATAACCATCTCCGCCGTTTCCACCATGCTGTAGCCGTTGTCCATGCTGCATTTCTGCAGATACCGGTGGGCCTCTTCCTCCGACATGTGATTGCGCTCCATGAGAAGCGCCTTCGCCTCTTCAATGGCGGCCTTTTCCCGGGAGCTTCGGACGCGCTTTTTCTTCCTGCTTTTTCGCAGCGCACCCTCCATCATATTTATTGTATCAATTAATTCATGGACTTTCAAGGGCATACAGACTGCCATAACCCCATCCGGCCCTTTTTCCGCCAGAATCCGCCGGGAAGCCAGAAGCAGCATCTCAAAGCTTGGACTCATCTGCTCTCTTAACTGGGTATACAGCATATCCCGGAACCGGTATCCGCACACCACAATTCCGGAGGCCAGTCTGTCCATGCAGCTTAACGCCTGGCTTCCCGTGGTGCATACGCCGGCCACCTCAATGCCGTTTCGCATCAGAAGATTTCGGATGCTTTTGGCGTCCTCTTCCTTGGGGAACACTACCACTACACCGCTCATTCAAATACTCCTCTCCTTAAGTATCGAAGCTTAAATCCTGTAGAGGTACTGTTCCAGTTCCCAGGCGGTCACCTGCTCAGTGTACTGCCGCCATTCCGCCGTCTTGGCCTGCAGATAGGTTTGTGCCGTCTTCTCTCCCAGCACGCTTTTCAAAAACTCGTCCCGCTCCAGCTCCCGCAGCGCGTCCTGCAGACTTTGGGGAAGCGGCTGGATGCCGGCGGCCTCTCTCTCCTCCTGCGACATCTGGAATATATTCTGCTCCACGCTGTCCGGCGGCTGAATCTGATTCTCGATTCCGTCCAGCCCCGCCGCCAGGCACACGGCAATGGCCAGATATGGATTGGCCGACGGGTCCGGTGAGCGCAGCTGTACCCGGGCCCCTCCCCCGCGCGTGGACGGAATGCGCAGCAGCGGGCTTCTGTTGGCAGTCGACCAGGCAATGTAGGCGGGCGCCTCGCAGCCGCTGACCAGCCGCTTATAGGAATTTACCAGCGGATTGGCAATGGCGGTGATTCCTTTTATATGCCGCAGAAGCCCGCCGATGAACCAGTACGCCTCCCGGCTCATTCCCCGGGAATCGCCCTCGTTTGCAAACACGTTTTTCCCGTCCCGGTGCAGCGACATATTGATATGCATGCCCGAACCGTTGAACCCGTGCCTGGGCTTGGGCATGAAGGTGGCGTGAAGCCCGTGCCTTTTGGCGATGGTTTTCACCGCCAGCTTAAAGGTCATGAGGTCGTCGGCTACCTGCAGCGCGGGGCCGTACCGGAAGTCAATCTCATGCTGCGCCGGGGCTGCCTCGTGGTGGGAAGACTCAATCTCAAAATCCATCTCCTCCAGGGTCAACACCATATCCCTGCGGGCATTTTCCCCCAGATCCACCGGACCCACGTCGAAATACCCGGCTTTCTCGTGGGTCAGCGTGGTGGGCATACCGTTGTCGTCGGTGTGGAACAGGAAGAACTCACAGGCCGGCCCCACCTGGAATGTATAGCCCATTTTCTCCGCCCGGGACAGAGCTTTTTTCAGAATATACCGCGGATCCCCCTCGAAGGGCTCTCCGCCCGGCCGGTAAACGTCACAGATCAGCCGCGCCACCTTGCCCTGCTGCGGCCTCCACGGAA
>CAYOWU010000057.1:0-8142 GCA_964407765.1 uncultured Lachnospiraceae bacterium
ATGAGCGTTCGCCTCACACGCGAGAGGTCATGGGTTCGAGCCCCATTGCTTCCATTTCTTGGGGCATTAGCGCAGTTGGGAGCGCGCCACATTCGCATTGTGGAGGCCACGGGTTCGAATCCCGTATGCTCCATTCACAAGAAGTCTGGGAAACCGGGCTTCTTTAATTTTTATGACAAAACACTACATAAATAAAGCTTTACGATTAAATATACACTCTTCCCCACAGGATAAAAAATGAGATTTTAGCGCCTTCTGTCGCCGCTTAATGACACACACAGCGTTCGCTCCGCAGTCCTTGTCCAGATTTAACTCCTGCGCCGTTTTTTCCTTAGATCCACGCGCCCGCAGGATTTCCTGCACCAGCAGCACATGGTTGCCCTTTTTGCACCGTTTTCATTTCAAACATGTATCCGGCCCCCTTCCTTATTCAAAATCCGGGCCAGAATATTCAGGATTTTCTCCCCGTACCCCGCGCCGGCAGCCCAGCCTTTGCGGCTTGGATTTCCAGAACACTCTCATAGGGCGTTGAAACGCAGAAGAAATGAAAAACCGTCCCTGCGCCAACAAGGACGGTTTCCCGGCATATTTTCAAAAAGACGCGCAAATCTCACTTTTATGGCCTCTGCCCCAGACCACCTTCCAGAGTAATCGTCTCCCCTGTCATGAATTTAAAGTCCGGAGACGCCAGCTGTACGCATACGCGGCCAATCTCTTCCTCCGCGTCGCCGTAATGCCCCATTGGCGGCATGTGCACGTTCTGCTTGAACGCGTCCGGATACGCTTTCTCAAAGTTCTCCAGCTGGGCCGTCCATGCCAGCGGGCAGACAATATTCACGTTGATGCCGTCTTTTCCCCACTCGGTAGCCGCCACACGGGTGAGCCCGCGGATGCCTTCCTTGGCCGCCGCATACGCGCACTGACCGTAATTTCCGAAAAGTCCTGCGCCGGACGCGAAGTTAATCACAGAGCCTTTTGTCTTGGCCAGATGCGGATAGCACGCCTTCATGTAATAGAACGTGGCGTACAAACCGGAATAAAGCGCCAGATTAAACTGCTCCGTGGTATGATCCGCCAGGGCCACGCCGGACGCGGACGCCTGCGCATTGTTAATCAGAACGTGAATGTCCCCAAAAGTTTCGATGGTCTTTTTCACCACGCCTTCCACAACGGCTTCGTTATCCGCCCCTTCATTCACGTCCGCCTGCAAAATCAGAACCTTGACGCCATAAAGCTTCTCCAGATCCTCCTTGGCGTTTTCCAGTTTCTGCATATTCCGGCCTGTGATCACCAGATTCGCCCCTTCTTTGGCGTAAGCGGTGGCAATTCCGTAACCGATGGAACCACATCTGCCGTTGCTCAGCACCGCCTTGCCGGCGCCTGTGATAATTGCTGTCTTACCTGTTAAAAAACCCATTCGTCTGTCCTCCAATCTTTGCTATTCCTAAAAACAGTCTATCATCATTGGAATAGACCTGTCAATCGTTACTTTATCCATATTTTCCCTAAAATAACGCATTCTTCCAAATTATCGAAAAATTTTGACAGCCATCCTTTTCTATAGTAAAATATTTCAAACAATTTCTAAAAGGAGGCATTTACTTTGTATACGACAAAACGATTCGAGGCCGCAGTTTCCGTGGAAGAATACCTGGAAAAATATGTGGATGTGGACACATTTCTGAAATGCTGCAAAGCCTGTCCCCATTACGACGGCAAATGGTCCTGTCCCTCTTATGATTTCGATGTGATCGAATACTGGAAAAAATATAACACTCTTGAGCTGACCGCCGTGAAAATCATTTTCGATGAAGACTACGCGGGAAAAGAATTTCCGGAGGATGAAATCCTGCGCATCACAGAATCTTCTGTGAAAAAAATTAAGCGGGAGCTGTCCGAAGAACTGCTGGCGCGCGAACAGGAAGTCCCCGGCAGCGTCAGCCTGTCCGCCGGCTCCTGCATCCTGTGTTCCGGGGAATGCGCCCGCAAGGAAAACAAGCCCTGCCGCTATCCGGATAAAATGCGCTACTCGCTGGAATCCCTAGGCGGAAATGTGGGCATGACCATCAGCAAGCTTATGAGCATCGAGCTGGAATGGATCGAAGAAGGCAAGCTTCCCCACCATTTCGTGCTGGTCTGCGGATTGCTGCGCAAATAGAACAAACATTTACATAGGCGGGATTCTTTCCCGCCTGAAATTAAACGCCGTATCTATCCCTCATTTCTTTGGCCAGGTTCTGGCCCAGCGCTTCCGCCTCCTCTACAGGCCCTTCCGCCCGGCCTGTGTGCCATTCCCCGTTGGATTCTTTGTAATACAGACATTTGATACGCATCCAATCATTTTTAATTCTGGCATGGGCGGCCACCGGAGACGTGCAGCCGCCGTCCAGCTCACGAACATAGGCCCGCTCCGCCAGCGCCGCATACCGTCCCTCCCGGCAGTCGTAATCCTCCAGATAGGAATAATCCTCCCCAGCCCGGCCCTGTATAGCCAGTATTCCCTGGCCCGCCGCCGGGATCATTTCCTCCGGATCAAACCGTCGGCTGATGCGCTCCTCCAACCCCAGTCGCTTTAAGCCGGCGCTGGCCAACACCAGCGCGCCGTAATCCCCTCTGTCCAGCTTATCCAACCGGGTCAGCACATTTCCCCGCACATTTTCACAGGGATTGTCGGGAAACAGTTTGGACAGCTGCAGCTGCCGGCGCAGACTGGAACAGCCGATGGGCTTTCCTTTTTCCAGCTCTTTACAGCCTTTGGGCAAGACCAACGCGTCCCGCGGATCCTCCCTCCTGGAAAAAGCAATCAGCGGCAGCTCGTCCGAAACTTCCATAGGCATGTCCTTCAGACTATGTACCGACAGATCGCTGCGCCTATCCGCCAGCGCTTTGTCCAGCTCCTTGACGAACAGGCCCTTTCCACCGATTTGATCCAGCGTGCGGTCCAGTATAATGTCTCCGGTGGTCTTCATGGTCAGAAGCTGCACGTCCCAGTCCGGATACCGCTCCCGCAGATAATCCGCCACCATTTCGCTTTGCACAACCGCCAGCTTGCTCTCCCTGCTCCCTATGATCACCCGTTTTTTGTCCTGCATTTGATTCCCTCCATCCAAAAGTTTCTGTATCTTCTCCCGGGTATCTTTGGCCAGACGATGGTCAAGCCCCGCCGCATTGATTCCCACCGTAATCGGTCCGCTTGTGGCAACGCCCGGAAAATGAAAGCCACACAGCTTACGGTCACTGGCCACATTTGCCAATATCCCGCGCTCCCTGCACTCTTCCCCTATCCGTTGATTTAAATCCGAATCATCGGTGGCCGCCAGCGCCATCTGACAGCCATCCAAATCCCCCGCGCAATATTCGCGCTCACAGATTTCCACGTTCTCCAAATCCTGCATTTTGCGCAGATCGCGGCTGATTTCCTTGGCGACCACCCGGATATGCCCCGGCTCAAACTCCAACAGGGTCTGTATGCGGCGCCTAGCAATTTTGCCGCCGCCCACCACCAGAATACGCCATCCGGCCAAATCCAAAAACAACGGAAACCATCTGTGTATTCGTTCCTCACGCATCCTCGTACACCTTTTCCAATCCGGCCACGCACTCCAAAAACGCGTCTTTTTCCAGACTGTCCCGCAGGCCAAAAATCAACTTGTTCACCACTTTCCCAGCCGCCGTTTCTATGGTGCGCTGGAGCTTTTCCCGATCTTTTTCTTCCATGGGCGTCTTCTGCAAAATCTTGTGAATCCGCAGCTCCAGGTCATGGACGGCTTCCGTCTGGATCTCCTGTATCCGCGGGATAACGTCCCGTCCCTCCAGCCATTGATAGAACTCGTCCATCTGCTCTTTCACAATGGATTCGGACTGCCGAAGGCTCTCCTCCATCTCCGGCAAAGCCTCGCTGTCCCGAAAACTGTCCATATCGTAAAGGGTAATGCCCTCTCTCTGGCCCAAGCTGGGCTCTATGTCTCTGGGCACCGCCAAGTCGATCAGAATCAACGGCTTGTCCAGCTTCAATCCCTGAAAAAGTTCTTCCCGCAGCGTAAGATTTGGGCTGGCCGTAGCGCTGACCGCCAGATCACACTGAGGCAGCAATTCCATCCGGCGGCCGTAATCGATTCGCTGGCAGCCCTGGGGAATATTCACCATGCCGCTGCGGTACTGACGAATGGTCACCGTCACGTCCGCCCCCGCCTGCCTAAGCGTCTGGGCCGCCATCTTACCCATCTCGCCATTTCCGATTACCATGCATTTTTTCCCGGCCACCTCAAAGCCCTGGCGGCTCAGCACGCGAATCGCCTGGTGAATCACCGACGGATTGGCCCGGTGAAATGCCACTTCCGTCTTAATCCGCTTGCCCGCAGTGACCGCCATGCGAAACAGCACTTCCAGCACACTGTCCGTACTGAACGCGTCCCTTGCCAGGGTCAGCGCGTCCTTCACCTGGGTCAATATCTGATCCTCCCCGAGAATCTGAGATTTCAGGCCGCTGGTCAGATAAAACAAATGCTCCACCGCTTCCCGGTCATGACGAACCACAAAATACTCCCGGTAAGATTCCCCGGACACCTGCTTGATGGCGCACAGGCTCTCAAACAAAGAGCCATCCCAGTCTTCCTCCACGCTTGCCCAGACCTCCATTCGGTTACAAGTGGAAAGAATAACGCATCCATGGACTCCTTCCAACTCTTTAATGGCCTGCATCGCGTCTCCTGCGTTTTTCTTGGTAAAAGAAAACTGCGCCCGCACGTCCACAGACGCCTTATTATGGTCAATTCCGATCATAGAAATACTCACTTTTACGCTTCCTCCTGCTTTTCTTTTGTCCCCGTTTTTACAACTTACTGCAAAAACAGGCTCTAAATCGGCATCATACATTCATAATAAGCATCCCTGCTTTTTTTGTCAATTATATTGACAAAAATTATCACTGCTGGTAAAATAAATTTATCCAAATATATGTCGGTTTCCAGTCTGATAATTGTGAAAAATTGTCATTGTCTTAAAATATAAACCATGACTCCTTTCACGCATCATTCTGGAAAAAGGGAAGCAAGTGTAAGTCTTGCACGGTCACGCCGCTGTAAGGGATAAAGTTCCGCCTGTGAAACCACTGGTTGAAAAACTGGGAAGGAAAGGCCGAACGCGCGTATTCTCCGAAACATCCAGCCGCAACAAAAAAACGGAGATGCCATATACCCCGAAGTCAGAAGACCTGCCGCATATGAACCAATACACAAGGTTACGAACGATAGCCTGGTATGCAAGCCTTATTGATATTGCCTGCGCAAATATCGAATTGGCGAGCGCTCGTGTAAAAATCACGTTTTGTGACGAATAACACGTCTTTGGCTGCCCACATTTAACCTGTGAGGCGGCTTTTTTCTTTCATACCAGAAAGTCGCCGCATAAAGCGGCTGCTTTGGCTAAGGAAATCCTAAAACAATTCGGAAAGTGAGGAAGTTGTTATGTCAAAACGCCAAAGAAAAATTGTCACTGCCTGCGCCATTTTCGCTTTAAGTCTGGGAATTACGCCCATCGCCAACGCCATGCACATTATGGAAGGCTACCTGCCTGCAAGTTTCTGCGTTGTATGGGGCGTGCTGTGCATCCCATTTTTGGCTGCAGGTTTTTTCTCCATTCGGAACAAGCTGAGAGAAAATCGGAGGGCCCTGACCATCCTGGCCATGTCCGGGGCATTTATTTTCGTAATTTCCTCCCTGAAAATTCCTTCCGTAACCGGTAGCTGCTCACATATGACGGGCACCGGACTGGGAGCTATTTTATTCAGCCCGTCCGCAGTAAGCATTTTGGGGATCATCGTGCTTTTGTTCCAGGCAATTCTGCTGGCCCACGGAGGGCTTACCACGCTGGGCGCCAACACTTTTTCCATGGCAATCGCCGGACCGTTTTTGGCCTTTGCCATTTACCAGATTTGCCAAAAATTAAAGCTCAACCGCAAAGTAGGAATCTTCCTTGCCGCTATGCTGGGTGATCTGTTCACTTACTGCGTAACCAGCGTTCAGTTAGCCATGGCCTACCCCTCCGAATCCGGCGGAGTCGCCGCTTCCATCGTGAAGTTCCTGGGCGTTTTCGCTCCTACGCAGCTTCCGCTGGCAGTCATCGAAGGCCTTCTGACCGTTATCATCGTGATTGGCTTGGAAACATATGCTATGCCGGAATTAAAATCCATCGGATTTATCAAAGAACAGGAGGTACGCTAATCTATGGGAACAAAAAAGAAAAATACAGGTATTGTTGTCATTTTGCTGGCGCTTGTGGTCTTACTTGCCATTGTCCCGCTGTTTCTGAAAAAGGGAGCTGAATTTGGCGGGTCGGACGACGCTGGGAGCGTTATGGTGGAAGAAGTTTCCGGGGAAGCCTATACACCCTGGTTTACCCCTGTTCTGGAATCTATGCTGGGCGGAGAGCTTCCAGGCGAAGTGGAGAGCCTGATTTTCTGCCTGCAGACAGGAATCGGAGTTGGCGTCATCGCATTTTTCATGGGCCGCTTCGTAGAACGCAAAAAACAGGAAAGCTTGCACAATGATCACCATTGACATGCTCTGTTACTACTCCAGGCTCCGATACGCCAATGCCATGGAGAAATTTACATACAGCGTGCTGACTTTGCTCTTTTGCGTAGTCAGCCGCTCTCTGGCAATGGCGCTTTTGGTCCTGGCAGTGAACGGGATCTTAACCGTCCGAAAAGGCAAAATTCCGTTTTACCGGTACCGGCGCTATATGATGATCCCCTTGGCGTTTTTGATTATCAGCACCCTGGCTGTGATCGTCAATATCTCACATACGCCTCTGGACGCATTCGCTTTTCAGATAGGAGATTATTACCTTACAGGCAGCTATGCCTCCCTTTACAAAGGGGTGCAGATGATCCTGACCGCGCTGGCCAGCGTATCCTGCTTGTATTTTTTATCTTTTAACACGCCCATGACCGACATTCTGTCCGTGCTGAAGAAAATACACTGTCCGGACATGCTGGTAGAGCTTATGCTTCTAATTTACCGGTATATTTTCCTGCTGCTTGATATTTCCTTTTCCATCTCCACATCCCAGGATTCCCGTCTGGGAAACCGTGATTTTAAAACATCCATGAAATCATTTGGCGCGATGGCTTCTGTACTGCTGATTCGGGCTATGGCAAAATCCGGCGCCTTATACGATTCCATGGAAGCCCGTTGTTACGACGGCAGACTGAAAGTGCTGGATGAACAATATCCGCCAAAATCCAAGGAGATTTTCTGGATCGCGCTTTTTGAAGGTCTGCTTCTAATCTTTACGATTTGGAGTAAATTAAGATGAATACAACCCCGATTTTAAAAGCAGAGAACCTATATTTTTCGTACGATAACGAAAATAGCCACTCCCTTAACAATTTTTCCCTGGAAATCTTCCGCGGGAAAAAAGTGGCCTTCATGGGCGCAAACGGTTCCGGGAAATCCACATTTTTTCTGTGCTGCAACGGAATACACCGTCCGAGCAAAGGAACTTTATATTATTGCGGAGAGCCTTACGATTATTCCAGAAAAGGATTGCTTAAGCTGCGCAGCAAAGTGGGCATTATTTTTCAGGACCCAGACAACCAACTTTTTTCCGCCAGCGTTTACCAGGAGATTTCCTTTGGGATTCTAAATCTGGGCGTCTCTGTGGAAGAGGCGCGCCAAGAGGTGGAACAGGTCATTGAGAAGCTGGAGATTACGCCTTTTCGCCACAAACCCACCCATGCATTGAGCGGAGGCCAGAAGAAACAGGTGTCCATTGCGGATATTCTGGTCATGCACCCAGATATCATTATTTTGGATGAACCGGCCGCCGCACTGGACCCAAAACATACCATAATGGTAAATAAAATTGTCGACCAACTGACTGAGGATGGCATTACCGTTCTGATGTCCACCCACGATGTAAACTATGCTTGGGAATGGGCCGACGAGATCGTGCTCCTGCACAAAGGACAGGCGCTGATGCATGGCAGCCCATTGGAGGTGTTCACCGATAAAGAAGCCCTGGCCCAGACGAATCTGGAACAGCCCGCAGTATTGCAGCTATTTGAAAGCCTTTGCAAAAAAGGCATTTTAGACTCTTCACTCCCTCTTCCCAGGAACCTGCATACATTGGAAAGCTATA
>CAYOWU010000057.1:8152-20530 GCA_964407765.1 uncultured Lachnospiraceae bacterium
CGAAAACATGTAGTTAAATATTGATAAAAACTATACGATTTTTACAACAAGGAGGAACAAGCGCACAATGTCTGAAAATAAAAAGAACGCCGTTTTGGTTGTCAGCTTTGGAACCAGCTACGAGGAAACCAGAAAAGTAACCATCGACGCCATCGAATCATCCATCGCCCAGGCTTTTCCCGATCACAGGATTTATCGCGCCTGGACCAGTAAAATGATTCTGAAAAAATTAAAAACCAGAGATAATATCCATATCAACACCGTAACCGAAGCCATGGCCGAAATGGAAAAAGACGGCATCCAAAATGTAATCGTTCAGCCTACCCATGTAATCAACGGCATTGAAAACGATCTAATGAAAGAGGACGCGCTGGCTTTCAAAGATAAATTCCAGTCTATCTCTTTTGGCGACGCTCTATTAACCACAGAAGAAGACAACCGCCAGGTGATCAAAGCCATTCACGAAGAATTTAAGCATCTCCCGGAAGATCACGCGCTGGTTCTGATGGGACACGGCACAACCCACCATGCCAATGCCATCTATGCCGCGCTGGATTACACCATGAAAGATATGGGCTATTCCAATTTCTTCATGGGCACTGTGGAAGCTTATCCTTCCATGGAAACAATCATCAAAAAAATTCAGAGCTTCCATCCAAAAAAAGTGCACTTGGCGCCATTTATGATCGTGGCCGGCGACCACGCCCGCAACGATATGGCCGGGGATGATCCGGACTCCTGGTATTCCCAGTTTAAAAACGCCGGTTTCCAGGTGGAGCCATGCATGAAGGGATTGGGCGAATATCCCGGCATACGCGAAATCCTGGTAAGCCATGCCAAAGAAGCCGCCGAATAACGAGCGGATTTTCGGCCTGCGGCGGAGCGTCTTTTTGTCCGCCGCAGCGCAATCATCCATGACCTGATTTTCAGACGCTTACAGGCTGTCTATAAATCTGTGAAAAGCTTTTCTTCCTTCCAAAGTGTTCTTATACACTCCCGCATCTTCCAAAACACGCACAAATACCTTTCCAATCTCTTCCTGCAAAATATTCATCACATTTCCCTCATGAATGCTCGAATAATTCGGCAGAAATCCTTCCACCCAGTCTGCATGCTTTGCCAATTCTTTATCTCCGCGAAGGTCCCTGCCGCTCAAAATACTGTCCGCCACGCCTTCCATCTCTGTCTTTAAGCGCGCCGGAAGCACCGCCAAACCCATAACTTCTATTAGACCAATATTCTCTTTCTTAATGTGATGCAATTCTTTGTGGGGATGGTACACGCCCAGCGGGTGTTCTTCTGTGGTAATGTTATTGCGCAGAGCCAAATCCAGTTCGTATACATCTCCCACTTTCCGCGCAATGGGCGTTATCGTATTATGAAGACCATCCTTTGTCTTTGCCAAAATAAACGCCTCCTCATCGCTATAGGCGCGCCAGCACTGCAAAATATAATTGCCCAGCTCAATCAGCCGCTCACTGTCCTGGCAGCGCAAACGGATCACAGACATAGGCCATTTTAAAATACCCGCTTCTACATCTTCAAACCGGGAGATCTTTACATGTTCCTCTATAGGAGCCTTTGCCATGGCGAATTGATAATTTCCACCCTGGAAATGGTCATGACTTAAAATAGAGCCTCCCACAATGGGCAAATCTGCATTGGAGCCGATAAAGTAATGAGGCGCCCATTTCACAAAATCAAACAATTTACAAAAAGTGGCCCGGTTCACCTTCATAGGCGTGTGTTCCCCATTGAACACAATACAGTGCTCATTGTAATACACATACGGGGAATACTGAAATCCCCACCGGCTGCCGTCTATGGTCAGCGGAATAATCCGGTGATTCTCCCTTGCCGGATGGGTGAGCGTCCCCGCGTACCCCTCATTTTCTTTACAAAGCAGACATTTCGGATAGCCGCTCGGTTTGGCCAGCTTTGCCGCCGCAATGGCCTTGGGATCTTTCTCAGGCTTGGACAGATTGATGGTAATGTCTATCTTTCCATACGAACTGTCCACTGTCCACTTCATATCTTTTTGAATCCGGTATCTGCGAATATAATCGGAATCCTGGCTGAATGCATAAAAGAAATCGGTGGCCCTTTTCGGACTTTCTTTATAAAGGCGTTCAAATTTGGCGATCACCTGGCTGGGTCTGGGCAGCAGACAATTCATAAGCCGGGCATCCCATAAATCACGATGAACCACGGAATTTTCAATCATTCCCTTTTCACAGGCATAATCAAGAAGCCCCTTTAATATTTCCTCTAACTGGGCATCCGCGTCCACATCCTCCGGCTCTTGATATTCATCCAGTCCCAGCTGATCCAGAAGCAAGTTCGTCACATAAATTCTGTCCTCTTCTCCCATCAGCTCTTTTTGAATCCCGTATTCCACCAATTCTTTTATATATTTATAAGGCATATGCTCCGTCTCCTATATCCACTACATAAAATTCCGCTCTGTGGCCCACTTGTTTCTCATAAGACTCCCCTGCCATACTCTGATACATATCCACTGCATCCTCTTCCACAATGCTGACAGTGCAGCCGCCGAAACCGCCTCCCGTAATTCTGGAACCCAGCACGCCCGGCGTTTCCCAGGCCAAATTTACCAAAATATCAATTTCCGGACAGGAAACCTGGTATTCGTCCCGCAAAGATACATGGGACGCATTCATCAGCTTGCCAAATTCCTTCAGATTCCCGGCCTGCAGCGCATGGACAGCCTCTATGGTCCGCTGATTTTCACATACGGCATGTCTGGCGCGCATCCTGCATATGGGATCTTCAATCGCCATTTCATATTTTGCAAAAGCCTCCCGATCCAGCTCACCCAATGCCTGAATATGGGAAATATCCGCCACTTTTTTCAGGTCCTTTAACGCCTCCTCACACTGCTTTCTGCGCTCATTATATTTGGAATCCACCAAGCTGTGCTTTACTTTACTGTTCGTAATCACAATCTTCGCACGATCCAGTTTCACAGGCGCATACGTATACTGCAAAGTGGACGTATCCAGGAAAATCGCATGATCCTTCTTCCCCATCGCGCTGGCGAACTGATCCATAATTCCACAGTTCATCCCATTGAAATTATTCTCTGAATACTGTCCAATCTGAGCAATGTCTGACATGGAAAGCTGATCAAACCCATAAAGTTCCTTTAACATCAGACCCGTGAGCACTTCCAGGGACGCCGATGAGGAGAGGCCGGAACCCGCCGGAATATTGCCGTACACCAGAAAATCAAATCCCTTTGGAATCGGGCAGCCTTTCTTTTCAAATGCCCAAACCACTCCTTTGGGATAATCACTCCATCCCGCTTCTTTCGCAGGTTCAAGCTGAGACAAATCCGATTCCAGCACACCCATTTTTTCAAAATTCATGGAGTAGAAACGCATCCGGCTGTCCTCCCTTTTCCGAATGGCGCCGTACGTTCCAATGGTTAAAGCGCAGGGAAAAACATGTCCCCCGTTATAATCCGTATGCTCCCCAATCAGATTCACGCGGCCCGGCGCAAAAAAACACCGAATTTCTCCACCGCCGCCATATATTTTCGTAAAATTCTCCAGCAGTTGTTCTTTTCTCATTTATCTGCCCCCTCCCCGTAACCGTTGGGATGACTGCTGTGCCACTTCCAGGCAGAGCCGATAATCTGCTCCAGATCCGCAAACTGCGGTTTCCATCCCAGAATTTCTTTTGCCTTTTCACTGGACGCAATCAATGTGCCCGGATCTCCCGCTCTTCTGCCTTCCACAACCGCCTTAATGGGATTGCCCGTGACATTCCTGGCTGCCTGAACCACTTCATTTACCGTAAATCCCACGCCGTTTCCCAGATTGAAAATATCGCTTTCGCCGCCGTTTATCAGATATTTCACCGCCAAAATATGCGCCTGGGCAAGATCCGTCACGTGAATATAATCCCGCACGCATGTCCCGTCTTTTGTGGGATAATCATTCCCAAATATGGAGATTGCCTGCCGTTTGCCGCCGGGAACCTGAAGAATCAACGGGATCAAATGCGTTTCCGGATGATGGTCCTCTCCGATCGCTCCGCTTACATGGGCGCCGCAGGCATTGAAATACCGAAGAGAAACGTAGCGCAAGCCATGGGCTTTCCCCGTCCACTTAAACATCTTCTCCATCGCCAGCTTTGTCTCGCCGTAAGTATTGGTGGGCTCTGTGGGATCCGTTTCTTTAATGGGAATGCTCTTCGGCTCCCCATAGGTAGCCGCCGTGGAAGAAAACACAATCTTGTCCAACCTGTGAGCTACCATGGATTCCAACAACACCTTTGTCCCGCACAGGTTATTGTCGTAATATTTCAGGGGATTTGCCATGCTCTCTCCCACTAGGGAATTAGCTGCAAAGTGGATGACCGCGTCAATCCCCTGCTCCTGGTCCAACACCCTGTCCACATCCTCCCGGTTGCGCAAATCCCCTTGGTAAAACTTGGCTTTGGGGTGCACGGCTTCCCTATGGCCCGTCTCCAGATTATCAAAGATGATAACTTCATCTCCATTGTCAACCAGCTCGTATACCGTATGGGAACCAATATAACCCGCTCCTCCTAATACCAAAATTTTCATAAAAGAAACTCCTTTCACGGCTTATTTTTGACTCTGCTATTTCTTCTCTCCCATTATATTCTTTAACAGAAATGCTTTCAACTATATTTTTCCAGAATTGCCCACAATCCGCCCCGTCTAAAACGGATACGGCGCATAATCCTTTCTTGCCTTATACGACGGAATAGTATAAGAATTTTCCCAGTCAATTTTATTTCCCAGATATATCCATTTTCCATCCTCTTCCCGCATGGTCACAATATGGCTGAACGCGCAGTCTTTTCCTATTTCCATAAAAATCGCTTCCACATGGAGGGATATGACGCCATCGCCGTTGTCCACACACTGTACCGCTTCCGGAAAAGGCCTGGTGCGCTGCATGCGATTCCTGGGGCCGGCCGCATTCCAGGGATAAACGCCCTTCTCACGATCATAACTCCCATATTCCTCCAGCCGCTCTGCTGTCATATCAAAATATGAAAGCATAAGACTCTCAAATTCCTCCTTGGGAATGCCTTCCGGATAATCATCCGCTTTCGGCGCGATTCCTTTTTCCATGGCATACAAAGAGTCGAACAAATCGTTAAAGACAATCTCCTGCATATTTTCCGAATCCCAATCCGTCAGGAACAGATTATTTTTTACATACCCCACAGGAGCTATGCATTTATTTGTCAATTCTCTGCACCTTTCGTCCAGGGGCAAAATCCGGAAAAAAACGTGCATATCCATCTCATGATTCCTGGACAGAGCTTTTTCCCAGATCAGCCACCCTTTGCTTGTATATTCCCAAGCATATGGCTGTATTTTCTCCATCTGCTGTATGACCGTTCCCTTCGCTTCCTCAATGGCCGCTCCCGCAGATGTAATGGTCAGTTCTTTGCCTTCCCATTGAAAACCGTAATATCTGAAAATTCCGTCAGCGTCCACAACATAAATCTCCGTTTCTGCATCCTCCCCCGCCCGGGCTTTTTCCAAGTTTTCGTGCACCTCTTCGTAATTTCGCATATTATAGTCATGCCCTTTACAGGTAACCGCAAATCCCTGCGCCGCTGCGGCGTCAGCCATCTCATGGACTGCAGTCTCTTCCAAAACCACGTTGAGACCGCCGCCTTTGTCGGCCTTGCTGTAAACCGGCTGACATATTTTCGCCATAGCCATCAGCTTTTGGGCCGTTTCCCGCTGCTCTTCCTCGCTCATCGGAACGCTTTTCACTTTATAATCCGATGCGTTTTCCGAAATGTCCGGGACATCTTTTTGCGCATCCGTCCATTCGCTCCCGCCTGATGCAGCGCCGCTGCCTTCGGCTCTCTGCCCGGATTTCCCCGCTGAACACCCTGCCAAAAGCGCTGCGCCTAAAAGAACGCCTGCGCAAAATTTCAAAAACGTTTTCTTCATTTTTTCCAATATTCCTCCAACGCCGCTTTATCTTTCTCAACGACATAACCGCTGCCGCCGATCTCCTTCACATCCTCTGCCATGCTTACCAGCAAAATCGGTTTTTCCACAGACGGGTCTGTCGTAAATACGGCAAACCATCCCAATTCCGTACCTTCTGTATCCTCTATGGACTCTTTGATTTCCGCCGTGCCCGTCTTTCCGGCCAACGGCACATCATCCCTGTGCGCCTTATATCCGGTGCCCTGCGCGTCATTGATTACTCGATCCATTGCATGCAGCGCTTTGCCTGTCGACTCACTGGAAAAAGCCTGGGGAATCCACACTTTTGGCGTTTTTTCCTCCCGATAGACAAGATAGGGGCGAAGCGCATTTCCGCCATTGCAAAACGCAGTATATAAAGCCGCCAGGTGCAGCGGATTCACCAGAATCTGTCCCTGTCCATAGCCGCTGTCCGCCAGCTGAACCTCTGATTCTATACGATCCGTGTTGGAATATTGTGAAATGGGCATCTGAATTTCATAAGGCATCTGGCTGTCGAAACCGAGATTCTTCAAAGACTGCGCAAGCCTTTCTGCCCCAATCTTCAATGCCGCTTTGGCAAAATATATGTTATCCGAATACATAATCGCGTTTTCCATGGTAACCGGATCGTACGCGTGAAGCGTCGTCACATAATAACTGCCCCAGGAGTCGTCTTTCTGCCAGCTAAGCCCTTCGTTCCCATAATCTTCCAGAGGATCAATCGCCCCCGCGTCCAGCCCGATGGCCGCGACAATAGGCTTCAATGTGGAGCCGGGGCACCACGCCTGCCGAAACCGATTATACAACGGTCTTTTCTCATCCTGGTTTAAAGAATCCCACGTTTCCCCCGACATGCCTAAAATAAAATCGTTATTATCATAAGAAGGCGTGCTGACCAGCGCCAGCGTCTCCCCGGAATATGGATGCAAAGCGACCGAGCAGCTTTTGTCCTCCCTGAAACGCTCGTATAAAATGCGCTGCAGATTTCCGTCAATGGTGAGACGAACCGTCTTTCCGTCTTCCGCAGGACTTTGGGCGATTACTTTCTTTTCACTGCCGTCCGGAGATAAAATCACTATCTGGCAGCCGTCTTTTCCCTTCAGTTCCTTTTCAAACAGCCCTTCCATCCCGCTCCTTCCGATGACGCTGTTGGCCGCGTACCCCTCCCCCGCATGTTCTTCCAAATCTTCCGCAGTAACCGCCTGGACATAGCCGATCAGATGCGCTGCCGCCTCTTCAAGGGGGTATGTCCGCACCGGCGTATCCGTAATCATCACGCCGGGAATCTCCAAAAGCTCCTCCTGCCTGCGCTGTTCCTCCGCCGCGCTCCCATCGGCATTTACCGTCAGCAAATCCAATTCTCCCACTTTTGGTATAGTTTTAATCGGAACAAAAGAATCCTCCTTCACCCACTGGGCGGAAAGCTTTGACAAAATATCCTCCTCGCCCATTCCCAGCAGTGCGCAAAGCCGCCTTGCCGAATCCTGAGAATTTTCCATTTTTGCAGGAACCAGCCCTACTAAGGAAGCCGTCCCCTCACCGGCCAGGAGCATTCCATTCCGATCCAGTATCTCTCCCCGCTTCGCCTCCTGGACAAACGCCTGCACCTTATCCTGTGATCCAAGCTCCGGAAAAATCATGGAGTCCTCCCAGACCAGCTTATAGCGGAAATCCTTCTTTAC
The DNA here is from genome assembly GCA_964407765.1 of uncultured Lachnospiraceae bacterium. Classification (GTDB taxonomy): domain Bacteria; phylum Bacillota; class Clostridia; order Lachnospirales; family Lachnospiraceae; genus MGBC164599. The sequence continues at coordinate 15,830 of CAYOWU010000057.1, forward strand.
AAAATACGCCCGATTCTCAAACTGAACCGTCCCCGCCAGCGTGTCAAACGCACAACTATATGTAAGCTCTCCATTTCTGTCATCCGCCTCCAGGATATCCACCTGTATATTTTTCGCCTCAATGCCTTCATAAATGTTGGCGTTCCTCTCTATAAACGCCGCCTCCTCTATATTGCCGGAAGCTTCCCTATCAATCATCCCATACATTTCCTTATACTTTTTCTGCGAAATGCATGCCATATATTCCGTCAGAATTTTCTCCGGCCCTTTTCCCATGGCTGTCCCCGAGATTAAAAAGAACGCCCCAAGCCCCAAAGCTATACCGAGAAACATCCATAATAACAGTGATGCCGCTGACTTTTTCCCTTTTTTCATGGCTCCCCTCCTATATCCTACATATGTAGTATTTAATATAATGCAATAAACCCATATTTTTGTCAATATATTTCTTGATTTTTTTATTCTATAATTACTACAAACGTAATACAAGGAGCCTGTTTTCATGGAAAAAATGCCTCAGATTTCAGAAGCCGACTATGAGATTATGAAGATTCTAAGCGATATGCAATAAGGAGCGCGGCGTCAAAAAAGATGCCGCTGCATGCAAAAGAATCCTGCCAACCAGGATTCTTGCCTGCAAAATTTATTCTTTTTCATGCCCGGCGCTTGTCCATCCGTTTGGACAGCATCATGCCCAATCCCTGCAGAAGCTGCACCAAAGCCACCAAAATAACAATGGTTACAATCATAACATCCGTCTGGTAACGGTAATAGCCATAGCGAATGGCAATGTCTCCCAGGCCGCCGCCGCCCACAACGCCGGCCATGGCGGAATATCCCAGAATAGTTCCGATGGCAATGGTAACGCCCACCAGCAAAGAGGTGCGCGCCTCCGCCAGCAGCACTTTCCATATAATAGAAGCCGTCCCGGCTCCCATGCTCAAGGCCGCTTCAATCACGCCATGATCCACCTCTTTCAGCGAGGATTCCACCATTCGGGCAATAAAAGGAGCCGCCGCAATCACCAGGGGCACCACCGTGGCGCTGGGTCCATAGCTTTTCCCCACAATCGCTTTTGTCACTGGTATCACCAGGATCAACAGAATCAAGAATGGAATGCTCCTCACAAGATTTGCGATGAAGTCCAAAATTTTATAGAGAAAAGCATTGGGGCGAATGCCTTCTTTGTCCGTAATTGTCAGCAAAATCCCCATGGGCAATCCCAAAATATAGCCGAACAGCGTAGACATCAAGGTCATGTATAAGGTGTCCACCGTCCCGTCCACCAGCATGGTAATCATTTCACTATCCCACATCTTCCAATTCCTCCACACCCAGTTTTTCCTGCCGGAAATATTCAATCATTTTATCCGCCGTCTTTGTGTCCTCCGGCAGCTGCAGGATCATCTCCCCTTCCGCCTTCCCATTCAGATTCTTTGTGTCTGCGTATAAAATATTCAGCGGCGTTTTATATAAGAGGACAACATTTCCGATTACCGGCTCGAAGGAAGACTGCCCGGAAAATGTAATCCGGATCAATCTCTTTCCATGCATTTGCTTAATCTGACTGCCCGCGTTCAGGATCAGCTTTCTGGCCGCCTCCGTCTTCGGTGAATGGAACAATTCTTCCACCGTTCCGGATTCCGCCAGCCTTCCGTGATCCAGAACAGCCACATGGCTGCAGATTTCCTGCACAACGCTCATCTCATGGGTGATGACCACAATGGTAATCCCGTATTTCTGATTGATTTCTTTTAACAGGGACAGGATTGACTTGGTTGTCTGAGGGTCCAGCGCGCTGGTCGCCTCATCGCATAACAAAATTTCCGGGTTGGCCGCCAGCACGCGGGCGATGGCCACCCTCTGCTTCTGACCGCCGGACAGCTGCGCAGGATAAGACTTCGCCTTTTCCTCCAACCCTACTGTTTTCAGATATTCCATCGCCTGCTTCCTGGCTTCTTTCTTCTTCACGCCCGCAATTTCCATGGGGAAGCACACATTGTCCAACACTGTCCGCTGCATCAGCAAATTAAAATGCTGAAAAATCATTCCTATTTTCTGCCGTGTCTTGCGCAGCTCTCCCTCTGAAAGATCCGGAAGGTTTTTCTTTCCTATGAACACCTTTCCCGAAGAAGGCCTCTCCAACAGATTCAGACAGCGCACCAGCGTGCTCTTTCCCGCACCGGACAGCCCAATAATTCCATAAATGTCCCCTTTGTCAATGGAAAAACTAATGTCATCCACGGCGGCCACTTCCCCCGCGCCAGTCTGAAATACCTTTTTCAAATGTTCTACTTTTATAATCGGTTCCATCTCATTACTCCTTATGTACGGATCCGCAATGTTCTCATTCGTTTACGAAATCGGGGATGCTGCGCACTGATTGGCCGCACCCCCGATTCCTTATCCTATTTTATTCCTCAAATGGGATAACCGCCCCATCGTAAGTCTTTTCGATATATGATTTGATCTCATCGGACTTCAGCGCATCCACCAAAGCCTTAATTCCATCTGCGTCCTCATTGCCTTCCTTAACCGCAATCACATTTACATAAGTCTTTGCAGCCTCTGAATCAGAAGTCTCATAAGCAATAGAATCCTTAGCAACGGAAAATCCCGCCTGCAGTGCATAGTTTCCATTTAACACTACGAAAGCGACTTCGTCTTTCACTCTGGAAACCTGCGCCGCCTCCAGCTCCTGGATCTGAATGTCTTTTGGGTTATCCTCAATATCCTTTACAGTCGCCGCCAGACCTGCGCCATCTTTCAATGTGATTACGCCATTGGCTTCCAGAAGAAGCAGCGCCCGCGCTTCGTTGGTGGTGTCATTGGGAACTGCGACCACATCGCCTTTTTCCAGTTCATCCAGAGATTTCTTGGTTCCCGGATAGATTCCGAAAGGCTCATAGTGAATGCCGCCCGCATTTACTAGATGCGTGCCCTGTTCTTTGTTAAAGTCATCCAGATATGGAATGTGCTGAAAATAGTTGGCGTTAAACTCTTCGTTTTCCACCACCAGGTTGGGCTGCACATAATCGTCAAACACGGTGATTTCCAGATCCCAGCCGGCTTTCTTCAGAATGTCTTTGGCCTCTTCCAAAATCTCCGCGTGGGGCGTGGAAGAAGCGGCCACTGTAATGCTTCCCTTATCCTCCGCCGCTTCCGCGTCATCCTTGTCAGAATCTTCTTCCTCTTCGGGAGCCCCTGCGTCTTCGCCTTCCACTACGCCGCCTTCCACTACCAGGCTGTCAATGTCAACTTCGGTTCCATATACCGGCTCCAAAGTCTCTTTGTAATCTGCATGGAAGAACTGTTCGTCAGCTAGTGACTTGATTTCCTCGTTGATCCAGTCTTTCAATGTATCGTTCCCTTTTGACACAGCCGGAGCGATGGTGTCCAGATCGCCCAAAGACTGAATGCCCACAGAGAACCCATCATTCTGAAGAGCCCACGCCAAAACTTCCGTGTTGTCTGTGGAGAGCGCGTCCCCCCTGCCGTCCAGCAGTGCATTGTAAGCTTCTGTATACTGGTCGAATTTCAGAAGCTCCACATCCGGATAATTCTCTGTGAAATATGTTTCCGCCGTGGTGCCTTTGGCCACAATCAGCTTCTTACCGTTTAAATCTTCCGGTTTCTCAATCAATGCGTCGTCCGGTGAGACAACGCCCAGAGCGACTTTCATATATGGCAGAGCGAAATCCACCGATTGGGCACGTTCTTCCGTCACTGTGAAGTTCGCCAGAATCACGTCAACCTTCCCTGACTCCAGATATTCCACACGGCTCGCCGGCTCTGTGGACACATACTCCAGCTCCACGCCGAGATCTTTTGCCAAACGCTGGGCGAAATATACATCGTATCCCTGATAATCGCCGTTTTCATCCACGTATCCAAATGGATTCTTATCGCTGAAAACGCCAATGGTAATCTTACCGCTCTCCTTTATCTCATCCAAAGTACGGTAAATGCCCTCACTCTTCTTTGCTTCCTCTGTTTTTGCCGTCTGTCCTTCTGTTCCGCCCTCTTTTTGCCCGCATCCGGCAAACGCCACAAGCGCAAGAACCATGGACAGCGCTAACGCAACTGCCTTCCTCATAGTTAACTCCTTCCTTAAAATAAATTGTATTTAAAAACCATCGTGCCCGATAGGTTTTTGTCAGGATTATTACATATAATTCATACTTATTTAGTAGGATTATACCAGCACAGCGCTTTCCTGTCAATATGGAATGCTCTTACTCTGTGCATTTTTTGTAACAGTCCAGCCTTCCGGCTGAACTGTTACTATTTTTTATTATATCAAATCATGCCTCAATTGGAAAGCGCAAATAAATTTATTATGCAACAATTCGCGCCTTTATACACCCTCCCGCGCCCGATATATTAAATTAACTTAATTTACTCGCGAATAATTAATTTATAAATTAAGCGGATTTAAACACCCCTGATTTTTCATATTCTCGCGCTTGCTGGAGCGTTCCACGGAAGTCCTTCTGTTTTATTCCTTTTCCCATCCTTTACCGTCTCTTGGCGATATCAGGAGCTAAAAGAGGAAACTGACTATCCAGCCTTGAAAATCCATTCCCTGGGCGCCTTTTACCCGTCTTCTGTTCCTGGCCCGATGCGGCGAGCCGGGGCAGTTCGGCCTAGAGAGTGTTTGAAAACCATCAAAGTAACCAAACAAGGATGCAGGCAATAAAA
>CAYOWU010000058.1:0-19912 GCA_964407765.1 uncultured Lachnospiraceae bacterium
CGTCCACGCCCGCGTTGGCCAGGCCCGCCAGGGCGCAGCCATGGGTCTGCATGTTCACGCTGTGATAGCCATCTTCCATAAACATCCCGATCTCTTTTTCGTCCGGTATATAAGAAGCCCGCTTTTCGGTATTGGCTACCTGGGTCTTCCGCAGGTTCTCCACGGCCTGGAACACTTCCCACTCCGTCATATAATCGTAGGCCGCGGCCAAAGCCCAGGCGCGCATATCCACATTGAAGGTCGGTGACATCGCCTGGCTCTTAACACTTTGAATCAGCTCCGTTTCCGGCTCTATTCCGGCGGCGCGGTAGGCGATCAAAGTCCATATATTATTGGCCCATGCGCCATAGTTCCCCGGAGCCTCCTTATAGGACTGCAGTTTCGCCACGTAATTGACGCCGCCGTAATCGTAGGGGTTCTCCCCCAAAATCACGAGTTCCAGAACCGCGGCGGCGTAGGTAGTCGCCTGCTGAGCATTGCCCTTGGCCGTTCGGAAGATATCGGTTACGCGCACACCGTCAAAGGGCCTGTCAGAAGCATTTTCCTTTGTCGCAGCGGCGTCAAAGACATCCCAATAGCCCCCAAAGTTCTCTTTTTCCGGACGCTTTTTCCACACCGCGAGCAGCTTGTCGGCATCATCTTTTGTTTCGTTGGAAACCGAGAAATAGAGGCTCTTTCCGTTTTCCTCGTATATGATATAGTAATCCTTTTTCGTCACCGTGTCCTGGGCTGTCACTGTAAAGCGGGTAGGGTGCAGAAAATCCGTTATGACGGCTTCCCCGTTTTCACAGCTCACGCCGTCTACCTCCAGCTTCGCGCCCTCCACGGGTTTGACCGTCAGGGTTACGCTTTTGGCTGTGCCTTTTTCCACATGGTACAGACAAGAGTTTTCGCTTATGCTTACCGGACAGTCTTTGCCGTCTGCCTGCGCCGACAGGGATTCCAGACTGCAGTCGCTGGGTGCTATGTCTATCTTGAAATGGTGCGTCCCCAGCACAGTGCCGCTGCTGTCTATTACCTCGACGGCGAATGTACTGCCGTGTTTGTCTATAATTTCCTTTGCGCGAATACAGGCACAGTTGCCGAACTTCTCCCCATTTTGAAGGGCGCTCTCCTTGAGCCTCCAATCCGCTTCCGCATTGGACAGCTTCAGCCCCAGGATAACATCTGAAGATTTTTTTCTATCGGGATCTAAGAAAGTTGTCGGCAGGATCAGCTTGTGCGGCTCCTCCTCAGTGCCCTTTTCCAGACCGACCGTATAGGATTCCAGTTTTGCAGCCTCTCGATTAGGATTAGGAATCCTAAGTGCGCCAGTACTCGGATTAACGTAATCGTTATAGGCCGCAGAGCTTGCCTCGGCTCCCTTTATTGAAGCGTCCGCAGAGGCCGTATTGGGTTTGCCGTCGCCGTTGGCTTCAATAATATAGGTGTAACCATGAAAATAACCAAAATTTGATTTTCTGTTACTATACATACCTGCCAGTCCCAGCCCGCTATCCGGCCAGTAATCTATGATCTCATCTTTTACCCAGATCTGTATAACGTTTGTCCCTTCCTTTAGAGGGATTCTCCGGCTCAGATATTCGCTTTTGTCGTCCGAAGCGTCCGCGCGGAACGGCTCTCCGCCGTTGACGCTGATGTAATTCTGCCCCCAGGATATATAGGGAAGCCTAAGAGCTCCGTTGGCTACGATTGCGTTTTTATCTGCTCCTCTTTGCTGAAGTTTCAGCTTTACGAACGGATTCTCCCCTGTTATCGACACTTTTCTGACATGGCTGCTGCCATAAACATCGTTTAACCCATAGGAGATCACAGACTCTGATTCGTCTTTTTCGGATAGAACCGTATCGTTCTCGCCGTTGCATAATTCAATCGAAGATATATGGGATTCATAAGCTTTTGGTGCGCCTGTAGACCGGGTTTTACTATCTGCAATAACTGTATATTCTTCCTCTGTACCATCGTTTTTGTCGACTACTGTAAAACGAAGTGTTTCTGCATAATGAAAAAAATAAGCACATTCAGCCATGTAGTTACATTCCTGTGTTACTTTATAGCAGGAAGAACCCTCTGCAGGAGGAGTTACAGTCATGGTAAACCATGGGCTGTCCTTGTATGTGTCTTCCAGCGGTCGGGTTATATTTTCGTTTTCTACTTTATAGCGTGACACGTCTCCCACATCAATATCAAACTCTAATTTATCGCAACGACCCACAACTACTCCTGGAATTGTTACCAGGAATGTATGGCCGTCTCCTAATCTTTCTATACTTTCAGCTTCCACTTCCCCAGATGACATATTTTTGAAATTTTTAATAGACACAGCTGGCTGCGCCTCAACCGACACTATTTCTGCGGATATAAATATCCCAGCTAACAGCAAAGAAAAGAAAAGCAGATTAACAACCTTTTTTATTTTTTTCATCTAATCTCTCCTTCCCTCCCGCCTGCGCCGGATGGATGGAAAGCGGGCTTAGAAGAAAGAAACGCTACCCCCCCCCATAAATATTTGCGCCAAAATCTTTATTTTTTGTTTTTATACAATGTTCATTCATATAATATTCTCCTTCATTTTTATCCATAAACTAAAATACCGAAGATCAAAGTCTGACCGAAACCCCGGCATAAAAACTAAAACCGGCTCTGCTCTGGCGTGCAGTGCATGGGATAAAACGCGGCGTGAACGGCTCCCTTTCTCCATTCATCCGGTTCCCAGCGGTCAACTGCGCCCGCGGCCGCCGGCATTCTCTAAAAATAAAAATATCCAGGGGAAATCAACCTTTTTACCCTGGAACTTTTCGGCCATACCGAGCCTCTTCGCCTGCGAAGAAAACCCCCGGATAGCCTCTGCATTTTATTCTCATCGTTATGCCCCCTTTCCCAAATCTCCATTTGCAATATGCCAAAATGTCTTGCAGGATTTCCCCCGGATATTCGGACAAACGGACGCTTCCGGGGTTTTCATGGAAAAAGGGCATGCCCTCTGGGGCGCCCCGCTATGGCCATATGGCCGTCTCATAAGGTATAAAAAATAGACCTCCACTTTATGCCTCTGGATACTGTCCATTTACCAATCCGCAAACGCCTGTTTTCTGACTCGAGCCCTGACCTAATCGCTGCCCTTCCCAGATTCTAAGAATCCAGTGGCTATGCAGCTTTCGCGCTCATTACAGCAGGGATAAAACTGTGCCGGAATCTCACCGGATGTTCCGAGAAAATGATCGCTCATTTCCTTGCGCCTGCAATATCTTGGTATATCGTTATGTAATCAAATTATGTGAAAAATATTTGATTTGTTATTATACTATATCTTTTGTGGAAAAATGTCAAGAAAATAATCAAAATTTTTTATAAAATGTAGTAAAAGGGAACAGACGCTTAAAAACGGATGCGGTTGAATTCTCTGTCGGATTATGGTAAAATCCATTCATGGAACCCATAACAGGGATGGCTGCGGATATTATTTTAATATTTATAGGGATAATCGGCTTGCTGATTTCCTTTGGCAGTTTTGTGATTGCGTTGCTTGCTTTTCTCGATCGAGATAAAGATCACAAGCGAAAAAAATAATGCCCACCCTGCCAGAACCAGGATGGGCGCCTCTCACTGAGAGGTAAGCGCCACGCTTGGGAAACTCCACCTTTGGAGTGGGGTTCCTGAAAGGCATCTGTAACCAGCAGATGTCTTTCTTTAGTTCAAGGATAACACAAATTTTAGAAAAATTCAAGAAGTTTATGAATGTATTTTTTTCCCAATATGGGAAACAGCTATGTAAAAAAGGAAGTTTTACAGTATGAAAAATAAGTTCTTAATGTGCGGGAGCATCGGCTGGTGCATGGAGATTTTCTGGACGGGCCTCCACTGTCTGGGGCAGCGGGATTTTACGCTGATGGGCCACTCGTCCATCTGGATGTTTCCCATCTACGGCATGGCCGCCGTCATCGGGCCGGTGTCCAAACGGCTGAAGGACTTCCCGGCGCTGTGGCGGGGGAGCATTTACACGGCAGGCATTTATTTCACGGAATTCACCGCCGGCTCCCTGCTGTCCTGGCTTCAGATCTGCCCCTGGGATTACAGCCAGGCGGCGCTGAACTACAAGGGTCTGATCCGGCTGGATTACGCGCCCTTGTGGTTTCTGGCGGGGCTGTTCTTCGAGAAAATTCTTTCGGATAATTCTTGAAAAAATCTTCCAGCTGTTGTATGATAATTAGTAACTATTCAGCAGATAGCCGCATAAATTTTCACTCATATTTGTAAGTTTACTGAACAATTATGAAAACTAAAACCTGTGGTCATTCTATCATGTGAGGAGGTAATTCATGAATCATCTTATAAGCCCATTGGATCTGTCCGTTGAAGAGTTGGGTAAGCTTCTGGACCTGGCAAACGATATTGAACGCAATCCGGAAAAATACGCCCATGCCTGCGAGGGAAGGCGGCTGGCTTCCCTGTTCTACGAGCCCAGCACCCGAACGCGCTTAAGCTTTGAGGCCGCCATGATGAACCTGGGCGGCAAGGTGTTGGGATTCTCCGACGGCGGCTCCAGTTCCGCCACCAAAGGGGAGAGCGTCTCCGACACCATACGCGTGGTTTCCTGCTATGCGGATATTGCCGCCATACGCCATCCCAAAGAAGGCGCGGCCCTGGTGGCTTCCATGGCTTCCCAGATTCCGGTCATCAACGCCGGGGATGGCGGCCACCAGCATCCCACCCAGACTTTAACGGACCTGCTCACTATTCGCTCTTTAAAAGGGCGGCTTGATAACCTCACCATCGGTTTATGCGGCGACCTGAAATTCGGCCGCACCGTCCACTCCCTCATCGACGCGCTGGCCCGTTACGAGAATGTGACCTTCATACTGATTTCCCCGGAAGAGCTCCGGGTTCCCAGCTACATCCGGGACGGCGTGCTAAAGAAGCCAAACGTCTCCTACCGAGAGGTGGTGCGCCTAGAAGACGCTCTGGCGGACCTGGACCTGCTCTATATGACCCGCGTGCAAAAGGAACGCTTCTTCAATGAAGAGGACTATATACGCATGAAGGACTTCTACATACTGGACGAGGCCAAAATGAAGCTGGCCGGCCCGGATATGCTGGTTCTTCACCCGCTGCCCCGCGTAAATGAAATAGCCGTGGAAGTGGACAACGACCCCCGCGCCGCCTATTTCAAACAGGCGCAGTACGGCGTGTATGTGCGTATGGCCCTGATACTGACGTTACTGGAAATTGCGTAAAGAATAAGGAGATTTCGTATGTTAAATGTGGGACAGATTCACGAAGGATTTGTATTGGATCATATCAAGGCCGGAAAGAGCATGACCATCTACCATGACCTGGGCCTGGACAAACTGGACTGCACCGTAGCCATCATCAAGAACGCCCGCAGCAACAAGATGGGAAAGAAAGACATTCTCAAGGTGGAATGCGATATCGACACGCTGGATCTGGATATCCTGGGTTTCATCGACCATAACATCACCGTCAATATCATCAAAGACGCCCAGATCGTGGAGAAAAAGAAGCTAAAGCTTCCGCAGAAAATCGAAAATGTCATCCGCTGCAGAAACCCCCGCTGCATTACCTCCATCGAACAGGGGCTGCGGCAGATTTTCCTGCTGACGGACGAAAAAAACGAAATATACCGCTGTAAATACTGCGAAGGAAAATTCAACAAGTCTTAGTTCCCTTGCCATTTCAAAAAAGGCCTGCATGGAAAAACAGGCCTTTTTCTCTTTGTATTTTAATCGATTCTCATGCTGTTAAAAACTGACGCAACCGTTTCCGCCGATTCGCCCTGGCCTCCATAGTTGCTGTAGAGAACTGTGATGCACGGCGTCATCACCGCGTCTATGTCTTCAAAGATTACATAAAAAATCTGTAAAATTTGCATCCCCTGGTTTACACAGTTAAGGCTCATGCGAACGGCTTTGCGTCCGCTCACCTCAACCGGCTCCAACTCCGTCAGATTTATATTTTCATATCCGGATTTCATATATTCTTGTAAAAATGTAGAATTCACATAATCTTTGTTGCACATAAGATAGTAGGAATCACTGCCATAAGAAAATGAATAACTGTCCCCGCCGTCCGGCGCATAAAACATCGGCTGCTCGGCCGTTTCGTCCTCCACCGCATACCCTTCTGGCAGGTCTATGTGCAGAGGCCCGAATTTCACCGAGTTTCCCTCCACCGCCAGCGCGCCGGACATGGAATTAAATTCGCTTTCCCAGCCTGTCACGATGTTCACATTCCTCATCGTCTCGTAATTTCCCGTAATCAGCGCAATGGAATCCATCGCCTCTTTTGCCTTAGCCAGATGCTGTTCGTCATCCTTTTTGCCGTAGTATTCCACGGTGACGCAGCCTCCGTATTCATTGGTCGTCTCATATAGCTGGTAAATTTCATCCACCAGGTCTAGCCCTTCATAGGTATACTGCACCGTGGCCCGGATCACGCCATAGCCTTCCAACTCGCTTTCCTCATATTCCAGGACTTCTTTGAACTCCGCCCCTTCCTTACTTAGCGCCTCCTTCATCTGTTTTTCCAGTTCTTCTTTCATGCCGGGCGAATAGGAGGTCAACACCGATTGGTTGGAAAAAGTAATATGGGGATTATAGTTCGACTGCAGCGCGTCGGTGGCGTAAAACGAAGAATCCGATAAATCTTTACTGCCGATCACATAACCCTCCGGCAGCGTCATGACAATCGGCCCATAGGACGCCTGGGCGCCGTTTACCACCGGCTGAGCCGACATCAAGTCACTCCAGGCGTCTTTGACTCCCTGGGATATCTCTTCTGTTTCCTGAACCGTTTTTTTGCCGGAGTCATTCCCTTGGCATGCGGTAAGATTCAGCAGGACGGTTCCCGCCAGCAGCAGCGCTGTCCATTTCTTTTTCATCTGTCTTCCTTCCTTTCTCTTTCATTGTCTAAGCATTTACTTTCATGGTTTTCACATAGCCCGCCGCGCCGTTGAACAGTTTTTTATATTTGCTCAGTTGTTTCTTCGGACATTTGATCACGGTTTTTTTGTAAATTCCCTTGATGGCGTTTCGGCCCACGCTTTTTAAGCCCGCGCTCTGGATGGTGATTTTCTTCAGGTTGGCGCAGCCAAAGAAGCATTCCGTTCCCAGTTTGGTTATGTTTTTGCCGACGGTCACGGATTTTAAGGCCTTGTTCTGTCTGAACGCTTTGTCGGCAACCGCCGTGACTTTGTAGGCCATACCCTGGATTTTCACCGTGGCGGGTATGGAAAAGGAAGCCTGCCTTTTGTTTTTCAGCCCTGTGAAGGTCACTTCTTTTTGTGTCTTCGTGGACTTCGTGACCTTGTACTGGCCGTTGGATACCGTCACCGTAATTCCCTTCCGGGGCAAAACACTGGCCGGTTTGGCTGGCGCCGTCGGTTCCGCCGGCTTGGCCGGTTCGGATGGTTTCGTCGGATCAGATGGTTTTTCCGGCTCCACCGGGTTTGTCGGTTCCGTTGGTTTTTCCGGCTCAGACGGTTTCTCCGGTTCCGCCGGGTTTGTCGGTTCCGTTGGTTTCTCCGGCTCTACGGGTTTTTCTGGTTTCGGCTCTTCCGTCTGTGCGCTCTTAAAACGGATGCGCGCCGATGCGGCCGCCGGGTCTTTGGCCGTCGTCCAGTCGGATGTCTTTGTGAATTTATAATGCTGAACGCGGACTCTGTTCTGATAAACGTTGGTTTTATACCAGGCGCAGCAGCGGGTTTTGTGGGTTCCCCATTTGCCGTCGCAGGATACCCCGGATTTGCACCAGATCCGTTCGCCGCCGTTGTACCAGTAAATATAATAATAAGGGTAACCATTGTCTGTCCCCAGATACTTGGAAACGACTTTGGATGCGTTTATCTCATCGTAATGGACAAATTTCCCGGTCTGCTCGTAGTTCCCCTCTTTTCCCGCGTTGGGGCCGCAGAAATGATAGAATACGGAGTGTACCAGCACGCGCTCGTTGGATGTGGGCAGATCGGTGGCGCTCGTATACGTGCCCCCGACATCCTGCCATTCGTCTTTTACAACCCCCGCGCTGATCCATCCGGCTCCCGGCGAGTTCTGCTGGACTTTCTCATAATAATTCTGGTACTGCACCACATACTTGTTTAAGTCAATCCCTTCGGGGAGCTTCGTGCAGTAATGCCAGCCGTCCGCCTCCTCTTTGGGCGGATCCACGTAGTTGTCTTTGTAGCTGTTATTGCAGGCGACGCATGTGTGCAGCGTGTAGCCTTTCTCGGTCATGGTAGGCGCCACGGTCTGGGTTTTATAGCTGTGCCCTTTGGCGGCAATGGCTTCCGTGTAGGAAGCGCCGCAGGCGCAGACATAATTTTTGACCCCCGCCTGGGTGCAGGTCGGCTGTTTGGACACGCTGGACGAATAGCTGTGCACGTGATCCGGGTTGCTCCCTTTGTAGACGTGCCCGCCGTTGTGGATGCTGTAGCGGGTCAGAAGCTGTCGCCCTACGCTTCCCCGGTCGGAAAAGGAGTCGTAGCAGTACAATGTCCCGGTCTGTTTGGAATAAGCGTTATCCAAAAGCACGAAATGGCTTCCGCCCGTATTTGTCCCGCTCACATGGACAATGGTGTAATATCCGGCATTGATGTTATACCACAGCTGGGCGTCGTCCGCCCGCCAGTAACCCAGGTACTCCAGATTTTTCCCGCGGGAGCGCGCATAATAAACCGGTGAGGCGTGATCCCGCATGTTCAGGTTGCTGCTGCTGGCGATTCCTCCATTGGCCAAAAGCCAGTTGTACCACCAGTCCGGGTTAAAATATCCGCCGCGGTCTATGTTCGCCTCGTAAATCATCTTGGCCTGGGCCGTAATCAGGCATCCCACCTGCCGCATACCCAGATAATCAGACCCTCCCTGGGACCAGTAACGATAATCTCCGGCGTAATTGGCTGCCATCACGTTCTGGCTTCCGATCAACAGCCCCAACAGCAGCAAAAGCGCAAAAATTTTACTTTTCATTCTTCTCCTCCATTTCCCCGCAACCGTCCCCTGGCCAGCGCGAGCATCTCCTTTTCACTGTACCGATGGATTTTCCCGATCTGGGTTCCATCCGTAAAGATTCCCTCGTTCAGCCGTTCCATGGAATACTGTTCGCTCTGAAAATAAAAGTCTTTCTTTTCTGCGTCGTATCCCAGGAAATCTTTCATGCCATATAAAATGCCAAAGGAATTTTCCCCTAAATCCAACGCATAACTGTACAAATCCCCCTGATACAGCGCCTGTGACTCATCCAATAAAAGCCAGGCAGAGGCCGTATACGTGGGATGTTCCAGTTTCCCGGAAGTCTGCAGGGTTTCCGTGCGGATGTCGTACAGAGCCGCCTCGTCGGAAAATCCTATGAGCAGCCGCCGGGAGTCCCGCAGCCAGAAAAGGCTTAGCGGCGCCTGCTCCAATTCCAGCGTCTTTTCCCCGTGGCCTTCCCGGTCCTGAATAACCACAGCATTTTCGCGAATGGCGGCATTGTACCGGCCATCGGGGCTGTCCGCCTGGGCTTCCCCGGACGCATACTGGATTTTCTCTGGAAGGGATTCCTTTTTGCAGGCTTCGTAGCCAGGGTCGCACACGCCTTTTTCGTAGCGGATAATCGCCGGTTCGCCGCCGAATGTGTCTTCCCTTCGCTGTCTTATGTAATAATCCGCCCCGCTTTTTTCGCATCCCACGATTTTCTCCGGAAAATATTCATAGCCCGTCAGCCGCCCTTCCCCGTCGGCCCAGTGCAGCAAATCGCCGTTTTCCAGCGCCAGGGCGATCCCGTCTTCCTCCCGCCACGCCTGGATGATGGGGGAATCCGTCTCATAAGCGTCCAGCAGCTTTCCGGTTTCCCGACTCAGCGCCTGGAAAGTTTTCCCGTAGAAAAGAAATACAGCCGGCTGGCCTTTGCACGCGGCGTCCAAAAACAGGATTTTTTCATCCAGCGCCATGTAGTCGCGCGTTTCTTCCCACCGGATTTTTTTCTCCTGCACGTCGTACAGGCTGACCTTTAGGGTTTTCTTTTCGGAATAATATTTATATACGTCGCCTGTGTAAACGGTGTTCAGGCCAAGGCCGTACAGCATACACAGCTGGCCGTCTTCGGTGAAATGCAGCGGGCATTTGGTAAACGACGAAGGCTGGGGGCTTTCAAAGGCGGAAACGACGGTGCAGCAATCCTCCTTTAAGCTGTACAAAACCGTTTCCAGCCGGCATTGGCCTTTCCCGGCCTCTTCTTTCGCCCGCACAAAAGCCGCCCATTTTCCGTCCGGAGAAAACGTCGGCGCATCCACGCCGGCAAAGCTGCCCCCTTCGGAAAAATCCGCCGTCTGGCGTCTGGTTCCGTCAGCCACGTCCAGAATGCAAATCTCATTTTCCGTGACCACGGCAATCCGGCTCTGATCCGCGGACACGGAAAGCCCGACGGCTTTTTGATCGAAAGTATATTCCCATACGCTTTTTTCCCGCTCATAGTCATAGCAGACGAGCATATCCGCCGTCAAAAGCAGACACTGGCCTTTCTCTTCCAGCAGACACTCTTTTTCAAAAGCCGTCAGCGTCCAGGGGGCCGTCAGGGTCTTTTCCTGCCGGTATGTCCGGGCGTTCCAGACGCATACCTGGGAATCCGCCGCCGTAAACAGGTATTTTCCCTGACTGTCCAGAAAATAATTCTCAAAGGCTCCCTTCTCCTCCAATGAAAAGCTGCCCGCGACCGTGACCGTTTCCTGGGCGTTGGCGGGGATCGTGTAAATTCCGAGGATTTTCACCAGAGTCTGGGTCAGATCCGGCAAGGGGACTGCGCCGTCCAGGAGATCCCAGGCCTGCAGCGCCTGATTCAGCGCGGCCATGGGGTCATGGGCTTCGTAGCTCTGCCTGGCCTGCTCAGATAAATACAAAGCCTGACCCCGCAGAGCCGCCTGGCGTTCCCGGGCAATTTCCACCGCCTGATCGGCAATTTCCCGGGACTTCACGGCCGCATATCCCAGGAACGCGGACAGCGTCAGCCAAGACGCGCCGGCCAGCGCGGAAGCTTTTTTGACCGCGTATATTTTCGCCCGCTGCTTTAAAGCGTCGTAGGTTGTGTCCAGCAGGGGCGCGGCGATTTTCAGCTTCACGTCGCCCCGGATTTTCTTTCGCATTTTCCGGAGACTCTTTGCTCTGGCGTCCGCCGCGAACAGCTGGCTTTCGTCTATGCCATGCTTTCGCAGCGCTTCTGGGAAAACCTCCCCCGGCTCGCCTTTTGTAACCGCCGCCAGTACATGGGACGGATCGTGGCTTTGCAAAAAGGTCTGGATCTCCTCATTCACCCAGGGGGATTCCCCGGTTCTTTGAGAGCAGATTACAATCAGCCAGCGGGACTTTTCCAGCGCCTCCCGAATCCGCTCTCCGAAATCCGCGCAGGAAGCCAGCTCCCCTTCGTCCAGGAAAATCCGGCCGATGGGCCCTTTTCCCCAAAGCCGCCCGCCCCGGTACCGCTCCAGAGCATTTCTCAGCTCCCTGGCCGCCAAATTGTCCCGCGGGCCATGCCTGTAGCAGATGAACGCATCGTACTCCATGGCCGACAGAGGACTCCGGTAAGGGGCCAGCAGCGCCAAAAATTCCGTGACTTCCGCCAGCATGGCTTCCGTGTCGGGGTAACGCTTTTCGGGCTGCTCCTGCAGGGCGCGGGCCAGGATGGCCTGCATCTTATCCACCAAATGCCGGGGGCATCTGGTTTTCCTTATGGAAAATCTTGGAATATACCGGCCCGTCTGGTTGGCGCACAGCTCCCCCGCCGAAAACCTGTGCCCCGTCAGCAAAAAAAGCAGCAGACATCCAATGCTGTAGATGTCCGTCTCCGGCCCCAGCCGGAGCGTCCCGTCGTTGCCATGCAGAATCTCCGGCGCACAAAAACCTGGCGTGGCGTACAAAACCCGATCTTCGATTGCGGCGCATTTGCCGTCGTCCATCCGCTTTCTGGCGGAACCGAAATCGATCAGGGAAACCATGCCGCTGGCGTCCCCCAGTGTCCCCTTCAGGAAAATATTTCCGTCCTGTAAATCCAGATGGAGATAGCCGGACGCGTGCGCCTCCCGCACCGCGTACAGGGTCTGCTCAATAACCCGAAAGGCCTGCGCCGCCGGCAGATGTTTCTTTTCCCGCATATAGGCTTTCAGCGACTGGCCTTTTTCCGACAGCGATTCCATAATGGAAATGCTGTTGGCGGCCGCCGTAAAGGTCTTCCCCTGATCCCGGGAAATCTCAACCTCCTGGAAAAACTCCAGCGCCGGGGTGAGCCGAAAGCCCTTTTTGTAAATTTCCCCGGCAATAACGTTTTCCGAAAACTGCATCCGCTTCACCAGCTCCAGATACCGGACGGCCTCCTCATCCGCCTGCGCGGGCCGGATCTCGCCGCTGGCCTTTCGGATAAACGCATACTTGGACGACAGGGGATAACATTCCTTGAGCGCATATAAAATCTGGCTTTCGCTGTACGACTCTCCATCCGGCAGACGCCGCTGCGCCGGGTAGATGATGCTTCCGCCGCCCTCCCCGATGGGATCTCCCAGGATTTTGTACAAAACCCCGCCGCCAACCCGGATGACGGTCCCTTTTTCCAAACTCTTTCTCATGCCCTGTTCCCCTTTTTCCAATGCTTATTTTCCTTCTCTTAAGCATAGCATCTGCGTAGAAAAATACAACCTATTTTCGTTTATTGATTAGAAAAAACCGGCAAAAATTTTCATATAGTCTGTCTTCAGCAGCTCTTTGGCATTTGCCATCCTCTTTTGGCTCCGCCATCGGGTGCAATCGGCGATCATATTTTCGGCCGCGTTTTGCAGCAAAATTTCCTGTTCTGTAAAATATTCTGCCAGGCGCACCCGCCAGACGTGATCCAGTTCGAAGTTATAGGGCGCCTTCTGACCGGTGGCCCGCTCGTAATAACAGGCGGCGTAATAATACAAGTCGCAGGAAGGATCCGCCTTAAATTCTTCCCCCCGCAGACAGCGCATCCGGTATTCCGGCGGAAACCGCGAATTGTGCCACCCGTATGCGCATTTTCTCCATTCCCGGGATCGCTCACAGCAGGCGGTCCCCTGGGCGTGCGCCTCTTCCATCCTCTGTAAATCTTTTAAAAATGTTCTCATAGCTTCCTCCCTTCTTCTTAATTATACATATAGAATACCATGCGCCTCTTTCCCATCCGGCCTTTGTTTCCGGATTTTCGCGGAAAAAGTTCCTTTTCCCCGGAACGTATGCTATAATGAGACGCATAATCCACAAAATTTTTTAAGGAGTTTGCTATGCTGAAGATTCTCGATTACTGCGCATCCGGCTCCCTTTGGAACGGAATCGCTTCCTATGTGCGGGATTATAGGGCGGCGTACAGTGACGAAGAGCTTTTAAAAATGCTAAAAAGCAATGCCAAAAAGACGCTCCCGCCAAAAGAATACGACAGTTTCCGAAAGGCCGTCACCGCCCTGCATAAGGGAACCGCCCTTTCCCTGAAAAAAGAAAATCTGTATCGGCTGTGCTTTGTTTTGGAGCTGGAGTCGGATACTCAGGCGCAAAATCTGTTTCTTAACTACCTGCACCAGAACGAGTTGTCCGCCCGCTCCCTGGACGAGTTTATCCTGATCGCCGCCTTAAAACTTCAGCTTTCCTGGGCGGACGCCTGTGCAATCCGCGGCAAATATGACGCCCAAATCGCCGCCCAGCCCGTTTCGCCCGGCGCGCTGCGCGAAGGTGACACGGCCGAAGTCTATTATACAGTCATCCACCGACAGCTTAAGACCCGTGAAGATCTGGAACGCTTTTTGGACAACCCGGAAAATCTGAGCTTTTTCTCCAAAACCCGCAACACCCAGTATCTCGCGCTTTTCGACGACGTGGAGCTGGAGCTTCTCTACAACGACGACTCGGAACAGACAGTTAAGCTGCTGACCAACTACGGCAGCTCGGAAAAAGAAACCATCCAGGAATATTACTATTCCCTGTTCGGCCTGCAGGACGAGCGCAGCGAAGAATCCCTGACCCACGAGGAAATCGCTTCCCTCTGCGGCGTGTTTGCGCACGTCTTCATGACCTACGACAATTTCTGTCTGCTGGTGCAGCGGAAACGTCCTGTCGACGTCTCTTCCGGCACGTTCCTGCTGAATCTGCTGAAAAAACTGCTGACCGACGAGGCGGATTCGGAAAACGACTTCTATATTAATTTCCTGGACCCCGAAGAGTTCGTAGAAATCTGCAACGACATATTAATCTATTTCGGCTTCCCTGCGCTGAACCCGGACTGCGATTGCTTTGATAAGCTCTTGCTGGACGTGTACGCAGAGACATTGGACGGCCATCCCGCTGTCACAAACTCGGATTTTCAAAAATTGTATCTGCAGAATCTGCGAAAATATCTACGGTTGATTGCAAGATGCATATGAACGAAAAAGTTTCCTATAAGATAAAAAGGAGTATTGCCAAACGTGAAGTTCGGTCAATACTCCTTTTTCATGTGCTTATGGTTTTATCTCTTCTTTTTCCTGTAATATCCGAACGCCCCGATGCCTGCCGCACCCAGCGCGAGCAGAGCCACATAAACGGCGATTGGCGTATCGTCAGAAGTCTGCGCTCCGTTGGAGCTGATGAATCTGGCATTGTTGGCCGATGTGGTTCTGGCCGCCGCTCCTGTGAGCTGAGCTGTTGAGCCAGAAGCGTTTGTCGGCGTAGCCGTTGCCGTTGCTGTAGCCGCTGCCGTTGGCGTAACCGTGGCCGTTCCATTGGAAGACGGCGTGTCACCGCCCTGGGTTTCGGAAGCTTTGTCAATAATCACCACATAATCCGACGCATGGTTGAAGTCGTAGCGTCCGATTCCATCGTCTGTAATCCGGTTTTTATCCATCTGCTCCAAGCGTCCCCGGGTGGGATTGTAGTAATACAAGGTTGAATTCACGCCCGCAAACTCATCCGCAAACGGAACGCGCAGCGTAGCCACGAATCCAAACTCTCCGCTGTAAGCGAGATGCAGCTGTACGGCTGTCTTCCCTTTCACATAGGGATCGATCACGTCCGAAGGAATATTATCGGTGTACATAGTCAGCGCCATGTTGATGTCTTTCAGCGTGCTGGCGGTAATGTCTTCGCCCCGGATGGTCCAGGTGATTCCATCGCCCATCTGCAGCACCAGCGAAACTTCTCTTCCCTGCAGCGTTTCCAGCACGGAAGCCGGCAAAGTCTCTGTGCCGTTCATCACTACCGGAATCTCTGTGCCGGAGGAAGCGTTATTAATAGCCTGGATAATGTCGCCCCAGCCAACCTTGGAATCATCGTTGGAAACGTATGGCGCACGGGGAATGGTTTCCACCTCTGTGTAACCGCACACGCCGCAGATTCTCTGGCGTTCGCCCATCTCCTCTTTGGTGGGTTCTACGGTAATCGACCATTCTCCCCAGGTATGCTTCGCGCACTGCACCAGCACTTCCAGCTCCACTTCCCGGTTTCCGTACTGATTGGGATCCGGATTATAGTAGGCCGGGTAATTATGCCTTCCCACAGTCTCCATCACGGCAGTCGGGTCTTTCCATGTGAAACCGTTGCCGATGTATACGGAACTTAATTTTTTGCCTTCAATGCCGGTCAGATCCTTGGGAATGTTCTCTTCATTGTATGGCGCCAAGGCTTTCACGATATTTCCCTGGCCTGTAATCTCCCCGTTGGCCAGCGTATAGTTCTTCGCGCTGTCGCCGGACAGGGTGACAGTCGCTGTAACTTTCTTGTCTTTCCCGACGCTTGGCGATTCAAATTCCGCTTTGTATGTATAGCTTACGTCGTCCACTGCGCCTTTGAAAGTAGCCGTAATGACCGCGTCGGTGGTGTCGTCATACACCTTATCCGCCACAGAAATGGCTTCCAGCTCAATATCTTTCGGCGTGATGCTGGCCGTTGCAGTGGCTGTGCTGCCTGCCGCGGTATAGTTGCCCGCGTCGTCTCCGGCAATCTTAATGTCTTTGGAGGTGACTGGCTTATTCGTTCCCGCGTTTTTGTCGGCAAATTCGCCGGCGCCGGTTACGACCACTTTGTCACCCGGAAGCGGATTTGCCGTTATGACCACTTCCGCATCCGTCGTGCCGTCATAAACTTTGTCTGAAGCGGTCATCTGCAGCTCTAACGTCCGGGGCTGGATCGTTCCCTTTACATCGCTGCTGTTCGGCCATCTTACATCGTAATAGGCCAGATCCGCTCCCTCTTCCTTCTTATTTTTAAGAGTTACCGCTTTATTTTCGCCCACTTCTTTGTCGGCAAAGCTCACGTCTGCCGTGGCGGTCACGATATCATTGTTGATAAGTCCCGGAAGATCTACTGTGGCTGTCCCATCCGTTGTACCATCGTACTGCTTAGGGGTTACATTGACAGTCGCATTTACTTTTCTCTTTCCGATCGGACCCACCCTTGCAGAATTATCCACACCGGTAAGGCCATCCACGACCGCCTTTACCTGAATGGTCTTTCTTATATCTTCTTTTTTAATCTCATATGTGCTGCCGACGTTATCAATGGCGCCGCCGTCCGCATAACTCCACTGGAAGGTAATCAAAGACGGATCAATCGCGTCTGAATTTACGTTGGCCCTCAACAATTCGCCATACTGGCCTTCCCCTTCTATCTCCACCTTCAATTCGGATTTGCTGATAAAGCTCTCCTCGTTGGTCAGAGGGGGATTGCTGGCCGCGTAAGAGTCTGTCGCTTTTGCGCGTACTTTCAGATTTCCTTTGAGAACCGTTATGTCTCCCACATAAATCACAAAAGTGTTCGATCCTTCAGAAGACGGCACATCTTTCCATTCCTCGTCATTGACGCTGTATTCATACCTGACATTTCCCAATCCCTGGAAAGTGAATGTATCTGCGGCATCGTCCACAACGCCATCGTGCGGTTTGTTATTCTCCGGGCATTCACCGCGCTGTACGGGTCCTACGGACTCCGCTACGTAAGACAGCTCCGCTGTATTCGCACCTCTTGCATGACAAACAATATAATAGTCTACATCGACATCCCGCACCAAATACGTCGCCTGCGCTGGAACGTCCGTAATCTGCTGTTCGACCCGTGAGTCTTTCGCCATACGATACCAAGTATACCTCATCTCACCTGGATTCATAAGATCTGCCGTTGCCGTGGCCGTTATTGTATCCCCGACAACCACTTGCCCTTCCCTTACCTTGCCGCCCGAGTCCGTCACTGTCAGGGTCACTTTTCCTTTCATATTCTGCCTATCTGTTTTAAACAAATATGCATTCCTTTCCTGGACATTGGCATTATTGTCCGGATTGCCGTCAGCAGGCTTTCCGGATGAATCCGCAAGCTTTCCGGGCGAAGCTGTATTTGTTTCAGGGCTCTGCGCCATATAGTGTGTCTTATTTCCCGCGTTGTCTTCCAAAATCATGTATATATAGTATTCTGTATCCGGTGAAAGGTTCCTATAAGAAAAAGCTCCTGTATTATCCGGTAATTTTCCATCAACTGCCTCTATGCCCAATGGATCATTCGGTTTGTTGCCGTCCCACCTTGGCATTCCCTCATACTTATACGAATAAAGGCCGCTGCCCTGAGCATTTTCCTGAGCGGCGCTAAACTGCCAGGCTGCCGTCTCACCTGTAATCTGACTTTCCTCTGATGTAATCGTCGGATATATTCTGTCCACATTGAGCTCTTTTATTTGCGCCATGCAAATTTCTCTGTTGTCTGTTCTCCTTACATACGTCTTATAGGGAGCGCTGTAGAAATCTATAGCGCCATTCCCGCTTAAAGGAATAACAATCTCTCTCTTCCAGTCAGCATCTGTCCAGTCATTGACTGAAACCGGCTTTGACGCCTGATCTAAAATCTGATAACCCGTAAGGGAAATCGTAATATCTCCACTGTCATGATTGTACCAGGTTTTCCCTTCACGAGTAAAGGAAGCCCTCTGCGACGTTACCGTTGGCTCTTCATCCAAAGGCTTTGTGGATACATTAAACTTCACAGTTAATTCACAGGGAACATATTTATCCTGTTCGCCAGTGTTATTAAGTTTATATCTTGCTCTAAATTCATTTCTGGCATCTATTGCAAGCTCAGGCGGATATAGCACATGATTTCCCAAATCTGCCCAATCTACCACGCCCGTTGCCGCATTTGTTTCCACCCACTGCCATGCGCCCTCGGGAACGACGCCGCCCGGATTCACAGGTTCTATATTTTCCTGTTTTAAGTAATCGCCGATGTTCTTACCCATCGTCTCTATGATCGTCTTCCCGGCGGTTGCTTCAATTTCTATTCTGCTCTGCGAAAGATTTAACCGGCCCTGTGCCACTCTAAAGTATGGTATATATGTCGGATCCGTGTTCGAAGCTGGATACTTATCCGTACCTGTATACGATGCCATAAATTGATACTCTTTGTCAAATGCAATTCCTGACACATTTAGCGCAATCTCTGCGGGCAGTTCAATAGTTTTATCCTGGCCAGGCGTTGGACTCTCAGGCAATTGAACTGAATTTATAGGCACTATGTCACTGGGGGCATTTCTATTCTGTAAATAAAAATTAACAGTATTTGATTGTGTTGGAGTGTATGAAGCGCTATCATCGTTTCCTCCAAATTGAACGCTCGCTGTAACTTTCAGCCTATCTCCATAATACAAAGTATCTCCCATACTAAGTTCTTTGTCGTCTTTCGTAACCCTGACTGATACAGCTGTATAATAACGCCCCCTGTTCGGCTCATCGCCTGAAACAGTTCCACCAGATACCGTGCCATCCCCAGCGTTCACCTCAAACGGAACTCCCTCTTCAAACACAGGATCTTCCGCCGGCGCCGCATTCCTGCTCTTCTTATCCTGCTTCACCGTCACTTCGCCAATGATATTCTCCGCATTTGGAAGGACTGTGCCTTCGTCCACGGTCAGGGAGGAGCCTTCCGGTATGGTCAGGGGCGTTCCCGCCGGCAGATAGTCCGCCATTCCCTGGGAAAGCTTCACGTTGCCGTACACGGTTCCGGCGCCGTTTTCATATAAAACGCCTTTGTCCCGTTCCAGGCCGATGGAGGAATTCGCGAATAGAAGCGTATTGCCCCGCATGACGTTTTCGCCGCCTTCTTTTCCATTAACGGCGCCGGCGTTGACCATGCCGCCTGTGATGTTTACATCGGTTCCGATGGCGCCGGCTGCGCCGCCTACGCCGCCGTTGGCTGTGATCATGCCGCCTTTTATGTTCAGATTGGCGCATCCCATTTGGGCCGCGCCGCCGATGGCCGCCGCGCCTTCTCCGCCGGTGGCGTTTAATGTGCCGCACTCGCTGCCGCACACATGGCTGCCGGACGTATTTCCGCAGGTGATCTCCAGCCGTTTGCACTTGCAGTCGGTTCCGTTGTGGACGCAGTTTTTCTGGATGGCTGCCGCTCCCGGACCGCCCTGGAGGGTGTTGTTGCCCTGCAGCGTTACCTGCACGTTGCCTGCGTCATCCGCCAGCCAGAGGGGGCTTTCCCCCTGCGCCGTCTGGATGATGGTAACGTCAGACAGAACGATGTCGGCGGAAGCCCCGCTGTCCACCATAATCGTGTTTTCCTCTGAATATCCGGTCACCACGTACTGCGAACCGGTTTCCGTTACCGGATTGCCGTTGACGTCAACTGCCGAAATCTCTTTCTGGCGGATGATAATGTCTCCTTTTCCAATGTCCAGGACCGCCCCGCCGGCTGTCTTGGAGCCGGAAGACCCGCTTGCCTGACTGTCCGACTCACTCTCGCTGGCTGCGTCGTCCTTCACGTCCTCTTTGGCGTCTTTCTCTTTATTTTCCTTATCTGAACTGTCTTTGCCAAACAGCCCATCGAGGATAGCCTTAACCCCGAATGTCGGCTGCGCTGCCGCCGGCGCCGTCGTCATATTGCACGCCAAAGCCGCAGCCAGCGCC
>CAYOWU010000059.1:0-19788 GCA_964407765.1 uncultured Lachnospiraceae bacterium
TACAGAATAAGTTGGATGCTGAATTCGGTACTGTAGAAATTTGGGATACCTGGCAAAGATATCAGATTGACGTTTCTGTAAATTGGGACGTCGAGAGCTCGAATTTCACAGGTGAGAAAGGCATTTATATCATAACCGGTTCCCTGAATCTGGAGGGAAGAAGTTTACTTGAACCAAAAAGTATTAGCTTGAAAGCTCGTATAGCGATTGACACTCCCTTGAAAAAGGTATCCAGCATTGAAGTGAATACAGAAAGCATGTCTGTTTCATATGGGACCTCGTTTACTGATTTGGGTCTGCCGGATAAAGCTAAGGTTACCTTTGCTGATGAGAGCGAATCACCTGCCTTTTTGGATATTTCGTGGTCAACATATTATCCGACCTGGGTTGGTTCTCAAATCATCAGAGGAACGGTGGAGTTACCTTCAAATTATGATTTGTCAACATATTCCAAAGAGGTTATGGTTACTGTTGGATATCCGGAAGGTATCACTTCGTACAACGGAAAAGAACAGCAAAGTATTCTTCGTATCACCACCCCTGAACAAATAGAAAAGCTATTGGCATATGGCGATTATCTTCCCGAAACAAGTACAGTGGTTCTGGAAGATGGGTCTGAACATGAGCTTCCAATTTCATGGGACAATACCTTTTTCGCTGCCCAGAAATCGTTCATTGCATCCAATGAGAGCTATTATAGATTGGATCCATGCTATTATGTGAAAGGCACGGTGGATTTCTCCACTCTTTCTGGCTTTGAAGATACGGCATCTGGTACAGTCCTATTTGAGTTCAAGGAGGAATGGAATTCATATAATAATCAGGCCCTTTCTGTGGATTCAACAGATGATCTTCATGTAGAACGCGGGACTACCGCAAATGAAGTTCAGACTATGCTTTCAACGCAATGTCCGGAACTTCGGGTATATGTTGACTCCGAGACTTATCCTGTAGATAGAGTTTGCCCAATCATTTGGAATGTATCGGGGTCCAATTATAATCGATTTATAGAGGGAACCTACACTGTATATGGCGAGATTGATCTCTCCAATACCGATGTAGAGATGAAGTACAGGGAAGTAAAGGCCAGGGCCAATGTGGTAGTAGGTAGCGGCGGAACACCGATTGTATCTGTGAAAAAAGCAACCGATGTTGTAGTAGCTTCACCATTCTATACTGATTTGATATCGGTGCTGCAAGAAAATGCTCCTAAAGCAACTGTCATTCTGCAAGATAAAACCGAGCGTGAAATACCAGTTTCGTGGGACATCATGCAAGCACGTGAGTGCTTAGGAAAAGGATATGGTACTTATACCATAACCGGTATTCTGGATTTTTCACAGAGTTCAGATATGAGCAATCCTCAAGGCCTCCATGCGGAAATTGATTTGCGCTACGAACAATCCATTTACATTTCCTCCAACCCGCAGCTGGGGTCGATGGATATCGGTATTGGCACCACAAAGGAAACGCTGAAGAAGGTGTTGGAGAATGAGTATCCCACTGCGACCTATTCCGATTACAGTACTGGAGACGCAGGAATCGTACTGCCTGTGATCTGGGATGCTTCGAAATTTGAGTTTGATGGTCAAACTCCAGGAACTTATACCGTTTACGGCGATCTGGATCTCACTGGAACAGTGCATACAAATTACGGGAATCACCAGGCACAGGTTGAGGTTACCGTAAAGGACTACCCCACCATTGTTTCCGATGCTGTGGTGACCCCTAAGACCTATGAACCCAGTGAAATTACTGCCGAACAGCTTCAGGTATGGCTGAATACCACCTATCCCACTCTCCCGGTAACGGTCAGCAATGAAACTGAAAAACAGAACTGGAATATAACCTGGGATGTTGCTTCCTCTGGGTTTAATGGAGAAGAGGCAGGAACCTACACTGTTTGCGGTACGATCCAAATACCGGAAGACAGTACGGTTCAGAATCCAGGGCAATATCAGGCCATGATTGAAGTGAGTGTTATTGGTGATAAGGGTAACTATGAAGTTGTTTCCGTTGAAACGGATTCGATTTCATTGGAACAAAACATCTATCTCTCCCCCCTCAGCAAGAAATTTGAACTGTCGGGTACCCCTATGACTGTGACACCTCCTGAAACAGCGACTGTCACTTTAGACAATGGGTCCACAGCTCAGCTTGCTGTCAACTGGCATGTAGAAGACTTTGATCCCTATAAGGTTACAGGGGAAGGGGAAGCCCCCCAGAAAATCATGGGTGATCTGGTGATCCCTGAGGACTCTGACATCTCCAATCCCGATGAAATCCAGGCACAGCTTGATGTTACGGTGACGCCCATGACCTACCGATTAGCTTCGGCCAAATCTTCCAACCCCACTCTGGAGGTTTACAAGGGAACCACCATGGAAGAGCTGAATGAGCAACTGCAGGCCGAAGGAAAAGATGAAGTCTCCATTACGGGGACCAATTCCAGAAATGTTTTGACAAGAACTTTCTCCAAGGTGTTTTTGGAGGAAAGCAATAATGCAGATTGGGCTACAAAAAAGGACTTATGCGGAACATATGAGCTTACCGCTTCCTGGCCGGAAAATATTGGTATGCGCACTCCCACAAGGCCGGTCATTCTCAAAGTGAATGTCACGGTAAAAGAGCCCTTGGAGATCCTCAGCACCAAAACGGCCCATATGGATATGTACCAAGGTGTTGACCCGGCAAATGCCGAAAATATCCCCCAGACGGTCACGGCGGTTTTGTCGGACGATTCCGAAGTGGAGGTAGGCGTGGAATGGGATTGGAGCTTCTTCAATAAGAACAATCTCAGCAATCCTCCTATTCTGGGTCATTTGAAAGATTTCCCCAAATGTGCAAAGCAGCCGGCAAATGAAGAAATCACTGCCAGTATGACACTGATGATGATCCCCGTGACCTATACGATCCAGAATCAGACAGGCACCAATACGATCACCACAAAGGCAGGACTGACGCTGGAGGAGATTACCGCCCTGTCCCAGCAGGAAGGCTCTGAGTTCCCCGAATTCAGCAGGACTTTCCACCTCTCCGGTACTGCGGAGGACTACAAAACGGTAACGGCCGATTATACAGCGGCGTTTACTTTGACCGATGAGGAGAATCCAAGTTACTCTCCTACCTCTGTCGGCAGCCATACCCTGACAGTCTCTATGACCCTGCCGGACTATATTGATACCAGTAAGACGCCCGGCTATAATGCGGTTACCTTAATCACAGAGCCAGTGACGGTTTCCAATATTGAGCCGGTGAACACCATTGACCGGGAAGGAACGGCTTTTGCGGAGCTTACCGGTGTACCGGATCAGGTACTCGCTACACTGGATGTAGCCGGTCCTGACGGAATTGCCAAAACAGCGTGGCTGTCTGTAAATTGGAATACAGAAAGTTACAATCCCTTGCCGGAAGGTATTACGGAAGATACTCCTGTCACCCAAACTGTAACCGGAACGCTGGCCAATGTTCCTGCCTATATCCAGGCAGGTAGTATAACGCCAACACTTTCTGTCAAATTGGGCAGGGAATTCGACATTCTCTCCATTTCTCCCATCCAGACGGAAGTGAAGGAAGTAAAGCTGGGCACCAGCTTTGCAGAGGTAAACTCCATGGTAAGCCATGAGGCGCTTTTGACCCTCAGATGCACAAATGGCACAACGACCACACAAACAATCAGCTTCGAACTGCTGGCAGAGGACAATCTGAGCTATGATGCTATGACGGTGGGAACGTATTCCCTGCAAGGTAGATTGTCGGTTGGAGAAAATGTAAAGAACCCGGATAATCTGTCCATATTACTGACGGTTCGCACAGTAAAATACAGCCTTGTAGAGTCCTATGTGCCGGAAGAGGATATCTTTATGTTTGTGGGAGAAGATCCGCTGGATTATCTTCCCGCCACCATTTCCGCTTTGTTGAGCAATGGAGAAACAGAAGATCTCCCTGTCATTTGGGATATGAATACCATAGACGCAGAGATCAGCGATTTCTATGAGGTAACAGGCGCCTTCGATTTGCCCATTTACCTTGAAAACCCGAAGGATGTTCAGGCGTATGCCTTTGTGTTCGTGGATGAGCCGGGCAGTCAGATTCTTTCTATGACGCAGCTCGCCAACAGCGGAAGCGGAATGAGGAAAGTGGTAGCCAAACAGGCAAAGGTCATTTCCGGATATACTGCCCATAGATATCAGGTGAAACGTCTCTACGAAGACGGAACGGTGAAGGAGCAGGTCATGACCCTGTATCTCAAGAACCAGTAATATTTGAAAGGCCGCGGGCGGCGCTGATATGCGTCGCCCGACTTGCCTTTATCCTTTCTATATACTACATAGCGCTGTTTCAGGGAAAGAGTGTAGATCTTATGAAGAAAAGAGTAGCATCCTTCTTTCTGATCTTGATTTTTTTTGTATCGCTGCAAAATGAGTATGGAGCCTTTGCTTTAGAAAGCAATAAATCACAGGAAGTTCAAACAAGAAACAGTTTAGAAAAAATCAGCAGGGGTGGGTATAGGTTTTCTATATTGAAGTATGCTCCAGAAACTTCAGCAGGCTGTATGCCTTCAACTGGAAAAATCAGGGTGCCCGTTTTAGCAATTGATTTTTCAGATAACCGTATACCCAATGAATCAGAATTTTTGCAAGAATCGGATAGAAAATACAATGCTGAACTTGATACGAAACAGGCTGCTGTTGAGGGCCCGTTTACTCAATCTGTACATGCGGCTTTTCAGGCTTTGTCTTACGGCAGACTAGATTTGACTGCGGATATCTTTCTCTACCACGCCGAAAATCCCGGCTCCTATTATTCAACAAATAGTCTTGTGAGAGGGCTGATAAAAACAGCGTTGGAGCATTATATCTCTGCAGGAGATTTGGATCCGTCAGACTACGACAGCGACGAAGATGGATGGGTAGACGGATTTGTTGCGCAATACTATTATACCACATCAAGCAAACCGGCAGGATCCAATTTTGCGGGGAACGCCTCGTCACTTGCATTTGAGCAAAGCAATCTGGAAAACGCGGAGCTGGAGGGCTTTTGGCTTTATTCCAATATTTATGAAGGACAGAGCTATATACTTGAAGGATATAGGCATACAGTCAATGTGCCAACGGTTGTTCATGAAATCTTACATATGATGGGTTTACCAGATCACTATGGATATGGTTCGAAAATTGGTCCTGAAGAAAATTGGATTGATGGTGGTTTAGCAGACATTATGAGTGCCCCATCGGGTGATTTGTATCTGAATGCCTATCAAAAAATCCTGCTGGGCTGGATTGACCCGATCATTCTGACAAAGGAAGATGCCTTATCCAACAATATTGAGCTTGGCGCCGTGGAAAATTACACGGATACAGAAACGCCGAAAGCAGTAGTTCTGATCCCGGATTCTACGCTGTTTCCGTTTACGGAGTTTTTTGTTGCAGAATACCGAAACGCCACTCAGGCAGGAGATATTGAGGCTGGTGGCGGAGCTGAGTATACGAAAAAAATGTTCAATCACCCAGGAGTGGTCATCTGGCATTGCGATACGGAGCGGCCCGTGTCTTCAGGAAAGTATGGTTACTCCTATCAACGGGAATACCGGTATATCATGCCGGTGTACAAAAGCGGAAAGGTACGGGATCCGCAGGATACAACACACCCAAGCCTCTATAGCGCAGAGGATCTGTACACGCCGGAAACCAATGCATACGGAATAATCAAGTCTTTTGGTTCCTCGGATAACGGATACGGCGGATATGGCAGCAGCAGTCTGTATTCCGGAAGGGCAACCGACGCATATTTGACCGTTCGGAAAATGGACAACGACAAAGCTACCCTGGATACGGGGTTCCGAAAGGGGTTCAGCGATTCTGAACCTGTTATTTCACTGACCCAGCTGCAAAAAACCTCCGTAGGGTTAGCAAATTCAAAAGAGAATTATGTCAGAACAATCTATCAGGCAGCCATCACAGCTGGACCGGACGGTCCGTTGATCCCGTCTTCAGAGTTAGAAATCAACAAAGATTTGATCAATTTTACTGGTTCATTGGAAAGGTTTGGAGGGTATACTGTAGATCCCAATCCTAAAACATATAAGGTGGGTATTCCTTCTGACACGTTAGCTGCCCATGATTTTGAGGACGGAATGGGCCAGTTGGTGTTTTTGGACGGTGCGATCACCTGGAAGGGCAGGCTGTCAAAGGCCGTAACATCCGAACCTTTCTATATTGATACCCACCCTCCTGAGCTCACTTTGAAAGGCGAATCCCCGCAGGTCATAGAGCGAGGAGAGGAATACGAGGAGCTTGGAGCAGAAGTCACAGATAATCTTGACCCGGATATCATTGCCGGAAATCTGGACGGGAAGCTCGCTATAGATTCTTCCGAGGTGAACACCGAAAAAGCCGGAACCTATACCGTGACCTATACCGCCACCGACCACGCCGGGAATACGGCTACAGCGGAGCGTCAGGTCATTGTGCGGGATACCATTGCCCCCACCGCCACGGTGAGCTATTCTACCACTCAGCCCACCAGCGGAGACGTGGTGGCTACTATCACGCCTTCCGAACCGGTCACGGTGACAAACACGGAAAACGGCAGCCTGAGCCATACCTTTACACAGAACGGCAGCTTCACCTTTGAGTTTGAAGACGAAAGCGGCAATCATGGTTCGGTTACTGCCACGGTCAGCAATATCGATAAATCTTTGCCCACAGGCACCGTGAGCTATGACATTTTAGATTTCACTAACCGGAATGTCACGGCTACTCTGACCGTTCCCTCCGGGGTAACGATCCTCAATAATGGCGGCAGCAACACCCATGTGTTCACAGAAAACGGCAGCTTTGAGTTCCAGCTTCAGAATTCCGCAGGAACAACAGCCACCGTAGCGGCTTCCGTTACCTGGATCGACAAGGAAGCGCCGGTCATAACACTCAACGGCAAAGATACCCTTGACCTGACTTGTGAAGATGCTTATGAGGAAAATGGCGCGGTGGTCACAGACGATCAGGACGGGAAAATTCAGGAGAAGCTGACTGTCGTTTCCACCGTGCGGGAAAAGGTTCCCGGAACCTATACCGTGACCTATTCTGTGACGGACCATGCGGGGAATGTCGCACAGAAGAAAGTCCGCACCGTTACAGTGAGCCACAGCTTGACGCACACGCTGGAAACAACTGCTTCCTGCACGGAAGACGGCGTGAAGGAGCATTGGAGCTGCTCTGAGTGCGGAAAGTACTTTACAGATGCTGAGGCCAGGACGGAGAGTACCTTGCAGGAGCTGACGATCCCCCAAAAGGGCCATATCCCGGACAGGGCAGTGGCAGACTGCACCCATGATAAAACCTGTACGGTATGTAAAGAGGTGCTGCAAGCCGCTCTGGGCCATATCCCGGACAGAACAGCGGCGGATTGTACCCATGACCGGACCTGCACCCGGTGCAATACCGTGCTGACGGAGAAGCTGGGCCACGATTGGGAAGAATGGCGCGAGCTTGTTTCCGCAACCTGTAAGGTGCAGGGGCAGGATATCAGAACCTGTAAACGGTGCAAGGAGATGGAAAGGCGCTATCTGCCGTTAGCGGAGCATACACCCGGAGAGGTAAAGTTCCCCTGTGCCGAGCCTGTCAAGTGCACGGTGTGCGGCAAAGTGCTGGAGGAAGCCAAGCCTCACACTCCCGGCGAATGGATCTTATGGACTTCTCCCACCACGACAAGGGAGGGAGAGGAAGTGCGAAAATGCACTGTGTGTGATCAAATTGTGGAGCGGAAAACCATCCCGAAGCTGGATCCCACACAGCCCACGCCTACGCCGACTATAACTCCAACGCCAACACCCACGCCAACGCCAACACCCACGCCTACACCGACTTCGACAGTTACGCCTACCCCAACGCCCCGGCCGTCAGACCCGCCCATACCGCCGGATCCCGGTCCCGGCCCTGATCCGGGTCCTGCACCAGATCCCGGCCCTGAGCCGGATTCTCAACCGGTGGAGCTGCCCTTCACGGACGTGAAGGAAGGGGCCTGGTACTATGAGGCGGTAAGCTGGGCTTACGGGAAGGAACTGATCTCCGGCACCTCAAGAACCACCTTCTCTCCGAATATGACTACTACAAGAGGAATGATCGTGACGATCCTCTGGCGCTTGGAGGAGAAGCCCCAGAGCCACGCCGCCATGACCTTTGCGGACGTGAAGCCCGGCGCTTACTATTACGATGCAGTCCGCTGGGCGGCGGAAAAGGGCATTGTAAAGGGCAAGTCTGCCGCACGCTTTGCGCCCAACGATCCTATTACAAGGCAGGAGCTGGCGGCGATCCTCTACCGGTATGCGAAGGCTCCGGATTCCGCTGATGGCAGCCTTAGCAGGTTCCGGGACTCCGGGCAGGTTTCCGGCTATGCTGTGCCCGCCATGCAGTGGGCGGTGTCGGAAGGGATCGTCACCGGCAAAGGCAACGCCACCCTCGACCCCGGAGGGAGATCCACCCGCGCCGAGGCCGCAGCTATGTTGATGCGATATGTCGGAAAATAAAGAATGAGGAGACTATGCAGATGACGGAAGCACAGATATGCGCGGCGTATGCCAAATGGCTTCCTGAATCTTTGCGAGAACAGGCGAAGGAGCTGTTTCCTTCTGAGGATCTTCTAACAGTCAATTTTGATTTGTTCGAAGATGAGAAAAGCTTGAAAAATCGAGTGTACACAATTGTGCCGCACTTGATTGACAACAACTTCGCCTGTTTTGTCTTCTATAGGGATAACACGTTCAAAAAGGATAAGAACGGCGACCTGGTGCTGACCCATTGGGAGTATGGGGTAGGGGAGCCGCTGCTTTACGGTGGCGGTCTTAGTCTTTAGAAATTTGATGTGTTAACCAAATTCGTCAAAAGTATTTTTTCAAAAACTTCTATACATGTTAAAGATAAGGAATGGGTGGTGAGGCTACATGAGTTTAACAAATAGAGAAATAAGGGAACTTTTGTCCCAAAAGGGAGTTCAGAAAATATACCATGCGAACACAGTTGCTACTTCTGTTACATTTCTTTCAAATGGGGGATTGTTGTCCAGAGGGGCAGTTGAAGAGAGAGGCCTTTTTCAAACCTCGCAAGACTCTGACGACCTTGATAAGGAATATGGAATTTGGAATGATATATTTTTTGATTCGGTTGACATTCATGCGAGAGCAAAGAGCGTAAATCAATATGGACCAGTTACCTTTGTATACAGTGTTAATCTTCTTGATGATCTGCAAGAAAAAGCAGTAAAGATCACAAAGGATAATCCCATACGGTGGTGTGAAATCCCGGTGGAAGACAGATATTTCAAAGATTCAACAGAAATGTATTTTCAATATAAAAAGGGAAACTTTGGACAGCATTTAACCATCTGCGATATGCATGATCCCCTACCATTTGCACCTCATTTAAGGAGAATCATACTAGATGATCCCATGATTTCAGATAGTGAGCTTTTTGATCGTGCAAAGGGAAAATTAAGCAAATTAATTGAGAAGATGGGGCTAGATGTTCCACTAACAATTCGAGAATGCTCTAGCGACTGCAAATGTCATGAAAAATATAGGAATTATAAGCCAGGGTACATTCGACATTTATTTGGATTAGATTAAAATTATAGCAATTGTGATGCTCCAAATCGAAAGATGCAGCGCAAAGCAAGGTTTCTTTTTGTGACTTTGCTCCATGGAAAGGAGTTCGCTTTTAGCCAACTCCTTTGGTTGCCTGGTATACAGGGGACGTAAGACAGCTTTCTGTACAGGCCAATCATTCCATAGTAAAGGAAATAGCGTGGAAGGACAAGCAAGCCGAAGCGTATCTTTTCAGCATTGTTATCAAAAAGTGGGACAAGACTATGCTCATCACCCATCCCTAGGAAGACCTTGATGGCATGGATTGGGTGTATCAGCTGGAGGGGGATGGATAAGAAAACTATAAGCAACTCGACTAAACACAAAAATTTGAGGAGGCAATACAGATGGATTTTCTTGAAACAGTTGCTGAGAATTGGGTTATTTTTGAGATCGTTGACAGTCTGACCAAAATCCTTCTCGGCGCCGGTTTCTGCTTTGGCGCACTGAAATGGAGAAAGGGACTTTTAACAACGGTTGCAATCGGCTGGGGACTTATCTTGGGCATGGTGGTTGCAATGTTTGCGGGCAAGCCGTTCGGTATGGTCGGGATCATTATTTCTGTCCTTACCGGAGTTATCGCTCTGCCCATCTTGACTTATCGAATACCGGGTGTGAATCGTTTTATGCTGGGATTTCTCGTCAGTTCCAAACTGCTCTTTATGTTGACAACGGTTTTGGCGAAGGAATCTGCAATGGAAATCCCAACTGCTGTGGCAGTTCCTTTAATTGGCGGGACAGTGATTGGCCTTATTCTGATGACATGGACTCAGATTCGCGTTAGCGCTTTTGTGCTAGGCTGCACATTCATCGGTGCCAGCGGGATAGCGCCAGAAGTCGCAAAATGGATCAACCGAATTGGCTTTTCCCTGACGGGGGATTCACATTTCTTTTTTGATCCGATTGACATGATTTTTGCTATGTTCAAGATTGAATTGACAGACACCTGGACTTTAATTTTTATGATTCTATTTATGGCGATTGGATCTTACATACAAATCCGAAATATGAAGCAAAAAGGAGTCGCAATGGATACACCACTCATTGCGTATGAAAGTTCTATTGGACCAAACGGACGTATTTACTATAAGGACGGTCATCACGTTGATACGCTAGATAAAGATAAGCATTAAAAAATGAACTAAGAAAAAGGGGAAATACATATGGAACTTTTTGGCTCGAGTACTAAGACTGTAGACACACAAAGTCTGAAAATTCAAGGGAATTGTTTGAAGTTCAACGACACCGTAATTCAGTTGCAAAACATTTCTCTTTTCAGTACCTCTGACATTGCACCGCCGCCCTTTCCAGCAATAGCAATTCTGGTTCTCTTTTTTGGTTTAGCTTGTTTCTTTTTTCAGGCTATACTTGCACTTGTTCTATTGGCAGCCGGTGGACTGTGGATTTTTCTGTGGTATCGGAAAGCACAGGAGATAAAGGCGATGAAACGATTAACGATTATCACGAATTCTCATGATGTATTTGCTATATCGTTTTCAGATCAAAACTTCCTCGAGCAGGTCGTCATGGTTCTAACGTCTATCATTGCTTACCCTGCAGAGCAACCTTCTGTGGTGATGGATATTGCGTCCTGTAAGTTTGATATTCACGGGAATTCTTTCAAGGACGGTGCTTCCGTGGTTCGGGAACTGACAGAAAATCAGAAGGGTGAGTGACTGAAACATGGCTATCTTTCAAATCCATGACAACCAGATCACAGGTGGTTCTGTCATTGGGACACAAAATATCTATGAAGCTCCTCAGAATATGAATTGGGAAGAGATTGAAAAAGAAGTGGATGAGCTTGCCCAAAAGCTGTCTCAAAATAAAGAACTCCAACCTGCGATAAGCGAACTACAAAGGTCTGTCAAACACCGAAAATGGGAAAGCTTCAAGAATACTGCAAAGAAATTTGCATCGGACTTTTCCAGCGCAGCTTTCGCAAATCTTGCAAGCGGAGCGTTGTTGAGTCTTCTATTCCCAAAATAAGACAAACAAAAAATAGAGTGACACATTTATAACGAACCAAAATTGGCTGGCTATGTTTTCCCAGAAAGCAGAAGCTAATTTATTTTTCAAGTCAATTGCCAAATTCGATCAATTAGTTGATAGAAAACTTATTAACCAGCTTTATTATGCCGTTCTACGTTTGATAGACGACCATCTTGCCTGATTTATATTTTACCAAGAAAACGCTTCAAAAAGGCAGGGGGTCGAGATATAGCTTTAATCCATTCAGAACGCGGAATTGAGGCGTCTGTAGTTTAGAGAGGCACCCTCAGTCTATAAAGGTTAGATGAATCCGCTCCGCTTTTCCGAAAACGTTCTTCCACAGTAAGAAACTCAGCCTGTATCAAATCCTTTATTGCCCGGCGCACTGTGCTTTGAGACAGACCTGTGTGCCGAGCAATGGTGGGGATCGAGGGAAAACAGCTTCCCTCGATCCCCGCTCTGTCGTTTAGATAGAGAAAGACTGCGATTGCCCGGCTGGGAAGGTCGCTCTTGTAGAGAAATTCAAGTCTGCTCGTCAGCATCACCTTCCTTTGTCCCTCGAATTCTTGCTTTGAGTTCTTCCGGGTCCACCATTTCCATGGGCGTAAACTTCAGCACCTTCCCCGGCTTTTTCCTGTCCTGCTCCAGCTTCTCCGGGTGAAACAGCTCTTGGATCGTCTGCACCAGTGACTTTTTGCTGGCGTATTTCACCGGGCGGCTGCCATTGTCCGGCATCTGGAACGGTTCTCCAAATTTGATTCCCCATTTGAAGAACAGCTTCAGTTTAATCTTCATGGGGTGACAGCCGGTTTTCATCACGATGAATTGCCCCTTGGGCATGACCTTGAGCTCGTCCGGCGTCATAAGCTGGCGCTCCATCATTTGCAGGGATTGGCTGGGGTCGTTCTTGCTCCTTGATACCGAGCCGGAGAGCGCTGTGCGGCTTCCCAGCGATTTACTCATGACCTGTGCTGTCTCGCTGTTGGGCGCAAATCCGCCGAAAATGGTAAGCTGGGTGTTGTCAATGATGATCTCCGATCCCTCTTTGCCGTAGTTCTTTTCCAGCTGTCCCAAGGACTGAATGATGGGGACGATGGAGAGCCGTCTGGACCGGCTGGCGGAGAACATCATTTCAGCAGATTCTATCTTCGGCAGTGTTCCAAACTCGTCACAGAAGAAGATTGCCCTATTATCGAGCTTTCCGCCGTTCTCATCGGCCACCGCCAGAATCTCCCGATAGAGCTGCTGGATAATCAGTGACACCATGAAGAATTTGTTCGGGTCTTCCTCTGGCATGATGAGGAAGACGGCTGATTTCTCCTTACAAAAGCTCTCAGCATCGATGGCGGTGTCAAAGCACAGGAGCTGTTCCATCTCTGAATCCAAAAAGGCATTGAGCCTTGACAGTGCCGTTGACATGACGGAATTCATCGCCTGTTCCGAGGTGGATAGGGCGGCTCCCGCAAACCACCGGGCTTTGTGTTCCGGGGGAAGCATGGACACGAGAAGCTGGAATTGAGTGGTGCCTTTCTTTTTGCTGGGGGCGAGGAGTTCCTGAATGATTTTGAACACCGACACGATATGCCGTTCTTCCTCCGGGCAGAATTCAGCCACCAGCAGAATGGAAGCCGTGAGAATTCCCTCGGCAGCATCGTAAAAGTAAGCGTTTTGACCGAAGCTGGCCCCGTCCGTGCCGGACATAATGATTGTCTT
Source organism: uncultured Lachnospiraceae bacterium (assembly GCA_964407765.1). Lineage (GTDB taxonomy): Bacteria > Bacillota > Clostridia > Lachnospirales > Lachnospiraceae > MGBC164599. The sequence continues at coordinate 13,346 of CAYOWU010000059.1, forward strand.
CGCAATGATCTTGGCGTACTTTTCGGCTTTTGCTCGGTACATGAGCTGAGCAGGATCGTCCGTATACAAGTCCATGTATTTGTTGACCAGATGCAAAAGGTTGAAACCGTCGCTCCGAGTGGGGTTGCGGAGATCGATCACCGCCACATGGTAGCCGTACTTCTCAGAAGCGATTCCACCATAGTTTCGAGCAATGTCTCCTTTGGTGTCCGTGGAAAGAAAGGACATTCCGCTTGCCAGAGCGTACTCAATGCAGGGATATAGCCAGTAGGCAGTTTTTCCCACGCCAGCAGCACCGATCATGACGGCGTGAACGTCCCCAGTATCCACCAGAGCCACGGTTTTCCCTTTGTGAGTTTCACAGCCTACGATAATACCTTGGGGTAACGGTTCCGCCGAAGGCGGCTTGCCAGCAGCGGCACGCTGTCGCCATCGGTCAGGCTCAAATGGCACATGGGCATAGATTTGACGGATCTCCCGCTTGCTTGCCCATTGTGCTGTTCCGTGCTGTCCGTTTCCTACGGTCTTTGCCTTGATATTCAGGGTGTAAAGATGCGCAAACAAAGAAATACCGCCGAGGATCAAAAACATCCCGGCTGCAATGAGAATTAGAAGTCCTACTTGAGGCAGTTGCTTTCACTCCTTTTTGCAGAAAAGAAAAAAGCCGCCCTCTTATCTCTACCTCTATCTAAGCTAAGAGAACCTTACTCTTTCTTTTCTGTATGATACTTACATTGGATGGTTCACTTTCCCCTTCCACCATGACAGGGTACCCCTTTCACGAAATTGGCGCAGTTCGCCCCTTGAAAGTGGAGATATAAAAATCAAAGGCACAGAGCTTGCTCTGTGCCTTCTTCTATGTCGTTCTTCATTTTCTGCTCCTGAAGAAGCTGCTCGTTCCAGTCCTTCAGGTCAGGAAAATGGGCGCTGACGATCAACCCGTTCCATTCTCGATAGAGTTGCCCGGCGATCCGATGGGCTGCCCTGTGACCGGCTCCATCGTTGTCCAGACAGAGGGTGACTTCTGAAAGCTGCGGACAGGAATCCAGAAAGCGTTCAATCGGCGTGATCCCTACCCCGCAAAGCGCCACGAAGCTATTTTCCTGCCAGTTTTCTGGGAAAAGGGAAATGTAACTGAGCAGATCAATGGGGGCTTCAAAAACATACAGCTTTGAGCCGCCGCCTTTCCAGTGGAAACTGTACTCCTTATCGCTGCCGGGAAGAGTCTGACGAAAGCCGGATTCGGTCAGCGTTCCCCGCAGATGCACATGGCAGATCTTCCCGGCTTCGTCCCGTCCCACAAACATGGCGTTATGATGCTTTGCCGTTTCGTACAGCAGATGGGCATGAGCAAAGGCTGAAACGATCTCTGGGCTGATCTCTCTGGTCTGGCACAGGTACGCAAATACCCGCCGCATATTGGTGCTTGCGACGGGTGTTTCCAGTTGAGGTTTTTCTTCTGTTTTGGGCTGTGGTATGCTGGTCCGGACTGGCAAATCTACAGCAGAGCTTCCGCATAAGGCTTCCACAGCGGATTCTTCCGAGTAGCTGTAAAAATACCGTAGGAAATCCACTGCATTGCCGCCCTCTTGGGTGTACTGATTGAACCAGAGATTTTCTCGGATCGTGACCCGTTCCCCCTGATAGTCCCACTCCCATTCGCTGCCGGAGCGTTTCAGTTCCTCTCCATGAGAGCGGAGCCATGCGGTAAGGTCGGTCTGAGCGGCGAGAAACCGTTTTTGTTTGATTGTGATAAAATCACCCCTAAATAAAGGAACAGCCTCCACTTCGTGAAGGCTGAGAAATAATTGATTTTTGTCGATGTATTTGCTATAATGACATTGCGCCATATGGCGTGGGAGTCTGCCATAACGGTGGACGGCTGATCCTCTACGGAGGGTCTGGACCCTCCGATTACATAGAGCTCGTTTGTGGGCAATTCGTGGAAAGGAGGGACAGCTTATGAGTGATTTTGAGCTACTCTCCATTGTTATCTTGATCCTTGGGATTGTGGTAACCTTGTTGATTGCACTGGTTCAGAACACAAAAAAGTAGTCGCCCCGGCCAAGGATAGCGACTACTTTCTTGAGTAATTGTTACTAGGTCAGCCGTTCATCGGCAGACTCTCTTTCTGTTTTTATTATAGCCGCTCCGGCCGGGTCTGTCAACTCTTTTTCCTGGTCTGGCTTTCCTGTCGGAGCTTCTCAAATTCAGCAATCTCAGATTTGAGCGCCGCTCTTACATTCGGCTTCCCACAATCCGGGCATTGTTCCGGCTTCCCTTCCCGCTTGAAAGTAAAGCCGCAGTGTGTGCAGTGATAGATAGGCATCGTTCTTTCCCCCTTAAGCACGGCAGATTATACCATAGTCGGCTCGCAAAAGCAAGCTGACTATTCCAGCTTCAGCCCCTGCGCCAGCTTCTTGTCGGCGATTTTTGAAAGGATTTTTCTATCTACCGTCCGGCTGATTTTCGGGTCGTTGTCCAGTTTGTTTTCAAAGATCCGAGCAGTCTGACGAAACAGAGCCAGTGCACCGGGGAGAAGGTCAAACCCCGGATCAAAGCGAGGATTGTTTAACCTGTCCAGTAATCTCTGGGCATACTCATTCCCCAGCTTGGCGGAGTCAATGAGCAGGGTTTTGGCGTATTCAAGGTTTCGCTCCACGCCGTCTCCATAGGCATAGAGCTTCCCCAAGAGGTACAGCGCATAGGGGTTCTGTTCGTTTGCCGCCTGAAAAAGGTAAGGCAAAGCAGCATTCACATCTTTAGGAACGAATTCTCCCTTATAATAGACCTTCCCCAGCAGATAGGCGGCATTGGAATTATGAAATTCCTCTGCCGCCTTTTTCAAACAAGCGATTCCCTTGGCCGGGTCAAAGCTGGCACACTCCGAGTCAAGGTACAGCTTGCCCAGAGCGAAAACGGCGTCTTCATTTTTGAGGTTTGCGGCCTTGCGGAAATAATCAAAGGCAGTGTCCTTGTCTCTCTCCGTTCCTAAACCATTTAAGGATAGGTATCCCAGCCGGTACAGCAGCCGATCGTCCGGCCGCTCCCGGACAATGCTTTGAAATGCCCGATAGGCTTCCCCATACCATTGCTGAGATCGTTCCTCGTCCGCTGTTGTCCCGACTCCTGCATGGTACATCTTTGCCACCTCGTACATGGCATAGGCGTTGGGCATTTCTTCATGCCCCGCCGCTATGAGGAACAACTCAAAAGCACGTTCTTCGTCCTGATCCACGCCCTGCCCCCTGTGATACAGAGAACCGAGAGCGTATGCGGCAAAGGGATTTTGCTCTGTCAGTGCCCGTTCATACCAGTCAGCGGCTGTCAGGTAGTCCTGCTCGGTGCCGTAGCCCATGGCGTACATCTTGCCGATCCGATACTGCCAGTAGCCTTTCTTTTGGGAACGGGATTCTTCTTTTCGGAAACCTCCAAGGGCTTTTTGAAGCCACTCCTGCGCCTGAGTTTCGTCCTTTTCACAGCCCATGCCTTTGAGCAGCATCAGCCCAAAATCATGTTGGGCGAGGGGATTCCCGCTTTCTGCTTCTTTTCCCATAAGCGCATAGGCTCTTGGCAGATCCGGCTCGGCGGCAGCAGTGCCATAGAGACAGGCTCTGGCTGATTTGTACTCTCTCGTCCACCAATTCCCGCCCTGACGCTTTTCCAAGGGGGCAGTGATCTCGCCGTCCGGCAGACCGGCTTCCAGCAGGTCGGCGCCAGCCATTTCCATGGCAATTTCCACCACAGCATTCCGTATAGGCTTGAAGTCCTTGCTCTGAGAGAGCGGGAGCTTCTCCGGCGGGGTATCGGTATAGGTGCGCAAGACTTCAAAACGTCTCTCATACCACACATCATAGAGCGCTGCGATCCGTGGGTCGAGAGCCAGCCTATCCACCACAGCGTCCACCAGCTTTTTGGTGTCCTTGGGCAGGTAGCCATACACCCTTTTGCCCTTCGTCTGCTTCAGCTTGTGGGAAAGCCGGGCAAGCAGTTCTTCCAGAATCGGGTCGGAGAAACTGCCCTGCTTAATCTGAGACAAAGCAGTTTGGAGCTTCTCCCGGCTCTCCTGTCGGAGCTCATTGCGGGTTTTGCTTTGCTCTTGATAGATTTTCAGCAGTTCATCGTGGAAGATGTCACGGGCAAGGATCGACTTAATCAGCTCGATTCCTTCCGGCGTGAGGTAGGCTTCCTTTGGGTCGGTAGACCACGCCATCATGTGAACGTGTGGGTGATGAGCTTCGTTGTGAAAGGCTGCACACCATCGAAAGTTTTCCGGCTTGATCTTCATGGCTTCTGCAATGCGATAGGCATTTTGGTTCAAGAGACCCTGCCATGCTTCTACAGAATCAAACCCCAACCGGGTGGCATCCTCTCTCCGCAGGGAAATGATGTGTGTCCACACATTGCCGGGGTATTCGCTTAATTCTTTCTGCACTTTGGCAAGGTCCGGCTGGGTATCTCCCGCTGAAAACAGCCCATGGCCGATGATTTTTTTCACACCAGGGCGGTTTGCCATGTAGGAAATGTATCCCTTGCGCTCCTGTAAAAGCTCCGGGTGTGCTTCCAAAGCCGCCATGATGAGGTCGTGGGCGTTCTCCCGGTTGGGAGCAGAACGGTAATCCTCATACTTGAACAGGTCTTTTACGTCCGGATACTTTTGCAGGAGTTCTCGCAAAATTTTGTCCTGTGTTTTCAGAACAGGGCGCAGATCTTTTTCAGATTTCGGCAGCATGACCCCCTCACGGGTCGCCATGTACCGCACATAATTCAGAAGATGCTCGTTCTGTGAGGGCTTAAGGTATGGGCTTTTCAGGATAAGACGGGGCATGACTTACTCCTGAAATCTCACGGCATCTTCCATACTGTACCGCCCGGAAAGCCGCTTGACCTCGTCCACGCAGAGCTTGCGGATCGAGGCAAGCTGCCCGTCTGTCACCTCGTTTGTTCCGGCTACAATGTGACTCATGATGGCCACCTCCACCGCCAGCTTGAACAGGATTCGGGAGAGCCGGGTTTCCTGAACCTTCATGCGGCCATCGAGGGCATTGTCCAGAACCGGAAACAGAGTGGAACCGTTCTCTGCTGTTTCGAGATAACCAAGATAAAACCGCACAGCCTTGTTCACGAATTCGCTTCGTGAGGAGCAGTTAGCTCTTTTCATGCTGCCTTTGATCTCTTCCAGCATTTCATCGTCGAAGTACACGCCGGTGCTTTGTTTGACGCTCATTTTCTTTCTCCTTTCTAAACGGACAGGAGCCTGACCGGCCAATGCCAGCCAGACTACTGCCTGTTTTCGTGTTTGCTGACCGATTCTCTGCAGAAGCGGGAAGTTTCGGACCGAGAATACGGTTTGTTTGAATGTTCCAAAAGTGGCTTGACGGCGGGCGTTGCCCGCCGATGTGACTGACCGGTTCGGCGTGAGCCGGACCGAGTCTTTATCCTGCCTAAAAATCTGGCCTTTGGAATCAAGGTCACTTTGTCAGGTTCTTTGCAATGGCTGCTTTGTCTTTTAGCTCTACTACCTAAAAGGTCAAGAGAACCGCCCCCTTCGGCACGATTCCTTGGACTTTTTGTTTCCTTTCGCACATACCATCTTTGCTGTTTAAGCTGTTGGATATCATCTCCGCCCTACCCGCTAAAAAAGCCGCTTACAGAGGCCTTTTGCGTCCAAGGGTTGCCGTTCCATTCCATATCTTGGTTGGAGAGTAAAAAATTTGTTGTAAAAATGGAAAAAATGGAATAAAATAAATATTCGTATGGAAAAAGTTTTCAAATGGAGGTGCTCAAAGTGAGTGAATGGCGTGAAAGATATAGTATCATATATAAGAAAGTAAAAGCATATTGTTCAATTAGCGATGCAGCAATTGCGGATGCTGTGAATGTTTCAATTGATGCGGTTCGTCAGTATTCTAGTAAGCGAGCAACCATGCCTAGTGACTTTGACGCTCTCGGCAAATTATTTGAGACAGAGATTGGAAAGCTAAGTAATAACAATAAAACAAGACTATTCAATGAAATTCAAAAATTGCTTAAGATTAATCCTTCAAGAATCAGGTGTGACAAAATCGGAGAAGCCATATATGATATGCTAAAAGAGTGTTATTCAAATGAAAAATCTAAAATTTTGAATTCAAACGTCTCACAAAACTATTATAAACCAACAGGACATACCCAAGCTATAATCTTTGATTTTGACGGAACTCTCACAAAAACAAAATCTAGAACGACATGGGAATCGTTATGGGAAATGCTTGGATATGATGTTAATGAATGTAGAAACCTTCATAGGCAATATGACCAAGGCAATTTTTCGCACCAAGAATGGTGTGATAAAACTGCGCAAAAATTTATTGAAAAAGGGTTAACTCGGAAACAAGTTCTTAGCTTGGCAAAGCGAATTAAGCTGATTTCAGGTTGTAAAGAAACTTTGAAAATCATTCAAA
>CAYOWU010000060.1:0-19375 GCA_964407765.1 uncultured Lachnospiraceae bacterium
CCAGAATGGTGGCGATGAACGGGAACATCTCGTAGATCTGCATGGGCATGCCCGGTATCCGCAGATATAGCCGAAGCACCGTCAATCCGCCGAAAATCAGCGCCGCCAGCAAAGCCCTGGCCGGACTCCAGGCCGCGAAAATCACCAGCGCCACCGCCAGCCACCCATAGCCGCTGACGCAGTCGTGGACCCACACGCAGGACGTAGTGACCATGCTCATGTACATACCGCCGATGCCGCAAATGCCGCCGCCAATAACCGTAGCCATGTATTTATAGCGGGACACATCGATACCCGCCGCATCCGCCGCCGCCGGGTCCTCTCCCACCGCCCGCAGGTTTAAGCCCACCCGGGTCCTTTTGAAAAAATGATTCATCAAAAGCGCCAGCGCAATGGCAAAATAAACCACCCAGTTGTACTGGAAAAATAATTTCCCAATGACGGGAATCTGCGACAGGCCCGGAATGGATAGATTGGCAAAGGCGGACTTCATCTCATCCCCCAGCGCCACGTATCCGCCGGCCCGGCCCCCCAGGTATTCTCCGAAGAAATTGCCGACGCCCGTTCCGAATATGGTCAGCGTCAGGCCGGTCACATTCTGGTTGGCCCGCAGCGTAATGGTCAAAAAACCGTAAATCAGCGCACCCAAAGCCCCCGCCAAAAAGGAAGCCGCCAGCGCCAAAAGAGCGCCGATCCATCCGACCGGCGTGTTTTCCGACTTCAGCACGCATTGCTCGTATACAAAAGGAGCCGCCAGGCCGGCGATGGCCCCCATAAACATCATTCCCTCCACGCCCAGGTTGATATTCCCGGATTTCTCGGTAAGAATCTCCCCCAGCGTTCCCAGAAGAAGGGGCGTTCCGGCCAGTGCCGCGGCTACCAGTAAATTCAGTAAGGTATTCATGCATCGGCCTCCTTTCCCCGGCTGCGCACCAGCTTGTAATTGATGAAAAACTCACAGCCCAGCATGAAAAACAAAATCAGCCCCGTCAGCACTTCCGCCGCGGAAGCGGGAATCTTGAAAGTGGTCTGGATCTTATTGGAGCCCCGCTCCAGAATCGCGATAAACACAGCCACCGTCAGCATGCCGAAGGAATTCATCTTGGCCATCCAGGCCACCGTAATGGCCGTAAAGCCCACGCCTCCGGCGGTGCCCTCGGTAATGGTGTAATCGGCTCCGGTCAGCTGCAGCATTCCCGCCAGCCCTGCCATGGCCCCGGATAAAATCATGGTCCGGATCATCACAAAGCTAACATTGATGCCTGCATAGCGGGCCGTATCCCGACTCTCACCCACTACGGCAATCTCGTATCCCTGTTTCGTCCTGGTAAAATAAAAATACGCCACAACCACCAGCAAAAGCGCCAAAATCCACCCCCAGTGAACGCCCAGGATCTTGGTCAAACGGGCGCGGTCATCCAGCATAGACATCTTTGGAAACTGGCTATGGGGCGCTTTCCAGGGGCCATTTTGCAGATATTTGATAAACGCCAGCGCAATGTAATTGAGCATCAGCGTAAAAAGCGTCTCATTGGTCCCCCACTTCGCTTTAAACAGCGCCGGTATCAGGCCGTACAGCCCGCCGCCTATCATCCCGGCCAGCATCATAACCGGAATCAATACCAGACGGGGCATGCTGTCATATTGAAAAAAAGCGAAATATCCGGCGCAGACAGCTCCCATCAATACCTGCCCCTCGGCGCCGATGTTCCAGAACTGCATCTTAAACGCCAGGGAAATTCCAATGGCCGTGATCAGAAGCGGCACGGCGATTTTCACCGTTTCCCGGCGCACCGTGGGCGTGCCCAAGGCCCCCACCAGCATATCCCGGTACACCGCCAGGGGATTGTGCCCCAGGGACAGGATCAAAAGAGCGCCGGCCAGAAGGGCTCCCAGCAGGGCGATTCCCCGGATCATCCACTGCTTTTGGCTGGAAAGCGCATCCCTTTTGACCATATGAATAAACAGTTTCTTCTGCTCCATCTGCGGACTGCTCATGATACCCCCTCCTCTTTCGGCCTCTCCCCATCCGTCCGGATCATCATCAGGCCAATCTGTTCCTTTGTGGTCTTTCGGGGATCCGCCACGCCGCTGACCTTTCCGCCGCACAGGATCAGTATCCGGTCGGAAATCTCCATCAGCACGTCCAGGTCCTCTCCCACGAAAATAACCGCCACGCCCTTTTTCTTCTGTTCGTTTAGCATATCGTATATTTTATAAGAAGAATTAATGTCCAGCCCTCGAACTGGATAGGCGGCCACCAGCACTGACGGCCCGTAGGCAATCTCCCGGCCCAGCAGGATTTTCTGTACGTTTCCCCCGGAAAGACGCCGCACCGGCGTGGACACATCCGGCGTCTGAATCTCCAGCTCCTGAATTAATTTCTCACAGATTTCTCTTGGCTTTTTCCTGTCCACGAAAATCCCCGGCGTCTGCCGGTAACTGCGCAGCATCACATTGTCCACCATGTCCATGGACGCCACCAGCCCCATGCCCAGACGGTCCTCGGGAACAAACGCCATGGAAATGCCCTTGCGGAAAATCTGGTCGCTGCGCTGGCCCACAATGTTTTCCATGACCTGCGCCCCGTCGGACTGGCAGTTATACAAAATAGAGCCTCCGATCACCGGATGCAACCCGGCGATGGCCTCGCACAGCTCCTTTTGCCCGCTTCCGGCGATGCCGGCAATGCCTAAGATTTCCCCGGCGTAGGCTGAAAAGCTGACCTTGTTTAAAGCCTTCACCCGATCTGGGCGCAGACAGGTCAGATCCACAACTTTTAACATCTCCTGCCCCCGCTTCACTTCGGGCCGCTGGATGGCCAGGCTGACAGGCCGGCCCACCATTTTCTCGGTCAGCTCTTCCTGGGTGGTGGACGCCGTTTCTATGGTTCCAACGTACTCCCCTTTTCTTAAGACTGTCACCCGGTCGGAAATGGCCAGCACTTCGTGGAGCTTATGGGTGATAATCAGTATGGACTTGCCGTCCTCCTTCATATTCCGCAGAATTTTAAACAATTTGTCTGTTTCCTGGGGCGTCAGCACTGCGGTGGGCTCGTCCAGAATCAGGATTTGGGCCCCCCGGTACAGCGCTTTTAGAATTTCCACCGTCTGCTTTTCCGACACGGACATATTGTAAATTTTTTTCCGGGGATTTAAGTCAAACTGGTAGCGGTCGCTGATTTCCCGAACCTTGTTGTTGACCTGCTTCCGGTCCACATATCTGCCCCCCGGCAGCCCCAGCACGATATTCTCCGCAGCCGTGAGCACGTCCACCAGCTTAAAGTGCTGGTGAATCATGCCGATGCCCAGCTCAAAAGCGTCCCTGGGAGAACGGATGGCCACTTCCCGGCCCTGCACCTCAATGGAGCCGCTGTCTGGAAAATAAATGCCGGAGAGCATGTTCATCAGGGTTGTCTTTCCGCTTCCGTTCTCCCCCAAAAGGGCCAGAATCTCGCCCTTGCGCAGCTTTAGGCTGACTTCCTTATTCGCCGTCACCTTTCCGAAGGTCTTGGTAATATTTTTCATCCGCACGGCATACTCTACGGACTGATCCTCCATGGCGCTTCCCTCCTAAATGTTTATTTAAGGCAGGGCCGCCTTTTTTCGCAGTCCTGCCCCTTTTCATCGTTGTTCTTCGATAACCGCAAAATTCAGCCTGACCTGTATGTCTATTTTTCGCTTTGCAGTGACCGAATCTGTTTTATTCCACGACGGTGCATCCGTCAACAATATAACTCCAGGATGGGGCAGAAGCCTCTTCCTGCTCTGGGAAATGCTCCCCTTCTTTTACTTCATATTCTTCGCCTTCCGGACTTACGCCCTTTAACGGTCCGGCGAATACATCCAACTCACCTTTGCGGATCTTCTCGGTAGCCTCGTCGATGGCTTCCTGTGTGCCTTCCGCGATGATATCCGTATTCAGCGGCGACAGATATACAGCGTCTTCTGATCCGTCTTCAGACAGTCCCTGGCACCAGTCAACAGGAATCTTCTCCCCGTCGATGACAGCCTGTACCGCTTCCGTCAGATAAATGCTCCAGTCGATGCAGGCGGAAACTAAAGACGCCTTTGGAGCGGCGGAAATGGTGTCCGCATTGTAGCCAGCCTGCCATACGCCGTTTTTCTCAGCGGTTGTGGCCGGAGCCGTTGAATCGGAGTGCTGGGAAATCACGTCGCAGCCGTTGTCAATCAGCGCTTGAGCAACCTCCGCCTCTTTCTTCGGATCATTCCAGGAATTGGTGTACTGGATTTCCATGGTCACGTCCGGATTCACGCTCTTGGCGCCCAGATAAAAGCTGGTGAATCCGCTGATTACTTCCGCGTAGGGGAATGCGGCCACATAGCCCAGTTTGTTGGACTCTGTTTTCAGACCTGCGGCAATTCCGGACAGATAACGCGCCTGGTAAATGGACGTGAAATAATTGTGCATATTGTCCAATCCGGAGCTGGCCGCCTGGTAGCCCGTGGAATGGCAGAACTGCACATCCGGGTATTCTTTCGCCACTTCCAGCATGTAATCCTCAAATCCGAAGCTTGTGCCAAAAATAATGTTACATCCTGCATCTACCAGCTCCCGAAGGGCTGTATCACACTCTGCGTCTTCCGGTGTGTTGAACTTGTTTACAATCTGATCGTCAGTCAGACCGATGGCCTCCTGCATCTTCTTGGTGCCCTGGTCATGGTTGTAGGTATAGCCCATGTCGCTGGGATCGCCGATGTGCACAAAGCCGACCTTTAAGTCTTCCTTGGCAATTCCCACGGTTCCCGCCGGCTCTTCCTCTTCGCCTTCGGCTGTCCCTTCTTCCTGGTCATCCTCGGCCGCCGGAGCTTCTTCCGTCGCCTGCGCGTTGTCCGCAGAGCCGGAATCATTGCTTGTCCCGCATCCGGTCAGAAGGGTCGCCACCATGGCCACACTGAGCAGCATGCCAATCACTTTTCTTTTCATTTTAAAAACATCCTCCTTTGAATTTTTCCACTGTTTTATTTTACCATATTTCAAGCGGCTGTTCAATTAAAAAGTCTCTTGCATGGAAGAACTCCAAATGATATGATAAAAGCGCACAAAAAAGGAGGCGAAACCCATGGATTTGTGGCGGGGCAAACCCTATTACTCTCTGGACGCGATGCTGCGGCAGCGTTTTGGGGAAAAAATTTACAAAATTACGCTAAACGGCGGCATGACCTGTCCCAACCGGGACGGCGCACTGGGAAAAAACGGCTGTATATTCTGCAGCGCGGGCGGCTCCGGAGACTTTGCCGCAAACGCGTCCCAGCCCATCCCCGCGCAGATCGACGGGCAGATTCGGGCCATCCGCGAAAAAAGGCCCGTCCGCCGGTTTATCGCCTATTTTCAGGCCTACACCAACACCTATGCGCCTGTCGAATACCTGGAAAAAATCTTCAGCCAGGCGATCCATCACCCGGACGTGGCCGGACTTTCCATCGGCACCCGCCCGGACTGCCTGCCCCCGGACGTCCTTGACCTGCTTGCGCGCCTGAACGCCCAAAAACCGGTCTGGGTTGAACTGGGGCTGCAGACCATCCACGAAACCACGGCCCGGTACATCCGCCGCGGCTATGGCCTGGAATGCTTTTCACAGGCGGCTGCCGATCTGCGAAGCCGGGGACTGGAGGTCATCGTCCATGCCATCTTAGGGCTGCCGGGCGAATCCAAAGAAGACATGCTCGCCACCATCCGCTACTTAAACCGCCAGGATATCCAGGGCGTCAAGCTGCAGCTTCTCCATATTCTGGAGGGCACCGACCTGGCGGCGGACTATCGAGCCGGAAAGTTTCAGGCGCTTTCCCTGGAGGAATACCTGGATCTGGTCATTTCCTGCCTGGAATGCCTTTCCCCCAAGATTGTGGTTCACCGCATTACCGGAGACGGGCCGAAGGCCTTGCTGATCGCGCCGCTGTGGAGCAGCCGCAAAAGGGAAGTTTTAAACGCCCTCCACCACAAAATGAAAGTCTTAAACACTTGGCAGGGCCGCTGTTTCTTATAAAAATTAGGAGTCTGCGAAATGCCTCATTCACGAACCAGAGTTTGGAAAGCTGTTTCCCAATCGCCTATTATGGAAATCTCTGAAAGGAGTCTCGAACATGCCTCAACCGCAAACTTTGTACAAGTTAATCATCCTGTATATGCTGGACAAAGTCAACTCCCCCCTGACCAACTCCCAGATCTGCAATTTTCTGCTGGATCACGACTATACCAGCTATTTCCACCTGCAGGAAACCCTCTCCGAAATGGCGGAATCCCAGCTGATTTCCGTCAATGCCGTGCGGGATGCTTCCTATTATAAAATAACCGATAAAGGGAGCGCAACTTTATCTTATTTCACCAACGAGATTTCCGGCGTTATCAAGGAAGAGGTTCTCCAGTATCTGGAAGAGAACCACGTGGAAATCCGCAACCGGACGGCGGTTCTGGCGGACTATTACAAGAACACCGCCCAGGAATATCTGGTTCGATGCCAGGTGAAAGAACGGGGCGGCAGCGTCATCGATCTGACTCTATCCGTGCCCACCGAGGAAGCCGCCCGCTCCATCTGCCATAAATGGGAGGGCAAATGCCAGGAGATCTATGCCTATTTAATGAAAGAACTCCTTTAAATCAGTCTTTCTCCCCCTTTATCTTTTTCAGATGGGCTTTCAGATATTTCTCATAGCCTAAGTCACCCAGCTCATAGAACACGGCATCCCGGATTTCATCCGGCAGATACTGTTGCTTTACGTAATGATTGGGGAAATCGTGGGCGTACTGGTAGCCCACGCCCCGGCCCAGCTTTCCCGCGCCTGCATAGTGGGAATCCTGCAGATGGGCGGGCGCCGTGGTGCGCACCGAACGCACGCTTTCCATGGCTCTTGAAATGGCGTTCACCGCCGCGTTGCTCTTGGGTGCGCAGGCCACGTAAGACGCCGCCTGGGACAAAATAATCTGCGACTCCGGCATCCCCACCCGCTCCACGGCCTGGGCGGCGGAAACGGCCACCGTCAAAGCCATGGGGTCGGCGTTTCCCACGTCCTCCGACGCGCAGATCATGATCCTGCGGGCAATAAACTTCACATCCTCCCCAGCGTACAGCATCTTGGCCAGGTAATACACCGCCGCGTCCGGGTCAGAGCCCCGCATGCTTTTAATGAAGGCGGAGATAATATCGTAATGGTTATCGCCCCCTTTGTCATACCGGATGACCCGTTTTTGTATGCACTGGGAAGCCGTTTCCAAATCGATGTGAATCTTCCCGTCCTCCCCCCGCCCAGTGGTCAAAATCCCCAACTCGACGGCATTTAAGGCCGCCCGCGCGTCCCCGCCGGCCATGTCCGCCAGGAAATCCGCCGCGTCCTCTTCCAGAACCGCCCCGTAACTGCCCATGCCCTTTTCCCGATCAGAAACCGCCCGGAAAAGCAGCGTGCGGATGGCCTCCTTGTCCAAAGCCTTCAGCTCGAAGATAATGGAGCGGGACAGCAAAGCGCCATTCACCTCGAAATAGGGATTCTCCGTGGTGGCCCCCACCAGGATAATGGTCCCGTCCTCCACAAAAGGCAGAAGATAATCCTGCTGCCCTTTATTAAACCGGTGAATCTCGTCGATAAATAAAATCGTCTTCCTCCCGTACGCGCCCAGCTCCTGCTGCGCCTGCTTCACCACCGCCTCCATATCCTTTTTCCCGGCCGCCGTGGCGTTGATCTGCGTAAAGCCCGCGCTGGTGGTGTTGGCAATCACTTTGGCCAGCGTGGTCTTGCCTGTGCCCGGAGGCCCATAAAAAATAATGGAGCTTAATTTGTCAGCCTGAATGGCGCGGTAAAGCAGCTTGTCCTTCCCAATGATATGCTCCTGCCCCACCACTTCCTCCAAAACCGTCGGGCGAAGACGGGAAGCCAGCGGAGCCTCTTTTTGCAACGTCTTTTCCTTGGCATACTCAAATAAATCCATAACTCCTCCTTCTATCTCTGTAAATTCACCGGCACAGGCGCGTGAAGCGCAATCCCATCGGGCCGCACCTGGCAGTCGTAGGCCAAAATCTTCACGCCGGCCTGCCTGGCTTCCTTAAGCGCCTGGCCAAACTCCGGATGAGTCTCCCAGTTGGGCGCCAGCTCCCGCACCCCCGCCATCTGAACCACGAAAATCAGATACGCCTCATATCCTTCCCGCGCGCACGCCATCAGCTCCCGCACATGCTTTACGCCCCTCTCGGTGGGCGCGTCGGGAAAACGGGCCTGCCCATCCACCTCCAGAGTCACGCCTTTCACCTCCAGAAAAGCCTTTCGCTCCCCCGACTCCACGTAAATGTCGAAACGGGAATTTCCGAATTTCTTCTCCCGCTGTATACAGGCTCCTTCGGAAAACAGATTGCCCTTTTTTAGCCACTCGGCCACTGCCTGGTTGGGAACCTGGGAATCTATATTTACCAGCCGACCGCCTTTTTCCACGCCGATTAAGTCATAGTGGGTCTTCCGGTTGGAATTATCGCTTTCCTGCAGATAAACCACAGCCCCCTCTTTCAAAAGCTCCCGGCACCGCCCCGTGTTTTTTACATGACAGAGACATTCCCGCCCCTCGATCTCCACCCGGGCCAGAAACCGGTTGGGCCTGCTTAAAAAACAGCCTCGCGCCACATTCTTATATTGCATATTTTTCCTCCTAAATCCTTTGAAACATTCAAGAGCCACTAATCCCCGGCGCTTTTTGGCCGATAATAACTATAAGACAGGAATTTCCCGAAACGGAGGTGATCGTATCAACCCATTATTGTCGCTCAACCAGCAGGCTTTCTATTATTCCGTCCAGGTTCCTGCAGCAGATGTTCCGAAGGATGCCAACGCCAGCCTGCCGCCGGAAAAAGCCGCCCCGGATGCAGAACCGGAGCAGACAAAGAACAACCGGAAAATCCCAAGCCGGCGAAATTTTGACACTTACGAATGCCAGACCTGCAAAAACCGCAAATACAAAGACGGATCCGATGACCCCGGCGTTTCCTTCAAAACGCCCACCCGCATCCGCCCAGAACGTGCAGCATCCGCCATCCGCTCCCACGAACTGGAACATGTGTCCCACGCCAGGGCCCAGGCCCAGCGGGAGGATCAGAAAATCCTTTCCCAGTCTGTGACGTATCACACAGCCATCTGCCCGGAATGCGGCCGGGTCTACATGTCAGGCGGAACCACCCGGACTGTTTTCCAGTCGGCGCAGGATCCTTATAAGGACGCTAAGGAGCAGCCGGAGCAAAAGGGAGCTTATCTGGATGCCACTGTCTGAAAATCATTGGCTCCAGAAGCGTATCTGACAAACGAATGCATTCTAAGAAAAAAGTGGAAAATCCCTCAACAGATAGAGGAACTTTCCACTTTGCTTTGTGTTTATGGAGACGGTGGGACTTGAACCCATGACCTTCTGACTGCCAGTCAGACGCTCTCCCAACTGAGCTACGCCCCCTCAAACTCTGTACACTATTTTATACAATATTTCGGAAAAATGCAAGAGTAAATTTTATTTTTTTCGGAAAAAAATTACAGTCCGCAGGCAGCGCGCTTTCGGCTGCCTGCGAACCATAGTTTTTTCGCTATGCGCTTACAATCTCTGTGTCAAATCCCAAGTCATCCATGATTTCCCTTGCCTTTGCCACGCATTTTTCGCAGCCGTCGATGGAAACGGTCTTATCCTCCAGGGAAACTTTGTAATCCAGCTCCGCCTTATCCATGGCTTTGGAGATTCTCTCCACACATTTCTCACAGTGCATATCTTCTGCTTTTAATACTGTCATTTTTCTTTTCCTCCTACTTACTATAACTTTAATGTTTTCAGCCGCAGCGCGTTGCTGACTACGAATACCGAGCTAAAGGACATGGCCAGTCCAGCGAAAATGGGGTTTAAAAGCGGCCCGCCGAAGGCGTATAAAACGCCGGCGGCCACTGGAATTCCCAGGCTGTTGAAAATAAATGCCCAGAAAAGGTTTTCGCGGATGTTGCGGATGGTTCCTTTGCTTAAGCGGATGGCCCGGTATACGTCCATCAGGTCGGATTTCATCAGGACCATGTCGCCGGATTCGATGGCGATGTCGCTGCCGCTTCCGATGGCAACGCCCACGTCTGCCTGAGCCAAAGCCGGCGCGTCGTTGACGCCGTCGCCCACCATCATCACCCGTTTGCCCTCTTCCTGGAGCTTCTGCACCACCGCCGCCTTATCGCCCGGCATCACCTGGGCCACCACATGATCCACATGCACCAGGGAGCCGATATAGTCGGCTGTCTTCTGGTGATCGCCGGTGAGCATATAGACCTGAATCCCCAGCTTCTTGATATGGCTGATGGCGTCCGCGCTGTTTTCCTTTACGGTGTCCGCCACGCTGATAAATCCTTCCAGAGTCTGATCCGCCACCACGTACATGGGCGTCTGTCCCTTGGAAGCGGCGCTCTCCGACTCTGCCTCCAGAACCGAGATGTCCACGCCCGCTGCGTCCATCATCCGGGCGTTGCCCACCAGAATATCCTGGCCCTGATACTGGGCGCGGATGCCCTGGCCGGTCACGCTCTGGAAATTTTCCGCCTTTTCAAGGGGAATTTCTTTCTCCGCGGCTTCCCGCACAATGGCCTGACCCAGCGGGTGCTCAGAAGGAACCTCACAAGCGGCCGCGATTTCCAAAAGCTTCTCTTTGGGCAGATTGCGGCTGACTGTCTGAACCACCCGGGGCTGTCCCAGGGTGACGGTGCCGGTCTTATCCAACACCACCGTGTCCACCTTGTGGGCGATTTCCAGGGCTTCCCCACTCTTAATCAGGATGCCGTGGGACGCGCCCAGGCCTGTTCCCACCATAATGGCCGTGGGCGTGGCCAGGCCCAGCGCACAGGGGCAGGCGATGACAAGCACCGACACGAACACCGTGAGCACAAAGGCCAGCTCCTGCCCGGTCAGCGCCCAAATGATGGCCGCCAGCACAGCGATGACAAGCACCGTGGGCACGAAATAGCCGGCTACCTGGTCCGCCATTTTGGAAATGGGGGCTTTGCGGCCCTGGGCGTCTTCCATCAGCTTAATGATTTTTGAAAGGGTAGTGTCACTGCCTGTGTGGGTAACTTTCACCTGGAGAGAGCCGTTGTAGTTCAGACTTCCGCCAATGACCGGATCGTCCAGGTCTTTTTCTACCGGAATGCTCTCTCCGGTGAGCATGGACTCATCCACGCTGCTGCTGCCGCCCACCACTTTTCCGTCCAGAGGAACCCGGCTGCCGGGACGGATCAGCAAAATGTTTCCCACGGCGATCTGGTCCAGGCTCACCTGCTCTTCTTTTCCGTCTTTTAAACGCACCGCCATATCTGGGGCCAGCTCCATCATTTTCCGAATGGCCTCCGAAGTCTTCCCTTTGCTCTTGCTCTCCATATATTTGCCCAGCATCACCAGCGTCACCACCACGGCCGAAGATTCATAGTAGAGATTGTGCACCGCCGAGGGATTCGAGGGAATCATCACAGTCATTACCAGGCTGTAAATAAATGCGCTTCCCGTGCCGATGGCCACCAGGGAATCCATGTTCGGATGACCCCGGAAAAGCGTCTTAAATCCCACGATGTAAAATTTCCGCCCGCAGATCAAAATGCACACAGTCAGAATCAGCTGGGTCAGCGCGAAGTTCAGCGGATTGTGGTGCATGTCGATGATGTCTGGCAACGGCATGGGAATGGGAACCATATGGCCCATGGACACATACAGAAGCGGAATGGCCAGACAGATGGCGCCAATAAGCCTGCGCTTTGTCTTTTTGTGGTTTTCCAAAACCTCCCGCTCTTCCTTGCGCGCCTGATCCTTTCCCTTATCTTCCTCAATACTGGCCTCGAACCCGGCCCGCTCCACCCGATCCATAATGTCCTGGGGCGTGAGGGCCTTTTCCTCATAAGTGATGGTCATCCGGTTGGTGGCCAGATTCACGTTGCTCTCGGACACCCCTTCCAGCTTCCTGGTGACCCGCTCCACCGCGCTGCTGCAGGATGCGCAGGTCATTCCCTTAATGATATAAGTCTCTGTTACCATTATTTCGTCATCCTTTCAATTACCTGAATCAGCTCATCGATTTTCTCCTGCTTCGCCTTCTCGCCGCCTTCTTCAAAAGCCTGCGCCACGCATCCCTCCATATGGGCGCGCAGCACCTCTTTCAGCGCCTTTTTGATCACCGCGCCGCTGGCCATCAGCTGGTTGGCGATATCCATACAATACTGATCTTCGTCGATCATTTTCAGGACTCCATCCAGCTGTCCCCTGGCCGTCTTAATGAGACGGGTCACCTGATCTTTATCCGCCTGCATGAATTCTCCCCCTTTCGGCTCCATATACCCCCACCCCCTGTGGGAGTTATCGCAATTATTTTATAACTTTTTTCATTGCCTGTCAAGTCTTTATTCGGTATAATAATTTCTAACATATGATTGTAAAGCAAACAGGAGGACTGAAAGAATGCTGGGCCCATCCAAATTTCAAATGGCGTGCGTCAGCCACACCGGCCTTGTCCGGGAACACAACGAAGACAATGTCTTCTTCAACCGCTTTTTTCTGGAACAGGAACACCAGTCCATGGACCGGATTCTTCTGTGGGAAGGCTCCCTGGATGACCAGCCCTTAACCGCCATTTTTGACGGCATGGGCGGCGAGAGCCTGGGCGAACTGGCCTCCTACACGGCGGCACAGACCCTTTCCAGACTTCCCAGACCGGAATCCTGGGACGAAGAGACGCTGACCCGGCTGACGCTCACCCTGAACCATGAGGTATATCAAGCCGGGCAGGCGCATAAAGTGCGTCAAATCGGGAGCACAGCCCTGCTGCTGGCCCTGGAGGAAAAATACGCCTGGATGTGCAACCTAGGGGACAGCCCCGGCTACATGATCCGCCACGGCAAAATGACCCGACTGACCTTTCCCCATACCAACGAGGAATTTTTAAAAGCCCAAGGAATCCAAAACCGAAAACCCGGGCTGACCCAATTTTTGGGGATTTCACAGGAGGAGTTCACGCCGGAGCCCTACATCTTCCTCCAAAGGCTGCAAAAAGGAATGTTTTTTTTACTCTGCAGCGACGGACTGACCGATATGGTTCCGGAAAAGGAAATCTGCAGAATCATCAAAAAACAGAAATCCGCAGGGCAAGGCACGAAGAAGCTGCTGGACGCCGCCTTACAAAACGGCGGCATAGATAATATAACCATTATTTTATGTAAAATTTATTAGAGGACAAACATGATGAAAAACGAACAAATCTGGCCGGAATGGATACAGGAAGAAAAACTGGGAAGCGGCACATTTGGCACAGTCTACAAGGTCAGAAAAGAACAATACGGCATCACCAGCCACGCGGCGGTAAAAGTCATTGAAATCCCCCAGAACCAGTCTGAAATCCGGGAACTGCAAAACCAGGGGCTGGACAGTATGTCCATCACCGCCTACTACGGCGACGTGGTCAAAAACCTGCTGTCGGAAATCCGAATTATGGAATCTTTAAAAGGCGCCGGAAACATTGTGACCATCGAAGACTGTGCCGTGAGAAAGCATGAACGGGATCAGGGCTATACCATTTACATACGGATGGAGCTGCTGAAAAGCTTAAGCGCCTATCTGTCCGAACGCCCTATGAGCGTTGCCGAGGTCGTCCGTCTGGGAAAAGAAATCTGTGACGCGCTGACCTGCTGCCAAAAAGAGCGCATTATACACCGGGACATCAAGCCGGACAACATTTTTGTCAACAAATACGGAACCTTCAAGCTGGGGGACTTCGGCATCTCCCGGCAGCTGGAGCGCACCCGGTCCGCCGTCTCCCAGAAAGGCACCAACCTGTACATGGCGCCGGAAGTGTTCAAAGGTGAACATTACACCCATACCGTGGACATTTATTCCCTGGGAATCATGCTGTACCGCCTATTAAACAACGGCCGCTTCCCATTCATGCCGCCTGCGCCCCAGCCGCTGAAATACGACGACGCCGAAAAAGCTCTAATACGGCGGCTAAACGGCGAACCCCTGGAAAATCCCGTAAACGCAGACGAAACACTGTCCCAGATTATCCGAAAGGCCGCCGCGCTGTCGCCGGCCATGCGCTACCAGAGCTCCCAGGAGATGAAGCAGGATCTGACGCTCTGGGAACAATACAACAAAGAGGCGGCCAAAAGCGCGCCGCCCCGTAACCGGAAAAATGAAAACCGAAGCCAGGCAAAGGCTCCTAAAAAGGACCCCCTGAAAACCATGCGGGCCGACGCCGGCGCATCCGAAAACGCATATTCCTATTCCAAAGAAAACATAAAGGACCGTCGGCTGGAATTCGATGGAAAACCCCGTAAACAAACAGCCAGCGCCGCCCAGTCCGGGCCCAGTCCGACGCCCCCGCCACAACAGACGCCTCCGCCACAGCAAACGCCCCCGCAGCAGCAGACGCCTCCGCCACAACAGACGCCTCCGCCACAGCAGCCCGGCGGCGCCCCTGAAAATCCCGCGTCTCCACAAAAGGGCAAAAGCCGGGTTTTGACCGTATGCATCATTGTGGCTGTATGCCTGATCGGAAGAATTTTGGGCGGATACATTGCAAAGTCCTTCCTTGACGACGAAAGCCCCTCCGCCGTTTCGCAGACGCAAGAATACACACAGGCGCCTCATTCAGAAGCTTCCGCAAAACTGTGGGAATCCCTGGATGCCTACGACGGGCAGATCGAGGACGTAAATTACTATACATCCTCTTTGGAAACACTGGATCAGTTTTTTGAGAAAAAAGGCTGGCTGGCCGATGAAACTCTCTCAGATGCAATGATCAGATATGGAGACGAATACAAAGGTTATGTATACATTTCCGGCGGAAACGAGGACAATTCAAGATATATCAACCTTTCAGCCTCGTCAGGGTTCTCCGAATATTCCGGCGATCCCAATACGCCCCCGCGCCTGAACGCGCAGGTACGCGAGCTGGACTGGATGCTTCCCAACACGGGCCTCTGGGAAAAAGTTTCTTTTGGCATGAAAAAAGAAGATTTGTACCAAGCGTTTGACCTGGCAGAAGAAATTTCACAGGCGACCGCGGACTCCTCCGCCGATTCCATAACCATCGATCAATGGACGGATGCAGACGAAAACCAATATAAAATTTCGGTAGGCCAGTATGATTATATTCATTTGTCAGAAACTTTGACCCTTGAGAAAAACAATTATCCCACTAAAGACATCACTTTTGATTTTGATCAATATGAAATGCTCACAAACGTAACTATCTCTTTATCCAGAGCTTCCTGAAAATGAGAACAGCCCCATTCAATGCCCCTGGAAGAGGAATCCAACCATGAACAACAGCCGCATCAAATGCAGACGAAACGAAATCATTTACCAGACTGCCAGCTGCCTGGAAACCCTGCCGGAAGCGCTGATGTTCTCCACCCAAAAATACCTGATTGCAAGGGCCGGGGGATTGCGATTTCCCCCGGCCCCTTTAAAACGCTGTTCCCGTCAAAGACGCACAAAAAATAATTGTTATTGCCGTTAAAATATATTTCTACTCTTCCACCGGTTCCGCCGGCACGAACACCCGGCTGCTGCCGTGAGGGCTTAAAGGCGTCTCCGCCCGATCCTGCGCCTCCTGACAGAGCTGCATCTGGGAATTCACCAGGGCCTTGCCCCGTTTGTCCATTTTCTCGTACTGACCGTCGGGCTGGAGGATATGGGCTTTTGTGTTGTCCTTAAATTCAATGTCCAGGATATGGATGATTTCTTTCTTGATTTTCTCGTCTTCCACCGGGAACACGATTTCCACACGGCGGTCCAGGTTGCGGGTCATCCAGTCGGCGCTGCCCATGAACACGTCCTCGGCGCCGTTGTTGTAGAAATAAAAAATGCGGCTGTGCTCCAGGAAATCCCCCACGATGGAGCGCACGTGGATGTTTTCGCTGACTTTCGGAATCCCCACCTTCAGACAGCAGATGCCCCGCACCAGCAGGTCGATTTTCACCCCGGCGGCGGAGGCTTTATAGAGGGCTTCCATGATGTCCGGGTCGCACAGGGAATTGATTTTCGCAATGATATGCGCCGGCGTGCCGTTTTCGGCGTGTTCCTGCTCGGTCTGAATCATCCGCAGGAAACGCTTCTTCATCCACAGAGGCGCCATGAGAAGCTTGTGCCAGGATTTCGGCTCAGAGTAGCCGGACAGCATATTGAACACCGCCGTGGCGTCTTCCCCGAACCGGGCATCGCAGGTGAATATGCCGCAGTCTGTGTACAGCCGGGCCGTGCTGTCGTTGTAATTTCCAGTGCCCAGGTGCACGTATCGGCGGATACCCGTCTCCTCTCGGCGCACCACAAGAGTAATCTTACTGTGGGTCTTTAAGCCCACCAGGCCATAGATGACGTGGCATCCGGCCTTTTCCAGCATCTTCGCCCAGACGATGTTGTTTTCCTCATCAAAACGCGCTTTTAACTCCACCAGCACCGACACCTGTTTGCCGTTTTCCGCCGCTTTGGCCAGCGCCTTGATGATGGGGGAATTGCCGCTGACCCGGTAAAGGGTCTGCTTGATGGCCAGCACATCCGGGTCCTTGGCCGCCTGACGCACGAAATCCACCACCGGGTCAAAGCTCATGTAAGGATGGTGCAGGAATACGTCCTGCTTCTGGATAACGTCAAACACATTGTCCTGGTCGATAAATTCCTGCACTGGCGCGGGATGGTGGGAAGGCGTCTTAAATTCGTCAAACCCTTCCATGCCGTACATTTTCATGAGGAAGGTCAGATCCAGCGGCCCCTGGATGTAGAAGATATCCTCTTCCTTGCTGTTAAATTCCGTCTTTAAGATTTTCAAAAGCCGCTTGTCGATTTTCTCTTCCACTTCCAGGCGGATGACTTCGCCCCACTGACGCTTCTTTAACTGTTTCTGAATTTCTTTTAATAAATCCTCCGCCTCGTCCTCGTCGATGCTCAAATCCGCGTTTCGCATAATCCGGTAGGGATGGGCGCAGACCACGTCGTAGCTTAAGAACAGCTTGCCGATGTTGCGCTCAATGACTTCCTCCAGCAAAATCACCGCTTTCTCCCCGTCTTCGGTATCCGGCAGCTGCACCAGCCGGGGCAACACCGAAGGCACCTGCACCGTGGCGAACTCCAGGACTTCTTTTCCTTTTTTCCGGTCTTTCTTGGAAATCAGGGCGCCGATGTTTAAGGACTTATTGCGGATCAGCGGGAACGGCCGGGAGGAATCCATAGCCATGGGCGTGACCACCGGATAGACATTTTCCTCAAAATAAGCGTCCACGAACTTTTCCTGTTCGCGGGTCAGCTCTTCGTGTTCGCTGATTAAGACCAGTCCCGCCCTCTTTTTCAGCGCCGGATACACCGAGCGGTTATAGGTGCTGTACTGCAGCTGCACCAGCTCGTGGGTGTCTTCGCTGATTTTTTTCAACTGCTCCTTGGGCGTCAGCCCGGCAATGTCCGGTTTGGTGTACTGGGCATGAACCTGATCCTTTAGGGAGGCCACCCGCACCATGAAGAACTCATCCAGATTGGAGGAAGTGATGCTTAAAAACTTCAGCCGCTCGAAAAGAGGGATGGTCTTGTCCCTGGCTTCGCTTAACACGCGCCTGTTAAATAACAGCCAGCTCAGCTCCCGATTCACATAATATTCCGGTTTTCTGTAATTTTTCTCTTCCATAACTTCTCTCCTATACCTGTTTCTTTCTGCGCAGCCGTATGCGCACGCCGAACACTTCTTCAAAAAAAGCCGCCTTTTCCTTCAAAAGCCCTTTCTCCAGGCCGATATCCCGGTCGGAATCCAATGTGAGCATCAACTGATTGTCTTTTAACAGCGGCCGCAGATCCCGTATTTTCTGGTAATGGCTTCGGTCCAGGGCGTTGGCCACCCGGTGGATGGCGGTCAGCTTGGCAATCACATGGTAGCTCTCCTGGCTGGCCCCGGTTTCCCGGCTGACTTCCTCATAAGAACCGAACTCCTGGGTGTTGTAGCGCACCACGCTGGCGATGATTTGGCGCTCCTCGTGGGAAAGCCCGATAATCTCCGTGGACATAATGATATGAAAAGAGTTATCCGCCACGTCACACATGCTAATGTATTTCCCGCACTCGTGGAGGATGGCCGCAATCCGCAGCAAAAGCCGCTCCCGGGCGCCCAGACCGTGGATTTTCTTCATGCTGTCGAAAATCTTCAAAGCGATTTTCGCCACCGCCTGGGTGTGCCGTCTGCTGGCCGAATACCGGGAGGCGATGTTTTCCGCCGCCACCACAATGTCGTTTTCAAAATTATGCTTGCTGTCGATGAATCCGTGGCTCTCCCCGTAGTCGTAGGCGATTCCGTCGCCCAGCAGGGTGCCGGGCACCCACATGGCTTCCGTCTGGAAAATGTCCACGAAATTCTTGTAAATAACCGCCGTGGGCACAATCAGGGACGCGTATTCCACCGGAACCCCCATGTGCATGGCGATTTCCTCCGGCGAACGGCTGATAATCCGCTGGTACATGCGGTTGAATTCCTCCCGAGTAATGGTTTTCTCCTGGGCCTCCCCGTGGAAGATGGTGTCCGTGAAGAAATCCCCCAGGAAAATCACATGCTTCACTTCCCGGTTCACCAGGTACAGCTTCTGGAAGGTCAGAAGCTCATTGTGGATAAATTCTTCCACCAGCCTTTCATAGTGGATGGTTTCCTTTTCCAGGGCCTGGAGACGCTCCCGAATGCGCAGATTTCCCAGTTTGATGTTCTGGGTGGTCACAAGCGCGTCCTTGTCAAACAGGGACACCTGCATGCTGCCGCCGCCCACGTCCACGATGGCGGTGCTTTTTTTAATCATTTTTTGGAAATCGTTTTCCAGGGCGGCGATGGACTTGTAGCCCAGAAACCGCTGCTCGGAATTACTCAGGACGGAGATTTCAAGCCCGGTTTTCTGCTTTACACGCTCGATGGCGATGTGGGCGTTTTTCGCCTCCCGAAAAGGGCTGGTGCCGTAGGCCCGGTACGCGTCCACCCGGTAGCCGTCCATAATCTCCCTGTAGCTTTTCAAAACCGCGCACAGCTCATCCAGCATCTGGACGCTGAATCGCCGGCTCTCATACACGTCTTTCCCCAATTCCAGGCGGTAGCGGACGGTGTCGATCTCTCTTAATCTGTACTTCTTGGAAAGCTCGAAAATTTTCATGCCCACTTCATAGGAGCCAACATCAATTGCGGCAAAAGTGGTTATTGACATAGTGTTTCTTTCCTCCTCTCTGCTTCTTCTATACTTATAGGCAATTACGAAACTGTTATTTCATAATCGCCTGTCCTCTATATATAGATGGCGATTAATTATCGCCATCTGTGCCGAGCGCGGCCGCTTTGCGGCATATACATATTCGCGCGAGCGTGCATCCCCCG
>CAYOWU010000061.1:0-18903 GCA_964407765.1 uncultured Lachnospiraceae bacterium
AAAGACCTTTATGGGGAAAATTTAATGCTGATGCGCCGGGAATGGAGCAATTATGTGGACAGGCTCCGGGATGATATCTGGCAGAACCATCGGGAGATCCATATTGTGGATTTTGAGTTTTACAATATGGATGTATTTAATCGTTGTGAGAACAGCAACAACGTACTTTTGGCTATTTCAGGATGGGCAAGCGTACATCCGCTTTTAAAAGTCATTCCGGTAGAGTGGGAACACAGCATCCCATATGGGTTGCTCCATTCCCCGGATCCATCCGAAAATGTAAGACAGTTTCTTGCGGCTGCACAAAAGGCAGTGTAATGAATGTTGACCAAGCTGTCTGTTGATCTTATACTTTTTAGTTATAACCTTCGGGTATAAACTGATGAACGAAACGAGACTTCTCTTTCAGTCTCGTTTTTTTTATACTCTATTCAAAGGCAGGACTAATAAAAAGATTTGAGCAGTTATGGAACAGGATGGTGATGCCGGATTGAAATATGTTGTCCTGAAAGTTATTCCCTGTGGGGAGGTTCCGCAGGCGAAAGGATGGCGGCATGGCTTGGCTCTTACGGTCCGGCGGCTTTTGGAGGAGCCGATCTGCCAAAGCCGGGTGCAGTTATCATGCAATATACAGGTCACAGCGATTATACGGAAAATGATCCGCCAACTTATGTATGTGTCGGGGAAAATGACGGCATTGCAGACTGGCGGGCTATGGAAAACCGTTTGGAGCATCTGGCGGCGTTTGGAATCCCTACAGAGTTCCACAAGTATCCTGGCCTTGGGCATGGCTTCGGTCTTGGAACCGGGACCACAGCAGAAGGGTGGATAGAGGATGCGGCAGCATTTTGGGAAAATCAAACAAAACATTGATAATGGCAGGAGAATAGGAAGATGAATAATTTTATTTTTGAAAATGCAACAAAAGTTTTCTTTGGCAAAGGATGCGTGAAGGAATATCTGTGCTGCCTGACAAAAGGTTGCGGGGATACGGTCATGCTGGCGTATGGAGGAGGCTCTATTAAAAAGAACGGCATTTATGATGAGGTGGTTTCTATCTTGAGGGAAGCAGGAAAGCATATCATTGAGTTTTCTGGCATTATGGCGAACCCTACTTATGCAAAAGTTTTAGAGGGCGCAAAACTGGCAAGGGAGAGCCAGGCCGGATTGATTCTTGGCGTTGGCGGCGGTTCCGTCATGGACTGTTGCAAGGCGGTTTCCATTGCCGCCCGGTATGATGGCGATGTGTGGGAGGATTTCTGGGCAAGGCCGGGCATTTTTGATTTCGAGCCGCTCCCGCTTGGCGTGATCGTCACAGTGGCGGGAACCGGAAGTGAATGTAACGGCGGAGCAGTCATTACAAACGAGGAATTGAAAATAAAGACAGGGCGTGATTATCCAAAATGTAATCCAAGATTTGCGCTGCTTGATCCGACTTACACTTACAGCGTCCCCAAATACCAGATGGCGTCCGGCGGCTTTGACATCCTTTCCCACATCATGGAGATTTATTTCAGTGAGCCGGACGAGGACAATGTTTCGGATGACATTGCCGAGGCGCTTATGAGGAATGTGATCCGCAGCCTGCGGGCGGCTATCCAAAATCCTAAGGATTATACTGCCAGGAGCAATCTGATGTGGGATGCGACAATGGCGGAGAACCGGATTATCAAGCTTGGCAAGCGCACAGATTTCCAGTGCCACCAGATGGAACACCAGCTGGGGGCATATACGGACTGCAACCACGGCGCAGGATTGGCAGTTCTTCATCCAACGTATTACCGTCATATTTACAAGGATGGACTTGCAAAGTTTAAGCGGTTTGCTACGGAGGTATGGGGGATTTCCCCTGACGGAAAGACGGATGAGGAAATTGCCCGCGCCGGGATAGACATGCTGGAAAGTTTTATCCGGGAAATCGGCCTGCCCGCGACTTTACAGGAGTTGGGAATAAGTGGGGATGTAGATTTGAAAGCGGTTGCTGATTCCTGCGCGATCGTTCCGGGAAGCTACAGGAAGCTGACGCGGGAAGAGATATTTGAAATCTTCAAAGAGTGTCTTTAGAAACATTATATAAAAGAAAAGGAGAATGACACGATGAAAACAAGAGCGATGAAAAAGATAATGGCCTTTATGATGTGCGGCCTGCTGATGTGCGGCCTTGCGGCCTGCGCAGACGAGCGGCAGACCGCAGACAGCGGCGCGTCAGAGCCTTCCCCGGAAGCGGCGGAAACAGCAGAGAAAACAGCGGGAGCGTCTCCTGTGGAAGAGACAGAGGACGCGGGCGGCGCCGATGAAAATGCTCCCGATACGGAAAATACACAAGGCAAAGGCGGAAAAACACTGGTCGTCTATTATTCGGCATCCGGGAATACAGAGGAAGCGGCAGGCTATATCGCGGCGGCCACAGGCGGGGATCTGTTTAAACTGGAACCGAGGGAAGCCTATACAGACGCAGACCTTGACTGGACGAATGAGGACAGCCGCGTATGCAGGGAACATGAAAACGAGGATGAGAGAAAGGTGGAACTGGTAGCAGACACGATCCCCGATTGGGATTCTTACGAAACGGTGTTTATCGGCTACCCCATCTGGTGGGGGATTGCGGCATGGCCGGTAAACGGCTTCATTACGGCCAATGATTTCACCGGAAAAACGGTCATACCGTTCTGCACGTCTGCAAGCTCAGGTCTTGGGGAGAGTGGGGAACTGCTGGAAGAAATGGCAGGAACCGGGGACTGGCTGGAAGGCGAGCGGTTTGCATCAGGCGTTTCCGAGGGAGATGTAAAAGCCTGGGTAGAAAGTCTTGGAGGGACAAAATGAAGTACAAAGTATTAGGAAAAGATTTACAGGTATCGGAGATTGGCTTTGGCTGCATGGGCCTTTCTCATGCATACGGAAAGCCGGTTGAGAAAAAAGACGGAATCCGCCTGCTGCGGGAAGCGGTGGAAATGGGATATACATTTTTTGACACGGCGAAGGTCTATGGAACGGCAGAGAATCCCCATGCCAATGAAGAACTGGTGGGGGAAGCATTGAAAGGCATCCGGAATAAAGTGGTGATCGCCACGAAATTCGGCATTCATTTTGACATGGAAAGCACGGCTGTCAATAAACCCTTAGTGCCGGATTCCAGGCCGGAGGTGATCCGGGCATCGGCAGAGGCCTCCCTCAAACGGTTGGGGACTGACCGCATCGATCTATATTACCAGCACAGGATCGACAAAAACATCCCGATTGAAGAAGTGGCAGGCGTGATGGCAGAACTGATGCAGGAGGGCAAGATCACCCACTGGGGATTATCGGAAGCGGATGAAGATACCATACGCCGCGCCCATGCAGTCTGCCCGCTGACGGCCATCCAGAACCGCTATTCCATGATGGCGCGCTGGCATGAAAGACTTTTTCCAGTTTTAGAAGAATTGCAGATCGGTTATGTGGCGTTTTCACCTCTGGCAAATGGTTTTTTGTCTGCTCGGTATGGCAAAAAATCTGTTTTTGACAGCCAGCACGATTACCGGAGCATGATGCCGCAGTTTAGCGGACAGGGGATCGACAAAAACAGGAAGCTGCTCGCGCTGCTCGATAAGGCGGCAGAAGAAAAATGCGCCACTCCGGCACAGATTTCCCTTGCGTGGATGCTCTGCAAAAAGCCCTATCTCGTGCCGATCCCTGGAACACGGAATACAGGCCGGATGTTGGAAAATGCAGACGCTTCCGCCATCCGGCTGACGGCTTCAGAAGTAAAGGCGTTGGATGATGCGCTGGATAGGATGGAGATGTCCGAGGTATTCGGCGGTTCTAAAGTTTTAAATGCTTCATGATCAAAGGAGGATTTACAATGGTCTGATCTGGAAAAAATAGAAGATCAAGATAACAGGAGGAGATCAAAATGAAGATTTTATTTATCAATGGAAGCCCCAACAAAAACGGAAATACAGCTGCGCTGGCAGAGGCGCTCTTAAAAGGAAAGGAATATGAAACGTTGGATCTGACGGATTACAGGATCGGAAGTTACGGCCAGACATTTGAGGACGACCAGCTTGACGAAGTGATCGTAAAGATGAAAGAAGCAGAGATCATCGCAGTCGGCTCACCGCTGTACTGGCACAATATCTGCGGCTCTGTACGCAATGTACTGGACCGTTTTTATGGGAAAGTAGAAAACGGAGAGTTTTCGGGACGGAAATTGTATTTCCTGTTCCAGGGGGCGGCTCCAGAGAAATGGATGATGGAGGCGGGAGAATTTACGATGAAACCTCGACGATCATCAGTCAGATCGTAGGCATTGTCTATAATCTGGCAGATATTTTTTTATCGGGCGGATGGGTGATCCCTATATGGTAGCGGCGGCGACTCTGGTGTATCCGTGGTTTGCCCTGCTGACTGCGCTGGGAAATCTGTTCGGCATGGGAAAAGGGGCGCAGTCAACGGCGCTGACATTGTGCCGGCAGGGCCTTTTGAACATCCCGCTGCTCATCTGCATGAATCGTATATTTGGGCTTTACGGCATGATCTGGACACAGCTTGTGATGGAACTGTGCGTGCTGCCGGTGACTGCGGGGATATACCGGTTGACATATAGGAAGCTGCAGACATAAAAATAGATCTAGGAGGAAGATTTAAATGAAAGATTTCCAGTTAAGAAATGATACGAAGCTCTTATTCCGCAACGATCCGTCCGCGGACTTGCGGGAACTTACCCAGGGGAAACGGGCGCTTTTTGTCTATGGCGGCGGTTCTGTAAAAAAGAACGGCTGCTATGATGACGTGAAAACTGCCATCGAAAAAGGAAATGGGAAATTTGTCGAGGTAGGAGGCTCTTCCCGTGAGAGAGCGGATATTGAAACAGGGATCCGTATTGCAAAAGAAAACCGGGTTGACCTTATTATCGGAGCCGGGGGAGCCAGCGTGATGGATTGTGCGAAGCTGATCGCATTCGGCGTCTGCCATACAGAAGATTGGTGGGATTTTGTGAAAGGAAGGAAAGAACCATATGGTCTAGAAAAACTCCCGCTTATCCTGATACCGACTTATCCGTCTAGTGGCTCTGAGTATGGACTGGGGGCGGTGTCTGTGGATTCTGGGACGGGTGATTTTGGCACGGCTTATGGGATTGCTGCGGATTATGCAGTTCTTGTGCCGAAGTATTCACTTTCGCTTGGACAGGAAATGACGGCTTATACCGGACTTGTAACTCTCGTCCAGCTTTCCGCATCTACGATTGGAGATAAAAATCCTGTATCGTATGACATGGGGATTTCTGTGATTAGGAACGTGTTAAAAGCCACAAGACAGTTAAAAGAAGCGCCGGATGATCTGGATGCCAGAGGGCTGATCTTATATGGGGCGTCGGTTGCGACATCCGGAAGGCTTGGAATTGGAAAAGAGGAAAATTACAGTTATGATATTTATGAGGCGGAATTTATCCCGGAGGCGCTGTTTGGCGTGTCCTATCGTAAAAGCCTTACCACGTTATTCCCACGTTTCTTAAAGGCAATGGCAGCCTACCATGAAGAAGAAATCCGCGCTTATTTCAAAGATGCTTTCGGATATGAGGGAAATGTGGCTGAATCGGCAGAAAAGATGGTTACGCTGTTTGAAGAAATGGGGGTTGATATGTATTTTGACGGAGTTGCAGATGGGGAGAAAATTCGCCGGATTGCGGTAGAGACCATGTTAAACCAGGAAGAAATCATTCGTATGGTCGGGGCATGTATGCGTTAGCCTGTCATTTGCGTATACCTTGAGGTTATAACAGGTGAACCAAAAGAGACTACTGCCGCCATATTGCATTTGTTAAAATGAATTGTGTATACAATGAACATTGCTTTGGAGAGAAAGGGTGGCTGGAATGGAACTATTGGGAATCCTGCGTCGGGAATGGGTATATATCTGGTATTATTTTACACTGCAGCTGCAGCAGATTGCTTCTTATTATGTACTGGGCATTGTCCTCGGCTCTGTCATTTCTGTCTTTGTCAAGGAGCGCATCCATGGTCTGTTCCGGGCTTTGGGAAATAAAAAGCTGGGGGCATTGGGCGTAGTGCCTGCGAGTATCCTTGGCATTGCATCGCCGCTCTGCATGTATGGGACGATTCCGCTGGCCGCATCATTTTCCCGAAGCGGTATCCGGGATGACTGGCTGGCGGCGTTTATGATGAGTTCAATCCTGCTTAATCCGCAGCTTATTATATACAGCACAGCCCTGGGCGGCGTGGCCCTGGCTGTACGTATCCTGTCCTGTTTTGCATGTGGCATAGCGGCAGGCCTTCTAATCCGGTTCTTTTACAAAGACAGGGCTTTTTTCAATTTTACAGGGTTTGACGAGCCTCATAACCATGATACCGACCCGAACCTGTTTCGGCGTCTCATAAAAAATATCGGCAGGAATATCAAGGCAACCGGTCTGTGGTTCCTGATCGGCATTCTGCTTTCTGCCTTATTTCAGCGGTATATACCAGCAGATTCTTTTGCTGCGCTGTTTGGAGAGGCGAACGAGGGTTTTGGCGTATTGATGGCTGCAACGGTTGGTGTGCCTCTCTATGCCTGTGGGGGTGGAACGATTCCGCTTCTGCGTGAGTGGCTTTATTCCGGCATGAGCATGGGCAGCGCTTCCGCCTTCATGCTGACCGGACCGTCTACCAAGATTACCAATCTGGGTGCGCTGAAAATCGTGTTAGGCGTAAAACGTTTTTTGCTGTACCTTGCATTTATTATGCTTTTTTCCTTTGCCACAGGGTTGCTGGTCAATATGTTTATGGCCTGGGGCAGATGGTGAAATTTTGGAATATATGGGTGTAGCTGCTGTTCCGGCATTTCGTAAATGCCTGAAAATATGTAACAGTCCAGATACCTTCACTGTTACGGAAATATATGGATCATAACACAGAAAGGAGATGAAAAATCAAAAGTTTTAATTTATGGCAGGAATTGCCGGACGGAATATAAAGAAAGAGGAGGCGCTGTATGAGAATTATGAAAAAAAGGTTCCTGGCAGCAACGGTAATTTTGGCTTTGCTTGCCTCCCTGTATGGCAGCACAGGAATTTGGGCAGAAGCGGCAGAAGAAAAAACGCAGGAGCAGGCAGGACAGACAGAAATTTTGCCATCAGTCTTTGCGGCAGAAGACGGCACAGGGTCTGCAGTCTATATGACTACGGACATCAGCCCGGAAGGCCTGGGGAAAGTATATGATGCGCTTAACTGGGTTCCTTCTGGGAACGTAGCGGTCAAATTGTCTACCGGTGAGCCGCCAAACAGCAATTATCTCAGGCCGGAACTGATCCAGGACTTAGTGGAACGGGTAAATGGCACGATTGTGGAGTGCAATACCGCCTACGGCGGCTCCCGTGCAGAAACGAATATGCATTACCAGGTTGCTGCAGACCACGGTTTCACCGATATGGGAAAAGGCTTTGTCATCATGGATGAGAACCGGGAATCCATGATCATCCCTGTGACAGGCGGCAAACAGTTGACAGAAAACTATGTCGGGGCACATTTTGGCGACTTTGACAGTTTTTTGGTACTTTCCCACTTTAAGGGACACGCCATGGCAGGTTTTGGAGGCGCAATTAAAAATATTTCCATCGGAATTGGTTCTGCAGAGGGCAAGTGCCTGATCCACACAGCGGGTCGGAGCCACACCAGCCCATGGGGTGGAAACCAGGATGCATTTCTGGAATCTATGGCTGATGCGGGGAAGTCTGTGTCAGACTATTTAAAGGGCAATATCGTATATGTTAATGTGATGAACCGCCTGTCCATTGACTGCGACTGCGACGGTAATCCTTCCGTGCCGGACATCCATGATATTGGTATCCTGGCTTCCAGCGATCCGGTTGCACTTGATCAGGCCTGTGTTGACCTCATCAAACAGGCAGATGGAAATGCTTCTTTCCTGCGCAGGATGCAGGGGCAGAATGCGGAGCATGTCTTGGAATCGGGCGAGGCGATCGGGCTTGGAAACCGGAGCTACCATCTGGTAGATGTAGAAGATGCCGAAGAACATGAGCATACGTTTACAGGCAGTGTCACAAAAGAAGCCACCTGCGTGGAAAATGGGGAAACAACATATACCTGCAGCTGTGGATACAGCTATACGGAAGAAATTCCGGCATTAGGCCATAACATCAGGGAAGAGGCTGTTCCTGCCACGGCAAAGGCAAATGGAAGTATTGCCAAAAAATGCAGCAGATGTGGAACGGTAACAGGCGAGGAAGTCATTTATGCGGCCAGTTCCATCAAGCTGTCTGGGACGTCTTTTACTTACAATGGAAAAACCCGGAAACCGTCCATGACGGTGAAGGACAGCAGGGGGAATGCCTTAAAACAGGGAACGGACTATACCGTAACCTATCCCAAAGGCATGAAAAACGTTGGGGAATATAGTGTTACAGTTAAATTCAGGAACCATTACAGCGGTACAGGAAAGCAGACTTTCACCATTAAGCCCAAATCCACCTCGATCTCGAAACTGACGCCGCAGAAAAAGGGATTCACCGTGAAATGGAAGAAGCAGGAGAAACAGGTGAGCGGATACCAGATCGCCTATTCTGCAAGCGGCAAGTTCCCGAAATCCAAAACTACTCTGAAAAAGGTAGAGGGATCCAAAGCCGCCGCAAAAATATATTCAAATTTAAAGCGGGGGCAAAAGTATTATGTAAGGATTCGGACATATAAGACGGTTGGGAAGAAAACGTATTATTCCGAATGGAGTGGGAAGAAGTCTGTAAAAACAAAGAAGTGATTATGGGAAACGTATGAAATGAATGCGTTTCCTGTAAAATAAATGGCGCATTCCTGAAAGCATATCAGCAGAATGGGTAGAGGGGATGCCTTTGGGGCATCCCCTCATTCTCATATAGGCAAGGCCTTGTCCGCTTTATTTTCCGGAAGACAGGCATTGATAAGAAAAACATGATATATGAAAAAGAAGAGATTGTTTTTTAGCTGGCATGTTTTTAGCAGTTTTGGCATTTGGCTGTTACAAGGCAAGCTGCGAGCAGACAGTCGTGCCTGTTATTCCGGTTGGTAAAATTACTTCCGATGTTTCCATATTCGAAGAATACGGTGAAACAGTCACAGTAGAAATCGAAGATTGTGGAGAAATAATTGGACGTTGAAGAAAGAAGGTGTCAGGAATGGAAGAAAAAAGAACATATATCCCTATGATAGCAGCCCTAGCTTTCTGTATCATGGTCTGTTGTTTCCAAAGCCCGGTTTTTGCAAAATCGGCGAAAGCGACAGTCACAGAAGGGAAAGATTATTACCGGGAGTTTCTGTTGGACAATGTCCTGCATTCCCCAAAGAATGGCGACATCCATTATCATGCATTTTTCCCGGATTCCTATAACGGCAAAAAGAAGATGGCGCTGTATGTAACGCTCCCAGGATACCAGGGCTTGTATTTTCAGGGAGTAGCAGAGAATCTTAAAACAGAGGATTTTGCGTTTGAGGCAAAAAAATACAACAAAGATATGATCATCCTTGCGCCACAGCTGGA
Organism: uncultured Lachnospiraceae bacterium; assembly: GCA_964407765.1. GTDB lineage: Bacteria > Bacillota > Clostridia > Lachnospirales > Lachnospiraceae > MGBC164599. The sequence continues at coordinate 9,508 of CAYOWU010000061.1, forward strand.
TGACTGGGGAAAAACATCTGCAGAGCAGACAATTGCGCTGGTAGAATATTTCCTGGACAATTATCCCGTCGACCCGGCAAATGTATTTATCAATGGCTATTCCGGCGGTGGCGAAACACTGTCACTTATTCTGGAAATGCGGCCGGAGCTGTTTGCCAGGGCGCTCATGTGCAGTTCCCAATGGGATGGGGAATATGAGCCAGTGGTAAAGGCAAGGACGCCGGTTTACTTTGTGATCGGTGAGGACGATGAATATTATTCATCAAAGCCGTTCCGGGATGCCTACAAGAAATTACATGGTCTCTACCAGAAAGAAGGGCTGTCGGAGAAAGAAATAGAAAAGCTGCTGGTATTGGATGTAAAAGGCGGCTCCTATTTCAAAGGGACAGGGCTCACATACCAACACGGCGGCGGATGGCTGTTCTGCCGGGATGAGAAAATTATGAACTGGCTGTTTACACCGGCAAAGGAAACAGCAAAGGCGGCGGTAAAAAAGCAAAAGGTTTCTATTACATTAAATAAGCCGGTATATACTTTGAAAAAAGGGAAAACCGTGAAATTGAAGGCTGTGCTTAATAAAGCGGCCAAAAAGAAAGGAGTGGAATGGAAATCCAGTAAATCCAGGATTGCCTCCGTATCGAAAAACGGAAGGGTAACAGCGAAAAGAACTGGGAAAACAACTGGGAAAACAACCATTACAGCACGCATTAAGGGAACAAAAGTTACAGCAAAGTGCCGGATTACGGTAGGCATTCCAGTAAGTAAGATTAAATTAAACAGGAAATCCATTTCCTTAAAAACAGGGCAGAAGTTTACACTGAAAACAACGGTATTCCCCAAAAAAGCTGCCGTGAAAAAAGTGTCTTATAAGAGCAGCAGCAAAAAAACAGTGACAGTAAGTAAAAAAGGAATCATCCGGGCAGTATCTCCTGGAAAGGCAAAGATCACGGTGACGGCGGCGGACGGTTCCGGGAAAAAAGCTTCCTGCACTGTCAAGGTGCAAAAAAGTACGGTGTCTGTTACCAGCATAGCATTGAATAAATCGCAGCTCAATTTAAAGCAGGGCGAAGAAGAAAAGCTGGCTGCAACAGTAAATCCTTCCAATGCGACAAATAAAGCCGTCAAATGGGAATCTTCTAACCAGGCAGTTATCAGGGTTTCCGATAATGGAACAGTAAAGGCAGTTGCGGAGGGGCAAGCCACGATAACAGTATCGGCACATAACAGCGTCCGGGCAGTCTGCAGCGTGACAGTAGAATCTGCTTCCGGGCAGCCGTCTGAGCCAGAGAAACCTACAGAACCGGAAAAGCCCACAGAGCCGGAGAAACCTACAGAATCGGAAAAACCGTCTGAGCCGGAAAATCCAGAAGATAGCAGCGGACTGAGCGGAACCGTGCCTGACGAGTTGGAATATATCCCAACAGAATACAGAAGCCCCTCTGGCCATCCGGGGACACTGGAAAAACTGACCTATCAGACGTGGGAATCCTTTTCTTATGAAGAACATACGCAGGCGCTTACAAAAGAAGCGTGGGTGTACCTGCCCTATGGATATTCAGAGGAGCAGAAGTATCCTGTGTTTTATTTAAGCCATGGCGGATGGAGCAATGAGACAACGATTATGGGAACGGACCGCAATCCGCGTTCCTTTAAGAATGTGATAGACCATGCCATGGAGGACGGCAAAATCCAGCCAATGCTCATCGTCCTTCCGACTTATAACAATACAAGCGGAAGTGACAGCGGGGATTACAGCCTTGCCCTCCAGCTGACAGACCAGTTCCACAATGAGCTTTTGAATGATTTGGTTCCTGCCGTAGAAAGCAAATACAGCGCTTATGCGGCAGATACCACACGGGAAGGGCTGGCCGCTTCCCGCGACCACAGGGGGTTTGGCGGGTTTTCCATGGGATCGGTTAATACCTGGTGTACGTTCCGGTATGCCCTTGATTATTTCCGTTATTTTATGCCGATGAGCGGGAGTTACAGGGACGGCACAGCCATGGCGCAGTTTGTAAAAGAATCCGGCCATACGTGGAATGACTTCTTTATCTTCTCCGCTTCCGGAACCAATGATTTTGCATACAGCGCGTTTAAATCCCAGATCATGTCAATGGGAAATGATACAGATGGTGTATTCCGCTTTGCAAATAATGAAACGGAGGGGAACCTTTCATTTCTGGAAAGGGAAGGGTATTCCCATGACGGAACGGCGAGCGATGAATATACCTATAATGGACTTAGATTTTTTTGGAATAAAGAATCGGATGAAAAATGAGGAGGCCGGATGGACGGAAATGTTTATCCCGGCGCTTATGGTAGCTTTGAACAGAACCGGGCTTGTACGTTTTCATAGGGAACAGAAGGTGGCGGTGAAAGAGGGATAGGGGCGAAGAGATGTAATAAAAAGGAAGGTAGGTAGCTATGAATACAGCAAAAAAGAAGAATATTTTCAAAAAAATATTGATCCTTGCGCTTATGTTTTCGGTTGTCCTAGGACAGCTTACCCCTGTGCAGGCAGCAGCGAAAAAAACGAAGTATTCCATTACATTGAATAAATCCGTATGTATTCTGAAAAAAGGCAAAACTGTGACCTTAAAAGCAACATTGAGCAAGGCTGCCCAAAAGAGAGGCTTGGAATGGAGAAGCAGCAATCCAGGGATTGCATCTGTTTCAAAAAAAGGCAAAATCAGAGCTAAAAAGAAAGGCAAAACCGTCATTACCGCAAAGGTAAAAGGCACAAAAATAAAAGCGGGATGCAGGCTTACCGTAGGAATGCCAGTAAGTAAGATTCAATTGAATAAAAAATCTGTTTCCTTAACAACCGGGCAAAAATTCACATTGAAAACAACCGTATCCCCCAAGAGCGCGACCCTGAAAAAAGTAATTTATCAAAGCAGCGATGGAAAAGTGGCTACAGTGAATAAAAAAGGTGTGATCCGCGCCGTTTCTGCAGGAGCGGCAAAGATTACGGTAACGGCAGCGGATGGTTCTGGGAAAAAGGCTTCCTGTACTGTCAGGGTGCAAAAAAATACGGCGCCTGTTACCAGCATAACATTGAATAAATCACAACTTGATTTAAAGAGGGGCGAAGAAGAAAAGCTGGTTGCAACAGTAAATCCTTCCAATGCGACAAATAAAGCTGTCAAATGGGAATCTTCCAACCAGGCAGTTATCAGGGTTTCCGATAATGGAACGGTTAAAGCAGTTGCAGAGGGGCACGCCACGGTTACAGTATCGGCACATAACAATATCAGCGCAGTCTGTGTCGTAACGGTAAAATCTGTTTCCGAACAGCCGTCAGAGCCGGAGAAACCAACGGAGCCGGAAAAACCATCTGTTTCAGATAAAGTGACAAAGGATACCAAGGTATCAGAGATTATAAACGATCCGGCATTCGGAAATTTTGGCCGTCTGTTATTTCCGGTTGACCGTACGGTATCCGGCGGCATGACACTGGAAGAAATCAGCAGCAGCAGTGTTTACACATGGTACAGCAATATAAAAGCAGACAAGACTGTCGAGATTGTAAATGATTTAAAATCACGTTCCGAAGATGGAGAACAGATATTTTATCCCATTTATTCGGAGAAAGAGATGACTGAAAATCCCAAAAAGAGGGATACTGGGCTGTTCTATTTCAAAGGGAAGCCAGGAGCGAAATATGCCATTTTAAATGCAGGCGGCGGGTTCGCCTATGTGGGGGCAATGCATGACAGTTTCCCCCATGCGCTGGAGGTGAGTAAAATGGGCTATCACGCATTTGCCCTGATCTACCGTCCGGATTCTGCGTATGAGGATCTGGCAAAGGCAATCATGTATGTCCATGACCATGCCGGGGAGCTTGGGGTGGATGCAGAGGGTTATTCACTCTGGGGAGGATCTGCCGGGGCAAGGATGGCGGCGACGCTCGGAAATAAGGAACATGGACTGGCAAATTACGGAAGGCAGGATATTCCGCAGGCAGCGGCAGTCATTATGCAGTACACGGGATACACAGATGCTTCTGTAAATGATGCGCCGACCTATGCCTGTGTAGGTACAAGTGACGGCATTGCAGATTACAGGACGATGGAATCACGGCTTGCTCAGTTAAAAGAATTTGGGATTCCGACAGAATTTCATGCTTATGAAGGGCTTGGGCATGGGTTCGGCCTGGGGACGGGGACTGTGGCGGAGGGATGGATTGAAGACGCCATTGCTTTTTGGGAAGCGCAGGCTGGCATACAGCAAGATACAGAGAAAAATACGCTTCTGACAGCTTCCCCAACCCCGGAGAAACAGCAGATCCTTTATGTGTGGGAAGAAGGGAAAGCGCCTGCAACAACCGTCTACACACAGAATAATGGAAGCTATTTTGACGATCCGGATTTTAGGCCGTATGTGACTACATTCCCGGCGGCAGAGGGGATTCCTATAAAAGGCGCGGTGGTCATCTGTGCCGGCGGCGCATTCCAGTTCCGGAGCGATGCGAGCGAAGGAACTCCGATCGCATTGGAATTAAGCAGGAGGGGGTACCAGAGTTTTGTGCTGGATTATCGCCTGCGGCCTTATACCCAGGAGGAAGGAGCGCTTGACTTGGCAAGGACAGTACGGTTTATCAGACGCCATGCCAATGAATATGGGATAGATGAAAAGGATATTGCTGTCATGGGTTTTTCTGCAGGAGGGATTCTTGCAGGGGAAATGATCCTGCATTATGGAGATGAAATAACTCCGGATGCCTTAGACCGTTCTTATTTGCCGGATGCGCTGGATCGTGTTTCGGCAAAAGTTGCCGCGGATGGCATGATCTATTCTTTCTATGGCCGCCTCAGTGTGGCGTCTATGGATCTTGAAAGCCTGCAGAAAGCGGGGATTCCCCCGACCTATTATTGTTATGGGACGAATGATCCGTTTTACAGGCAGTTTGAAGCGCAGTTTTCATTACTTGAAAATGCAGGAGAACAGGTAGAACGCCTTGTGCTTCAGGATTGGGGGCATGGCTTTGGCAGCAGAGGAAACTGGATGACGGATTACGACCGGTTCCTGACAGAAATATTTGAAAATAATTGATAGAAATAGCCTCTAACGAAAGGAAGGATGTTATGAATGCAGTAACAAGACGAAATTTATTTAAAAGGGTAATCATCTTTGCGCTTATGCTTTCGTTTGTTCTGGGGCAATTTACCCCTGTGCAGGCGGCAGTGAAAAAGGGAAAATATGCCATTACGTTAAACAGGCCGGCATACACCATGAAAAAAGGGAAAAGCGTGAAGTTAAAAGCAGCATTGAATAAAGCAGCCCAAAAGAAAGGCGTGGAATGGAAAAGCAGCAACCCTAAGATAGCATCTGTGTCTAAAAGCGGAAAAGTGACAGCAAAAAAGAATGGAAAAGCCACCATTACCGCAAGGGTTAAGGGGACAAAAGTAAATGCGAAAAGCCGGATCACTGTGGGAACGCCTGTAAGCAAGATCACATTAAATAGGAGATCCGTTTCTTTAAAAACAGGACAGAAGTTTACGATGAAAGTAACCATGTCCCCTAAAAAAGCATCCAATAAAAAGGTGTCCTACGAAAGCAGCAACAGCAAAGTGGCAACGGTAAACAAAAAGGGCGTAATCCGCGCTGTTTCCGCAGGAACGGCAAAGATCATGGTGACGGCGGCGGACGGTTCGGGGAAAAAGGTTTCCTGTACGGTTAAAGTGTCAGAACGTACCGTTCCTGTTGCAAGTCTGACCTTAAATAAAACACAGCTTAATTTAAAGCAGGGAGGCGAAGAACAGCTTACTGTAGCGGTAAATCCGTCTAATGCTACGGATAAGACAATCCGGTGGGCATCTTCCAACCAGGCGGTTGCCAGGGTTTCTGATAATGGGACGGTAAGGGCGTTTGCAGAGGGAACGGCAACTATTACAGCATCCGCGCATAATAATGTCCGCACAGTCTGTAACATAACGGTAGAAGCCTCTTCCGTACAGCCGGAAGAGCCTGTTAAGCCGGGAGAAGGAAAGATACTTGTCGCTTATTTCTCATGGAGCGGAACGAGCGAAAGGATTGCGAATAATATTATAGAGCAGACGGGGGCAGATTCCTTCCGCATCGAGAGGGAAACGCCGTATAGCGATGATTATAATGAAGTCGCCTATGGGGAGGCAAAAGACGAAGCGGATAATAACGCAAGACCACCGATTAAAAATCCGTTGGCATCCGTGGGACAGTATGACAGGATTGTATTATGCTATCCTATCTGGTGGCACACAGCGCCGATGACAGTCGGAACATTTTTAGAAAGCTATGATTTCAGCGGAAAGCATATTTTCCCTGTTTCACAATCCGCCTCGATGGATACTTCGCAGTATGCGCAGTCCGTAGAATTTATCAAAGCCTGCGCGCCGGGGGCGGCCGTAGACGACGGAATATTTTCAAAGGATAATGCCACGATCCGTTCTTATATTACAGACAAGGTGATGCAGCCAATAGAACCGAAACAAAACCATAAAGCTGTCAACGAAAAGGAATATAGCGGCAATACAATAAATTTAGCAAAAATCCTGCCGTAATAAAAATTAGTGAGGAGGAGATGTCAAATGAAACGGGTAACAGTTGTTTTAATGAGCTTGGTTATGGTATTTGCGTTATCAGGCTGCCAAAATGCCGCTCGGCAGGAGCGTTCGGAGGAAGGTGCGGCGCAGGAAGGTTCTGATGCTTCCGGGATGTCTGCAGCCGTGGAACCGGAACAGGCAGAAGAAGACAGCACGGCTTCTGCCCGGGAAAAAAACACTGCCGCCACCGTATATTTTACTTCGGATATCTCACCGGAAGGAATGATGGCAGTATATGAGGCTCTGGAATGGGAACCTGCCGGAAATGTGGCGGTGAAGCTGTCCACAGGGGAACCGCCGGCCAGCAATTATCTTGATCCGGAACTGATCAAAGATCTGGTGCAGTCCGTGAACGGAACGATTGTAGAATGCAACACGGCTTACGGTGGCTCCAGGACGGAAACGGCCATGCACAGACAGGTGGCGGAGGATCATGGTTTTACGGCCATTGCGGACGTGGATATTCTGGATGCGGACGGTTCCATGGAATTGCCGGTAGAGGGAGGAAGCCGTCTGGAAAAAAATCTGGTGGGCTCCCATTTTGCCGATTATGATTCTTATGTTGTCTTATCCCATTTTAAAGGGCATGCAATGGCCGGCTTTGGCGGAGCCATCAAGAATATTTCCATTGGTCTTGGCTCAAAAGAAGGAAAATGCCTGATCCATACGGCAGGGCAGAGTAATACCAATCCCTGGGGAGGCGACCAGACCGGATTTACGGAATCCATGGCAGAGGCGGGAAAATCTGTTTCGGATCACCTTGGGAATGGAGAACGTATTGTTTACGTCAGTGTTCTGAATAATATTTCCATTGACTGCGACTGCGACGGCAATCCCGCCAGGCCGGATATCCATGACATCGGTATCGCTGCGTCATTCGATCCGGTTGCCATTGACCAGGCATGTATTGATCTTGCTTTTGCGGCAGAGGGCAGTGAAACGCTGCAGGACCGCATCGATGACCGGAACGGTCTGCATACGCTGGAACATGCCCAGGAGATTGGGCTGGGAAGCCGCAGCTATAATTTGGTCAATATTGATGAATAGGTGGAAAGGTAGCCTGCGTGGGGTTGTTTACTGCAGGCGGCTATGAGCTCACAGGCTCATGCAAATAAACGTTTTATCCTGTTAAATCTTTTTTTCAAACAGACAGCATAATAGGTTACAGTGGCCTCCGGGTCGAGGATTGGGACAATCTTGCGGTTTTCCGGGCTTCCATACAGACAGATGGTCACATCAGACACAAAGGATGGCAGCAGGGTTGGAAGGATGATAGAACAGATACGGGAACTTGAGCCGGAAGCGGAAGTGCGGGATGGCTTTACTGTCAATTTGTATAGTGTGGACATTATATCTCAAAATGGGCGAAGATCCGGAAAAAGAACAGGTCTTTGTAGTGGCGTATAGTATGACAGAAAAAGAAAGGAATGGAATTATGAAAACTTACAGAACAAATATTTTACGATTGATGTCTATGGTATTGGCGTTTGCCTTGATAATTTCTTTTGTGAATGTGCAGAATGTGGAAGCAAAAACGAAAAAGAAAAATATTGCAGTGCTTTATTTCTCGGCAACCGGAACGACAAGGGGCGCAGCAAAGAAAATTGGCAAAGCAACAAAGGGAAATGTAATAGAGATCAAAGCAAAAAATCCCTATACAGACAAAGATCTTGACTACAGTGATGAAAACAGCCGGGTGTCAAGAGAACATGTATCTGCAAAAACACCGGTAAAAAGCAAAGTCCGTCCGAAAATTGCCAATATAAAGGCAATCAAGAAAGTGGTAAAGAAAGCAGACGTTGTGTATATTGGCTATCCTATCTGGTGGGGTGAGGCGCCGCATATTGTTTACAGCCTGGTAGAAAATGTAAGCCTGAAAAAGAAAACGGTAATCCCCTTTTCCACTTCAATCAGCAGCGGCCTTGGAAGCAGCGGGAAACATTTAAAAACCAGGGCACAGATTTCATCAAAGACAAAATGGATGAAAGGACGAAATTTTTATGACGTGCCATCCCAGAAAATGGTTAATAAATGGGTAAAGAGTCTGGAATATTAAATCGGTTTAAAGGTTGAAACGTGTTTATCGCGGTTTCAAAAGAAAATGGAGGATAAAATTGAAAGTTTTGCTAGTAAATGGCAGTCCGCATAAAGCAGGATGCACTTACACAGCGCTTTGTGAGGTGGCTGATACACTGAATAAAGAAAGCATTGAAACAGAAATCTTTTGGATCGGCAACAGGCCAATCGGGGGCTGTATCGCTTGTTTGAAATGCCGGGAAAAGGGGGCTTGTGTATTTGATGATGCAGTGAACCGTTTCCGGGAAATGGCCTATGATGCAGATGGGTTTGTCTTTGGGAGTCCCGTGCATTATGCGGCAGCCAGCGGTAATATGACGGCATTTATGGATCGCCTGTTTTATTCGGAACTTGGCGGCAATGGAAATAAAGCATTTTATATGAAGCCTGCGGCGGCTGTTATTTCTGCCCGCCGTGCGGGGACAACTGCTACTTTTGATCAGCTCAATAAATATTTTACCATTCAGGAAATGCCAGTTGTTTCGTCGCGTTATTGGAATATGGTTCATGGAACAAATGCCGAACAGGTAAAACAAGATGCAGAAGGCTTGCATACGATGCGGGTTCTTGGGAAAAATATGGCATATCTGCTCCGATGCCAGGAGGCGGCGCGTAATGCTGGCATTACAATGCCAGAACGTGAAAAGCCTGTTTTTACAAATTTTATAAAATAAGTCATCCAGAACAATAAATATTTTGAAGTATTTTAGAGTATATTTCCATAGTTAAAAAGAAT
>CAYOWU010000062.1:0-18361 GCA_964407765.1 uncultured Lachnospiraceae bacterium
TGAGAACCAGGTGACGGCGCATATCTGCACGGCCACGGACTATGGTCTGAAAAATATAAAGGAGCGGGAAGGCTTTACCTGCTCCGGCCACAGGATGGATGAGGAAGAGATCGTGGATTTTCTGAAAAAGGAAGGCTTCACCCACACAGTGGACGCCACGCATCCATATGCGGCCCAGGCCAGCGTCAATATCCGCCGGGCCTGTGAGCGGCAGAACGTCCCCTATCTGCGGGTAATCCGGGAGGGAGAGTCTGCGGATGAGAGCGCTGTCCAGGTCCACTATGTGGACGACATTGAGGCGGCGGTGGAATTCCTAAAAGGAACCGAAGGAAATATCCTGGCGTCCACCGGGAGCAAGGAGCTGGCGGCTTACACGAAGCTCCCGGATTATGAAAATCGTGTGTATGCCCGGGTATTGTCGCTGCCGTCGGTGGCGCAGTCCTGTTCCGAGCTGGGTTTCACCGGCAGCCATCTGATCTGTATGCAGGGACCTTTTTCCATGGAGATGAACGCGGCTATGCTGCGCCAGTGGGACTGCAAATATCTGGTGACCAAAGAAACCGGCCAGGCGGGCGGTTTCCAGGAAAAATGCGAGGCGGCCCGCCGGGAAGGCGCGCAGCTGGTGATTATCGGCCGTCCGTCCAAGGAACAAGGCGACACGTTCTGGCAGTGCAAGGGGAAACTGCAGGCCATCTGTCAGATTCCCTACCGCCCGCAGGTTTCCCTGGTGGGCATCGGAATGGGCGACGCGGGAACGCTGACCCTGGCCGGTCAGAAGGCGTGTCAGGAGGCGGAACTCCTGATCGGAGCCGACCGCATGGCCCAGGCTGTGGCCAGTCCGGGCCAGCATGTTTTGCGGGAATACCGGGCTGACCGGATTTTGGAATATCTGCTAGAGCATCCGGAATATGAGAAAATCGCCGTGGCGCTGTCCGGCGACGTGGGTTTTTACAGCGGCTGCCGTTCGCTGATGGACAAGCTCGTAACCGGATTGCCAAAAGAGGCGGTTATCGAGGCGCTGCCGGGCATTTCGTCCCTGAACTATTTTATGGCCAAGATTGGAAAAGGGTGGGATCGGGCCAAACTGACCAGCGCCCATGGAAGGGCCTGCAATCTGGTGCATCAGATCGGCGCCCACGCCGGAACCTTCGGCATCCTGGGGAAAGCCCAGGGCATCGCTGATTTGGCGCAGAAGCTGTGCGACTACGGCATGGAAGACGTGACCCTGTTTGTGGGCGAGCAGTTGTCCTACCCCCAGGAGAAGATATTCTCGGCCAAAGCAAAAGAGCTGACCGGCTACCAGGGCGATCCTTTAAGCGTGTTCTACGCAGAGAATCCCCACCCGGCGACTTATACAGGCCGCGTCCGGGATGAGGCGTTTATCCGGAATGGCGCGGATGAGAAGAACGTGCCCATGACCAAGGAGGAAGTGCGCACCGTATCCCTGGCCAAGCTGGAGCTGACCGAAGATTCCATCTGTTACGACGTGGGCGCCGGCACCGGCTCCCTCTCGGTGGAAATGGCCATGCGCGCCTTTGACGGAAAGGTGTACGCCGTGGAGAGGAATCCGGAAGCGGTGCAGTTAATCCATAAAAACGCCCGCAAGTTCGCAAGAGACAATCTGCAGGTAATCGAAGGACTGGCCCCGGAGGCGTTAAAAGAACTGGAAGCGCCCACCCACTGTTTCATCGGCGGGTCCTCCGGGAACCTGCGGGAGATTCTGGAGCTGATTCTGGAGAAAAATCCCACAGTCCGGCTGGTCATCAACTGCATCACCCTGGAGACATTGCAGGAGGCCATGGACGCGGCGCGGACTATGCCGCTGATTGATGTGGAGGTCGTGCAGGTGATGGCGTCCAGAGCCAAGAAGCTGGGCAGATACCATATGATGATGGGTGAAAATCCCATTTACATTATTTCTTGTACAGGAGGAAAAACAGGATGAAAATTCCCCGTATATTAATTGGGGCCGGCTCCAGCGGAAGCGGAAAGACACTGATTACCTGCGGAATCCTTCAGGCGCTTTTGAACCGGGGGCTTAAAGTCGCCTCCTTCAAGTGCGGGCCGGACTACATTGACCCCATGTTCCACAGCCGGGTGCTGGGGACCAAATCCCGGAACCTGGATACATTTTTTACCGGCGAGACAGTGACCCGCCATCTCCTGGCAGAAAACGCCAAGGACGCGGACATTGCCGTGATGGAAGGCGTTATGGGATTGTACGACGGCGTGGGCGGCGTGACTACCCAGGCCAGCGCCTATGAGCTTTCCTGCATGACCCGCACGCCGGCCGTGCTGGTTTTGGACTGCCGGGGCATGAGCGTTTCCATTGCGGCTTACGTAAAAGGCTTCGTGGAGTATAAGAAAGACAATTTAATCCGGGGCGTGATCTTAAACCGGCTTTCGCCCATGCTTTACGAGCGGGTGAAGAATATGCTGGAAAAAGAACTGGACGTGAAAGTCCTGGGCTACGTGCCGAAAGTTTCTGACTGCGTCATAGACAGCCGACATCTGGGGCTGGTGAAACCGGAAGAAATTCCTGATTTTCAGGAACGGTTAAAGCGTCTGGCCAACATTCTGGAGAAGACGCTGGATTTAAACGGACTGCTGGATCTGGCCGGGGAGGCGGAAGATTTGCCGGAAACAGACCTGGAACAGGAGAATCCGGACTTTTCCTGGAAGCTTTCAGAGCCCCTGACCGTGGCGGTGGCCAGAGACGATGCATTTTGCTTTTTCTACGAAGACAATTTCCGTCTGTTGAAGAAAATGGGCGCCGAAATCGTATATTTTTCACCGCTGAAAGACAAAGAGGTTCCAAAGGGGGCCAGCGGGCTGATGCTCTACGGGGGCTATCCGGAGCTGCACGCCCGGACGCTGTCGAAAAATAAATCCATGAAGAAGAGCATTTACCAGCGGATCACCGAAGGGATGCCCTGCGTCGCCGAGTGCGGCGGATTCATGTATCTCCACGAATCCATGGAAGACATGGAGGGAGATGCCTATAAGATGGTGGGAATCATACCGGGCGGCGCCTACAAAACGCCCAAGCTGAACCACCGCTTCGGCTATATCCATCTGTCCCAGGGCGTGGAAGGGGTTTTCGGCCAGGAGGTGGGAGAGATTCCCGCCCACGAGTTCCATTACTTCGACTCCCCCAACTGCGGCACAGACTATCTGGCCAGGAAGCCATCCAGCAGCCGTTCCTGGGAGTGCATGCACAGCCGCAATCAGCTGTTTGTGGGTTATCCTCATTTCCATTACTACGGCAACCCCAAGGTGGCCAGGGCTTTTCTGGAAAAATGTCTGGAATACGCACATAGAAAGGGCAGACGGTAGCGGGCTATGAATTTACATATTTGGGTTTTGCCGGTGAGCTTCCTGCTGGATCTGCTGCTGGGGGATCCCCGGTGGCTGTATCATCCCATCTGTTTTCTGGGGAAAGGGATTTCCCGTCTGGAAAAAATTCTGCGCAAAGCGGGCGGGTGCAAAAATCCGGGAGAGCATCCTGTCCGCGAGGTAATTTCCGGCGGCGTGTTGGCTTTTATTATGTGCGTGTGTTCCTTCGGCATTCCCTTTGCGGTTCTGTACGCGCTGGAAAAAAGGTGGCCCATCGCGGCTTTGATTCTGGAAATCTTCTGGTGTTGGCAGCTTCTGGCGGCCCATTCCCTGAAAGAGGAGAGCGGCAAGGTCGGCAAAGAACTGGAAAAAGGGGATTTGCCGGGGGCGCGCTACGCGGTGTCCATGATCGTGGGAAGGGATACAGAGCAGTTGTCCCAGGAAGGCGTGATCAAAGCCACAGTGGAAACCATTGCGGAAAACGCTTCCGACGGTGTGGCGGCGCCTATGCTCTACCAGGCGCTGCTGGGCGTGCCGGGGATGTTTCTGTACAAAGCCATCAATACCATGGACTCCATGCTGGGCTACAAAAACGACCGATATCTGTATTTCGGCAGGTGCGCGGCGCGGCTGGACGACGCAGCCAACTTTATCCCGGCCCGGCTGACGGCCATGCTGATGATTTTGGGCAGTTTCCTGGCAGGAATGGACGGTAAAAACGCCTGGCGCATTTACTGGCGGGACCGGAAATGCCACGCCAGCCCCAACTCCGCCCAGACTGAATCGGTGGCGGCGGGCGCGCTGCATCTGCAGCTGGCCGGGGACGCCTGGTATTTTGGCAAGCTGCACAAGAAACCGTCCATCGGCGACAAGGATCGGGAAATTGAGCCTGCGGACATTATGCGGATGAACCGGCTGATGTATGCGGCGGCATTCCTTGGAATGCTATTATTTACACTAATCAGAATGGGAGTAATCATTTTATTATGAAAGAGATAAAAAAGCACCAGCACGGAGGGGATGTGTACCGTTATAAGGGCTGCATAGACTTTTCCTCCAACTGCAATCCTCTGGGAACGCCGGCGGGCGTAGTGGAGGCGGTGAAAGAAAGCGCATCCAAGGTGTCGGATTATCCGGATGTGCGCTGTCAGGAGCTACGGGAGGCATTGGCCGTCTATGAGGATGTCAGCCCTTCCATGCTGTTCCTTGGAAACGGCGCCGCAGAAGTGATTTTCGCGCTGTGTCTTGCGAAAAAGCCGAAAAAGGCTCTGATACCCGCACCCACATTCGCGGAATACGAGCAGGCGCTCTCCACGGTGGACTGTCAGACAGTTCATGCATACTTAAAAGACGAAGAAGGTTTTTCCGTGGGGGATGACTTTATTCGGGCCATTGACAGGGAGCGTCCGCAGATTGTGTTTCTGTGCAATCCCAACAATCCCACCGGGGTGGTGGCGTCTGCGGATTTTCTGCGGCGGGTTTTGGAAGCCTGCGAAAAGGCGGGTGCGCTTTTGGCGCTGGATGAGTGCTTCAACGACTTTATCCAGGATCGCAGCCAGTACACCATGAAAGGCTATCTGGCGAAGCATCCGTCCCTTTTCATACTGAAAGCGTTCACCAAACGCTATGCCATGCCGGGCGTTCGTCTGGGATACGGCCTATCAGCCGATGCGGATTTGCTGGAGCGGATGGCAGGAGCGGTGCAGCCCTGGAATGTGTCTTCCCTGGCCCAGGCGGCGGGTGTGGCGGCTCTGAAAGAGGAGGCGTATGTGGATGCGGGCAGGAGGCTGGTGTGGGAAGAGCAGACGTATCTGAAAAAGGAATTAAAGGAGCTGGGATTTCGGCTGTACGATTCCAGGGCCAATTATCTGTTGTTTTACAGCCAGCGGCCCCTGTGGGAAGACTGCAAGAACCAGGGCGTGCTGATTCGGGACTGCAGCAATTATCCGGGCCTGTCAGAAGGGTATTACCGGGTGGCCGTGCGTACCCATGAGGAAAATGAAAAGCTGATACAGGTTTTGAAAAATATATGTCAATAGACAATTGCGAAACGTCCCTATCATTCATCACAGTTTGGGCAAAATAGACAAATAAGAAGCGAATCAAAAACGGTTTTGAGCTTCGTTTTGTCTATTTTGAACAAACGGAAGATTTGAAATGACGGTTTCGCAATTTCCTAAATAGATCAATAAATAAAGGAGAAGATGCATGGCAAAAGCAATTATGATTCAGGGGACCATGTCCAATGCCGGAAAAAGTCTGGTGGCGGCCGGACTGTGCCGGATTTTCCGCCAGGACGGCTATCGTGTGGCTCCCTTTAAATCGCAGAACATGGCCCTGAATTCATTTATTACGCCGGAAGGGCTGGAAATGGGCCGGGCGCAGGTGATGCAGGCGGAGGCGGCGGGCATTGAGCCTTCCGTGCTGATGAATCCCATTTTGTTAAAGCCCACCAACGACGCCGGCTCTCAGGTCATCGTCCGGGGCGAAGTGCTGGGAAGCATGAGCGCGTGGGACTATTACGAATATAAGAGCAAGCTGGTCCCCAAGGTTCTGGAGGCTTATAACGAGCTGGCCTCCCGGTATGACGTTATTGTGATTGAGGGAGCCGGAAGCCCTGCGGAAATCAATCTGAAGCGGGAAGACATCGTGAATATGGGAATGGCCAAGATGGCCAAATCCCCGGTGCTTCTGGTGGGGGACATTGACCGGGGCGGCGTGTTCGCCCAGTTAATTGGAACGCTGCTGCTTCTGGATGAAGACGAGCGGAATATGGTCAAAGGGCTGATCGTGAATAAATTCCGGGGGGACCGGGCCATTCTGGAACCGGGTCTTGCGTTATTGGAGGAAAAGGCGAAGGTTCCGGTGGTTGGCGTGGCGCCTTATCTGAATATTCAGGTGGAGGACGAAGACAGCCTGACGGAACGCTTTGAGGGAAATCGGCAGGTGGATTTAATCGATATTGCGGTGGTGCGGCTGCCCAGGATTTCCAATTTCACGGACTTCAATCCTTTGGAGAGCATTCCGGGCGTGTCCCTGCGCTATGTGAAAACGGTTCAGGAACTGCAAAATCCGGATATGGTCATCCTTCCGGGAACGAAAAACACCATGGAGGATCTGCAGTGGCTGCGCCAGAGCGGCATGGAGGCTGCCATATTGAAACTGGCCGGGAAAGGCTGCGCAGTCATGGGCATCTGCGGCGGTTACCAGATGCTGGGCAGCAGCCTGTCCGATCCGGAAGGCGTGGAAGCGGGAGGCTCCATGCGCGGCATGGGACTTTTGCAGATGGATACGGTGTTCTCATCCAAGAAGACCCGGACCCAGGTGGAAGGCGTCTTTAAGCGGATGGGCGGAACTCTGAAAGCCCTGCAGGGAGTTCCTTTCTCCGGTTACGAAATCCACATGGGTGAGCCGATATTTGCCGGGGACACCCATGGCATGAACCAGGTGACGGACCGGGTGACGGGAACAGTGAAACAGGACGGCGCCTGCGCCGGGAATGTGTACGGAACTTACGTGCATGGCATTTTTGACCGGGAAGAGGTGGCGAAAGGCGTTGTGTCCGCCATCGGGCGGGCCAAAGGGCTGGATGTGTCAGAGATTCAGGCGGTGGATTTTGCCGCGTTTAAGGAAACCCAGTATGACCTGCTGGCGGACGGACTGCGCGGCAGTTTGGATATGGAGAGAATTTACCGGATTTTAGAGGAGGGGATATAGAAGATGAAAATTGAACTGGAACAGGTTGCTCCCAAGGAAATAGAGGCGCGCAGCTTCGAGATCATTACCCAGGAACTGGGGGACTGCCCCCTGGAGCCGGGCACAGAGGCCATTGTGAAGCGGTGCATTCATACCAGCGCGGATTTTGATTATGCCAAAAATCTCTGCTTCTCCAAAGATGTGATAAAACTGGCCCAGGACGCCATCAAGTCCGGCGCCAGCATTGTGACTGACACCCAGATGGCCAAAGCTGGGATCAACAAGAAGACGCTGGCGAAATACGGCGGTCAGGCGCTCTGCTTCATGTCCGACGAGGATGTGGCGGAAGCGGCCAGGAAGAGCGGCTCCACCAGAGCCACGGCCAGCATGGACAAAGCGGCTGCCATGGACGAAGACTTTATCTTCGCCATCGGAAACGCCCCCACGGCACTGGTGCGTTTATACGAGCTGATTAAAGAGGGGAAAATAAATCCCCGCCTGATTATCGGCGTTCCGGTGGGCTTCGTGAATGTGGTGGCCTCCAAGGAACTGATTATGGAACTGGACGTGCCGTATATTGTGGCAAAGGGAAGAAAAGGCGGGAGCAACATAGCGGCCTGTATATGCAACGCATTGATGTATACCGCTGAATAAAGGAAAATTTGAAAACAGGGGAGGATGCGTCTGGCGGTCTTCTCCTGTTTTTTACACCGCCGGATAGGCGGCATGCGGGATTTAGGCGGAAGGAGGGGAGAACGATTATTGAGCTGATTGGTTATTTGGGATCTGTGTTGGTGCTGGCGTCTTTTCTGATGTCATCGGTGGTCAAGCTTCGGGTGGTGAATTCAGTTGGGAGTCTGATTTTTGCGATTTATGCATTGGTTATCCATTCCTATCCCACGGCTTTGATGAATGTTTGCCTTGTGCTGATTAATCTGTATTATCTGCGCAGGCTTGGGAATAAAGAAAATCATTATGATTTGCTGAATGTGGCTAACCGGGAAAGCTTTCTGATCTACATTCTGGAGCATTACCGACAGGATATTCAGAAATGCTTTCCTGGGTTGGAGGTGGATTTGGCGCAGGCAAACTGGGCGTATCTGGTCTGCTGCGATGCGTCGCCGGCAGGCATTTTCCTGGGGCGTGAAAAAGATGGAGTCCTGGACATTTTGCTGGACTACTCTATGCCCGCCTACCGGGACTGTTCGGTCGGGAGATATCTGTTTGAGAAATTGCCCCTTGCGGGAATCCGCCGGATGGTATACGCAGGTCCGGCAGAGCATCATGTGGATTATCTGCTGAAAATGGGCTTTAAAAAAGAGGCGGGGGCGTACGTAAAAAATTTGCTGTGAAAGTCCGCCGCCGGGCAGGCGGCATGCGGGGCCGCCAAATGCGCCTTCGCGATTTTCCTTTATGGTGGCGCGTCCAACTGCGGGCGCATGTAGGTTTATTATGAAAAGAGGCGAGAAAAAAGATGAGGACACGGTTTTATAATTGTCGGATTTTGGCTATGAATGGCTCTATGGATGTGCAGCAGGGAGAGGTATGGGTGGACGGCCGTCATATCTCTTATGTGGGGGAGAAGCGGGAGTCAAGGCAGGCGTTTGACCGGGAGCTGGACGTGCAGGGGAATCTGCTCATGCCCGGGTTTAAAAACGCCCACACCCATTCGTCTATGACGTTCCTGCGCAGTTACGCGGATGACCTGCCCCTGCAGGAATGGCTCAATGACAAGGTATTTCCCCTGGAGGCCAAACTGACCGGGGAGGATATGCGTCAGCTGGCGAAGGTGGCGATTCTGGAATACCTTACCAGCGGGATCACCTGCAATTTCGATATGTACCTGGACCCCTGGGCGGTGGCGCGGGCATCGGCGGACTGCGGATTCCGCACGGTTTTGGTGGGGGCTATGAATGATTTCAGCCAGTCGCCCCGGGAACTGGATGAGTGGTATCAAGAGCTGAATCAGTATCATCCCTTGATACGGTTCTGTCTGGGTTTTCACGCGGAATACACCACAAGCCTTTCCCGGCTGGAGGAAGTGGCGGCGCTGGCGGAGAAATATAAGGCTCCGGTGTACTGCCACAATTCGGAGACGAAAAAAGAGGTGCGGCAGTGCGTGGAGCGTTATGGAAAAACGCCCACCGCGTTTCTGGACGGGCTGGGCATGTTTCGCTATGGCGGCGGCGGGTATCACTGCGTGCATTTTAGCCGGGAAGACATGGAGATTTTCCGCAAGCGGGGCCTCTATGCGGTGACCAATCCCGGTTCTAACGCCAAGCTGGCCAGCGGAATTGCGCCCATCGCCCAGATGCTGGAAATGGGAATCCCCATCGCCATTGGGACTGACGGGCCGGCCAGCAACAACTGTCTGGATATGTTCCGGGAAATGTTCCTGACCACGGCGCTGGCCAAGCTGCGGGAAGAAGACGCGTCTGCGGTGGACGCGCTGGAAGTCTTGCGTATGGCGGTCTGCCATGGAGCCCACGCCATGGGTCTGCCCGAATGCGACTGTCTGGCGGAGGGAAAACTGGCGGATTTGATTATCATAGACCTGCACCAGCCCAATATGCAGCCGCTCAATCATATTCCTAAGAATCTGGTGTACAGCGGCAGCAAACAGAATGTGAAAATGACCATGGTAGACGGGAAAATACTTTATGAAGACGGAAAATTCTTTGTGGGAGAGGACCCGGAGGAAATCTATGCCCACGCCAATGAAATAGCAAGACGGATTCAGGGGTGGGAATAAATTGGATTTGGGAAAGGTTGTTTTCCGAATATTATAGTGTTTTTTAGCGTTCCATCCAGATGGAAATTTTAGAGACTGCTTTGCATGATTTTAATTTCTATCTGGGTGGAACGTTCTCAGGTTTTCTATTAAAAAATGCGGCGGGCGCACCGACGGGCTGTCTGGGTCATCTTCCTTCACAGACGTGGTTGCGGAAGACATTTCCCTCCTCGTACCAGTTGCCGCAGTCCGGGCATTGGACCATTTCCCCGTCTGCCGTTTCTCCGTCGTTCGGATAGGTTTTTCCTTCACAGATATGGTTGCGGAAGACATTTCCCTCATCATACCAGTTGCCGCAGTCCGGGCACTGCACCATCTCTGCGTCCGTTGTTTCTTCATATGTCGGTTCTGTATATGTCGGCTCTTCAGTCTGGGAACTGTCTCTTTCCTCCAGCAGATGGCGGTCATAAGGGTTCCACAGGTCGCCGTCCGGCGCTGTGCTGAACCATTCGCCGCAATAGGGGCATTGCTGCATGCTCTCGCCGTCTGTCGTCCCGGCGGCTCCCTGTCCGGGATCTGTTTCTTCCTGTACGGCCTCCGCCGGGGCCATGCTGGGGCTGGAGGAATCTACGGCCTCTCCGCCGCCCTGGGCTGCGGGTGTGGATGTTATGCCCTGGGGCTTCGCGCTCGGGCTCTGGGCGGGCGTACCGGCTGATACGCTATTCTTGGATGCGGCATTTTGGCTGGCATTTACAGATACCGTTTCGTTTTTTGGCTTATTTTCTGCGGGGACTTCTTTTTGCTCCGTGCTGCGGCATCCTGAAAAGATCAGGATCGTCATCATACAGCAGCCGGTCAATAAAATTCTTTTTTTCATAGAAACTCCTTTTCTTAGAGTGTGTTTGAAAATCGCTTTACGTCAGATGCATGTCATAATTTGTACCCATAAGGCATTACAGATGGAAGATTTGTTCCAAATGAGGAAGGCGCGCCCGTAAAGGGCATAATATAGCGGGCTACGCTACTTGCAGGTGGCGTGAATGGGTTTTCAGACACACGCTAGGTTTCGTCCGTATGATAACAGCATCCGCGGCCGTTAAATGATCATCTGTATAGCGCCAGGGATGCTGTTTCATGATTTATTTTACGATGATGGTGACTGTCTTTTTAGCGCTTTTGTAGTTCGCGGATGCTTTTGCAGTCATGGTCACTTTATAGGAGCCCTTTTTTGAGCCCTTTTTCAAGGTGACAACGCCCTTTTTGCTGACGGTGATATATCTGGAAGCTCCTTTTGTGAATTTATAAGACACGGAGGTTTTATTTTTGGAAGGCTTGATCTTAAACGCAGCCTTTTTCACTTTCAGATTTTTCGCTTTATAGTTCTTTTTCGACACATTTAATTTTAGTGTCTGGGCGGCTTTATTGATCGTAAAGTTTGTTGTCTTGGCGCCCGCATAATCTGAGTCGTTCCTTGCCGTTACGGTGACGGCCGCTTTCCCTGCGTTCTTATTTTTTTTATAGCTTACGGTGTAGTCTTTTCCATTTACTAAAGTCTTTCCCGCTGCTTTTACTGTAACGCCGGGCGTTTTTGCCCTGCCATTATATGTATAGGTTTTACTGCTCAATGCCACGGTCGCAGCGGAAAGATCCGCCTTGTTGATCGTGAAGTCTATCTCCTGAACGCCTGTATAGTCGGAATCATCCTTTGCCGTTACGGTGACGGTCGCTGTGCCTGCTCTCATATTGTTTTGATATCTGACCGTATAGTCCTGCCCTTCCGTTAGGGCTTTTTCCCCTACGGCCACGGCAACGCCGGGCGTCTTAGCTTTGCCGTCATAAGTATAAGCCGTCTCACTCAATGTGACGGTCGCATCGGAAAGGTTTGTCTTCGGTGGGAATGTGTACGGATCGGAATAGGTCTTGATGGAAAAATTATCAAAGGTGGCAATCCAATTGTCAGCCGCTGATATGTATCCGGCTGCAAAATCTCTCCAATCCATCCAATCATATTCGCCTGACGCATCCTGAGATCCTAAGAAGCTCTCACCTTTATTGATCACGCCCACGGAATAATTCCTTTGGGCCCGCTCTTCTTCAGGCAGGCTTTCCCACCATGCCTTGGACAGCCCGAAGGCAGCCCCGTACAGATATCTGCCGTCGGACTCTTGCGTCACGACCACCGAGTAATTTTCGCCCTGACGGAAATGCAGCTCTTTGTCCAGATCCTTGCGATGGTATCCGGCATACGGATAAGTCTCCGTCATGGTGTGTTCGCAAATGCCATCTGTCGGCGATGTATATCCATCCCTGAGCCTGTAGATATCATATGTGATCTTGGCTCCCGCTTGGAATGTCGTAGCGGCTACAGAACGTAAAGTCATATCCCCATCTTCCGCACAGAATACATTCGCTTCGCTTGTCTTCCCGCTCGTATCATGGACATCGAAGAAAGCGGAAGTCATATAATCGTACTGGTTGACATACACCTGATCGTGCCCCGTGTCTTCTATGAAGAAATCGAAAGTCTCTGGCTCGCTGAGGGAACAGTCATAGTAAGAGATGTAAAAATAGCCGTCGTTGCCCCAATCATTTTTATGCGGAAATTCATTGGACTGTGCGCCCCAACTGTTTTTCACGATCCAGGCCCCCGGCTGTTTTGGCTGATGCCCCTCTAAGAAATTCGAAGGATCGTACGTATCATCCCAACCGACGATTGTCACTGCATGATCTGAGTTTTTAGAAGGATCGTAGGTGTAATGAGCCCATGTCTCCGGGTTGATGTATTCTGCAGTGAGTTCCTCCCCCGGCATGGAGGTGTCCGCGTAAAAAGCGATGGATACCGCACGGCCATTCATGAGCTCGCTCTTGATGGCGTTCGTCCCGGCTTCATTATAGCGGTAGACCTCCACGCCATCCACCAGCTCACGATCCGCCGGAGACGGCAGGAGAGAGCTCTCTTCCAGTTCATAGACTATGCCGAACCGATCCTCTTCATCCAAAGACCAGTCGCCGTCTGCGCTGTAGCACAAGCGCTCTTCTCCCACATAGTCGATATGGTTCTCTGGGTCTTTCGGTTCATAAGGAAATTCCTGCTCAGAGCGGGGACCCACGCCGGACGCGAATGCTGTCGTCCCGTAATACGCAAAACCGCCAGTATCGTAGCCGTTATTCGTATCTATCCCCGCATAGCTGCCCTCACCGCCCTGGCCGCTATCGTCATCCTCCGGCAGAGCATGGGCGCTAAAATACGCAAGGTGTTTTTCAGACAGGTCGAGAGCTGCCGGGTCCAGTGTTTGCCCATATGCTGCATATTTTGATAAGATGCTGCTCTCTGCCGCTGCGATCACCGCAAATCCCCAGCAGGTCCCAAATGGGTTCTGGAATTTTACGGGAGTCACCCTGTTTATGGCAGGGTCACGCAGGTCATAGCGTTCGGGCAATCCCTCTGCCTGGCTGCGCGCTTCCGCCTCATCCGGATTAAAATAAGAAGTGTCCTGCAAAAATGAAGGGTTTCCGGTTTCCATGAAGGACCGTGTCCGTTCGCTGCCCTGCTGGATCGCCTCATCCAGGATGCTGTCCATGGCGGAAGCGCTCGGTTCCGGTTCTGCCGCCGACACCGGCGCCGTCATCAGCACGGATGCTGAAAACAGAACAGCAGACAGAACAGTCGGAATGCTCCGCCGTATCACGACTTTTTTCCGGTTTTTCATTGTTCTCCTCCTTAATTTTTTATTTGTTGTGGAGCCATACTTTTTTTATTATATAATATTTTTTTATGGAAGGCACGGCCATTTATACCCAAAAGCATACTTTCTGTACCATATGTCTGAAAACGCATTCATACTGCCTGCCCATTCACTTTGCTAAATGAGAAAAACAGCATCCGCGACCGCTGTACGATCATCTGTACAGAGCCGGGGATGCTGTCTATATTTTATCTATCTTATTTTACGGTGATGGTGACTGTCTTTTTTACAGCCTTGTAGTTTGTAGATGCTTTTGCCGTCACGGTCACTTTATATGTGCCCTTTTTTGCGCCCTTTTTCAAGGTGACAACGCCCTTTTTGCTGACGGTGATATATCTGGAAGATCCTTTTGTGACTTTATAAGACACGGAGGTTTTATTTTTGGAAGGCTTGATCTTAAACGTAGCCTTTTTCACCTTCAGATTTTTTGCTTTATAGTTCTTTTTCGACACATTTAATTTTAGTGTCTGGGCGGCTTTATTTATCGTAAAGTTTGTTGTCTTGGCGCCCGCATAATCTGAATCGTTTTTTGCCGTTACGGTGACGGCCGCTTTCCCTGCGTTCTTATTGTTTTTATAGCTTACGGTGTAGTCTTTTCCATTTACTAAAGTTTTTCCCGCTGCTTTTACGGTAACGCCGGGCGTTTTTGCCCTGCCATTATATGTATAGGTTTTACTGCTCAATGCCACGGTCGCAGCGGAAAGATCCGCCTTGTTGATCGTGAAGTCTATCTCCTGAACGCCTGTATAGTCGGAATCATCCTTTGCCGTTACGGTGACGGTCGCTGTGCCTGCTCGTGTATTGTTTTGATAACTGAGCGTATAGTCCTGTCCTGCCGTTAGGGCTTTTTCCCCTACGGCCACGGCAACGCCGGGCGTCTTAGCCTCGCCGTCATAAGTATAAGCCGTCTCGCTCAATGTGACAGTTGCAGTGGAAAGATCCGCCTTGTTGATCGTGAAGTTTATCTCCTGAACGCCTGTACAGTTGGAATCATCCTTCGCCGTTACGGTGACGGTCGCTGTGCCTGGCCTTGTATTGTTTTGATAGCTGAGCGTATAGTCCTGCCCTTCCGTCAAGGCTTTTTCCGCTATGGCCACAGTAACGCCAGGCGTCTTCGCCTCGCCGTCATACATATAAGCCGTCTCGCTCAATGTGACCGACGCAGTGGAAAGATCCGCCTTATTGATCGTGAAATCTATCTCCCGAACGCCTGTATACTCGGAATCATCCTTTGCCGTTACGGTCGCGGTCGCTGTGCCTGCTCTCGTATTGTTTTGATAGCTGACTGTATAGTCATATCCTTCTGCTAAGACTCTTTCCCCTACGGCCACAGTAACGACGGGTGTCTTTGCATCGCCGTCATACGTATAAGCCGTCTCGCTCAATGTGACAGTCGCAGCGGAGAGGTCTGTCTTCGGCGGGAACGTATATGGATCGGCGTATGCCTTGATGGCAAAATTATCATAAGTGACATTATTGTCGTTGAATGCTATGAGCTCTGTTGTGATATCTTTCCAATCTTCCCACTCATAGTTTCCCGACGCATCCTGCAGGCCTAAGAAGCTCTCACCCTCATTGACCACGCCCACGGAATAGTTTCTCCCGTTTCGGTCCTCTTCGGGCTGTTTATCCCAGAATGACTTGGTCAGCCCGTAGGCGGACCCGAACAGATACTTGCCGCCGGATCTCTGTGTCACCACCACCGAGTAATACTTGCCCTCACGGAAATACAGCGGTTCCTCCAGATCCGCACGATGGTATCCGGCATACGTATAATTTCTCTCTATGGTCGCCTCGAGGATGCCGTCCGTCGGCGATGTAAAGCCGTCCCTGAGCCTGTAGATCTGGTATGTGATATCAGCGCCCGCCTTGGCCGTGGTCGTGGCTACAGTGCGCAGGGCGATATCCCCGTCTTCCACGCGAAATACATTCGCTTCGCTCACTTTTTCTTCCAGATCATGGATATCGAAATGAGCGGAAGTCATATAATCATACTGATTCACATTCACCTGGTCGTACCCTGTGTCTTCGATGAAGAAATCGAACGTCTCCGGCTCGCTGAGGGATTGGTCATAATAAGAGATGTAAAAATATCCGTCGTCGCCCCAATCCATTTTATGGGGGAAGCTGTTGGACTGCGCGCCCCAGCTATTCTTCACGATCCAGGCCCCGGGCTGTTCCGGCTGGTGTCCCTCTATGAAATTGGAAGGATCGTACGCATCATCCCATCCGACGATGGTCACCGCATGATTCGCGCTTTCTGGAGCGTATGTATAATGCGCCCATGTATCAAGGTTAATGTAATTTCCGGAACTCTCCTGCCCAGGCATGGAATCGTCTGCGCAAAAACAGATCGACACCGCGCGGCCGTTCATGAGTTCGCTCTTGATGGCGTTCGTCCCGGCTTCATTATAAAAGTATCCTCCATTCTCATCACGGCCCGCTGGCGACGGCAGGAGAGAACTCTCTTCCAGTTCGTAGGCGAGGCCGAACCGTTTTTCTTCCTCCAAGGACCAGTCACCGTCATCGGTGTAATACAGTGGTTCTCCCTGCGGCGAGTATTTGATATGGTTCTCCCTATCTTTCGGCTCATAGGGGATCTCCTCTTCAAAGCGGGGACCCACGCCGGATGCGAAGGCTGTCGTGCCGTAATACGCAAGACCGCCGTTATCGTAGCCATCCTTCGTCGCCGGACCCGGATAGGAACCCTCGCCGCCCTGGCCGGTATCGCTGTCCGCCGGCAGGGGATGGGCGCAGAAATACGCAAGATGTTTTTCAGACAGGTCCAGATCTGTCGGAGCCAGTTCCTGCCCATACGCCGCATATTTTGATAAGATGCTGCTCTCTGCCGCCGCGATCACGGAAAATCCCCAGCAAGTCCCAAAGGGATTCTGGAGTTTGACAGGCGTCACTCTGCCCGCGCCCACCGTGCGCAGGTCAAAGGATGCGGGCATTTCCTCTGCCAGGCTGCGCATTTCCGTCTCGTCCGGCTCAAAATAAGAAGTATCCTGTAAATATGCGCTGTCCCCAGTCTCCGCGAATGCCTGCATCCGTTCATTCGTCTGCCGGATCGCCTCATCCACGACGCTGTCCAGGGCGGAAGCGCCCGCATCCAGTTCCGTTGCCGACACCGGCGCCGCGCTCAGCACGGAGGCTGAAAACAGAACGGCGGACAGAATAGTTGGGATACTTCGGCGTATCATAGCTTTTTTCAGATTTTTCATTGCTTCCCTCCTTTGATCTTTGTTTATCGTGCAACTGTATTTATTTATTATATAATATTTTTTTATGGAAAACACAGCTACTCATACCCGAAAGCATACCTTCTGTACCATTGCGTCTTTCCAGCCGCCTGTTTTTTTGGTATAATCTCATCATATAATGTCAAGAGTGCGTGAAGGATGAGGGATCATGGATAGAAAAAGGATCGCTGTATGTGACGATGACCAAAAGGATCTGCTGACGTTTTCCGATCATATCCGGCGTTCTTGCCGGGAGCGGGAGATAGACGTGGAGCTGGAATGTTTTCTCAGCGCACAGGAGCTGCTGGACCGGATCACAGAATTTGATATCATTTTTATGGATATTTATTTAAAAGACGCCAACGGCCTGAAAATGATTGAGCAGGTGCGCCAGAAGATCCCCGATGTCCCGGTGGTCTTTATCACCACCAGCAGGGAGTTCGCCATTGAGGCTTTTCGGGTAAATGCCCTGCATTATCTGATCAAACCCCTGTCCCGAACGGACCTGGATACTGCCCTGGAGAGGTGTTTCGCCATGCTGCAGGCCGCGGATCTGCACAGCCGTGCCGAGACAGCTCGCTCCAGGACCCTGACTGTTAAGATCATCAAGAATCCTATTCCCGCAGTCATACGGATGCAGGATATCCAGTACATAGAAGTGTTTCGGAAAGTCTCTGTCCTGCACACCAAAAGATCGGAATTTGAGACATATGCCTCCTTAAATTCCATTTACGAGCAGTTGGACGATTCTTTTCTGCGGGTACAGCGCAGCTTTATCATCAATATGGATGCCATCGAGGCTCTGACCGGGGAATATATCATGTTGGATGGAGGGGCTCAGATCCCCGTCTCCCGGAAAAACCGTGCGGCCATAAAACAACAATACCAGGACTTTTTATTTCATAAGGCAAGAGGAGCGCGATCATGATCTGGATATTTTTACGTTTATTTATCGGGTATAGCCTTCAGATGTTCCCCTGGGCGTTTCTGTGCTGTTATCCATTCCGGGACCACCTGCGTCTGAAGAGCGATCTTTACGTTGTCCTGACAGTCCTGATCGGTATCCTGAGCGTGATCTTTTCCAGCATATGCTGTATCTTAAAGAGCGTGCTGCCGACGACATTTACGTTATATTTCTGTTGTAATCTGGTGTTTTTTGTCCTCCTGGCATGCTGTGTATTTCTTTACTTTTATACGATAGAGGGATTCCGTGCGAACAAGTTGTTTGTCTTCTTTTTCATCGCCACGGTAGCTCTCTGCTGCACGTCCATCGGAAATGTAGTCTTCGATAAGATCTGCCCCGATATGAAGGATTATCTGCCGTACCAGGTCAAATACATTTTTATCAATATCTTGATCACTTTTATAACGTATTCTTTTTCTTTTTACATCATCAGATACCAGTACATGCCGATCTCGCAGGTCGTTTCTGAAGATGTCCACCGCTTCCTTTCAATCGTTTCTTCTATTTTATTTATCATATTTGCCGGTAGTATGACATTTGTGGATCGTGCGACTCACCGGAATTTCGCGTCAACTTTGCTCTATGTGTCGCTTTTGCTGGCTGTTATCTTTATGTATGGGATGCTTTTCTATCTTTTAAAGATCGA
>CAYOWU010000063.1:0-18212 GCA_964407765.1 uncultured Lachnospiraceae bacterium
ACCTGCGGAATCTGGATGAGAAAATAGGTATTTATCAGGAGAGAATAAGCGGAAAGTGAAAAAGTTAAAAATTTCGATAGAAGGTATTCCTGCTATTATTTGGGGAGAAGCGTCAGAGAAAGTATATATTTATGTCAGAATCAGAAAAAAGATTTGGAGAAGCAGCAGGAAATTGGTGTGGAGGCATACCGGGCAGAGCAGGAAGAGAAAATTCGCATTTTGGCATTCCTTTTGGAAAATTACAACGATGGGCGAAAAAAGAATTTCTTTTGCGTGGCTGTAAATTTATTGGAGTTAGAAGATTTAAAATCAGTAATGCAAGAGATAGAAATGGAGAAAGAATTATGTAGTCTATCGATAAAAGAGAGGCTGCTTATATGGAAAAACGGTTAGAAAATTATCCAAAGGTTCATGTAGATGCTTCTTTTCCGGCGGAGAGTATGTATCTGAAACGAGGGTATCAGGTTACTTCGTATGAAAAAATTGAAACAGAAAACGGAGATTTCCTCTGATATCATACTGTGGAAAAAGAGATGTGCAGGAAATTGTCTGTATAGAAAAGTGACTGTGAAGGAGAGCATTATGGCCAGAAAACACGGAAAAGATCCTTATCATATTATTGTTCTGCACGGTGGACTGGGAACGGCAGGTTCGGCATTCGGACTCGCCAGATTGATTGCGCAAGAGTATGGAGTTCTGGAAACCAGTAGCAGCGCTTTCTTTCCCGGCATAGGCAGGCTTCCCAATTCGTTCAGCGAACCTCTGCCGAAAATAAGGTTGTTGGATTGTTAAAATTAAAACTCATGTTCATAATACATTTATCTCTCTTTTATTTTTGTCTGCTACAAAAGCTGTGTTGGCAAAGCTGTTTTGCAGGTGTAGTGTTATTTATAGAAGCTAAAGTTAGGTTTAGGTCAAGAGAAATTTTTCATAAATTTCAGAAAAGCAGAAAATCTTATGTATTATTCGATTGGAGAGGTCGCCAATGCCGCAGGGATTGCTATATCCACTTTGCATTATTATGACCGTGAGGGTATGTTCCCGGATATGGCACGGAGTAATGGGGGTATCCGTGTTTTTTCTGATACGGAGATTAACACGCTTAAAGTGATCTTGGCGGCAGCAATACCGCGGCGTTTGTGCTTACGCTCAATAATCCGCCCGAATGCCTGCTGGTCCCGCTCCTGATACCGGGTCGTCTTTTTTTCGTGTTATTTTATGCCGCCGTAGCGCGTGTTTGAAAACCGCTTTATGTCAACTGCATGTCACAATTTGTGGAAGATTTGCTCCGCATGAATGCGGCGTAGCGGGCTACGCCAAACGAATAAGGGGCAAATATCCCGCAAAGTGGGGCTTGCAGGTGACGTGAATGGGTTCTCAAACACGCTCTAGCGCGTTGCGGATTCCACTTTTACTGCAGCTAAATTCTTTTGCCATTTCAGACTGGTATGCATCTGGATGTTCCGCCACATACGCTTTTAGCTTTTCCGGATTGATTTTTCGGTAGCTTCGGTGCAGCGGTTTCTTTTCACTGCTTTTCCCTTTTTTGTATGGTCGAATTCGATACCTTAAATGTCTGGTGTGTTTTATGTACCCTTTTTCAACTGTGATTACTATACAGAGAAAAGGCTGGCGGTCTTTATCGCCGCGCTCTTTGTGCCAAAAGCAGGGGATCGGATAGAATTGATTAAGAAAAGTATAGAACCAGCATTTGAATAAAAAGAGGGATTTTTGACGCTCTGCTTTTTGTCGGGGATAATGAAAAAATGAATAGCAAATAGACAAACAGAACATAATAAGAATTGTATTTTAATGTGGATTCCGGGAAGGAGGTTATTGTGCATGGATGCCTGTGAAACGCCTGTTTCGGCCAATCTGCGGGTCAACGAGGAGTATGTCCGCCAGCGCTTAAACAACTGTGACGACATTATCATCCGCCCCATGCGCCTGGGCGACGAGAAGAAGGTGGAGTGTCTGGTGGTCTACATTGAGGTGGCGGTTTCCAATATGATGCTGGAGGATTCGGTCATTGGCAAGCTGATTAATCATTTCTGGGAAATTCCCCCTTCCCAGATGAAGGAATTTCTGGAGTATAATTCCCTGGGGATTTCCGACGTGACGGAGATTCCCACCATGGAGGCGGCTTTCAAGGCTATGCTGGCGGGCAACGCCATTTTCTTCATGGACGGTTTTGACCAGGCCATCAAGATTGCCAGCAAGGGCTATCCCAACATGGGGGTGACAGAGGCGGAGCGGGAGAAGGTTCTTCGGGGCTCCAAAGAGGGTTTTTCCGATTCAGTGAAAACCAATTCTGCGCTGATCCGCAAACGGGTGAAAGATACCCGACTGAAGATTGTGGAGGAGTACAGCGGCGTTCGCTCGGATACGCTGATGCACCTTCTGTATGTGGAGGATTTGGCTTCGGAGGAATTGCTGGAGGAGATCAAAAGCCGCCTGTCGTCTTTTGAGATTGACGGGGTGATGGACAGCGGCGTGATTCAGCAGTTATCGGAGGAAACCTGGTATTCGCCGTTTCCCCAGTTTCAGACCACGGAGAGGCCGGATCGGGCGGCCATGGAATTGCTAAACGGGCGGATTGTGTTAATCTGCGATAACTCGCCCATCGCGCTGATTTTGCCCACCACTTTTCACAATTTTATGCAGGTCAGCGAGGACCGTTACCAGCATTTTGAGCTGGTGTCTTTTCTGAGGTGTCTGCGGTATCTGGCCATGCTGACGGCCACGCTTCTGCCGGGGCTTTACCTGGCGGTGACGCGTTTTCACACCCAGGTGCTGCCCACAAATCTTTTGCTGTCCTTTGCGGAAGCCCGGCAGGGGGTGCCTTTTTCCAGCATTGTGGAGCTGATCTTTCTGGAGCTTTCCTTCGAGCTGATTCGGGAGGCCGGGGTGCGCATTCCCGGTGCGCTGGGAAACGCCGTCGGCATCGTGGGCGGCCTGATTATCGGCCAGGCGGCGGTGGAGGCCAATCTGGTCAGCCCCATTGTGGTGATGATTGTGGCGCTGACGGCGCTGGGTTCGCTGGCCATTCCCAGTGAGGAGTTTTCAGCTCCGTTTCGTCTGCTGAAATATATATTTATATTCCTGGCGGGCTTTCTGGGCATATTCGGAATTTTGCTGGGAATCTACGGGGTCATCAGCCATCTGGCCGGGCTGAAGAGCTTCCATATTCCGTATCTGATGCCGTTTGTGGCAAAAGATTTGGACAAAAAGCAGGGAGACGGCGTTTTGCGCTGGCCGCTGCGGGATATGAAATACCGTCCTGTTTTTGCGAATAAAGAGCAGGAAGTGCGTTTGAGAGGGAGGTAGTGTGTATGTTTGCTGACAACCAGAGGATTTCCCATCGGCAGATGGGCCGCCAGATGATTCTAAGCCTGCTGGTTCCCATTCTGCTTTGCCTGCCAGGGACGCACCATATTTTGGGGGCCAATGGGCTTTTGGGAATTCTGGTGAATTTTGTTCTCTATTATTTTATCATTATTCTGCTGATCCGCATCGCGCCGGCCTATCAGAATCTGCCGAAATTTATCGCTCTTTTGTATATGGTTCCTCTCATTTTCACCGGTGCGTATCTGCTGGCCACGACTTCCCGGCTGGTCTGCACGTATCTGATTAGCGGGGTTCCCCGCTGGCTTGTGGGGCTTCTCATACTGGCAGTCTGCGCTGCCGGGAGCCATATGGGGCTGGAAAAAAGGGGCCGCATCGGGGAGGTTTCCTGTGGGCTGGTGTTGGGCGGCTTCGTGCTTCTGTATGTGCTGGCCTGTTTCCAGGGAAACAGCGCGTACCTGAATAATCCGGTGCAGGGGGCTTTTCGCTGGGAGTATGGCTTGGACAGCGCGTACGGCATTTTCTGCGCACTGTCTTTTCTGGGATTTTTGCCGTTTCTGCTCTCGAAGGCGTCCAAGCCCAATAGCTCTGGAACGCCTATTTTCAGCGGCGTGCTAATTCTGGGCGGAATGCTGGGGACGGCGCTTGTGTTGTCCCAGGCGGTCTTCGGCTGGGAACGGCTGACCCGGGAGCAGTTTCCCATTTTGCCGCTGATGGCCGGCACCAATCTGCCAGGGGACGTGCTGGCCAGGTTCGACGTGCTGTGGATTGCCCTAGTAGTGTATGGGCTTTTCTTTTCCTTGGGGAGTATTTTTTTCTACGGAAGTCATATTCTGGAGAAATCGGATTTTCACTGGCTGCGCATCGGGCTGCTGCTTCTGGTATACGCCATGGCCATGCATCCCTTCGACACATACCAGATCGAGGAATGGTTCGGCCGGATTTTGATATATGGAATTACGCCTTTGCTTGCGGCGCTCACACTGTATGTGGCCGTCTGCTGCAGAGGGCGGGGGAAAGGAGGCGCGACGGAAAAATGAGAAGGATGGGAAAATTTTTGCTGCTTGCAGCTGTGACTGTCTGCTTCGCCGTTTCCCTGTGCGGGTGCAGCGGCGTAGATCCGGAGAAGAGGCTGTACCCGCTGGCAATGTCGGTGGATTATGAAAACGGCTTCTACCGGGTAGCTTACGGCATGGCCAGTCTACCGGGCACCACGGGGCAGGAGAAGCCGGAGGAAGGGGATTCGTCCCAAACGGTGGCCTTGTCCGGCCGGAATTTCCAGGAGATTGACAGCGAATACGACAGAAGCCGGGAGAAATATCTGGATGTCAGCCACCTGCAGGCGCTGATTCTGGGGGATGGCATTCTGCGCCAGAATCAGTGCGCGCCGCTTCTTAATTATCTGAAGGAAAATCCTCTGGTGGGGGAAGATCTGTATGTGTTCCGCGCCAACGACGTGGAGGCGGTTATGGCGTTTCAGGGGGATGACAACCAGTCCATCGGGGAATATCTGGTGGGCATTTACGAAAACCGCCCCGCTTCCCAGAAAAAGTCCGGAATCACATTGCGGCAGGTGTACAATAGCTGGTATGGACAGGAGGGATTGCCGGCGCTTCCGTTGATTAAACTGAAAGAAGATGGGCCATACTTATAATAGAGTTGGGTTTATTATTATGGATTATAGAAGAAAGGATGGCCTGTTGGAATTGAGGAAATATATTGCGCTGGCGCTGGCCGGCATGTTTGTTGCCTTGGCTGTGCACCGGCCCGCTTATGTGAAAACCCCTGTCTACGCCTGGTGGGGGAGCCTGTATCCGCAGTATTGCTTTTCGGAAGTGGAAGAGGAAGACGCGCCGGTAAAGATTGGGTTTAAATGTAAGATTTTGCAGGAGTTTTTTGATGGCAGGTAGTCTAAAGAGGATTGCCTGTCTTTTTTTGAAAAATCGGTTTTCCGCCGGGGAAAGAGATGTTATAATAAGCGAAAATGTAAGGGGGAAAGTTTATGGCGCTGCAGCGGGAAAAAATCTATACGGTGGAAGATATCTATGCCTTGCCGGACGGTGAGAGGGCGGAGCTGATTGACGGACGGATTTATTATATGACGCCGCCGTCACGGATACACCAGAGGCTGGTTCACCAGTTGGGGAGACGCATTGGAAACTACATAGATGCCAAAGGCGGAGCCTGTGAAGTCTATCCGGCGCCTTTCGCAGTTTTTCTCAGTGAGGATCAGAAAAATTATGTGGAGCCGGATATTTCTGTGATCTGCGATCAAAAGAAACTGGACGACCGGGGGTGCAATGGTGCGCCGGATTGGGTGATTGAGATTCTCTCGCCCAGTACGGAGCGGATGGACTGCGGGGTAAAATTGTTTAAATACAGGACTGCCGGCGTGCGGGAATACTGGATTGTAAATCCCCGGCTGCGCACGGTCAATGTCTATGATTTTGAAAAAAATGAAAAGACCGGGCAGTTTGGGTTTGAGGATGTGATATCTTCTTGTATTTTTGGGGATTTGGAGATTTGTTTGGGGGAGATGGCTTAAAAGTTTCACAAAATTTACATCGGATGAACAATGTATTACAGGGATTGCGGAAAGTGATTATGCCATTGGCCGGTGGCCGTAATTTTAAAATATATCGTGAGATGTAACTATTCAGTAGGTGTTGTCCCGCGAGGCGTTTTGCCACAAAAATTGAAATTCGGAAAGAATTTCAAAGCACGGATGTTGGCAGACAAAGTTATACATTTATCAGCATGCCGAACCTGCTGGCATGCTGATAACGTTGATGCGCCATGCCCCGAAGCGCGTTCCCATCTGCTCGGTAAACATTCCACCCTTTCACCGGCTCTACACCCAATGGCAAATAAATTATCTTAAATTTCGCAAGCCTGTTTTTTGTAAAATCTTTTTATAGGAAGCTTTTTTATTTTTAGGCGCTTTCAGTTTAACAGGTTCGTTGTGTATCGTACCGACATTTTTAAAAGCATTTTTTCCAACAGATTTAGGCGTCAGTTTCCTGCTGTTAATGATGACTTCCCGAACAAAGCGATTGTTGGCAAAAGCATTTTTTCCTATCTTTTTCACATTTTTTCCTATAATTATCTTATCCACGAATATATAGAGGAATTGGGAATCCTCAAAAGCGCCGGATTTTATACTTTCCACAGGATATTTTTTCCCATAAATGCTCACCATGTCCGGGATTTTCAGTTGCTTCGGATTTGTCATCGCAACCGCCTCCAGCTTTTTATTCCTGTATTTGTACACGATGCCACCCACGCTGTATGTCTTACCGTTTTTGGGCTTTTTGTCTTTGTAAAAAGCTTTCTCTGAACTGTCCACCTTATGAGATACCGCTTTGCTCCATGAAGAGTAATAAGTTTTGCCGTCTATTGCCTTTTTATAAGTTCGTATTTGGAAATATACCTTATCGCCTTTTTTCAGATGACTGCTTATTGTACAGGAATCTACGAGAGCGGTTAGAGCATTTATCATGGGTATTTTCGTTTTATATACTCTGGATTGGAAGGCGGAGTCTGTGGAGTAACGGATCTGGAAGCCATCTACGCTCTGCATATCATAATTGTGGTCTTCCTCCCAGGGTTCCTTGGTCTTCCAGAATATTTTTACTGTATGGTCGTCTTCCGGCGGGGTATCGGGGATAACGCCCTCCCTTTTGATTTCTATTATTCTGGTGCCTTTTAGCTTGAACTTGATGGAAAATGTTTGAACAGCCGCCTGATAAAATTCTGTTTCCGCCGCCTTTACTTTTACTTGAACTGTCCCTAAAAAGCCGTCCTTGAGGATGAGCACACCATCTTTTGTAATAGACGCGCCCCTTGTTTTTGTAGAAAAAGTAAGTTTTGCACCGCCCTTTGTGTTCCAGTGGATATCATAACTTTCTGGATTTGAATATGTGTAATATGTAGTATTTCCATAAATATTAATCTCATTTCGAGCCTTTTGTATTTGGAACACTGCTGTGGCTTGCCCTGTATAATTGCCTGTTCCTAGGATAGTGATTTCATGCTTTCCTATCGTTGCGGCAGTGGCGCCAAAAAGAGTATAATCCACCCCCTCCGTTAAGACCATTGTTCCATCCCTGACCGTTACCTCAGGGCCGCACTTTGAACTACTGTAAGAAAAATTTGTCTTCGAAAGCGTTATTGTACAGGAATTGATATCCTTTGGCACAGAAAATTCTTTCGGCTCAAAAGATGCCTTCACCGAAATGCCTCCTAAAAACACAGATAATAGAAAACAAAAAATGAATAACGTTATTTTATAAATAACATGTATCTTCCTTTTCATTTCTTCCTCCATTTCTATTCTTTTACTTAAATTTTCCAATATATAACTTATGCACTGTAGCATGCTTTTTGCCATTGGCAGTCGTCCAGTAAATACAGCCCTTTTTGTATTTAATCTCTTCGCAGTCATTCAGGTTATAATTGCCGATTTTCGTAGCTTTCTGCAAAACCGTTCCGTAAGGAGACAGAATCATATAATAGCTTTCTGTGCTGTATCCAGTATCCTTTTCCCACAGCGCCAGTATCCGCCCTTTTTCCATAACCGTCATGCTGGAAGCTCCCACGGAAGCGTTTTTATACTTTGTCAGCCACTTGACGCCTGTATCTGTGCACGCCGAACCACAGGATGTTCCTTCTCGTCTGGACCCGCTAAATATAGACGCCTCTGTAACAGGGCTGACAATCTGGATAAATAATTGCTGCTTTTCTCTTTCAAATTTTTTCGTCATAGACACAGCGGAAGAACCCACTAACGCGATGCCGGCCGGCGTCTCGCCAATTCCCCCCAGACGCGCGTTGGTATAATTATAGCCGATACCGCCATAAAAATGAAATGGAACCGTTCCCCAGGAATGGACTGCCCCGGACTCAGACAGGTAAAATCCACGGGGATGGCCATCTCCCAAGTTCGCAAACAATACATCCCCATTTGTAAGGGCTAATACTCTCTGGTCAAAGGAATGGCTGGCAGAATTATCGTACTTTGTGTTTTCCTTCATATTTTTGATATTGATACAGAATACATCATTGGACTGATGCACATTGTTCATCTGCTTTGCATAGGAACACACCAGGGTATTTCCCTGAAAAGCTACTGCACAATTCCCTGCCTCAAAAGGCTTGGCCGTATCCATGTGATCTCCTGTATTATAACGTTTACATCCCTTTATAAATTTGCCTTTAGAATTATATTTCGACACTTCCAGAACCACGTTGCCGGATTTCCAGTTTTCCGCACCCCAGACGATATAATAATTTCCATCCGGGCCGCCTGTCACACTGCCAATAAGACTGTACTTTTTCTTAATCTTAATGGTCTTAGTTACATGCAGACTGGAGTTGTTTAAAATCTGAATATACACGTACTTCGCATCGCCGTAAGCAATGGTATACCTGCCCTTTGTATCAAAAAAGTCACTGATGGGAGACGTTTGCGCCCAGTTATGCTGGTAATTCTCTGTGTCGACCGCCGCTTCAAGCCCAATGTCTTTGGTCTTTATTTTTGCTTTTTTCTTGCCGTTTACAACGGATTTCCCGGAAGCTGTATAAGTTGTCAGATTCGTGGATCTCGCTCTGTATATTTTTCCATTGGCCTTCCGGTAGGGAATAAGACGGTATTGATATCCCGTGTTTTTTTTCAGTCCTTTATCGGTGTATGTGTTCCTACTTTGTTTTGAGACATTGGAGATTAATTTGTATTTTGCGGATGGTAAGTTGCGGCGGTAAAGATAATATCCCGATACATCCGCTACTTTTGTCCAGGTTAGCTGAATGCTGGATGCCGTAACCTTTTTTGTGGCATACAAACCTTTGGAGGACATCGGAAGCACCTGATATGCTGCTGTCTTGCTGCCAATATAATTGCCGTTATTGTAGTCTGCGGCAGTGACTGTCACTTTTTTTGCGCCAATACTGTTTCTTTCAGAATAAGGCGGCCATATGCATATGTAGTCCTTGCCTTCCCGAAGTTTTCTGCCGTTTATTGTCACAGTGACCGGTATCTGCATATCATGAGATTCGTTTTGCACAATGGTATTTCTCTTA
The DNA here is from genome assembly GCA_964407765.1 of uncultured Lachnospiraceae bacterium. Lineage (GTDB taxonomy): Bacteria > Bacillota > Clostridia > Lachnospirales > Lachnospiraceae > MGBC164599. The sequence goes on from CAYOWU010000063.1 coordinate 9,424, forward strand.
AGAACAATCTTTGCTTTTGACAGGTTAATGCCGTCTGTCAGGAGGATTTTCGTTTTGTTTTCTCTGGCATAGATATAGGCTTTTGAATTGGATGCGCATATAAAAGTGATATCCTGTCTATAGGGAAATGCGGAATCGGCAATCAGCGTGTCTTTTCCTTTCACCGTCACATACAAGAGGGAATAATTTTGGGAAAATGCATTTGCTTCAATGGTTCGCACAGAAGAAGGAATTGTCACTTTTTTGACATATGAACCGGCAACCGCGTAAGGTGCAATGGAAGAAACAGCCTTCTTGCCTATTTCTGACGGAATAAATAAATTCTCGTCTCTGCCAGTGTATCTGGTGATTACAACTGTTTGGGACGAAGATATTTTATAGTTATAATCGCCGTAAGTCAGCGTCTCCTCCGAGGACGAATCCGCTTGTATAGCCGTCTGTGCCACATCTTCTTGTTCAGCGAATTCTCCTTCCTGAACAAATTTTTCCTCTGGAGTATTTTCTCCTCCCCAGGCAGGTCCTCCTGCTGGCTCACCTCCCTCCTCCTGTGCCGATTCTCCTTCCTGATAAACGTCATCTGTATCCCCAATACCCTCCTGTTCGGCCGATTCTACTTTATTGGGAACCTTGCCCGCACCTGCAATATCCTCTTCTACTGCGGAATCCTCTCCGCGCAAAATATCCTCATTAAGACCATCTTCCCGTATGGAAATTCCCTCTTCCTGTCCGCTATCCGCGCCATAAACCTCTCTTTGAACAAAGGATTGAAACCCATTTATATCCAAAACATCCCTTTGCTTCTCAAATACCCCCATTTCATTGTTCTGTGCATATATAGAATCAACAGTAAAAAATTCCAAGATGCATATTGCTGCAAACACCACTGCCAATCCCCGCTTTTTCCTTTCGCTACATTTCATAGAAAATCTTCCTCCCTCTTATTAACTCAATAGACGCCTATGCGGCAGCTAATTTTTAGAACCTTTTTCTGAAATGTGATTCAAAACCCATTCCAGAGCGGCGGACCTGTCCGCTTCTCTTAAGCTAAAATCCGTTCATTTTTCCAAATCTTCATTGCCGGATGCCCAGGCATTAAACTGCCCATTTTTTCCAGCGCCCCTTCCCGATTCAGACTGTCTCCGCTGAAGGTTAGAATTAAACAGCATTGTTGCCTTCACTATTCTTATGCAATTTTATCTTTAAGAAACAAATTTGTAACTGTTCAGTACCTTCACAGTTATGAGCAAAAATCCATTGGAAATCGCCTTCGGCGATGGGATTTTTGCCGTATGTCTCGGGATTTTATCACATTTTGTGGCAAAACGCCTCGCGGGACAACATCTACTGAATAGTTACATAAATTATTATACCATTCTCGCATCTGCAAGACAACCAACGGTTTTATCTATCTACAGAAACAAAACTAAAAAGGAAAAACAGACTGTGCTGTATGAGATTGCTCTCCCTGATATATATTCTGTTCCACCTCATGAAAAGTAACGTAACAGTTCAGCCTCCTGGGCTTCACTGTCACAAAAATATGTACACAAACTGCAAAAAACGCATTTTGGCGCGTGGCTGTCTCGGGATCGTCTTGCAGGTGCAAGCCGACGCCTCGCGGGATAGCGCATGGCTGGACTGTTACAAAGTAACAAACTTTCCTCTCCCAAAGGTTGCACAGAAAATAAAACAATGTTAGAATAGACGAAGGACGCAGCGAGGAAGGGAGAGCGGACGAGAATGAACAGAGAATTGGCGGAGGCGCCCATCGGGGTTTTTGACTCGGGAGTGGGGGGGCTGACGGTGGCGCGGGAGATTATGCGAAACCTTCCTGCGGAGCGCATTGTATATTTCGGCGATACGGCCCGGCTTCCGTACGGCAGCAAGTCCAGGGAGACGATCCTGACCTATTCCCGCCAGATTATCCGTTTCCTGAAGACCCAGCAGGTGAAAGCCATTGTGGCGGCCTGCAACACGGCCAGCGCGTTTGCCCTGGACGAGGTTTCAAAGGAAAGCGATCTGCCCATGCTCGGCGTGGTGAAGCCGGGGGCGAAAGTCGCGGCGCAGGCTACCGCAAATGGGCGAATTGGGGTGATCGGCACGGAAGGCACGGTGGGCAGCCACATTTACCGGGACTTTATCCAGAACATCGCGCCGGGGACGGAAGTCATTGAGAAAGCCTGCCCGCTTTTCGTTCCTCTGGTGGAGGAACGCTGGATTCACGATTCCATCACCCGGCAGGTGGCAGAGCGGTATCTGGCCGAACTAAAGGAGCGGCAGGTGGATACGCTGGTATTGGGATGCACCCATTACCCGCTGTTGCGGTCGATGATTGGGGAAGTGATGGGCGAGTCCGTCACGCTGGTGAATCCGGCCTACGAGACGGCCCAGGAACTGAAACGGATGTTAAAAGTCCGGAATCTGGAAAATCCCGGCAGCGACAAAAAGGAGTTTCCGTACCGCTTTTTCGTCAGCGACCTGGCGGAAAAGTTCAAAGTTTTTGCCAACAGCATTCTGCCCTATGACGTGGGGATGACGCAGAAAATTGATATTGAAGAATATTGAGAGGGATGTACATATGACGAAGGATGTATTTGTAAGTGTCACCGGTCTTCAGGTGATGGGGGACACTCGGGATTCGGAGCCCATTGAGATGGTGACGGTGGGAGAATATCATTTTCGCAACGGAAAGCATTTTATCAAGTTCGACGAGGTGTTTGAGGGGTTTCCCGGGACTACGGAAAATCTGATCAAGGCCAGCAACGAATCCATGGAAGTCCGCAAGAAAGGGACTGCCAACGTTCATATGGTATTCAGTCCTCAGAAGAAAAATATAACCTTTTACCAAACGCCTTTTGGAAGCGTTCAGATGGGAATTGCCGCCACCAAAATTAAGTGTGAGGAATCGGAGGAAAATATAGACATCCAGGTGGAGTATTTCCTGGAAGTGAATGAGGAACCGGTTGCGGACTGTTATATTACGGTAAATGTGCGGCCCAAGGAATCTTCCAAGCTGTCACTGCTTCACTAAGTATTACTATAAAAATCCGCCGCTGGAAAAAGCGGCATGCATTCATGGCAAAATGCCTGCCTTACGGGTGCACGGAGGTTTAGGAAAGGAGGCGCATGCATATGGGTATGCGGATTACATCTGAAAATTTTGAAGAGCAGGTTTTGAGGGCGGCGAAGCCGGTGTTGGTGGACTTTTACGCCACCTGGTGCGGGCCCTGTAAAATGCTGACTCCAGTTATAGAAGAGCTGGAGAGCAGCCGGGAGGATATCCTGGTGGGGAAGGTAGACGTGGATGAGGCTCAGGATTTGGCCCGGCGGTTTTCCATCACCGCAGTGCCTACGATTATGCTGTTTAAAGACGGCCGGGAGGCAAAGCGCACCGCCGGATTCATGCCTAGGGAGGAATTGGAACAATTTATTGATGAGGTATAGCTGAATGAAGATTACTTTAAATCCTGATGAAGATGTGGTGAAGTCAGTCCGTGAAGGTCTGGAGAGGACAGGCGGCTACTGCCCCTGCCGTCTGGAGCGCACAGAAGAAAATAAATGCATGTGCCAGGAATTTCGGGAGCAGATCAAAGACCCGGAGTTCGAGGGATATTGCCACTGTATGTTATATTATAAAAATAAAGAATAAACGTAACTATTCAGTAGGTGTTGTTCCGCGAGGCGTTTTGCCACAAAATATGGCAAAATCTCGAGACATACGGCAAAAATCCCATCGCCGAAGGCGATTTCCAATGGATTTTTGCTCGTAATTGTGAAGGTGCTAAACAGTTACGAATAAGCAAGATAGGAGGCGCAGAAAACGCCTCCTATTTATTGACAAATATAGACAAAATTATAAAATAAAACAGTAAACTTTGAAAGAATTCTTTTATTAAAGGAGGCGATAAAAAATTGAGATTTTTTCATTTATCGGATTTGCACATCGGGCTGAAGCTTATGAACAAAGACCTCCGGGAAGACCAGGAATACATACTGCGGCAGATTGTGCAGATGGCCGCGGAGGAAAAGCCGGATGCCTTTATCGTCGCCGGCGACGTTTACGACAAAGCGATTCCGTCTGCGGAAGCCGTGGAAGTTTTTGACCATTTTATAGAAAATCTCATTTCGTCCCTTCCGGACATGGCCGTGATGATCATCAGCGGCAATCACGACAGCGCGTCCCGCATGAATTGTTTTCGCAGTGTCCTCTCCCGGCAGAATTTATATATGATTGGCGCGCCGCCAAAAGATGAAAGCGATTATATCGAAAAAGTCACGTTAGAAGACGCTTTTGGCAGCGTAAACTTTTATCTGCTTCCGTTTGTGAAGCCTACCATGGTAAAAGCCATTGTGGGCATGGATGAAAACGGTAACAACCTTTCCTATAATGAAACCATTCATCGGCTGATTGCCCGCGAAAATGTAGACCAGCGGCAGAGGAATGTCCTGGTCAGCCACCAGTTTTATCTTCCGTCCGGTGCGGATGCCCAGCAGATCGAGCGGATGGATTCGGAGATCCGGACTGTGGGTAATATCGATGAAGTGTCGGCGGACGCGCTGGAAAAATTCGATTATGCGGCGCTTGGCCACATCCATAAACCGATGAAAGTCGGAAGCGAATTTCGCCGTTACTGCGGCACGCCCCTGGCCTGCTCGGTCAGCGAGGCGGGGCAGCAAAAGGGCGTCATTCTGGTGGAAATGGGTGAAAAGGGTGACATGAAAACATCCGTCCTTCCGCTAAAACCTCTTCGCCAGGTGCGCGTCGTCAAAGGAACGCTGGAGGAAGTTTTGGGGCAGGGATGCGGGGACTATGCGTCGGTCATTCTCACGGACAAAGTGGATTATGACATCATAGATATGCAGGACAGGATCCGCAGCCAGTTCCCCAACCTGCTGGAAATCCGTCGGGAAACTCAGCAGAAAACGGACTATGGGCGCAGCTTTTCGGCCAGAGAAAAAATGGACCCCTTTGAGCTGTGCTGCTCGTTTCTGGGGGATTTGGACGATGGTGAAAAAGGGCTTTTAAAAGACGTAATCAATTCAGTTCAGGAGGCGCAGTAGATGAGGCCATTGGAATTAACGATGCAGGCATTCGGTTCATATGGAAAGAAAACCGTCATAGATTTTACCAGACCGGTTCAGAATCTTTTCCTGGTCACAGGCGACACTGGAGCCGGCAAAACGACTATTTTTGACGCCATTGTTTTTGCGCTTTACGGCGAAACCGGCTCCAACGCAAATAAGAAAAAGGGGGCAGAGCTGCAGAGCCAGTTTGTGCATTTGGAAAAAGAATCCTTCGCGGAGCCTTTTGTGGAACTGACCTTTTCGGAGATGACCGGCGGGGAGGCAAAAGAGTACACCGTCCGGCGCGCCCCCCGGCATGATCGTCCGAAAAAAAAGGGCGACGGAATTATAAAAGAAAATGAAAAAGTTTCCCTCACGATGCCGGACGGCACGGAATACCCCCAAAAAGAAACCGATGTGAAGCTGGAAGAAATCGTCGGCCTTTCCAAGGAGCAGTTTATGCAGGTGGCCATGATCGCCCAGGGCGAATTTATGGACATGCTCCGCGCCAGTTCAAATGAAAAAAAGACAATTTTCCGTAAATTGTTCAACACAGAAATTTTCCAAAAAATCGTCGATGAATTGGACGGCCGCAAAAAGGAAAAACTTTCGATAATCGAGAACATCCGCACCGCGTGCCAGATGAAAGTCGGCGACCTGTCCATCCCGGAAAATTATGAAAAGGCGGCGATTCTAAAAGAGCTGAAGGAGCGGATCTTATCTGCGGAAAAGCTCTCTGTCTCCGATATGGAGAACTTTTTAGAAGAGCTGAAAAACCTCTGCGGCTGGTTGGAACGCGGCAAAGAGGATGCGCAGGGAAAATACGAAAAAGCCAGTGAAATCCGCGATGAAAAAAGGGAGGCGTGGGTTAAAGCGCAGGGTATTCTCACATCCTATAAGCAGCTGGATCAGGCAGAAAAAGATCTGGCCGACTGCGCTGCGGCCGAAGAAGAAATGGAAAAACACCGTCGGCTGGCTGGACAAATTGAAGCGTCTTATGAAATCAAAAATTTCCACGACGCGCTGGCTGAAAAAGAAAAAATTGTCTCCAAAATAAAAGAAGAACAGGAAAATCTGGAAAACAAGAAACCGCAGCTTATCACAGAATACGAGAGAGCGGCCCAAGTGAAAAACCAGGCCGAAAAGCAGCTCACCCTTGAAAACGAAGCGTTTGCGAAGCTGTCTGACCGCGTTGTGAAATCCCTGGAAATTCTGAAAAAAATCCGTTTGGCTCAAAAAGACGCGGCGGACAAAAAAGCAAAAAGCGAAAAGGCCCAGTCCGCTGCAGAATCGGCGAAAGAAAGTCTCTTCAATCTGGAAATCCAGGAACAAGAGTGGAAAAAACAATCGGAAGAACTGGGCGAAGCCAAAATGCGGCTGCTGCAGTGGGAACAAAAAGATAAACAGGCCCGAGAACTCCAGGAAAATGTGGATAACATCCGGGAGAAACAAAAGGATGTGGAAAACCAGCGAAAAAGGACCGACAAGGCGCAGCAGGATTACGAAAAAGCGCGAAAAGAAGCCGAAAAGAAACGAAGCAAATACACTGAAAAGCACAACGCTTTTCTGGATGCCCAGGCCGGCTATATCGCAAAGGAAAAGCTAAGGCCGGGCAAAGCCTGCCCCGTGTGCGGCTCCACCGAACATCCCCATCCGTGCGCACTGTCTGAGGAGCATCAAAATCTGACCCGCGAAGCCGTCGACACGCTTCGGCAGGAGCTTTCCATGTTGGAAGACCGGCAAAGCGATAAAGCCACAAAAGCGCGTTCCGCACTGGATGTGCTAAAAGAGCAAGAGAAGAATCTAAAGGAAGACATGGGAAACCTCTATGCACGCATGGCAAAAGAAATTCCCCATACGCCGGGGGATTTTCAGAAAGGAGATTTCTCTTTAAGCCAGGCGCAAGAGCTTTTATCCACATGGCAAGATTCTCTTTCACAGGAAGGGGAAACCCGCAGGGAAAACGCCGACGCTCTGAAAGAAATCCAAAACGCGCTGCAGGGAATGGAACAGAAAAAGGCGGATTTAAAGGCCCAGGAAGAGAAGGCGCGGGAATTTGCCGGCGACGCGAAAAATGATTTAATTGAAAGCAATGCAAAGCTGCAAGGGCTGGAAGCGGGCAAAGATTATCCGGACGAAAAATCTGCCAAAGAGGCTCTTGTAATGGCTCAAAAAAAGCAGCAGGAAAAACAGGGTATTTACAACCAGGCAGACGAGAAAGCTTCAAAGGCAAAGACCGCCGTAGATCGCGCGGAATCCCTGCTTAAGCGTTACGAAAAGGAGTTCCCGGAACAGCTGGAAGAGCGGGCGCGGCGTCAGCTTTCTTATGAAAAATCCATGCAGGAAAAAGGAGTCACCGAACAGGTGTGGAAAGCCATTGTGGAAGAACACAAAAAAACCGAGATAAAACAACTCCAGAAACAGATAGAAGCGCATAATAACAAAAAAGCCGCCGCGCAAAGCGCCTGGAAGACAGCAAAAGAGGCCATCCAGGATCAGAAACGCCCAGACCCGGAAAAACTGGAGTCGGCAAAGGACGAGGCGGAAGAAAAGCTCCAGGCGTCGCAGAAGGCATTCCGTGAGTTGGAGGAAAATTATAAAGCGGACACAGTGGTTTACCGCGCGCTGGCCCCAAAAATGGCGGAGCGCAGCCAGATCGTGCAGGAGCATGCAAAGCTGGAAAGTCTCTACAGCCGCCTGGCCGGTAAAGTGAGCGGCTCCCGCATGGATATAGAAACATTCGTACAGCGGTATTACTTGGAGCAGATTCTCTGCGCGGCCAACAATCGGTTCCAGGATATGTCCGCGGGGCAGTTTGAATTTCGGATGTGTGAAATTGACAAAGCCGGCGTGGGCAAAAATCAGGGCCTCGACCTGATGGTTTACTCAACGGTCACCGGCAAAGAGCGGGAAGTGCGGACGCTTTCCGGCGGTGAATCCTTCATGGCCGCGCTGGCGCTGGCCCTTGGCATGGCGGATCAGATTCAGGAAAATTCGGCGGCGCTGAACCTGGACATCCTGTTTATCGATGAGGGTTTCGGTTCGCTGGATGAACACTCCCGAAACCAGGCGGTGAGGGTTTTACAGCAAATGGCGGGCGGCTCCAAACTGATTGGCGTCATCTCCCACGTGACGGAACTGAAGCAGGAAATCGAAGACCAACTCCTGGTCTGCAAGGACGAAAATGGCAGCCGCGTAAAGTGGCAGATCAGCTGACGCTAAGTATTGAGATAAACCCGAAAATATGTTATTATTGAAACGCATAAACGACTAAAAGAATAGGATGTGAAAAATAAGAATGAAAAGAATAGGACTTTTGACCAGCGGCGGAGACTGTCAGGCGCTGAACGCCACCATGCGGGGCGTTGTAAAAGGTTTGAGCACAGCCATTGACCAGCTGGAGGTATATGGATTTGACGATGGCTACCGGGGACTGATTTACAGCAAATACCGGATGCTGACTTCCAGAGACTTTTCTGGAATCCTCACCCAGGGCGGCACGATTCTGGGCACATCCAGGCAGCCCTTTAAATTAATGCGGGTGCCGGACGAAAAAGGATTGGACAAAGTGGGCGCCATGAAGCAGACGTATTATAAATTATGTTTGGACTGCCTGGTAATCTTAGGCGGAAACGGAACCCAGAAGACGGCCAACCTGCTTCGGGAGGAAGGCTTAAATGTGATCCACCTGCCCAAGACCATCGACAACGACATCTGGGGAACGG
>CAYOWU010000064.1:0-12955 GCA_964407765.1 uncultured Lachnospiraceae bacterium
AAACATATCAAAATCTTTTTCAAAAAGTTCTTGACATATCACCAGAATGCTTTCGTATCCATTTTTATTCGTATACGATAATGGGCACGCCCACTTCGATATTGTTATAGATTTTTTCCGCCATGTCATAAGGTGTATTCACGCAGCCGTGGGATCCGTTTTTCTTGTAGATTTCCCCGCCAAATTCGGAACGCCAGGAGGCGTCGTGAATGCCCACATCTTTGTTGAAGGGCATCCAGTAGGTGACGGGCGACGCGTAGTCCTCGCCCTTTAGCACGGCGGGGGATTTCTTGTTGTCCAGGGCATATACGCCAGGAGGCGTGGCGAACTTTTTCGAGGGCGTTCCGGTGACCACAGGCGTATCCACGATCAGTGTGCCATTTAAGTAAAAGCACATGCGTTGCTTCGTCAGATCCACTTCCACATAGGTGTCGCCGATGTCGTTTTCTTCCCGGTTGTATCCCCGATAGAGGTACTCCGGTTCCCGGATCACTTCCTCGCCGGCCTCGATGTTGGCCTTTAAGGCTTCAACTTCCTTTTCCTCGTAAATGACCCAGCCGTAGTCGCCGCCTTTTACTTTAATCATCTTGCCTTCCGCTGTCCGGAAGTCCCGTTCGCTGCCATAGGTGTCGTATTTTACGGCCAGCTGATGGACGTATTCTTGTATCTTGGCGTCGTCCAGCTGGTAGTTTCCCTCTTCGTCCTGCACAAGCCAGCTTCTTAAAGTCTCGGAATCCACTACCTCGTTGCGATCCTGGAAATCATAAGTGATTTTGGCGGTGGCCAGGCGGTTTAGCTGTTCCTTTTGTCTGGCCAGCAGCTCGTCGTCCCGGTACACCTCCGGGAATATGTAGCATTTTTTCTTCACCAGGTCCACCGCCGGCTGGCCGTTTTCGATGGCTTTTCGCACTTGCCTTAAGACCTTTTTCGGGTCCAGCGTGTTTCCTTCCGTTTCCGGGACAATCTCGTAGCCGGATTCGGTTTCTTCGATGCGCGCGTCCACAGGTTCCTGCATATCTTTAAAACAATTCAGACTGTTGACGGTTTCTTTCAGCTTCTTTTTATCGTATGTGGTCATGGCCTCGGTGACATACTTTTTTTCATTGCTCAGAGATAAAAACCAGGTCCACCGCTTCTGGCTTTTCACCAGATGGGCGATGTCTTCGTTCTCTTCGTATTCGATGCCCAGCTGTTCCGCCGCGATTTTTTCCTGTTCCCCGTCGATTTCGTTGATGATCAGGGTGTAGGCGGCGATTTCATCCGCCATGTGTTCCTGCACGCTGTCGGCTGTTTTGTAGGAGACGTCCAGCCCATTCACCGAGGAATTGGGAAGAAATCGGCTGGAGAAAAAATAAACGCCTACGCCGTACAGACCTCCGGCGGCCAATAAGAAAAACACGATCATGCCTATTACAATTTTCTTCCCTTTCCCCATATATGATCACTCCTAATCGTTTTATCTTTTATTTGTTCTCTAATATTTTATCTATGCTGATTAATTTTACACAGAGGATGAATAATTGCCCTGCCAGCGCCAGCTCATCCACAGACGGGTAGGTGGGCGCGATGCGGATGTTGCTGTCCTTGGGATCTTTTCCATATGGATAAGTCGCGCCTGCAGGAGTCACGGTCAGTCCGGCTTCCTTTGCCTTGGCCACGATCGCCTTGGCGCAGCCCTCCAGAGAGTCGAAGGATATGAAGTAGCCGCCTCTGGGGTAGGTCCATTTGCCGATTTCCAGCCCGCCCAGCTCTTTTTCCAGCGCGTCCCAGACTATTTTGAATTTGGCCAGGGTGGTAGCCCCCTGTTTGTTCATGTGCTCCCGCAGGACATCCATGTTTTTTAGGAAACGAATGTGGCGCAGCTGATTGATCTTGTCGTGCCCGATGGTCTGGATGCGCATGTGGTTTAAAATGTCTTTGCGGTTCCCCTCCGATGCGGCCATCATGCTGATGCCGGAGCCGGGGAACGTCACTTTTGAGGTAGAGGCGAATTCGTAGACCAGATCGGGATTTCCCGCCTCTTTGCAGAGGGAGAGGATATCTGGCAGTGTGTCCTGCCGTTCTTTTTCTTCATATAGATGATGCACGGCGTACGCGTTATCCCAGAAAATCCGGAAGTCGTCGGCTTTTGGCTTTAACCGGGCGAACCTTTGTACGGTTTCTGTGGAATAGGTGTAGCCCTGGGGGTTGGAATATTTGGGCACGCACCAGATGCCTTTTACAGATGCGTCCTCCTGCACGAGTTTTTCCACCGTGTCCATATCCGGGCCGTCCTCGGACATTTCCACCGGAATCATCTCGATGCCGAAGTATTCGCAGATGCTGAAGTGACGGTCGTATCCGGGCGCCGGACAGAGGAATTTCACTTTATCCAGCCTGCACCAAGGCGTGTTGCCCATTACGCCGTGGGTCATGGAACGGGATATTGTATCGAACATGATGCTTAAGCTGGCGTTGCCGAACACAATGACGTTTTCCGGCTCTGTGCCCACCATTTCCGCCAACAGCTGTTTTGCCTCCGGCAGGCCGTCTACCAGGCCGTAGTTCCTGACGTCTACGCCTGCATCGTCTTTCATGTCGGAACTGCTGCTTAGGACATCCAGCATCCCCATGGATAATGCCAGCTGATCCTCGCCGGGTTTCCCCCGGGACATATCCAAAGAAAGCTTTCGGCTTTTCAGTTCTTCAAATTTGGCTTCCAGCTCTTTTTTTAATGTCAATAGTTCCTCTTTTGTCATATGCTGATACGCTTTCATAATAACCTCCTCTTGATTTAGCATACACGCTCATTCGTGTTGCCGGCCAATCATCTAATTTTAGTATGTCTATTTATGGATTGTCAAGCATTAGTTTCTGTGATGATTGCAAACGGCCAGGCATATGTGGTATAATCCCATAACTGATGGTATACAATCGCTGGAAAGGAATAGTTAAAATATGTGGACGGTGAACAATTGGAAAGATTATCAATTATTAGACGCTTCCGCCGGTGAAAGGCTGGAACGGTGGGGGGATTATATTTTAATACGGCCAGACCCCCAGGTCATCTGGGACACGCCAAAAAAGGCTGCGGAGTGGAAAAAGAAAAACGGGCATTACCACAGAAGCAGTAAAGGCGGGGGCCGGTGGGAATTTTTTCATCTGCCCCAGCAGTGGTCCGTTGGGTACGGCAGCCTGACCTTCCATCTAAAGCCCTTTCGTTTTAAGCACACGGGGCTTTTTCCAGAGCAGGCGGTGAACTGGGACTGGATTTCCGGGAAAATCCAGGGAGCCGGGCGGGAGATTAAGGCGCTGAACCTATTTGCCTATACAGGCGGCGCCACCTTGGCAGCAGCGGCGGCGGGCGCATCGGTTACCCATGTGGACGCATCCAAGGGCATGGTTTCCTGGGCGCGGGAAAATGCGATGTCCTCCGGGCTGTCCCAGGCGCCCATCCGCTGGCTGGTGGACGACTGTCTGAAGTTCGTGGAGCGGGAAATCCGCCGGGGAAATACCTACGACGCTATTATCATGGATCCGCCTTCTTATGGCCGCGGCCCCAAGGGCGAGATCTGGAAGCTGGAGGATTCCATCTATCATTTGCTGACGAGATGTGCGCTTTTGTTGAGTGAAAAGCCGCTGTTCTTTCTGCTCAATTCCTATACGACAGGGCTTGCGCCGTCTGTGCTGACCTATCTGCTGTCTGTCGTGCTGAAAAAACACGGTGGAACCGTGGAATCCCAGGAAATAGGCCTGCCGGTGCGCTCGACCGGACTGATTCTGCCCTGCGGCGCCTCCGGACGCTGGGAAGCGGCCCCCTGATTTCTGTGAAGTGCGTCCGCCTGGCTTTCATTTATGATGAAGCGTTTTTTTGCGGACGCATGTAGGCGCAAGGGAGATTAGCTTATCACGTTTCCCACAATCAGGTAAGAGAACACGTACATAATCACGGTGGCCATGGCGATTCCGATTAAAATGGCAATCGAAGATTTCTTAATGTCAATGCCGAGCAAAGAGGCAATCAGGGCCCCGGTCCACGCGCCGGTTCCCGGCAGGGGAATGCCCACGAAAGCTACCAGCCCCCAGAACTCATACTTTTGTATCTGGTCGCTTCGGCCCATGGCTTTGTTTTCTAGCTTCAGGATCAGAGGCGCGACAAGGCGGATCTTTTTCAGCCATCTGAAAATCTGCCGGATGAACAGCAGGATAAACGGTATGGGCAGGATGTTTCCCACTACGCAGATGGGGATCGCCCGTAAAGGCGGGATTTTCAGCAGGCTGGCGGCCAGCAGGCCTCCGCGCAGCTCCAGGATGGGCATCATGGAGATCAGAAACACAACCATATGCTCGGAAATATAGGGGGAAAGGTTTGCGGTAAACCATTGTACCAGTGTTTCCATAAAACCTCCTAGCGGCGCATATATTTTTTTAGGAACCGGATGAGCGCCTCCATCTCTTCCTGGGCGCCGACGGTGATGCGCAGGTAATCGCGGATGCGGTCTTTGTCAAAATACCGCACGAAAATGTCCGCCTCCCGCAAGGCCTCGTAAATCTCCCGGGCCGGATAGTCCGGATGCCGGACGAAAAGAAAGTTCGCTTTTGAATCGGTGAATGCAAATCCAAGCTTTTTCAGCTCTTTTTTCGCCCATTCCCTTGTATTTACAATCTTACGCAGCGTCTCCTGAAAATATGCCTCATCTTCCATGGCCCTGGATCCCAGGTACAGGGAGGGCTGGTTCATGGTGTAGGAATTAAAGGAGAACTTCACGTCGTTTAAGTACCGGATCAGCAGCGAGTTTCCCATGGCGTATCCGATGCGCAGCCCGGCCAGGGAGCGGGACTTGGAGAAGGTTCGCACGACCAGAAGGTTGTCGTATTGGTCAATCAGCTCCAGGGCGGAGTCGGCCCCGAAGTCCACATAGGCTTCGTCCACGATTACCACACAGTCCCGGTTGTGTTCCAGGATGTCCTGCACCGCGTCCAGCTCCAGGGCGATTCCGGTGGGCGCGTTGGGATTGGGGAAAATGACGCCGCCATTTTCCCCATAATAGTCCTCCGACGCGATGGAAAAGTCTTCCTTCAGCGCGGGCTTTTTATAGGGTATCCCGAACAAATCCGCCCACACGTCGTAAAAGGAGTAGGTGACGTCCGGGAATAAAATGGGCCTGGACGAGTGGAAGAAAGTTAAAAAAGCCATGGCCAGCACGTCGTCGGAGCCCACGCCCACAAATGTCTGCTCCGGGGAAATCCCGTGGTAGTCCGCGATGGCTTCTGTCAGGGAGCTGGCGGCGGGGTCGGGGTAGAGCCGCAGATTGCCGCTTTCCATCTCCGTTAGCAAGCGGGCAAACCGGGGGGAGGGCGGGTATGGGTTTTCGTTGGTGTTTAATTTTATGATGCCTGCTTTTTGCGGCTGTTCGCCGGGGGTATAGGGCACGACCTTTCGGATATTATTTTCCCATTCTCTCATCTAGTTGTCCTCTGGATTCTTTTGCTGTAAATAGATATCAATTTTGTCTCCGGGCTTTAATTCATCCTGAAAATAGCTCTCCCGGCCGTTTACCCGCAGCTGGATCAGTCCATTGGGGTTTTTCAGGTCGATGCCGGAGTATTCCACCAGGTCCATCACGTAATAGGGCGTGTTGTCTTCTTTTTTTACCAGAAGAAGCGGTTCGCCGTTTAGGGTGAACTGGCAGACCTGTGCGGGCTGCACCCGTTTGGCAGCCGGCGCCTCCTTTGGCTTGAAAGCGCTTGGCGCGGGCTGCTGGGTTTTGGGGGCATCCTGCGCGGCGGCCGGCTTTTCCCTGACCGGCTGGGGCGCAGGGGTTCTTTCCGAGGCCGGGGCTTTTGTCTGTGCAGGTTTCTCCGTTTGGGCGGGCTTTTCCGGGGTCCGTGGCTCCATGCCGGTAATCACAACGTCCCCGGTCTTCAAAACGGTGTCCAGGGGCACGGTTTTTCCATTGACAGATGTGCGGCTCTCGTAGCCGGGCTCCACGATGTCGGCCAGGGTCACTTTGGCGCTTTCGCCGTCCACGGCCGGCGTAAAGTGAATCTGATCCCCGGCGTGCACGATATAGGAAACTTTCACGTCCTGTCCGTTCACCTGCAGCTGTGAGGGGACGCCGGGTGAGCCGTGGAATATTTTCCGCTTGCCGTCCAGCTGGATGACTGTGTTGCGGCCGGAGCGGGCCAGCAGGTCCTGGGAACGGTAGCCGTTCATCATCAGGATGTCCAGCACAGTCAGGCTGCCGCTGCGGAAAAGCTTGGAGCGCTTGCCATTTAGCATCACGTGGCAGCTGTCGTTGATCATGTTCAGGCCCGCGGACACGGCGATGCCCAGGGGGGTGGCGTATTCGGGGTTATTTAAGTCGTATTCGTCGGAAACCGCGTTGACAGAGAAATTGTTTCCGGCGATGGCCACCCGGTTAAGATCCATTTCCAGGTATTTGGCCACGCATTCCCGCATATCCGCCAGCTTGCTGCCGCCGCCCGCCAGAAAAACGGCGGATGGGGCGTTGCCGTTGACGGAGAGGATTTTTTCGGCGATTTCCTTGCACAGGGTCTTGAAGGAGCTGTCGATGCAGGCGCGCGCTTCTTCGTTGGCCACGGTGTGGGGCAGGCCAAGAATATCGGTAAATTCAATGTTTTCCTGGGACTGGATGTCCATTTTCATGCGCTCTGCCGTCTGGAAATCCACCAGATAGCTCTTCATCAGCGCTTCAGTGATCTCGTCCCCGGCCACGGTGGCCATGGTATAGCCCACGATGCTTCCATCCCTGGAAATGGCAATATCCGACGTGCCCGCGCCGATGTCTACCAGCGCCAGGTTCAAAAGCCGGATATTTTCCGGAATGGCGGCGTTGATGGCCGCGATGGGCTCCAGCGTCAGGCTGGCCACCTCCAGATCCACCTTGCTCATGGTGGTGTACAGGCTTTCCACTACCTCGCTGGGCAAAAAGGTGGCGATCACATCGGCGCTGACCCGCTGTCCCTGGTGATCCAGCAGGTCGGAGATGGGGTAGTTGTCCAGCAGGTACTGGGTTACGGTGTATCCCACTAGGAAAAACTGCCGTCCTTCCTGCTCCATTTCCTGGGCGAAGGCCTCTTCCGCTTTCTCAATGGCGCCCGCCTCTAAGCGTCCGATGATTTCCTCGTCGATGCGCTGGGGCTTGTCAAATTCCATCTCGCAGAAGGCTTTCTGCGTCTTTAAAGCCCTTCCGGCGGCGGCCACGCACACATTGGTCAGAGAGCATTCCAGCTTATTTTCCAGGCGCTCCTTCACATGGCGGGCCACCTTAGCCACCTGTTCAATGTCTTCAATTTGTCCGTCGATCATTGCCCGGCGGGCGTGTTCTTCTTTATCAATGGCCAGCACCTGCAGCTTCTCATCCTGGACGATTCCCACCAGGCCAATGATGCTGCGGGTTCCGATGTCCAGGGCGAAAATCAGGTTGTTCTGCGTGCGGGACGTCTGCCTGCCGGCCTTTCCTTCATTTATCTTCACGGCGCCTTTCCTCCATTTTTCTTTAAGAATCTGTCTGCATCCCATTCGATACTCATGGCCGAAGAAATCTGCCGTGAATATTGCGCCAGCCGCAGCTGCAAAGCGGCGTACTTCCTTATGCGGCTGAGCGCATCCTGTTATACTGAGCGGCAGATTTATCTGACGATCAGTATAACACAATCTGGAAGCGGCGCCAAGCCCGCCCGGCGGACTCTTAGATTTTTCGTAACAGTTCAGCCTTCCGGCATCACTGTCACAAAGGTATGCGCACAAACTGCAAAAAACGAAATTTGGCGCATGGCTGTCTCGGGATCATCTTACAGGTGCAAGCCGACGCCTCGCGGGATAGCGCATGGCTGAACTGTTACGATTTTTCATGAAAAGTTCTTGATTTTTTAATTTTTCTCATGTATTATTATTAAACAGTGGAAGCATCATAGGGAGAGTTATCGAAGTGGTCATAACGAGCTGCACTCGAAATGCAGTTGTCCTTTACTGGGCACGTGGGTTCGAATCCCACACTCTCCGGTCTTTATAAATGGCTGTAATCCAGGGAAAGCTTGACATTTCCAAGGGTTGTGGCCATTTATTGCCAGGGGTTATAAAACGCTGGTCTGTGCGAAACAACGGGGTTTTGTACCGTTTTTTGTCATGATTTTGTCACGGAAAAAGCTATGAAAAAAGGCAGTTTTTCAGCTTTTCCGCGGCGGCCCGTTTTGCCTGCTCTTCTTTTTCCATCATGGAGTGACGATATACCCTTTTCATAACATGATCCGTTTCCCAGCCGCCCATCCGCATAATGTCCGCTTCAGGAATATGCAGGGCACTCATTTTTGATGCAAAGTAGTGCCTCAGTTTGTGCAGAGAAAAATGCGGCAGCCCAAGCTTGTCTTCAGCCTTTGAAAGATATATTGTGATGGAATTTGGATGCCCCCGGTATACATACCCCTGGCTTCGGATCAGCGCCGCTATCTCCAGGGGTATAATGATTTCTCTTGTGCTTGCGGCGGTTTTCGTTGTCTTATTAACCCAGTCAGCGTTATCACCCAAAACTTTTGCCTTGCTAATTTTTATGACGTCGCCTTCTATATCGTCCAATGTTAAAGCGCATATTTCAGATCGCCGCAGTCCATAACAGGCAAGAATGATCGGAATTTCAAATTGAGTGCCCTTCGCGTACTCCAGTATCCGTTTAATGTCATTGTCTGAAGGAATATAGGGTTCATTTTTGACTTTTTGCGGCAAAGTGGTATAAAGTTTCATGCTTGGGCAGAATATGCCTAAAACGGCCGAAATAAAGCCGTGATAGTTACGCACAGTTTTAGGGCTGTGATTTTTCGCCAGACGGTTGATTTCGGCTTGTACATCAGCGGCTGTTATGTCGTGGATGTTTTCATCAAGGAAACCGTCCGACAGGGCTTTGACGGCGCATTTGTATCCCCGGACAGTGGCGGGAGAAAGCACGTTCCTTTTCGATTCGATGTATGTTTCAGAAGCGTTTCGGAGTGTCATTCTGTTATGTTTTTCCTGCACTTTATCCAGTTCGTCCGCCATAAGCTGTATGGCTTCCTTTTGGGTAGGTTTATAATCCGTGACAACCGTGTATGTTTTCCCTTTGTACATTTTTCGCATCCGGTAAGAGCCGGACGGCAATTTTTCAATCTTCATGGTATCATCCTCCTTAAAGATAAGTATAAAAATAACATCCGGTCAAATGTTCTGGATTGACTGGATGCCCCGCAGGATGATATAGTGTGTTTAAGTAGGGTATCACTCTGCGGAGTATATCTAAAAGCCGTTCCTGTTGGCGCAGGGGCGGTTTTTCGTTGATTGTTTAAAATAGGTTCAATATTGGTTATAAATTTCACCGCGGTTGCCCGCATCAATCACGTAGACAATACATTTGCCGTTGTCAACAGTGTAAATGATCCGGTAGCTTCCGACCCGGAGATGTAATAAATTATTATGGCCTTTTAGCTTTTTTATGTTATCGCCATTGGGCAGTTGTTCGATGGCGGACACTACCCTCCTTCGTTCATTTATTGGGAGTTTGTCAATAAACTTTTTTGCCTTTTTCTTGATGATGATCTGGTATGTCATTCAAGCCCCCATTCTTTTTTACATTCTTCCAGGGTGTATTCTACATCCTTTTCAGGATCTGCATCATTCTCATAGTTTTCAACCATTTTTTGACAAAAAATATCGTCGGCTTCTTCATCCGCGGCAATCCCCTGCACATAGGCTAAAACATATCCCATCTTGTAATCAGGCACGTTTTCCAAAAGCTGGATGATTTTTTCTTTATTGCTCATATCCTATTCCTTCCTTTTAATTTTCCTCTATTTTTTTGGTAGCCTTTTCAACTGTTATTATATCCTCATCGAGAAATATCTGTATAATTTTGAATTGGCGGTGAGCCACCACTGTTGGCTGCTTGAGTAGGCGTATTATGTTGTCGGGTGTGCGGTTTTCGTGCCGTTCCAGGGATTCCCGTAACGGGATTGTCATTCGTCTGACCTATGCGTACATCAAGCGCCCTTTTGGCTCTGGGATTTCCCAGCCCAGTTCTTTTGCGCGATCAATCCATTCTTTAATGATCACCTGTACGTTTTCGGTAAGTTCCTGCAGTGTTTCGCCGTCCGCCATGCAGCCGGGCAACTCGGGGACCTCAGCCAGATAGCAGTCATCTTCTTTGCTGTACCACATTATAATCTCATATTTATACATCTTTATTTTCTCCTTTTATTCCATGCAGGTTTATGAAGTTTCTGATCTGTCTGACTTGATATGATTTAGCCTTTGAGTGGTCTTTTTTATCGGGTTGGATGTTGATCAGCTCTTTGATGCCCGGGTAGTTATATAGAAAATGATCGCCGTTGTTTTCTTTTTGCTGGAAACCTAAACTGATCAATAGTTTCTGCAGATCCCTGAATTTTATATTTTTATCTTGGGTTCCGCACATGACGGATTGGAAAAGTTTTTCGGCAGTCGCCATATAGATCATCCCCTTTTAATTTTCCTCAATTTTTCCAGTGACCTTCCCGATTGCCCTTATATCTCCTGTGTTCTGTAAAAATTTTGAATTGGCGATGAGCCGCCGTTGTTGGTTGCTTAGGAAAGCGTATTATATCGTCAAGGGTGCAATAAAGTCACGGTGAAAAGTTAGTATGCGTGATGGCCACTCATGAAAGATATTTATTTAACCAATTTTCAGTTTGTTTGTATGATATATGTTTTTTACTTGTCACAATATCATTGACAAGAGATAGAAACTTATCTTCTGAAAAATATATTTTATCTATTTGACATTGCGAATACGCGGCAGACCCCAGTGGCGTGTCATAATTTGATTGTAGCCGCCATATATGTTTAGCAATCCAGCCGATTAAGACAGGGCGTCTTATTGGAGAATAGCCGTTTATATCAAAGCAAATTACCATTAAGAAATATTCAAGTGCGCGATCATTGGCTTTTTCTTCTTCTAATAAAAGAGCCATGTTTAAGTAAGTATCTCTCAATTCTGAAAAAGAACGGCTTATGGAATATTTTAATTGCCGATTATTTAAAATTCCCCAAATTACATCATTGTCAAATGGCGAAAAGGGAAGAGAGCCTTTATATGCATCGAATTCTCCCTGAGTTATTTCATATTTTTTTAATTTTTGCAACAAAACATTTTGATGGGTCAGATTGTTTAAACATATTTTCGTTTGTTCATCCCAGTGGTTTTGCAATAGGTTCATTCCTTTTTCGGTAATGATATAATGTCTATTTCCGAAAAAGCTAGGATCTTTTTCTGAAATCCGTTGAGTTAGCTCTGCTTTTTTTCCACTTATTTTCATAGAATTGGCTCTGAGAAAATCTTTGCACTCATTGACGGTTGTTAATTGTTTATCTTCTTCAATAGAGGAATACCGTATTAGTTCTTGAGATAAGCATAACTGGCAGAAATCTTTTCTATCTATTATAAGAAATACCCCGCCATTCGGCTCATCATTGATTTTTGAATTTTTTAGCTTATTCAAAGCTCTATATTCAAGGTCACCAAATGGGGTATGTTCATCTTGAACTGGCCGTGGATAATGTTCTGTTATCAATTTAGTATTCCCGCTGGTTTCAATGCGGGCCGGTAAAACGTGAGGGTCTTCAAGAGGTGGCAGAGCCTCAATCTTTTCAGATGATTTATCAGCATAACCCGTATCCTTTTTTGATGGGTTATCATTGATTTGAACGCTATTATTGCTAATTTCTATAATCGGTTTGGTGTCGTTGTTTTGTTCCTGAGAGGACTGCTCATATTGTGCTATTTCGTCCTTGTGTTTTAAATCAGAGTTACACATTGCGGCGAATCGCTCTAACTCATAATTGTTTAATCGTCGAGTTGGTTTATTTTTAAGATGCGTATCATCAGGTTCGCTTGGCTCATTTTTACTATCCAAAAAATTAATAAGGATCGCTACGATTAGAAAAAAGACGAATAGGGCGCAAAATACTTCAAACATCCATAAAGCAACTGTAACTAAACCATGTACGCCATTAATGAGGAGCGCAATAAAAAGCACTAAAAAGATAAAAAAGGCTAACTTTTTCATGGATTAAGCCCATCCCTTCGGTGTTTTATGCTTCAATTTTTCGTATTGTCTTTGCATTTTCGTTTATATTTATGCTCAGGCAATATATTTGAGCTATTCTTGCACTACCACTCCACTAAATAAACACCGTATTGATCACGAAATCTTCCAAGCAATATTTTTATAATATCAAAGAACCAGCCGATTGCAAATATGCCGCCGGTTAACATATACAAAATCCCTCTTCCGTATCTCCCGACATAGAAATTATGCAACCCGAAGAAACCACCAAATATGCATAAAATCAGAGCTATTTTTCTTGATTTATGGCTCGTTCCTGTTACAAATTGACTCATATTAAATTCCTCCTTTTCGTATATTCATTCAGAATACGATAAATAAGGAAAAAATAACTAATCTTCTTCTACTTTCCCGATCACTTTTCCAATCGTAATTATACTTTCATCAGGCCCTATATCGTCATAATCCTTATTCCTGGAAATCAGCCGGTCAGCTCCCAACTCTTTGATGTAGCAGTCGCTTCCTTTTAAGAATATCCCAATGTCTCCAATATTTAAGTCCGAGGTCTTCTCCACAAAGACTTTTTCACCGTCGCAGTAGTCCGGCTCCATGCTGTCGCCGTTGACCCCTATGACGAAATCGGCCTTGTGGGCGATAGGCGTGTCCGGAACTCTTATTTTTTCGGTGGGTATGTCGTCAAACAGGTATGCGCCGTCCCCGGCGGACGCGAATTTTCCGTAAAGGGGGATGGCGATTCGGTGGGCCACCTCCGTTACGATGCGCTGTTCCAGTTGGTTGATATGGTCTCGTTGGGCTTGGAGTTCTTCGGTTCTCAATATTTCTTTACCCAACACCGTTTCGACGATTTCTTTTCCGTGTTCAT
>CAYOWU010000064.1:12965-17597 GCA_964407765.1 uncultured Lachnospiraceae bacterium
CATCGAGTTTACGATACTTTCTTATATGTTCCATCTCTTTATATGAAACAGTTACCGGAAAATTCATTTCGTCTTGCCATAAAAAGTTCGCATCTATATCTAAAACATTCATTATTTTAGAAATAAGAAGCATATTTGGTTCACTGTTACCTTTTTCATATCCCGTGAACGTCGATTTTGCTACGCCTATTTCACGCGCAACTTGTTCTTGAGTCATTTTCTTTTTAAGCCTCGCTTCTTTTAGGCGTTCTTTAAATCCCATTACGATACTCCTTCCCCAACAATACTTTAGCGTCTAAATTTATAATAACACAAAAAAAGGGTAAGTCAACATAAAAAAGTTGAAATACCCGAATTTTTTTAATGAAAAAGGTTGATAAGATTGAATATATCGACTATACTGCTCATATAAGGTTGAGAAATACAAATAAATACAGAAGAAAGGAGGGCATTTTTTGAGTAAGGCAAATATTAAAACATTGAATTATCCGGTTGCTAAAAACATTTGTTTGATTATTTCCGATAAAGGCTTGAAGCAAAAAGCTGTTGCGGAAAAAGCGGGATTGCCTATACAGGCTTTTAATAAAATGTTGAATGGACGGAGATTGATAAAAATACCAAATATTTTAATGATCGCGAACGCTCTTGAGGTTGACATAAATGCTTTGTTTGCAGACGAACCAGGAACCGGTGTAGAAGGGAGGTGAGACTACAAAATGATGTTTGTATCTGAAAGGGTCATAAACATTTCAGAGCTAGAATCTTTTATCGAGAGTGCGAGAGTAAATTTTGAAATATTGGAAATGGAGAGAAAAAAAGCTGCACCTTCTAAAGAAGTGATTGAAAGCGCGGCTGAGATGGTAAAAAAATCCTTGGAAAAAGCTAAACGGTTTGAGTTCCATATTGAAAAAAGAATGTGTTGCGTTAAAGAGCTTTCCGGGAATCCCAAATTCGAGGAAAATCACGCAGATGTGGACAATCGGAAATAAGACAACGCAAATATTTATAATTTTCGCACTGTTCATATATGGGAAGTCTTGAATTTTCAACGATAGGACACGTCGCATAAGCAAAACTGACTTCGTAAGCATTTTCTGGATTGTCAGTAAAATAATATTTAGCACTGAGCGTAACGCTAAGATCTTCAAATTGCGGACAGTCTACAAACTTCCTTAAAGTGGTGAAATACCTTGCCATAGTATATAACTTCTCCTTTCATATGTACTCGGCTTGGTGGGACCTGTAGGTACAGTATAAAGAAAAGAGTGGCAAAAATCAATATGGATACCAGTGTAGAGGGGAGGTGATGCGCGTGCCCAGAGTGACGGTTAAGAAAAGAGAATACAAGCTGAAAGATTTAAAAGCTTGGATACACGGCCAGATGCGCGCTCACGGGCTAAGGCAAGAGGACGTTGCCCGGAAATTAAGAATATCTCAGCAGGCGTTTTCCAAGAGAATAAAAGCGAACTCTGGCGGGAAGGAGAAGGAAACCGATCCGTTCAGCTACTGGGATTTAATGCTTTTGTTTGAGCTGTTTGAAACGACAGATGAGGAAAAGCTGCGGCTGCTGAAAAGTTAGTGTGGAAAACAGAGAGCGAAGAAACGATTTAAGGAGGAAAAACATATGGATCGAATATTTCCAAAGAATGCGAAGCCAAGGCCAATCAGCCTTTTAGAGGCGGCGAAACTGATAGAAGCCGGGGAAACGCCGTTTGTTCTTTTTCCAACGGACGGGGATTGCTCACTCTATGAAAGGCGGGACCTCGAGGAGTTCCTTGAGGACTGCATAATCTGCGTTGAGAGGTGAGGCCATGCGAGAACTGTACACCCGCAAGGGCCAGATGGGCCGTGACCGCCGCTTTTACGCCGAATACGCCGACGCGCTTTCGGACGTGCCGTCCTATGAGCGGGTGAGCTTAAAGGGGCCCATAGATCAAGGGTGGAAGCGGTTCAAGATACAGGACCTGCCCGGCGGCGTGATTAAAATATCGAGGCTGCCTGACAAAAAGAATGGCGAAAGGAGGGGATGATTTCATGGAAGCGGAGCTGAAGAGGCTTGCGGACTCCATCGCGGGCCGGCTGCTTGCGAAGGGCTTCACCGTGCAGAGGTATGACGCGCATTCCACGAGCAGCGTTTACTTAAAGCTGGACTATGGCGTGTGCAACTCCATCCGGATAAGCGACCACCCCGGCAAGCGTTATCCGAAATACCGGTACAACATCGGCCCGTTCGTGAAGGAGTTTAAAAAGGCGATGGACAAATATCCGCGGCTTTATTACCGCGCGGATAAGTCGGATCGCATGATAAAAAGGATAGTCCAGGACCGGGAGGCCAAGAAATTCAGATACGGGGAGGGCGGATATGAGAGGCTTATGCGGAAAAACAGAAGCGAACGCGCCGGCTCACGCGGATTTTGGAGCGAGGCCGTTTTGTTGGAGGGGACGCAGACTTTAGAAAACACAAGGAGGATATGAGCGATGACGAAACAACAAAAAGAAAGGGAAGACAATCTCAGGAGGGAGACGTTCCACAGAATGCTGGATCTGGCGTTGGACATAAACGAGATGCAGGCCAGTCAGCGGAGGTTTACGGAAGATCATCCAACGGCCCTCTTTTACGTGCATGGGCATACGGGGAACGTTGACGCGATCGTTTACCCTCATGGATGGGTGCTTCCCGGCGACCCGGGGGCCGACGAGAGAGCGCGCATGAGGACGCGGATGGACGGCGAAGCCCCTTATGGAGACGAGTGCGCCCCTTCCGAGGCCGTGCGAAGGCTGGAGGAAATTAAAGCGGAACTGATCCGGGAGAGGGAAAACGCCCTGACCGCTGAGGAGCGAAAGTCAGGGCGCATGTAAAAACATTCAATTTAATTATAAGGCAAAAGCGGAGAAATGTCAAAAAACTTTCATTAAGGAGGAAAAAATATATGGTGATTACAGCGACGTTTGACAGTTTAACTGACGTGAAGGAGTTCGCGGACTTTATGGCCGGGAAGGGAGGGACGGCGCATGGGTAGCTGGCATACCCGGCTGGATTATAGGGAAGCTTGGCGACGCCAAGAAATGGCTTGTGGGCAAAGGAAAAGACGCAATCGCTGGACTGAAAAACGGTTGGGAATCCGTGAAGGAAAGCAAAATCGGTCAGGCGGCGTCGCAGATCGGATCTTTTGTGAAACGGAAGGCCGGTGACGCAAAAACGTGGATTAAAGGAAAAGGCTCCGACGCGATTTCCGGTCTGAGAGACGGCTGGGAGGCCGTAAAGGGCGGCGCATTTTTAAGCAAGGTGGCGAAGATCGGCGGTGAAGTCCACACAAAGATTGGTGATGTCAAGAGCAAAACGAAAGGCAAGGGCCAGGATGTCATCAAAGGCATGGCCAAAGGCTATGACGATAAGGCGAAGCCCTGGCTGGAAAGCCTTAAGGCGTTGAAAGGCAAAATCCATTCCAGCCTGGGGGACGTCGCCGGGAAGGTAAGGCCAAAAGGCGTGGAGATCGCCACGGGGATGAAGAGCGGGCTCGACTCCAGTTCCGGCTGGCCTTCCGTCGCCAAATGGCTTGGTGGGATTCCTGAAAAGGTGAAGTCGGCGGTTGGAAGCCTTTATGACGCGGGCCGTTCCGTGATGAGTTCCTTCGCCTCCGGAATGAAGAGCGTGCACATTCCAACGCCGTCCATGTATCAATCAGGCTGGGACTATCATTATATGAGCGACGGCGGCGTGATTTCAACGCCGAAGTTCAGCGTGCAGTGGTACGCCTCTGGAGGCTTCCCGCGGGCGGGCGAGATGTTCATCGCCAATGAAAACGGGCCTGAAATGGTGGGGCGCATGGGCAATAAAAACGCGGTGGCCAACAACGGACAGATTGTGGAAGGCATTAAGGCGGGCGTGTTTGAAGCGGTTATGGACGCTTTTGAGGCCAGCGGCGCGTTGGACCGCAGCGACGGCGGAGGCGGCGCGGAGATTGAATTTATTCTCAACGTGGACAGCGAAACGCTTTACAAAGCGGTCCGCAAAGGCGCGGAAAGCCGCGATGGACGCTATCATGCGGTGTGCCGCGTTTAATAAAGGAGGGCGGAATTTTGGATGAATTGATTGTCGTGAGCGGAAAAAGATTCAAATGCCCGTCCAAATTTCGCTGGAAGAAAAGCGACATAAGCGGAAAGGACGCGGGGCGCACCAATGATGCCACTATGCACAAGAACCGGATCGCCAAGAAACGGACACTGTCCCTAGGCTGGATAAACTTAAGCAAGACGGAGATTCATGAAATATTGGCGGCCTTCGACCCAGAATACGTGGACGTGTCTTACTGGGACCCGCTGGACGGAATCGCCGTGACCCGAACCTTTTACACGGGGGACATGGAAGCGGACGTTTCCTGGTGGAGAAAGGGCAGGGAGCGGTACTCCACTTTGAATTTTGACATTATAGAGAGATAGGGGGGAGGCGCATGTTAAACGCATCAAGCGCATTTAAAAGAGAGCTTTATAACGGAAACAGGGATTATCTGATTTATGCGGACGTAACCCTGATGAATGGCCTGACCCTGTCATTGGAAGACGCGGATCATACGGAGGGCGGCCTGTCTGTGGAGGACGCAGTGTCCTCCGACGGCTCTTTTGACATAGGGG
>CAYOWU010000065.1:0-17527 GCA_964407765.1 uncultured Lachnospiraceae bacterium
CCCAAATCCTTTTCATGTGCTCCTGGCGAGCACGTTCTTACTGTACGAACAGTATCATACCATAGATTGTCCTATCCCGCAAGTATCAAAAAATTTGGCTGAGCAACCGTGTTACAGGGGGCGTTGATCTCATTCTAAAAAGAATGGGGGTGATGCTATGGAAAAGAGAAAGCATTAGAAACAAAAGATTCATATTTCTCTTATGGAGTTGCTGACATTTGGCATATTCCTTTTGGCATTGCTTACATTCGTGTTTACGTTTTGTAAGTAGCCATACATAGCAAAAGCCACCCTTGTACTTTGGCCGAGTCGATGGGTGGCATTGCTATCTTTTATCAAACGGTCAACCCCTTGTGGGCGGTTGCTCTTTCTGTCTATAATATAGCATATCTTAGATTTGATTGCAAGTTCTTTCATATATTTCTTTCAATGAAGTCTTTTGCGTTTATCCTGGTTTTTTCACGGGAAGGATTGACAAACCATAAGGGTTCGTGGTAGGATATTTTTACAGCTTGATTTTAGCGTAATAAATAGATAAAGTGAAGGGAGAAGGATCATGAGAAAGGGATTGGCGCTGTTTACAGCAGCGATGATGGCGTTGGGACTGGCGGCATGTGGCGGTCAGGACAAGGCACAGGAGGACACGGCGAAAGACGCAACCGTTGCGGCGGAGACAACCGAGGCGGCCGAGGAGACCGAAGAAGCGGCGGAGACGACCGAGGCGGCCAAGGATGACAAGGCGGACACAGAGAGGACAACCCTGACTGTAGGGTTTGACGCGGAGTTCCCGCCTTACGGATATATGGATGAAAACGGCGACTACGTGGGATTTGACCTGGATCTGGCGGCGGAAGTCTGCAAGCGTCAGGGATGGGAGCTGGTGAAACAGCCCATCAACTGGGACACCAAGGATATGGAACTGTCTTCCGGCTCCATTGACTGCATCTGGAACGGCTTTACCATGAACGGAAGGGAAGATGACTACACATGGTCTGTGCCTTATGTGGACAACAGCCAGGTGTTTGTGGTGGCTAAGGATTCCGGCATCGCGGCTAAAGCGGATCTGGCCGGCAAAATCGTAGGCGTGCAGGCGGACTCTTCTGCTCTGGCGGCCTTGGAAGATGAAGAAAACCAGGAAAATCTGGATCTGGCGGCTTCTTTCGGATCCTTGAACCAGTTCGCCGATTACAACACCGCATTCATGGAACTGGAAGCCGGATCCATCGACGCGCTGGCTATGGATATCGGCGTCGCCAACTATCAGCTGAAACAGAGAGAAGGATATGAAATTCTCGCCGGGAACGACCCGAACGAATACCTGTCGACGGAGCAGTACGCGATCGGCTTTTTAAAAGGAAACGACGAGCTGAAAGATACGGTGGAAACCACGCTGATGGAGATGGTGGACGACGGCGCATTCATGGAGATTGCTGAAAAATACGAAGTAGCCGATCAAGTCTGCCTCGGCAAATAAAGGATCTAATGGCAGGAAAAGGGATGGTATTTCCGTCCCTTTTTTCCGTTTTTTCACAATCCAAAAGGAGTAAGCTATGAATATGACAACTATGCTGCAGCTCTTGGGCAGCGGGATGCTCAAGACCGCGGCGATTTTTTTTCTGACTCTTTTATTTGCCCTGCCGTTCGGGCTGGTCTTTTCCTTCGGGCGGATGTCCCGGCACATGGCGCTTCGGGGCGTGTCGAAGTTTTATATTTCTGTGATGCGGGGGACCCCGCTGATGCTGCAGATGATCGTGGTGTATTTCGCGCCCTATTATGTGTTTGGCATGCGCATCGCCGCCGGATACCGTTTCGTGGCCGTGATTATCGCCTTTGTGCTGAATTACGCGGCGTACTTTGCTGAGATCTACCGTTCCGGCATCGAGTCCATCCCCAAGGGGCAGTACGAAGCCGCCGAAGTCCTGGGCTACAGCAGGGCGCAGACCTTCATGAAGATCATCCTGCCCCAGGTGATCAAGCGGATCATGCCGCCGGTGACAAACGAGATGATCACCCTGGTCAAGGACACCTCGCTGGCCTTCGTGCTGACGGAGGTGGAGATGTTCACCGCCGCAAAGCAGATCGCGGCAAAAGAGACATCCATCCTGCCGCTGATGGCCGCAGGGCTTTTCTACTACTTATTTAACCTGGTGGTGGCCGCTGTCATGGAACATGTGGAAAAACGCCTGAACTACTACAGATAGGGAGAGAGATCTATGGAAGATAAAGTATTGACGATCGATCATATGAAGAAGGTGTACGGCGACCTGGTCGTTTTAAAAGATATTTCCCTGTCGGTGAAAAAGGGCGAGGTCGTTTCGGTCATAGGCCCCTCCGGCTCCGGAAAATCTACGCTCCTGCGCTGCGCGACAATGCTGGAAAAAATGGACGGCGGGACGCTGACCTACTTAGGCGAGCGGGCGGCGTACGAGGAAAATGGAAAATGCGTGTACGCCCCGAAGGCGGATCTGAAGCGGATACATAAGCATTATGGCCTGGTGTTCCAGAATTTTAACCTTTTTCCCCATTACACGGTCCTGAAAAACGTCATGGACGCGCCGGTGAGCGTGGACAAAACGCCCAGACAGGAGGCGAAGCGGCGCGCCGTGGATCTGCTGCGGCAGCTGGGGCTGGAGGATAAGACGGATGTCTATCCCTATCAGCTCTCCGGCGGCCAGCAGCAGCGGGTGTCCATCGCCCGCGCCCTGGCGCTGCAGCCGAAGATCTTATTTTTCGACGAGCCTACGTCTGCCCTGGACCCAGAGCTGACCGGGGAGGTTCTGCGCGTGATCCGGGGATTGGCCGCGCAGCATATGACCATGATCATCGTGACCCACGAGATGCAGTTCGCCCGGGAACTCTCGGATCGGATCATCTTCATGGAACAGGGTGTGATTCAGCAGCAGGGCACCCCAGAGGAGATTTTCACGGCCCCCAATGCCCGTGTGAAAGAATTTATTGGAAAATTTGCAGGATGACTGGTTAGCCCCATTTTTTTCGGAGGAGCAGAGAAAATTGCAGAAAATGCTTTTTCAAACCGGGCTGGCAGTGTTAAAAATTCCAGCAAAGATCCACATGAGTTTGTGTTCAGCGGCGACGAAGGTAAGTTTGGCTGCTTTGAGGTAGGTATGTTGGAATTAGAAGATCAGCATGATTTTCTCAGGCAGGTTCATTCATGGCGCTGGGTGGATGATGAGGAACCGGGCGAGAACTGCGATATCCTCGAAGTTTTAGCGATGCCAGTGTATTGATATGGCTAAAACGAGAAAACAGATTACTTTCGATCTTGACACGAAAGCATTAGAAATTTATTACCCGAGTGAACATTGGCGAGGCAGTTATGAAATTATAAAAATTCTCCCGAATTGCATAGATTAGAACTATCAAAAAATCTTATTTTCGTGTATAATGACAGAAAAGGAATATTTTTTTGAATTTTTATAGCGAAAGGGGGAATTTAGATGAAATTGACCTTTATCGGGGCGACCCATGAGGTGACAGGAAGCTGTTTTTTGGTGGAAACGAATACCTGTAAGTTCCTGGTGGACTGCGGAATGAAGCAGGGGCCCGACGATTACGAAAACGTGGAAATTCCGGTGAACTTAGGAGAGATTGACTTCGTGCTTCTGACCCACGCCCACATCGACCATTCCGGCAATCTTCCGGCCATTTACGCCAAAGGGTTCCGGGGGAATGTGTACGCCACGGAGGCCACCTGCGACCTGTGCGACATTATGCTTCGCGACAGCGCTCACATCCAGATGTTTGAGGCGGAGTGGAGGAACCGTAAGGGAAAACGGGCGGGCAAGCAGGAATTTGTCCCGGCCTATACGCTGGAAGACGCGCTGGGCGTGCTGAAATATTTCGTGGGCTGTGAATACAACCAGACGATCCATTTGGATCAGAGCGTGCAGGTGCGTTTCGTGGATGCGGGCCATCTGCTGGGATCCGCCAGCATTGAGGTCTGGATCACGGAAGTGAAGGACAACCAGATGCATACGGAAAAGATTGTTTTTTCCGGCGACATTGGAAACGTGCGCCAGCCGCTGATCAAGGATCCTACTTATATAGATGAGGCCGATTACGTGGTGATGGAATCCACCTATGGCGACCGCAGCCACGGGGGACGGATTGACTATGTAAAGGCGTTGGCGGAAGTGATTCAGACTACCTTTGACCGGGGCGGAAACGTGGTGATTCCCTCCTTCGCCGTGGGCCGCACCCAGGAAATGCTGTATTTTATCCGGCAAATCAAAGAGGACGGACTGGTTCATGGGCATGACGACTTTAAGGTGTACGTGGACAGCCCGCTGGCCGTGGAAGCCACCAGCATTTTCGGGGAACATAGGATTGACTGTTACGACGAAGACGCCCAGGCTCTGATCAACCGGGGCGTGAATCCCATCGGCTTTACGGGACTGAAAGTGTCTATCACGGCGGAAGATTCCAGGCTCATCAACGAGGTGGAGGAGCCGAAGGTGATTATCTCCGCCAGTGGCATGTGCGACGCCGGCCGCATCAAACATCATCTGAAACATAATCTGTGGAGACGGGAATCCACGATTCTGTTCGTGGGCTACCAGGCCGTAGGAACACTGGGCCGGGCGCTGGTGGAAGGCGCCACGACGGTGAAGCTGTTCGGCGAGGAAATCCGCGTCCAGGCCAAGATCCAGGTGCTGGCCGGAGTCAGCGGACACGCGGACCGGGAAGGGCTGATGAAATGGGCCAGCTCCTTTACTGTCAAAAAGCCCAAGCGGTTCTTCGTGGTTCATGGAGACGATGAGGTGACGGTATCTTTTGCGAAGCGTCTGGAAGAAGAGCTGGGCTGTCCGGCCATGGCGCCGTTTAGCGGAACGGTCTACGACCTGGCGGCCGACAAGTGCATTTATCAGGCCCAGGGCATTCCGGCGCCGAAGAAAGCTGTGGTTACGGCGGCTGCCCAGAAGGTCAACAAGATTTACGCAAGGCTTCTGTCCATGGGCCACAGGCTGATGGCGATTATCCAGAAGAATGAAGGCGGCGCCAACAAAGACCTGAAGAAATTCGCCAATGAAATTGAGAAATTGTGCGATAAGTGGGATCGGGATTAGGAAATAGCGGCTTTCAGCGCCTTGGCCAGCTGGTCGGGGCAGGAAGTGCCGCGGCCGCCGCAGTTGGTGCCTTCCAGCCGGGAGATGACCTCCTGCGCGTCCATGCCTTCCACCAGTTTTGCGATTCCCTGGGTGTTGCCATGGCAGCCCCCGGTAAATTTCACATGGCAGACCTTCCCGTCCTGGATGTCAAAGGCGATGGACTGGGAGCAGGTGCCCTTTGTTTTGTAAGTATACATTCGTTTTGTCCTCCTAACCATTTTATTATATAGGACTTTTTGAAAAGCCGCAATAAATTTTTCAGCATTTCCTGTAAGACAAAAAACGCGGCGCAGCAGGGGAAGAAGTCCATGGACGGGCCTCTTTCCCCTGCTGCGTTTACCGAAAAAAATCTATGTAGCGGTTATTCGATGGGCGTTCCTTCGCCCATCACCTGGATAACAACGGCCTTTGCGTCCTCCAAGTGGAACATCATCAGCTTGTGGCCGGTCTCCTCGCTGTACATGGGCTTTAAGTTGGGCATGGCGTCCAAAAGGGCCTCTGCGTATTTGGGATCCGTCTCAAACACAGCTTTTCCCGTGTAGCGCAGCCATTCGCCGTTGGGCTTGCAGGCGGCGATTTCCACCAGGGGATTGGCTGCCATCTGTTTGTACACGTCTTTAAAATCGCCCACGCCGAACAGGACTTTCCCGTCCATTTCCAGATGTGCGCCCAGGGGACGCAGCTTGGGCTGACTGCCGTTTTCCGTCGCCAGAAAGAATACGCCGGCTTCTGTCAGAAAATCATTTAATTTGCTCATAGTTTGTTGAACTCCTTTCACCTCAATAAGAATTATGATAAAATAAGTATAACTGTTCAGCGCCTTCACAGTTACGAGCAAAAATCCATTAGAAATCGCTTTCAGCGACGGGATTTTTGCCGTATGTCTCGGGATTTTGCCACATTTTGTGGCAAAACGCCTCGCGGGACAACACTTACTGAATAGTTACAAATAAGTATACTATATCTATGCGCCGAATCAAGTAGAAAAATAAAACTAACCAGGTAAGGAAAACCTTACCATATACAAAAGGGGAGAGGAAAATGAAACATGAGCCAAACGACGCTTTCGCGGCAGGCGGAAAAGACGACGCCCATGGAAAGTGCCGGATACACCAGGCGCTTCTGGCCTCGGAGGACGCCGAAATGCTTGAAAAAATATGCCGCTGCCCGGAATTTTGCCCGGTGGACAACGCTATGGACATTTTCAGCGGGAAATGGACGGTGAAGACGCTCTATGCGCTTTTCGTCTTTGGCCGGATGCGGTTCGGTCAGCTGCAGAGGCATGTGGAGGGGATTTCCAAAACCATGCTGTCGTCCACGCTGAAGCTTTTGGAGGAGCGGGGCCTTGTGGCCCGGGAACAGTACAATGAAGTGCCGCCCCATGTGGAATATTCCCTGACCGAGGGCGGGGATGCCCTGCGGTCCGTCTTCGTGGAAATCGCCCGCTGGAGCAGTAAATATCTGAAGTGATAAAAGGAGAAAAATCCCCCGATTGTACCGCAAATACTTTCGGGGGATTTGTTCAAAGCCTGTTCGTGGCGATGCCCAGGAAAATAAACAAAAGGGGCAGATGGTATATGGAACACGCATTGGCCAGCCCCTGGATCAGATAAACCGACAGGGTCAGCAAAACCAGGATATTTTCCGGGCGTTCCCGCCAGTTTCTGCCCGCGTTTACAAAGACGCTTCCCAGCAGCCCGAAATACCCGGTCAGGCCCAGAAGCCCCAGACTGACGGCCATCTGCAGCCATTCGTTATGGGGATCCAGGAAACGCACAAAGAAACGGGAATACATTTCTTCCTTACAGGAGTCGGTCAGAAAATAGTCATAAAAACAATTCAGTCCGTTTCCAAAGAGTTTGCAAAAAAGCGGCTCTTCCTTTAGCAGAAGCAGAGTCCTTTTCCAGATAAAGCCCCGGTTGCTGAACCTTTCGTCCGTGAGGATCATGTGGCGGAAAAAGGAGCCTTCCGGGATATTCTCTGCGGTCAGGTTGGCCCAGGCCGCAAGAAGGAGGAAGCATAAAATTTCGGCCGCGCAGACATATAAAAGGGGGCGCCGTACGGAAACGATTTTCAGGCGCAGCGCGTCTTTTTTCCATTTGCAGAAGGCGAAAAGAAGCAGGAACAAAAGAATTTGTCTGAAAATTTGGTGGGGGGGGGTATTTAAAATCTGCCAACTCAGCCCGTGGAAAGGAAATAGGGAATCCGGGAAAATCCGCAAAAGGATAAAAACTGTTATTTTCGCTCCCAGGTAAATCCCGGCAATCTGCAGGTATCGCTCAAACCAGACAGCTTTTTCCAGGGCAAAATATCCCAGTATGAAAAATCCGGCGGCAATGGCCAGGAGAGAACTTTCTGTCTTAATGAAAATCACAAATAAAAATCCCAGGTACAGGTTGAGGCCGCACAGGATTTGACGCATTCGCCTTTGGCACAGAGTGTACGCAGCCAGAACGGGCGGCAGCGTCAGGCACACGTAACAGGTGTTAAAATTTGTATTTCCCAGGGGCGTAAGATAAATTTCCGGGTTCGGCAGGACATCCTGTATGTCCAGTAAATCCAGGCCGCAGGCGCACAGGATTCCGAATATGTAGATGTAAGAGCTTCCGGCCAGCCATCCGTACAGCAGGATTTTATCCGGCGCACCGTATCTCTGAATGCTCCAATAAATCAGCAGGCAGCAGAGCAGGCACAGGCCGCTTATGCATCTGCCGGATATTTCAAAAAAAGCGCGCCGGCTGTTTTCGGCCAGTAAGGCTGACAGGAAAATGGCCGTTAATAAGATCCCTGCGAATAAATTTTCTATTCGTATGGCCGGCATTTTAAGGGATGGCAGAAGGGCGCAGATATATAGAAATGTGCAGGCCAGGAAGAAATTTTGCTTGTTCTCGGTCAGCTCGAATATGCTTGTGAAAAATGCGGGAAATAGCGTCAGCATAATAAATATATAGAGGGAGGTTCCCTTCTTTGCTGATTTATCCATAGTTTTTCTGCTTTCTGTATGTAAAAAGGTCAGGCTGGGCGCTTTAATGATAATCGCTGTTAATGATAATATAAGCCAACAAAGATGTCAAGAACAGATTTGGGAAATATCTTCGACAACCGCTCTCATTTGTGGTATAATTATAAAAAACAAAGAGGGGGATAAGAAAGTGAAAAAGAAGAAAGTAATCGCGGCAATGCTGACGCTCGTATTGCTGCTGGCCACGGCGCAGAGCGCATTTGCCGGCGTCACGCTTCAGACCGGACAGGCCAGTCGTATGTATGCGGCGAACACGTACCAGGTTCCGCTTTATGTGAAAGCCGGGAAAACCATACGGGCGTACATGACCAAAGGCAAGAGGGCAAAATTCCTGGCGCCGCTCTACAGAGGCTCCAAATGGGAAATAAGCAATAAAAAGATTCTCTCCGTGAACAAAAATAACGGAATCATCAAAGCCAAGGCAAAGGGAACCGCTACAATCCGGATGACTTACAAAAATATAACTTACGCCTGCAAAATCACGGTGGAGACGCCCAGCATCAGTAAGAAAACCATCACCATCAAGCAGGGGCAGACGTACCAGCTGAAGATGAATGGAACCAAGCAGAAATTTTCCTGGCGCCAAACGGACTCCAAGGCTTCCGTGAGCGCCAAGGGCAAGGTGAAAGGGCAGTATGTGGGAACCACCTACATAAAGGCGCGAAACGACTGGGGCGAAGAGTATAAGTGTAAAGTAATCGTAAAAAGCTGTATAAATCCCAAGGCGGCGGGCGGAATATACAATCCACTGCCGGGCCGCAGTGAGACGGAATTCTCCATAGAGCGGTACAATGGAACAAAAAAATACAGATTAAAGCTGCTGGAAGTCATAGACGGCGCCAGGGCCAACGGGATTGTAAACACGGAAAACAGCTACAATGCAAAACCATCGGCCAATGATAGATGGGTTCTGTATCATTTTAGTCTAAAATACATATCAGGAGCTGGCCAGATGAGCGGTTCGGATGTGATAAGCCGTTATGATTTATTTAATGATAAGGGAACTCTTGCAATGAATAACTGTGAAACAGCCACGTTGGGCAAGAATCTGAAACCGCCGTACAGCTACAACCTTTATCCAGGCGGCCAGTGCGATTTCTGGTATGGCATTCTTCTGCCAAATAATGTGAAATATACTACACTACGGACCAAGCTTGGCTGGGATGATTACAATAATCAGCTGGAGAAGTGGATAAAACTAAATTGATAAAATGTGAATAAAGATTTTTGAAAGAGCTGCCGGCGTTGTCTGGCGGCTTTTTTGGCTCTTAGGATGTATTTCTGTCTGTAAGCATTTCTGTAAATTTTTCCTCTATAAACATTTTTGGAAATATTGATGAATTTAACACATATTTTTTGACTTTTTGTGAAAAAATATGTGTTTATTATATATTTCTGGCGGAAGCGTATTGACTTTTTGAATGGTATAAGGTATTATAACATCATAAAGATAACACGTTAACCAAACATTCCATCCTTACAAGTCTTTTGCTTATATAGAAATATTTTATAAAAGTTATATATTAAATTGTAAAAACGGTACGACGCTCACTTAAACGAAACCACACATTACAATATTTGGTTAACGTGTTAGTTAAAGGGAGGCCATAATGCAATAAAAGGGAGGAGAGAAAGATGAATCCAGTCAATGCACAGAAAATTCATGAAGCGTCCATGAGGATTTTAAATACTGCGGGAATGAAATTTCATCATCCGGATGCAGTTAAGGTTTTGAAAGAAAACGGAATTCAAATGGAGGGAAATGTAGCGCATTTCACAGAAGAGGATATTCTAAAATGGGTAAAGAAAGCCCCCGCATACGCTGAATTTAAAGCGCGCAATCCCAAATATAATGTGAAAATTGGGGGAAGTCAGACATTAAACGCGCCAGCGGCGGGGGCTACGCAGATTATGGACAAGGATGGCGCTTTAAGACCCGCACAGCTTGAAGATTTCATCAAGATGCTGATGTTGTATGAACAAAATGAGAATTATTCCATTAATGGCGGGCTTCCCTGTCAGCCGGAGAACGTCCCGGAAGAATGGTCCACGCTACTCTTGTACTATGTGGCTTTGTGTCACAGCGACAAAGCGATCTGGTGCGGGTGCGGCAATTACGAACAGATGGAAGCGGTGATTCAGATGTGCTGCGCCCGTTATGGTTTATCGACAGAGGAATTGAAAGACGATCCGCATTTGTTTGCAATCGTAAATACAAATACGCCTTTACAGTTCGACGTAAATATGACGGAAACGCTGTTCACGATGCTGAAGTATCGGCAGCCAGTCAGCGTAACAGCCGCCGCTATGGCCGGGACCACGTCTCCGGTTACGTTGGCTGGAACCATTGCGATGGTGAACGCGGAGGTTGTCGCCGGGATTGCGCTGTCGCAGATGTATGCGCCGGGCGCGCCTGTTGTCTATGGCTCCCAGTCGTCCAATGCGGATATGGCCACATGCGCTATGGCCATCGGATCTCCCGAAGGGGCGCTCTGTTACAAATATTGCGCGGAAATGGCGAGGTTCTATGGCTTGCCCAGCCGTGCGGGCGGTGCGCTTACGGATGCGAAAGCTGTAAACGCGCAGGCGGGTTATGAATCGATGCTTACCTATCATGCCTGTCACCAAAATGGCGTGAATGTGATATTTCAGTCGGCGGGAATTATGGAAAGCTATCTGGCGGTTTCTTTTGAGAAAATGATTATCGATTTCGAGATTATGGAGGCCGTAGAAAGATATGACAGGGATCTTGAAATAAATGAAGAGACGATTCCAATGGAACTGATACAGGAAGTTGGACCGGGCGGACAGTATTTATTGGAAGAACATACTTTTGAATATTGTAAAAATGAGCCCATGCTTCCCAATATCAGCGTACGGGGAGAGAAGCCCGATGGGGCATTTGACCGAAACATAGAAAATCGCATGAATGAACTGTTGGAGGGTTACCGCCGGCCGGAGATTGAAGCGGACGCACTGGGTCAAATGCGGCGAATTTTGCAGGATAAAGGCATAGAGGCTTCCTACATAGATATGTTGGATCGGCTGTGATCAGAGAGGAGGGGCAAATGAAATCAAAATTTAGTGTGCAGACATATATAGGGATTGTTTTATTGAGTTTAAGCGGTGCAGCGATTTATCTTCTTCCTTATTTAAGGTGGTCGTATTACGATGCGCTGATGGAGGCGTCCGGCCTGAACAATACGCAGTTCGGGGTGACCATGAGTGTTTTTGGCGTGCTGGCTATGATTTTCTATCCGGTGGGAGGGCTGGCTGCGGACCGGTTCTCGGCCAAAAAGCTGCTGAGCATTGCGGTTATTGGATCGGGCATTCTGGGAATCTGGTATTCCACGTTTCCCGGCTATATGGCGCAGATCATCATTTATGCCGGGTGGGGCGTTCTGTCCACGCTGACGTTCTGGGCGGCTATGATGAAAGCCACCAGGCAGCTGGGGAACAGCGATGAACAGGGAAGACTGTTCGGGCTTGTGGAAGGCGGAAGAGGGATTTTGTCGACCATTGTGTCCTTCGCGGCTTTGTTTGCGTTCAGCAAGATGGGAGAAGGTCTGGGCGGCCTCAAGGGAATTATCATCGCCATGTCTGTGGTCAACATCGTCACAGGGATTTTGATTTTCTTATTCCTAAAAGAAGGGCAGCGGACGGACGGGAAGGAGGAAAGCCAGAAGAAGCTTGCGCTTTCGGACATCGTAAGCATTCTGAAAATGCCTGCCATCTGGCTGATTTCTCTGATTATTATCTGCTGTTACAGCGTTTATCTGGGGAGCACTTATTTGACGCCGTATTTTACCAATGTCATCGGGGCCACAGCGTCGTTCGCCGCGCTTTTGTCTATTATGAGGACCTACGTGCTGCAGTTTTTGTGCGCGCCCACTGGGGGAATGCTGGCGGATAAGATTGGGTCCATTACGAAAGTGATTAACGGGTGTTATGTAGTGATGATTACGGCCCTGGTTCTGATTATCTTGCTGCCCTCAACCAAAGGCGCGATGATACCGTTGATTGTTGTGCTGCTTGCGCTTTGCGGAGGAATTTTTGCGATGAGGGGAATCTATTTTGCCACCATTGATGAGGTGGACATTCCCATACATGTGACAGGAACCGCAGTGGGGATTGTCTCCATCATCGGATTCATGCCGGATGTTTTTATAAGCGCCTTGTGTGGAAAATTTTTGGATACTTTTGAGGGGGCGGCCGGATACCGCGCGATTTTCATTATGATGCTTGCGTTTGCCGTCGTTGGGCTGCTCTCGGCTATGATGCTGCTGAAGATCAACAAAAGAGGTAAGGCGTATGAAAGGGCAGAAAATAAATAAAAGCGTTTTTTTCAGTAGTTTAGCGGCTTTCGGATTGACGGCCGTGGTGGGAATCGTCAATAACCAGGCGCTGCTCCATGTGACGAGTGTGCTGTTTAGCTTTATTTTGGATAATTTCGGATGGCTGTTTCAGATTGTGTGCATGCTGTGTCTGATTGTAGTGGCGGTTCTTTGTTTTTCCAAGGCGGGCCGCATCAAGCTGGGCGGCCCGGACGCGGAGCCTAAATTTTCCTTTGGTTCCTGGTTTGCCATGTCGCTGACGGGCGGCATCGCCGTAGGCATTGTGACGGGAGGCGTGAATTTTCCCATTATGCTCTATGGCAGCGTCTGGGGGGAATTGGAGGGATTCGGCATTGAGCCGTTGACCTCCCAGGCGGCCCAGTTTGCCATCGGGCGTTCCTTTTATGAATGGACGTTTATGCCGTATGCTTTTTATTCCCTCTGCGGCGTGCTGATTGCTTATCTGTACTATAACAGAGGCCACAAGCTTACCGTGTCGGATTCCCTGCGTCCGCTGCTGGGGGACAGGATCATGGGGAAAACCTGGGTGGTTACGCTGGTGGATACACTGTCCATGATGGCCATTGGATTCGGCGTGACTTCCGGTCTTGCCATGCTTTTGGCCACGGAGGCGGAAGGGCTGTCCATTTACGGATTGAAAACAGGCCTGCCCTATTATATTTTCGGGGGATTGCTGATAACTGCGCTGTTTACGCTTTCCTCTTATGTGGGTCTTGATAAGGGCCTGAAGATTGTGGGAAATGTCAATACGTATCTCTATTACGGGCTGCTGATCTTCCTTTTTCTTGCAGGGCCCACCTGCTTCATTCTGAGAAACAGCACGGCGGGGGCGGCCACCTGGCTTCAGAATTTCTGGATCTGGGGGCTGGATCCCATAGACATCGGCGGGGAAGCGCTGACGAAAAGCTGGACGCTTTTTGATATGTGCATGTGGATCGCCTATGCGCCGATTATGGGCATCCTGCTGGCGCTTCTGGCCCGTGGCCGCACCATTCGTGAATTTATGCTGGTGAACTGGGTTTTGCCTTCGGTATTTGGAATGATCTGGTTTGGAATCTGGGGGAATACGGCGATTCATATGCAGAGCACAGGACAGCTTGACCTGGTGAAAATCAGCGGTGAGAAAGGGTATCTGGCGGCTTTGTGGGGGTTCTTAAGAGAGCTGCCCCTTGGAAATGTGCTTGTGGTTGCCAATATTGTGGTCATTGCCATGAGCTTTGTCACAGCGGCGGACGCCACGCTTACGAATCTGGGCTCTCTTTGCGTAAAAGACGTTCCCATTGGCACGGAACCGCCGGCAAAGGTAAAGGTTGTATGGGGCGCGGTGATCGGCGTTATGGCAGTGGCGATGGCGGCTTTCGGCGGAGGCTCCCAGGGCCTGGACGGCGTGAAGTCGCTGGCCACCATTGGCGGGGCGCTTACGTTTCTTGTTTTCATGCTTATGATTTTTTCGGCCATCAAAGTGTTTTTTGGAAAACAGCCGGAAGGCAAACGGAAATGAACATCCATAGTTTACTGTGACAAAGAGCGGTTTTTAAAGCCGCTCTTTTTTTTGGCGCGGAGGATGAATTTCTTTTGACAAATGTGAAAAAAAGTTGTATAGTAGTTAGCGAATATTATGTTTTTCAGAAAATAGAAGGACGGAAACTACATTGTCGGTAGAGGATACAAAGAGAAAACTGGTTGAAGCGGCCTACAAGATATTACAGGAAAATGGATTTGAAAGCGTGAAGGCGAGGGATGTGGCCAAGGAAGCCGGATATGCGGCCACGGTCATCTATAAACACTTTGGAAACCTGAACTTCCTGGTTACTTTGGCTTCGCTTCGGGAATTGGAGAAATACAATAAAGAAAATATGGAACTTACGGCGGAGGTCAGTGACAGCATTCAGGTGTCGAAGCTGTCCTGGAAATCATTTCTTCTCCATGCCTTTCACAATCCGCCGGTCTTTGAAAATTTATTCTGGGGGAAGGCCAGGGCTATTTTTGAGGATGCTGTTGTCGAATATTTTCAACTGTATCCCGAAGAGATTCAGAAGAAGACTTCCACATTTTTTTATCTGGCTTATTTCAGTTCCAACATAGAGGAGCGGGATTTTATGCTGTTGCGTCAGGCGGTTAATGAAGGGCGCATGACAATGGAGGACGCTTTTTATGTCAGCCGGGTGAACAGCATGATCGTCCATGCGGCGCTGTTGGAGCACATGGATGATTATAAAGACCACCAGATTGCCCAGAGGGCTGCGGAAAACTGTTACAAGCTTATCGAAAAGACCATCGATAAGTGTCTGATTCATTGACGTACATAAGGAGGGTTCTTTATTTTGTGGGGATTCCAGCGGAGTTTCCTACTTAAGAAAAAACGGATGCGCCTGTTTGAGCAGGCCCATCCGTTTTTTTATGTATTAATTCAGTCTCGACTGGAAGCTCTGGTCTTTGGCTGCGACCAGTTTGTCCAGTTGCGCCAGAATGTCCTCAGGAAGCTCTTCCGGCGTGTGCGTCTCCAGCAGATGGAGCATGTAGTCGTGGGCACGCTGGGTGAGAGTTTTTGAGCCGCCTTCTGCCCAGGCTTCGTAATTTTCCCTATTGGCCAGGGTGGGCGCCCATATTTCTTCTCTGAAAAGCTCCATGGTGTGTTCTTCTGAAAGGAAATTTCCGCCGGCTCCCACATCCAGGATCACTTCTTCCGCCAGATGTTCTTCATCCACCGCAATACCCTTTAAGAAGCGTTTCACCTGTCCCACCAGTTCGTCACACATAACCATAGACAGTGCCGAGCCGGTGATGGCGGCGTCCATGAAGCCCACATCGTGAATGATGTTTCCGCCGGAAGCCATGGAGGAGAAAATCTGAAGCATGGATTCGGATGCGGACTGGGCATCCTCTACTTTGGAATCGCTGCACCCGGCGGCGGTGAATACGGGAATGTCTAATTCGTGGAATATTTCAATGCCGCCTGTGTGCAGCAGGGTGAACTCAGGTGAGCCGTACGCGTGCTGCATGGTTCTCATATCCATGGGGCCGCCGCCGGTTCCGCCGACGAAAGGCGTTCCTTCCTGCACCAGCTGGCTTAATACCAGGCCCGCCAGAGAATCCGCCATCCCTACCGATAAAGTTCCGGCGATGGTGACGGGAGCGGTGGCGCCCATAATCATGCCTGGGGAATAAATGCAGGGGATTTTATTTTTGGCCAGTAAAATCAGTTTTTCCAAAGCGTCTTTGGAATGCAGGAAAGGCGTGGTGGGTTCGCAGTATACAATTAAAAACGGTTTTTCCTGAAGTTTCTCCAGACTTCCGGCGACGGCGGCGCAAAGATCAATGATCGTCTGTAAGTTTTCCGCGTTGAACGCCCAGGTGACAATGGGTTTCGTGGTGTTTCGGATCATTGCGTCCACTTCGTGGATGTCTGCCAGTTCTTTCTTGGTATCGCTGATCATAACCAGAGACATGGCGAAATCCATATGCTCCAGGCCGTCTACCAGACGGGCGGTGAGGGCTGCGTCGTTTTTCTTGGAAGGCCGTCTCTCTCCGGTGTATACGTCAAAGAAGTTGGGGCATGTGGGGCCAGGGCCGACATATGAATTTTGTCCGCCTACATGCATAGCGGGATTTCCGTTTCTGTCATACACCTCGAACATGGAGGGTGCGCTTTCGATGCATTTTTTCACAAGAGAGGCTGGGATTTTAACATTGTCTCCGTCCACGGCGCATCCGTTGTCTGCAAAATATTTTTTTGCCTCGTCGCAAAAAACGCTTACGCCGTTTGTTTCCAGAAGACGATAGGTCTGTTCTAATATGGCGTGGCGGCCTTCACTGGATAAGAGCTGGAAAATAGGTTTTGTCGTCATAACTAAATACCTCCTGATAAATTTATAGATTTTGTAAAATTCGCTATTGGTTAACGTGTTATCTTAATTATACCAGAATAAAACGAAGGGTCAATAGGATAAATTGCATAAAATTAATGGAATATAATAGGCAAATAACACATAAAAACGGATTAAACATATGGTTTTTCCGAAAAATGGAAATCTTGAGAAAGAAAAGTGGATAACATGTTACCAAGATGAGTGCACACGTTTCTCTAATGATTGGGTTTTGATTTGGGTGAGTGGGGCGATATTTGCGGAAGTTGGTCTGTTTTAATGGCATATAGTTGAGAAACGGTGTATAATTACTATAAAAGTTCCGCCGCCGGTTAGGCGGCATATGCAGGTGCGATTGCGTGAACGCCGACAGGCACGGAGCAATCAATTTTTATGTTTGAAAACAGCATTTAAAATGCGCAATGTAAAAAATTAAAAATCTTAGGAGGTATTCCCATGAAATTTGTCATGTCTTACAGCTGCGGCAAAGACAGCACACTGGCCCTACACAAAATGATTGAACAAGGCCACCAGCCGGTGTGCTTAATCGTGATGATTAACGAGGAGGCGGACCGTTCTTATTTCCACGGCGCCGACCGCGCCATGCTGGATCGGTACGGGGAGGCGCTGGGCCTGCCCATGATTTTGTGTCCCACGGCGGGGGAGACTTACCATCTGGCCTTTGAGGAGGGCTTGCGAAAGGCGAAAGCCATGGGCGCCGAGGCCGCCGCTTTTGGAGACATCGACATAGAGCAGAACCGCCAGTGGGAGGAGGACCGTTGCAAAAACACCGGATTCGTCCCCTATTTCCCATTGTGGCAGAGAGGCCGCCAGGAAAATGTTTATGAACTGATTCGCCTTGGCTATAAATGCCTGATTAAGAGCGTCAACGCCACGATTTTGCCCAAAGAGATATTGGGAAAATACATAGACGACGCTTCCATAGAAGTGATGAAGTCGGCAGGCATAGACATCTGCGGGGAAAACGGCGAATACCACACGCTGACCGTGGACGGGCCGGTATTCAACAAGCCGCTGGCTTTTCAAACAGGTGAAATCCTGGAATTTGGCGATTACGCGGCCATCGACGTCCACTGTTGAAATGCCGTAACAGTTCAGCCATGCGCTATCCCGCGAGGCGTCGGCTTGCACCTG
>CAYOWU010000066.1:0-16946 GCA_964407765.1 uncultured Lachnospiraceae bacterium
AAGCAATAAAGATTTATTTGATTCATCAGTTTCAAACTCAAATAATGTAGCAGGAATGCCACGATAGTATGGGGCGCATTGTTCTTTTGAAAAGGCATTAATATACTCTATTTTTCCGAAGATCGTATCGTCTATAACATTAAGATCCATCG
Source organism: uncultured Lachnospiraceae bacterium (assembly GCA_964407765.1). Classification (GTDB taxonomy): domain Bacteria; phylum Bacillota; class Clostridia; order Lachnospirales; family Lachnospiraceae; genus MGBC164599. Next base: position 153 of record CAYOWU010000066.1, read on the forward strand.
AACTATTACTTTTTATATGCCTCCAACATGTATCTGCCGGATAATCCTTTTCCGCTTTTGAAATACTTGAATTGATACCAAGTGATAAATCTACAAGATCATTCCACATATAAACCATTCTTTCAGAAGTCACCCTGTCACGAAATTTCTTAAAGCGTTTCATGTAAACCGATTTTGTTTCCCTTTTTGATGAATCTAAATCGTCAGGATTACTATGCACAAGAGCGATTATTCTTTTGCCGGATGACAACGCATAATCAAATTCCTTTTCTGTATAGCTAATCTTTTCGTTTTCAATAATAGAACCATATTTGCCTCCAAGAATAAGCATGTAATAATCAGATTCATCAATAACCGGTTTTATGCTTTCAAATTGTTTTTCACCTGTTGCAGTGAATAATTCCATCCCCGCAGGGATATGTCCCATTTTCATTATAGCATTTATGGCTATTTGCCGTTCTTCGATTAAATCTTTATATGTAGAACTAATGAAAAATTGGTATTTTAGACTCATATATTTAAGCACTCCTTTAACTTTTATATGAATGAACGTAAATCTTTTTATGATACATACTGTTTTCGCCACAAGACTTATGTGCAAAGGGTGATATCTTGATAGAAAATGATTATATGTTCTATATTGCACATACTATAGTTGGTGAATTGCCTCACTTTAGTAAATTAGTAATTTACATTATGGATAATGCCGTTCACCCAAATCACTATTTTTATCATAGATTTTATATTCAATCAAACTTTATACGTTTATATGGTATATAGAATATTAAGAACTTTGAGATAATGGTGACGCTAAGGCATGTTGCACCCAGCAACCATATATATCATTTACAATTAATCAAGTAATATAGTTATTATATCATATTTTTAATTACTTTTCATTATATTTTTTAGCATTTTTTATTTAGCCATCATTTCAAAAAAATGAACGACTCCTCTGGTTTTAATGAAATCTCCATTCTTTCGACATTTCCGTAAGTGCTTCGCATGTTCATTCCTCTTCTTTACACACACCTGACAGTTCGGACGGCCTTTTCCTTAACGCTGGATTCAATAGTTTTTGACTACAGTACCCATAAGTGTTTTTTAACCTCTGCCTGTATAGCGATTGCTGAGAGCCTTCCTCCCTCTCAAAAAGAGTTTGCCTTTTGTCTACACTAAAAAAGTACTGGCATTCAGTACACACTGTATGATAAATTTCTCCTCTTCTCTTTTCTATATTTCAAAAAAATTTTCTAATGGTTAAAATTTTCATCTTTCCACTGACTATTATGTGAAAGGTATCAATACCTTTCCACTATTTCAAAGGAGGCATCAAAAATGTTCAGACCAAACAAAACACCAAACTTCAACTCTGCATTCACCGGCGAAGTCATCGGTGCCATGCCGGAAGAAAACTATGCCATCGCAGAATGGGCCGGCACCAGGCAGGGCCGGATCGTGGCAAAACGCACCCAGGCAGATATGGGGCTCCTCCACTGCCGCACAGCATTGACCGCCACTGCCTTAGAACAGGTTGGGAGATTATCCCTTGCCGAAGGGATGCTCAACCAGGTTGCCCCATGGGGAGCCGACCGCTACCGGAGCATCGTCAACGCTTATGCCATGAGGGCTGTGGAGCAGATCACTAAATTCTGATCCTATCGATCGCCAGATGGCATAGGAAACGTAGCCACAGCTTTTACTTATGGAGCGCGTCTTGATCCTAGATTATGGTAAGAGTCTGTGGCAGAAAAGGAGGATACCAGTATGTACAACATAGACGCTGGATGTCTTATCGGGCTGTCCATCACGGTGTCTGTCATTTTAGCTATCGCACTGATATCAGCTCTGAGCATTTGCTCCGTTTACAAAAAAAGGTGCGCGCGGCTCGCAGCGGAAAACCGTATACTCCGCCGCACGATCAAAGGGCAAGGCTCTCTCAGATCCGCCAGTGACGCCGCCTACCAGGAAATGCTAAATGCGGCGTTTGGGGCGAGGCGGGACAACTAAAAACATATAAGACAGGCTGGGCTGACGGGGGACACGATACATGTCATAACATTTGACAACAACGTGATATGACGACCTTATCCGGCATCTGACCCCTGTCAGCATGAGTCTTGTCGCTATAAAAGCTGGAACCGTTCATGTTTTGTTTTTTGGCTATGCTGGGGTTCAATGAGCGTCAAAGAAGCCAAGAAAGGAGAAGTTTATGGATAGAGCAATGAACGATATAGAAAACAATGCCCATAGTGCAGATGATAGGATCATGAGATTCCATACGATCCTTGCGGATCCGCCCTGGGACATCAACCAGCGGGGCGCATATGGCGCAGAAAAACACTATGATCTGATGCCGCTGGAACGCATTAAAGCCATGCCCATAAAAGATCTAGCGGAAGAAAACAGCCATTGCTGGCTATGGGTGACAAATAATACCTTGCGATGTGGATTTGATGTGCTGGAGGCATGGGGGTTCACTCCACGATCCGTATTTACGTGGATCAAACTTCGGATCGGGCTGGGCGTTTACCTGAGGAACTGTACGGAACATGTTTTGTTAGGAACACGCGGTAAAGCACCAGTATTATGCAAAAATCAGATTAATTTTGGTATATTCCAGGTTCAAGATCATTCGCATAAGCCTGAAGAGATCCACAAGATCGTAGAACGCGTCAGCCCTGGCCCGTATCTGGAGCTGTTCGCGAGGAGGCGTATGCCTGGCTGGGATGTGTGGGGCAATGAGATAGACTCGGATGTTGTCATCCCTAGCTACCCTGTCCCCAGGTATAGCCCAAAGGCAAAACGTAGTATGGCTGGCAACGCTGGGCTTTCGGAGGAGGTGTGATGTCCATTGGAACCGCCAAAACACTTGATCACAAAGATCTTAGAGGCGACCTTTATGCTTGCGCTTGCCGCTTTCCTTCTCAAAACCGCAGTCGGATGGATTCTGGAAATCTGGCCAGTGCTACTCACTATCGCCATCATCGTCGTTGTCATCATCATCGCGTACCGCATCTGGAGGCACAGACATGATCAAGATCTGGGAAAATGGTAAAGAGCACAAGATATACAGGAAGGAGTGGGCATTCTTGAAACATCAGATAGAAGATATCATATGGAAGGAGATGGTCTGGGCGAGGCCATATAAGATAGAGGCCGTATGGGAGACTCTCGCCCACCTTGCCGCATTATCGCCACGGGGCGCGGTCATCTGGGAGGCACGGAGCCGGAACGGGACAGTGAGCTACCTCCTCGGGGCTGCCAAACGGTACATCAAAAACATTGAAGCGGCGATCAAGGCGCACGGCGACATCCAGTTCCATGACATAGGAAAAGAAAAACGTATGCCCGTCACTGTCGCTAAGCAGCTCAGGATCAGCCGTCCGACGCTCTCCCTTAAGACAGACATTACGGAAGCAGTCATCCGGGCGGGGCTGGCGGCACTGACCGAAGACAAAAGCGGCATAGAAATGGTGATACAGATCGTATTAGGGCGGGCTTATGCTCCATCCCCCGTGCCAGCCAGCCTCTCTGACCCAAACGCTGCCTGGCTCCAGATCTTACTCGGCGATGTGCAGAAAGCCTCGGCTGAGAGTCGCAAGACCGTAAAAGAGAAATCTGAGCAGCATACTTTCCAAGCCGCTATCCGTATCGGGACCTCTGGAGAGGGGAGGGGCGTCCGGCTGCGCAGCGTTGTCAGCGCGTTCAGGGTGTTGGAGGCGGCGGGGGTCCGCATCCGGGAAGAGGCGATAAAGCCTGTTGACCTCAATACCGCCCATGTACCGTGGCATTTTCCGTTTCAACTGTCGGTAAAGGAGCTAGCCAATTTCCTGCTGCTCCCCGCCGGGGAGGAAGAACTGCCCGGAACGTCGGGGCTACATCCAAAGCTCACTCTGCCGCCGCATTGGTATGAGAGCCCGACCGACCAGAAAGCTGACCGCAGCTTCGCTGTCAGTATGGACGTGATGAGTCCAAAGTGGTTGAGCATCTCCCCAAAGGACAGTCTGGAACATTGCCATCTCATCGGTCCGACAGGCAGCGGCAAGTCAACTGCTATGTTGCACCTGATCCTGGCGGATATCACAGCTGGGAGGAGTGTGCTAGTCTTAGATCCAAAGGCGGATCTGGTCACGTCAATCCTAGAACGGATCCCTAGAGAACGCGTGGGGGATGTAGTAATCATCGACCCATCCGACCCCTGCCCTTGTGGGTTCAACCCGCTGGCGTTCAAGGGATATGGGGATCCATCGTTGATCGCTGACGCTATCCTGTCTGTCCTGAAAGAGATATTTAGCGATAGCTGGGGGATCTACACGCAAGATGTGTTAACGGCGGCTCTGCTGACCCTGGCGGAAACGGACAACGCCACCCTCTTATGGTTACTGCCGCTCTTAACGGATGAGGGCTTCCGGCGCAGGATCACAGGCAAGGTCAGAGACCGGATAGCCCTACGCCCATTCTGGGAACAGTTTGAGACTCTGAGAGATACGGAGAAGAGACAACAGATCTCCCCTGTACTCAATAAATTACGGCAGCTGACTCTACGCCCGGGTCTTCGGAACATACTTGGGCAGGCAGAGCCAAAGTTTTCTCTGACAGACTTATTTTATAAACGTAAGGTTGTGCTGATCCCACTCAACAAAGGTCTGACCGGAGGAGAGAGCGCGAGGCTCTTGGGCTCACTGATCGTCGGGTTGACTTGGACACTGGCTCTGTCGCGGGCGGGTATCCCGGCGGAAGAGCGACACATCGTAGAGATCTATATAGACGAGCTGCAAGACTATCTGTCATTACCGACCGATCTATCTGACGCTTTAGCGCAGGCAAGAGGGTTAGGCGTTGGGATGACCCTGGCCCACCAGTACCGTGACCAGCTCCCACCTGATATCCGTTCCGGGATCGATGCCAATACCAGGAATAAGATCGTGTTCGGGATGCAGGGCGGTGACGCTAGAGCGACGGCAGCAATGGCGCCGGAACTCACAGCAGAGGATTTTATGGCCTTACCCCGCTACCAGATCTACGCCTCGTTCCGATCAGGGGGAAGGAACACCGGCTGGATACAGGGCAGGACCTTACCGCCACCGCCCGCCTTGCGGGACGCCGCTGACCTTAAAGCGGAGAGCCAAGCCACTTACGGTATCCTCGCAGAGCAGATCGAGAAAGAGTATCTCAGTATATTTACAACAAACAACACTGTCGCCGATGAGGATCCCGGTGATATCAACATAGGGAGGAAGAAGAGACAATGACGGACCGATTGACGAATGGGGACAACAGACCACGAGTGGAAACGCCCGGGATACCGGACTTCTCCCGTTATAAGGTATGCAATTCCTACTCCGTACCGGTTACGGAGTCCACTTCTGCGGGCGGCGACCCTGATACTGACAGCCAGACACCCCAGCGTGTGTCCAAGAGACAGCTCATGGAGATCGACTGCCGTCTGGGGGAACGCGACCGTGAAGTACTCCTAGCAGTGCAGAGACACCGCTATCTCATGACTGGGCAGATCGGGCGTCTGCTATTTACTGATGCAGCCAATCCTTCAGCAGGGCTACGTGCCGCAAGCCGTAACCTCAAAAAGCTAAACGAGTTTGGGTTGGTCGACAGCCTTTCGCGGAGGATCGGCGGGGTACGCGCCGGGTCAAGTTCGCTCATCTGGCATCTGACCCACGCCGGAGAAAGACTGCTCCGACTACGTGACGCTAAAGCATTTCCGGTGCGGAGACGCTTTGAACCCTCGGCATATTTTTTAGCCCACACCCTGGCCGTTGCGGAAACTGCCATCAAGCTCATAGAGATATGTCGGGAGCACGAGCCGGAGATCGCCGCTCTACAACTGGAGCCGGAGTGCTGGCGGGCGTACAGCAACGCTGGAGTGTCGCTTTCCCTCAAACCCGACCTTTACGCAGTGACTACGACTGAGGAATATGAAGACCGTTATTTTATCGAGGTTGACCTTGACACCGAATCTCCTACCAAGATCATTGAGAAATGTCAGAGATATCACGCATATTATCGCAGTGGTCTGGAGCAGGAAAGATCAGAGATGTTCCCTCTAACGGTTTGGATTGTGCCCAACATCACCCGGAAAGAAAAACTCATCCGGCAGTTAAAGAAAGCGTTTGATAAACAGACGAAACTATTTGCCGTTATCACCTGTGATGAGTTAGAAAAGCTCGTCCTGGAGGGAGGGGATAGAGAAACGCTCTGTTAGATCATATAACTACTAAGGAGTAAAGCAGCTAGAAGGAGGTTTGCTATGACTAAACAGGATGCGATACGGTTTTTCGACATGTTCGCCGGGATCGGCGGGTTCCGCGCCGGACTGGAGTGTGCCGGCGGTTTTACCTGCATCGGCCGCTGCGAGATCGACAAGCCGCTCTCCGTAGATCCCGACACACAGGCCTATAAACAGGCTGGGAACGTCGTGACCGTCAACGTAGTGCACGCCCTTGGCCTCCGCCTCAGAGCCGCGCACGCGGCGATCGTGGCGGCGACAGGGGCAGAAAAGGAGGCAACATGATAAGACCAGAGATTAAAACGTCGATCCTCATACTGCGCCAGCAGGGGGAGACTTATGCAGGGATCGCCACCGCATTGGGACTCTCCCCCAACACCGTCAAATCCGTATGCCGACGCAAGGGCGTACAGACTGCGGCCATATCAGAGCCAGATCCTGACGTCTGTAAAAATTGTGGGGAGCCGCTGGTGCGGATCCCAGGCAAAAAGCCAAAGGCCTTCTGTTCCACTCATTGTCGCACTGTATGGTGGAACAAGGCCCGTAGCCGAAAGCCCTACCGTTTGAGCTGCCATTACTGCGGCAGGGGATTCATCAGCTTCGGCAACCGCAAGAAAAAGTTCTGCAGCTGGGAATGCCGCCGGCTCAGCCGCTACGGGGAGAGCGTTCCCTGATCCCATCGTCCGGGCTTTTGCCCCAGCTAAGGGGGAGGTGGCTGTATACGCAGGGATGTATTTTCCAATGTAAAAGTGACCGATCATTTTTAACCAAAAGGAGGACCATGAAACAAGTAAGATCAATGCGTGAACTATGCTCTATATTAAACAGGATTGAAGACATTAGCAGAGAGATCACCATATTCCTCTGCCTGTATGGATATGATGCGCGCCCTGAGATCGTCGACCCGGATGCAGAGATGATCCAGGCTGGCACATCTCTGGACTTTGATTTTACAGCTGGGACAGAAGTTTTGCGCAAGGTCTGTAAAGAGCAAAAGGAAAACGGGCATCCAGAAGTCGCCGTAAAGGCGATGGAACTTTGCATTCGTCTAAGAGACCTGGAAAGGGATGCAATGGGCAAAAATACACAATAGGTAAAATACTACCAAACTATGCATCCCCACCTTGCCGGCCTTAGCTGTGTCAAGAGTCCGGACAATACAATCAATTGTTAATGGAGAAAACTTTATGGATTTATTAAAGAAACAGCAGAAATATCCATGTGCTATAAAGAGTCCAAAAGATCATAGATCATGCGGCAGGGAATGTTACCGTCTCAGCCGCTATGGGAAGGGATTGCCGTAATGGATAAAGCGCAGTCTGAGAAGATAAAACAATATGGCGCGATGCTCGCCATCGCCAGCCATCTTCATGAGCGCGGACTGATCACCAATGCGGAACATCATAAACTGATGGCGGCATCACAGAAAAGATACCGTCCGGCAGACAGTCCCGCGATAAGAGTCAGTCCGACGCTAAACAACAATGATACAGAAAGAGTTCTGAGAAAGGAGGATCTAAGAGGAACAAGACAGTAGCATAAAGACCAAGTAAACATAGCGGTATGATGAGCAGCCAGGTCTGGGGCGCGTCATGCCCCTCTCCGCTGTCCACAGCCGCAAGAAAGGAGGGCAAATGTTTACTGAGAGATTCGGTCTGGAGATCGAGTTCACCGGGATCACCCGGCAAAAAGCGGCAAAGACTGTTTCACATTTTTTAAACGGTACGACTGCTGCCAGCGGGGACTATTACGACACCCACAAGATAACGACTTCTGATGGACGTGTTTGGAAAGTCATGTACGACGGCAGCCTGCATTGTCAGAAAAAAGAGGGGTGCAGGACCATTCCCGCCAGCGACAGCCACAGCGTAGAATTAGTCAGCCCCATCCTGCTCTACCGGGAGGATATCGGCACAGTGCAGGCTTTGGCTCGGAGACTGAGAAAAGCTGGAGGATTTACAAACAGATCCTGTGGCATCCACATCCATCTGGATGGCTCTGACCACACGCCAAGGAGCGTTCGTAACTTCGTCAACATCATCTACGCGCACAATGACCTGCTTTATAAGTCATTGCAGATTGCGCCGGAGCGGATGCGTTATTGTAAGAAGATAGACGCTGTCTTAGTGCGGCGGATGAACCAGGCGAAGCCAAAAACGTTTTCGCAGATAGAATCTATCTGGTATGAGGGCTATGCGGGAAACCGTAATGGCCACTACCATAACAGCCGCTATCATTTTCTTAACCTACACAGTTTCTTCCATGGCAATCATACAGTGGAGCTTAGGGGGTTCAACAGCACGCTCCATGCCGGTAAGATCCGGACGTATATCGCCCTGGCCCTTGCCTTAAACCATCAGGCTCTTACGCAAAAGAGCGCAAGCTGTCGGAAAGTGCAGGAAGAAAACGAGAGATTTGCAATGCGTGTGTGGTTGAACCGTATTGGTTTTATCGGCGACGAGTTCAAAAGCTGCAGGGAGCATCTCTGCCAGCATCTGAACGGCAACGCCGCCTGGAGGTACGGTTCCAGAGAGAACGTCAGAAGACATATCAGTGCCAAAAATACTGAGAATGGAGGGCAAAACGCATGAGTAAAAACAACAACCCCACAAAAGACAGGCTCTATATCGCCTATGGCTCCAACCTCAACTTGGAGCAGATGGCAAGACGCTGCCCGACAGCGCAAGTTGTTAAGGCAACTTATTTACAGAACTACCGTCTGATGTTTCGGGGCAAAAGGACTGCCGTAGCCACGATCGAGAAACATAAGGGCGGAAAAGTTCCCGTCCTCATCTGGCGGTTACAGCCAAATGACGAGCATGCTCTCGACATTTATGAGGGCTGCCCGCATCTTTACCGTAAAGAAACGCTGAAGGTGACAGTGGACGGCAGACGGACGCAGGCGATGGCCTATATCATGAACGAAGCTCTACATCCATATGATACGCCGTCGTGCAGTTACTTTGACACTATCCGGCAGGGTTATAAGGATTCTGGGTTTGACGCCAAGATCTTGCGCCAGGCTGTTCTTGACTCAGTCTGGGAGGGATATCTGGCTGGAAAATATGAGGGAGGTGAAACGCATGACGGAAAGAATTAAGGAGCAGATCGAGGCCATCCGGCAGAGTGGAGAGACCAATATGCTGGACACCCGCATGGTGCAGTGGATCGCTAACCGTGAGAACTACTTTGAGTTAGTCATTTATTTGGAAGAACACCGGGAAGAATATGTTAATTATCTCTTTACCGGCGAAGCCCCGGAAACAGAATGACACACATTATTCCACATTGTTATGGCAAAAACAAGACTTGCTGGGATCAGCAGTCTGAGTGATAGATGTGTGTACAACCAAACGAAAGGAGCAGAATATGAACTTCCAATATGATTACAATCTCCATGGCAGCGATAGAAAACCGCTGATCGAAGCTATTAGCCAAATACTGGATAAGCCTGCTGTCTACCAGGGTGCACCCAGTTTCTCCTATCGTGTCGGTGATTATATCGTAGACCGCAGCGGCGTGCTGTCATATGGCAGCAATATCCATCCCGATCTTGCGGCGGCACTCGTTAGCAATCTGCAGGAACGGGGCTTTGTCGCAGAAAAGGTAGCCGCAGACAATCCAACGGAAGAGCTTACAGCGGATGGAGTTTCGGCAGATAAAAATATACTGGAGAATGCGCAAAATCTTGACGCGCCCAACAAACTGACGATTGAACTCCCTGACGCGGGATTTACGCCAGGAGCGCGGGAAAACCTAAAGAAGATCGTTGCCAGCAAAGCGACGCTGCTTAGGCAAGTTCTGGAAGCGGACAGCCTGCCGATCGTGGAACGTGACGGGAAGATCGCTTTTCCGTGGTTCACCCTGCATGGCCTAGAAGGAGAGGCGGTTGCATACGCTCAGCTAGTCACGGCTATCGCAGAGATGGCTAAGAGGCAGAAGCGGGTGACGGCAACAGAGAAACCAGTCGATAACGCCAAGTTTAACATGCGTTTATTCCTGATCCGCTTAGGCTTTATTGGCAACGAGTATAAGACCGCCCGCAAGATCCTGCTGAGGAACCTCAGCGGCAACAGCAGCTGGAAATCCGGCCACCGCCCGGAGCGCAATGAAAATACCACAATCCCACCCAATCCGTCAAAAGCGGCACCCATAACAGCACAGGAGCTTACCTTCCCGTTGGAAGAAACAGATATCGCAGGATATGGGACGCAGGAAGAGGGTGCAGGAGGTGAAACTTATGGCAGATAGCAGATCTACCGACCGGGAAACCGTCAAATGGGTACGGAAAATGTACCCAAAAGGCACACGGGTGGAACTTATCCAGATGGATGATCCTTACAGCCACCTGAAACCAGGCGACAGAGGCACAGTCCGCTCAGTTGATGACGCTGCAACAGTGTTTGTTGACTGGGACTCAGGTTCCGGGCTTGGCATCGTATACGGTATCGACCAGATGAGAAAACTGTAGCACATTAACGGGGGAGCCTCTTATGGGGCTCCCTGAACTTTACGGTGGGCAATGCCACCGTGGCAGCCCCTTTGATCAAAAATGACACTTGCTTTCTGTGGCAATGTGAGTGATAGATGTAATAGAGGATGCCAAGAATGGAGGTATTATGAGAGAAATAACCAAAATAGAGGGCAAGAGCACGCAGCCCGTCAAACGCAAACGTGTCGCAGCCTATGCACGGGTATCGTCCGGCAAAGATGCACAGCTACATTCCTTATCCGCCCAGATCAGTCACTACAACAATTATATTGGCAGCCGGGGCGATTGGGAGCTTGCCGGGATCTATGCCGATGAGGCGGTGACCGGCACCAAAGAAGACCGCCCACAGTTCCAAAGACTACTCTCCGACTGCCGGGCTGGGAAGATCGACATGGTGATAGCTAAGTCCATAACCCGTCTGGCGCGTAACACTGTAACGCTGCTGGAGACCGCACGTGAACTGAAGTCGCTGGAGATCGACATCTACTTTGAAAAAGAGAACATCCATACCTTAAGCTCAGACGGTGAGCTGATGCTGACGCTGCTGGCTTCCTTTGCCCAGGAGGAGAGCCGCTCCGCTTCGGAAAATGTCAAATGGCGTATCCGTAAGAACTTCGAGCGCGGGATCCCAACGGGCGGCGGATCGTTCGGATACCGTTTTAAGGACGGTATGCTGCAAGTGGTCCCCGAAGAAGCGGAGATCGTAAAACAGATCTTTAATGACTTTCTTAAAGGCATGGGTCCTACCTCGATCGCTAAAAAACTGAACCGGGAAGGCATCCCGACCAGGCGTGGGAATTTATGGAGCAAGAACGCCATCCGCGGCATCTTACAGCGGGAAACCTATACTGGTAATCTGTTGCTCCAGAAAACTTATAGATCCGACCACATTACAAAAAAGAAGATGGTAAACCACGGCGAGCTGCCCATGTATTATGTTGAAGACAGCCATGAAGCTATTGTGGATAAAGCAACCTTTGCCAAAGTTCAGCAGGAATTGGAGCGTCGGGCAAAAAAGTACACTGCCGCAAAACCGACAGAACACCCTTATATGTTCACTGGCTTGATCCGGTGCGGGATATGCGGCAGGCATTTCTCCCGTAAATTAACCTCGTCCGGCAAGAAATACCCCAAGAAAGCGCAGTGGGCATGTTCAACTTTCCAAGTGTACGGAAGATCCGAATGCCCCTCACAAAGGATCCCAGAGGATATCCTTATCGCTAAAACTTCCGAGGTCTTAGGTTGCAAGAGCTGGGATCGGGAGGGACTGCTGCGGAATATTACAGAGATCTTGATACCGGAACATAACTGCTTGGTATATGTTTTCCATGATGGACATATGGAAAGTGTCCACTGGCAACATCCATCCCGCCAAGAAAGCTGGACGCCGGAGATGCGGCAAAAGGCGCGGGAACGCCAGTTGGAGATCATAAAACAGAAAAAGAAGGAGGCAGAAAAATAATGGCGACATTCGCACGGAAAGTCCAGAAGATAGAAAGTCGCGCCAGCCTGCATCAATCCACTGCGGATGTGACGCTGCAACGAAAGCGGCGTGTGGCGGCTTATGCCCGTGTATCCACAGATTCTGATGAGCAACTTTCCAGCTACGAAGCGCAGGTTGATTTTTACACCCGCCATATCCAAAGTAACACGGAATGGGAGTTTGTCGGCCTGTATGCGGATGAAGGCATCTCCGGCACGAACACGAAAAAACGCGAGGGGTTCAATCGGATGGTAAAAGACGCGCTGGACGGCAAGATCGACCTGATCCTCACCAAATCCATCAGCCGTTTCGCGCGTAATACGGTGGACACCTTGACAACCGTCCGGAAACTCAAAGAATATAACGTGGAAGTATACTTTGAGAAAGAAAATATTTACACGTTGGATGCTAAGGGCGAGGTTATGATCACGATTATGAGTTCCCTTGCCCAAGAAGAAAGTCGTTCTATTAGTGAGAATATCACCTGGGGCAAACGCCGCAGCATGGAGGAGGGCAAGTTTTCCCTTGCGTATAAAAACTTTCTCGGTTATAAGAAAGGCGAGGATGGCATTCTGGAAATTGTGGAGGAAGAAGCGGAAATTGTACGTGAGATTTACCGCCGGTTTCTGGATGGGCAGACTGTGCGGGCGATCGCCGATCATCTTACCGCTCAAGGCATCCCTACGCCGATGGGCAAAGAAAAATGGCGGGTTTCTACAATTATGAGCATTCTCCAGAATGAGAAGTACAAAGGCGATGCCTTGCTCCAGAAAACTTATACTGCCGATTTCCTGACCAAACGTATTAAGAAAAACTGCGGGGAGATCCCGCAATATTACATTAAGGATTCCCATCCGGCAATCATTACCCCGGCGACCTTTGATCTAGTGCAGGAAGAGATCGAAAGGCGGCGGCCAGAACGTCATAAGCTGCACCGCAGCAGCCCGTTTACGGCAAAGATTATTTGCGGGGACTGTGGCGGTTACTATGGGCGGAAAGTCTGGCATAGCAACAGTAAGCACCGCAAATATATCTGGCGTTGTAACCAGAAATATGAAGAAAAAACGGCTTGCTCCACCCCTAATCTGGATGAGCCAGCCATCAAAACATCATTTGTGAAAGCGTTCAATCAAATACTGGGCGATAAAGAACAGTATATTTCCCAGTTTGAGAAAATGCTGCCGCTGCTTGCCGACACCAGTAAACTGGAAAAACAACTGGCTGAAGCCCAAAATAAACATGACAGCCTGATGGACAGCCTACGTCTTTATATGGAAGAAAACACCCAGCAGGTCCAAGACCAGGAGGAATACAACCGCCACTTTTCTGAACTTGATGCGCAATGCAAAAAGGCGGAAGAAGAAATTGGGGCGATCCAAAAAGAGATTCTAGCGCGGTCAGGGAGGAAAGAGCAGATCCGCCGTTGTTTGGATGAGTTACAGGAATGCGGGGATATTCTAGAAGAATTTGACCTTGATTTATGGAACTCTATGATCGAATCCGTCACGGTATATGCTGACAGAAAGTTGGTGTTCCGATTCTGGGATGGGACGGAAGTTCCGATCCAGATGCCGGAAAAATAAAAGTAGCACATTAACGATACACAGTTTAGCTGTGAGTAACTTAGCAATATAAAGCCTGCGGGATCCATGCCGCAGGCTTTTACAGAAAAAATGCTGTTTATATTTATCCCATAAGACGTTATAATAAAACTAGATTTTCAATAACCAGTGCCCTTATTACTGGCGATAGCTAAACAGGAGAAACTGAGGCCTCCAATCTAAAAATCATTTATAAAATAAACATTCCCCTTTGCACGTGTAATTGCTACATATAGTTTATTCCTAGTGGATGGTGGCAGATCTAATAACCTACCAGCAGTGCGTTTCCTTGCAGTGGACTTATTTAACATCACACATACATCCTTATAGTGATCCTCTCCTTTTGTTTCGCCCCAATTTTTGTGACAGCAACCAAACTTAGCCCCATTTTGATAGTGAAGTTTTATTATATTCTCGTCTGCAAGTATTGACATTATTCTCTTCTCATCGTCTACAAATTTGATTTCGGTGTCATCGTCTGCTGATCGATTTGATGATATTCTGATTCCGATATGGTCGTTAATGTAATTGCAGATAGTTTTACTACATCTCCAACTATTTTGCAATGTTGTATTGTCGATTGAAAAGCCCTTTTTCAAAAACCGCGCTTCATACTTTTTCTTATCATCAAACAAAGTTCCATTTACCTTTCCATCTCGGCTAGTATCAAATGTATGCTGATAAAAGTCACCTACAAAAAGCATATCTAACGGGTTTTCCATCAGACTTTCTAAAAATGCAAAATCACGTCCAGCAATATCCTGAACCTCATCAATAATAAATTCGTCAAAATATGTGCAAATACGTAGCTTTATATCATCTAGCACCCCTTCTTTTTCTAAAAGCAGAGCAAGCCTATTACTATATAAATAGCGATTTTGTGTCATGTAATAGCCTAAATCTGTTTGGCGGTAAAATCTGTTTTCATTTGCTTTATATATCACGCCTTTTGCTTTGTGCTTGTCCGATAAAAAAGGCTTATAACAAAAACTGTATAAAAAAGAAAAATACGACATTAAAGTTACATTTTCTGGCCATATGCCATTAAATTTTCTGTTTATTTTCTTACGCAGATTATCATAATTAGCCGTAGTATATGTAATGATCAATGACCTCTTATTGGAAGATAAACTTTTAACAACATGGGTTGTTTTGCCAGAACCAGCAACGGCAAATATCACTTTCTTATCCATTCAATTGCTCCTTTTATATAACCAGGGACCACGATATCCTTCGTTTGTTCCAGTAGGGAATATGCAGCCTCGGTCTTATTTCCAAGCATATAATCTAGAGGTTTATCGTTGAAAAGCCCATCACAAAGCTCTTTGTTGTCATTGTACAAAACGATTTCAAACGTTCTTTTCTCGTTATCGTCTTCGCTAAAAATCTCGATATCAGCACACCCATCAAAGTCGCTGTATTTATCTATACAGTTTTTCTGTTTGTTTCCGTCATTATCCGTAACAACTGCGACTTTACTGTGGATCAATCGGGCTATCTCTAAATACCTTTTGAAACTTAGCCCACGCACGTCAATAAGGTGTACATCATCTTGCTCCGGTCTATGGCCAGTTTCCGTTATGTAGAATTTCTCAAACAACATATATTCAGACGGACCTTCCACCAAAATTACCCTACGCGATGTGGCGAACTCCACGATATTAGCCACAGGTGCTTTCATAAAATATTTTGCCGTTGACTGATCCAAATTTTGAAGCGATACGGGGCTACCAATAGCTTCTTTTCCTAGAATAATAAGATTCTGCAATTCCAGACGAGTACTGATCAAGCTATTATGCGTTGTAATAAATAGCTGACCATTCTGAGCATCTGCAACACGTTGAACCAATTTTCGTAAATTTACATGACTTAAGTGATTTTCCGGTTCTTCAATCAAGATAGTATCCATATTCGTGCCAGAACGCTCGAGCGCAAAGTCAGTTTTAATGAAAACCTGTTTTCCGGTTCCTTTGCTATCAATTCCAATTTCATCTTCATAGATCATCAAATTGTCTTCGAGACTCATAGCAGAACTCGCTTTTAATCCAAACGCATAACTTTTTCCGGACGGTATTCGGCTATTTAATTCCTGAAGGCTTGATGACTGAAAGTTGTCACGCATCTGTCTATATTTACCTTTATGGATCGCACGTTCTTTGACATTATCCTCCGTGTATTGAAAATAAGTGCGTTTTATAAAATCATTCGTTGCGTGATCCGAATTCATATTAGAACTATCGATCAAAATGCTCCGTAATTTCTTTTTATAACCAGTATATCCTTCATCCGCAAATGTCGAGAAACGAATCTTGTAATAGTCATATGGAAAATAATCATCCTGGTCTTTTAAAGACTCTGCTATCTCATTTTGGAAATCGGGATTTGGTTCACATATAAGCCTAATCCCATCACAAATAATCCTATCTGAGTTGTTCTTGCCATTGACATCATGGCCAAACTCGCCATCAAGATATAATTCTATGACCATTTGGGGCAGGTTATCATAAGTCCTTTGGCCGGCATTGAACTCCTGCACCGCTTCAATATTGATCAAGCGATCCAAACCCATGTTTTCAACTCTATGGACATTTCCGCTTGCAACAATATCTATTGCTTGAAGAATACTGCTTTTTCCAGATTCATTATCGCCAATCAATATATTAATATGCGGCTTTGGCTCAATAGTATAATTCTTGAATCTCTTATAATTGATCAATTTGATTTTGGTAATAGTTGCTGACATATAGCACCTCCAGGCATCAAACTCTAATAGAGTCTCTGTTTTATGACATATTATACCATCATTTTAAAAATATTTCTATATAGAGAACTGTAGAACAAGATTAGGGGAGGCAACCGTGTAAAACTATGGTGCAGGCGGCTTACAGTGTATCAACGGTGACGTGGCAACACAAAGTTGCCGGGTAAGCAAAATCCACAAAGTGGGTTTTGAGTTACTCAGGCGAAACTT
>CAYOWU010000067.1:0-16855 GCA_964407765.1 uncultured Lachnospiraceae bacterium
TATCATTTGTGCATTTTTACTACAATACTGAGGTTTTCAAACACGCTCTAGCAAATAACCTTTCCACAATTCGCACGTTTATAGTTTTCTGTTATCAGTATAGCACAAACGAAAAAACGCTTCCACAAAAAACATCCTTGCAATTCTGTTAGATTTCTGAAAGAATGTGGAAAGAATATTCCTGTATAATATCCTTAAACAAGGCAGTTGCGGAACGCGCGACGACAGTTTCGCAATTACCAATCCTTAAACAATCGCAAGGAGGAATCTCTATGGATATTCTACAAACCAGCAATCTGACCAAACATTACGGAAAAGAGGAGACACTGGTGAAGGCCCTGGACGGGGTCAGCCTTCGGGTGGAGCAGGGAAGCTTTGTCTCTGTGGTGGGCACTTCCGGCAGCGGAAAATCCACGCTGCTGCACATGCTGGGCGGGCTGGACCGGCCCACGTCCGGAACGGTGAAGGTGGACAACCGGGACATTTCCCAGCTAAAGGACGAGGAACTGACCATCTTCCGCCGCCGGAAAATCGGTTTCGTTTTCCAGAGCTACAATTTGATTCCGGTTTTGAACGTGTATGAAAATATCATTCTTCCCGTAGAACTGGACGGGAAACAGCCAGACAAGAAGTACGTGGAAGAAATTATCGAAATCCTGGGGCTGGCGTCCAAGAAATTCAGCCTGCCCTCCCAGCTCTCCGGCGGCCAGCAGCAGCGGGTGGCCATCGCAAGGGCGCTGGCGGCGAAACCGGCGATTCTGCTGGCGGACGAACCCACCGGGAACCTGGATTCCGTCACCAGCCAGGACGTGTTAAGCCTTTTGAAGGTCAGCAGCGACCGCTTTAAGCAGACGGTGGTCATGATTACCCACAACGAGGAAATCGCCCAGCTGGCGGATCGGATCATACGGATTGAGGACGGCCGCATCAAAAGCGACGGGCTAGTAAAGGAGGGCGGCCATCATGCGTAAAGTGAAAAATAAAAAATTCATCCGGCGGCTGGCGGACAAAAGCTTTCAAAGCAACCGCGCCCGAAACCGCATCGCCATTTTGGCCATCGCCCTGACCACGCTTTTATTTACCACGTTATTCACCATCAGCCTGGGGGCCATCGAAAGCTTCCAGCTGGCCACCATGCGCCAGGCCGGCGGCGACAGCCACGGAGTTTTCAAAAACCTGACCCGGGAACAGTATGAGAAATTAAAGGCGCACCCATCCATACGGGAATCGGCGCCCTGCATACTGGTGGCCGATGAAATCGAAAACCCGGAATTTCTCAAACGCCATATGGAAGCCTGGTACTATCCGGCCTACCACTACAAACACTGTTTTGTGGAAATCCTGGAAGGCGCGGCCCCCAAAAAGGCCAACGAAATCCTGATGGACGAGGTTTCCATGGAGCTGCTGGGCTTAGAGGCGAAACCCGGACAGGAAGTGACGCTTCAGATGCGCCTGCGCGGCAGCGATGAAAAGGCCGTCCGGCGCACCTTCCTGGTCAGCGGCGTAACGCGGGCCGACCCCGCCCTGAACGTGGGATTCGCCCTGGTCTCTGACGACTACCTGACAAAGCACGCCGATGAGCTGACCTATACCTATGACAAAGATTTTTCCGCCACCGGCGCCATCCGCATGGACGTGAATTTCGCCAACTCCCTGGGCATCCAGAAGAAGCTGGACAAGGCGCTTACCGACTGCGGCTATTCCACGGACGAAACGCAGGAAAATTACATCGCCGCCAACGCCAACTGGGCCTATGTTTCCGACGGAGCCGAGGCCGACCCGCTGACCATGGCCGCCATCGCCGTGGGGCTGCTGCTGATTTTCCTCACCGGCTATCTGATTATTTACAATGTGTTCCAGATATCCGTCACGAAGGACATCCGCTACTACGGCCTTTTGAAAACCGTGGGAACCACCGGGCGGCAGATGAAAATGATTCTGCGGCGGCAGGCGCTTACGCTGTCCGCGTTTGGCATTCCACTGGGGATTGTCACAGGATTTTTCATCGGAAAAGGCATTGTGCCCCACATCCTGGCCAGCACGACTTACCAGGGCGAAGCGAAGGTTTCCTTCCACCCGCTGATTCTCATCGGCTCGGCGCTTTTCAGCCTGCTCACGGTATTTACCTCCATCGGGAAACCGTCCCGCATGGCGGCGAAAGTTTCTCCGGTGGAAGCCGTGCGCTACACGGACAATGCCCAGCCCAAAAAGCAGCCCCGGCAGAAAAAAAGCCTCCGCGGCGGCCGCATTTTCCGCATGGCGCTGGCCAACTTGGCGCGAAACAAGGGGCGGACGGCTGTGGCAATCGCCTCCCTCTCCCTGGCGGTCATCCTGTTAAACAGCGTTTTTACCATCACCAATTCCTTTGACCTGGATAAATATCTGAAGAAATTCGTGACCTCCGATTTTCTCATTGCCAACGCCAGGTATTTTAACAGCCAATACTGGGGCTCTACGGACAATACCATCGACCAGGAGAATTTAAGCGAATCCTTCATCGAAGCCTGCGAGGCCCAGGACGGTTTTGAAAAGGGCGGACGGATTTACGGAACCGCAACGGTAGCGCCGGAAGCCGCTTCGTACCAGGCGCCCGACCACATCAAACTGAACGAAAACGGAAATCCCTATCGGACGTGGGGCAAACAGCAGGTGGAATATGCGCCCGATGAGCAGGGCGCCTACCGGAGCGCCTCCATCCTCTACGGGCTGGACGATTTCCCCCTTGGCAAAATCGAGGTCTGGAAAGGGGAAAAAGACCTGGATGTTATCCGCCAGAAGCTGGCCACCGGTAAATATATTTTAAGCGGCGTGCAAGTCGACGACAACGACGTGCCCATGCCGGAAACGGCCATGCACCTGCCCGGCGATTCGGTCACAATGGTCCAGGCGGACGGCGCCAGGCGGACCTTTGAAGTGCTCTCCCTGGTAAAGATAAATTATTACGGCCTGTCCTGCCGGATGGGGCTTATGTTCAACTATTACACGACCTCCGACGTTTTCCTGGAAATGGCGTCGCCCCGCTACCTAATGAGCTATGCTTTTAACGTAGAGGACAAAAAAGAAGAAGACTTTGTGCAGTTTGTAAAACAGTACACGGATGTCCAGGAGCCGCTGATGTCCTTTGAGTCCAAACAGACCTACTTAAAAGAATTTTCCAAAATGACGGGACTGTTCGTGCTGATCGGCGGCGTGCTGACAATCGTAATCGGGCTGATCGGAATCCTGAACTTCATCAACACCATCTTAACCGGCATCGTGTCCCGGAAAAAAGAATTCGCCATGATGGAGGCCATCGGTATGACGGCCGCCCAGCGCACCCGGATGCTGATGTTGGAGGGGCTTTATTACGCGGGAATCACCATCGCCGTCTCGCTGCTGGCGGGAAGCCTTTTCTCCCTCACGGCTGTCCGCGCCATGGCCGGGGGCATGTGGTTTATGAAATATCACTTTGTGATCGGGCCCATGCTGGCGCTCTTCCCGGCGCTGCTGATTTTGGGGGCGGCGATTCCTTATCTGGCATATCTGTCCCAGAGGCGTCAGACGTGGATGGATTATTTGGCGGATCATTGATAGGGGATTCCAACAAAAATTCCTATCCAGCCTGCCCGCGGACGGGGATTATTCCGGGCAGATTAAGACGGGGGAGGTACAGGTGACGCTTCAATAGGTGATTTGCAATAGAACACTGAAGACAGAGAGCGAGGAGTTTGTGACCGCCGTGGAAGAAAACCCGGGACCAGAGTCAAAAAAATTTGCTCCCGGGTTTTTCTGCCCTCGTTGTTTACCGTTTCCGGCCCATGAAGGCGCCGAGGATTGTGTAAAAGGCCGCGAACAAGATGCCCGCCACAGGCCAGATAATCCAAGATTTGTGCCAGTTTTCCACATACAGGCTGACGCCGATATAGATCGCCAGGATAATGCACCAGTACGCACCGGCGAAAAAAGACCTCCGTCGGTCCAGCTCTTTCTTTTCCGGCGTGTGGTCGCCGATCTGGAGCGTCTTGTCAAAGCTTCCGTTGATGGCGCCCGCCCACACGAACAGGAACACGCCGACGGCGACGAAGCACAGGAGCACGGGTACGCAGACGATGGTCGCGGCGGCCTCATTGCTGGTCCCAAAAAGCAGCAGCGGCACAACGCCGATGATGCAGAGCGTCACGCCCACCGTGATGCATTTGCGGAAGGTGGGGGCGAATTGTTCCTTGCGCTTTTTTACGATGCCGGCCACGCCATACTGCAGCGTGAAAGGCTCTTTTTCTATATAGCCATATTTTTCCATACGCATTCCGTTGAAGACCAGAACGGCCACGCCGACTGCGATCATCAGCAGCAGTACGGTGGCGCCCAGACTTGCGGCGGCATCCTCGGATATGCGGCCGCCTCTGCCGAACTCGGAGAGTCCGCCCAGGAGGATCAGGACTGTGGGCGAGAGGATGCAGCAGGCGACGCCGGAGGCGATCTTCGCCGCCGTTTTCCGGGTCAGTTCCAGAAATGCGGTGGCTTCTTCCAGGGAAACGCTGCGCAGAGGCTCTGGCTGCTTCTTTTCGGGAAGCGCGGGAAGGGTGTCCGTCTCCAGTTCTTCTTTTAATAAGTAGTCTGTGCTCACGCTGAACAGGCGGCTCATGCTGACAATTTTGTCTAGATCCGGGATGGAGGCGCCGCTTTCCCATTTGGACACCGACTGCCTGGATATGCCCAGCTGGGAGGCCAGGTCTTCCTGGGACCAGTCGCGCTGTTTTCTAAGTTGGGTGATTTTTTCTCCTAAGATCATAAATTCTTCCTTCTTTCTGCTATTTATCGTTGGCCGATTCGGTCATTTCCTCGATCGATTAAGCGTATTTTAGCACAGAATCCGGTTGACAACCACCAAGTGCGCTTGGAAATCCCGCAACCGCTGGTTGCTTTTTTGCGTTTGGGGGGATTTTTCATAGGAATTAACGATTAAAAGTAATAATGCATAGATATCTATTATAAAAAGAGGGAAGGCATGAATGATTTCACAAAATATGGTATACTTAAATAGGTAATTGCGAAGCTGTTATTTCATAATCTTCCGTTTGTTCAAAATAGATAAAACGGAGCTTAAAACCGTTTCTGATGCGCTCTTTATTTATCTATTTTGCCCAAACTCTGGTTGGTGAAAGGGGTGTTTCGCAATCGCCTAGAAAAGAATGGAGGTGTTTTACTATGAAGATGCTGCATGTGACCATTCAGACGGACAAATTTGAGGAGGAAATCCGGTTTTACCAGGAGCAGGCGGGGCTTTTCATACAGGAGGATTTGCGTCCCATGGGGCGGCCGATCGTGTTTTTGGCGGAGGCGGCCGGTGACGCGAAAATTGAGATTATCCAAAATCCGGAGGCGAAGGATGCGGGAAATCAGAGCTTTTCCATTGGCTTTGGCGTGGAGGATTTGGATAAGCAATACAGCCGGCTGAAAGAAGCGGGCTATGAAGTTACGCCGATGCAGTCGCCGGGGCCGGATGTGCGGTTTTTCTTTGTGAAAGACCCGGCGGGCGTGACTGTGCAGTTCATGTGATGGTAGAGGAGGAGGCGCGGCGTGCGGGAAAAAATATTTGCGTATGCGCAGGAAAGATACGGCTCCAGGCCCGAATACCTTTGGAAAAGAGATCCGACCTCGGCCATTTTGCGGAACAGCCGGAATCGAAAATGGTACGCGGTGTTTATGCAGGTGTCCCGGGATCGGCTGGGGCTGGAGGGGACAAAGACGGTGGATGTGATGAACGTGAAGGCGGACCCGGAGCGGATAGCCCTGCTGGCGCAGGCAAATGGATTCCGGCCGGGCTACCATATGAATAAAAAATTCTGGCTCAGCCTGCTGCTGGACGGCAGCGTCAGCCCGGAGACGGCGCTGGACTTCCTGGACGAGAGTTATAGGCTGGTGGAGCGCGGCAGGCGATGATTCAGTGGATATAGGGCAAAATAAGGCTGGCAAGGATCAGCAGAAGACCCATCCATCCGAAGAGGCCCAGTCTTTCGTGCAGCGCAACTACGCCCAGCAGCGCCGCGATGGCCGGGCTGATGGCGCAGAATACGCCGGCTCTTTGGGCGGTGACGCGGCTTTGGGCCACTGGCTGCAAAGTGAAGCCAAAGCCCGTGCAGACCACGGTGAGGATTGCCAGAATGAGCCAGTGTTCTGCGGTCTGAGGCAGCTGGGGCCGCTCCAGCAGACATGTGGACAGCAGCGACAACGCGCCCATGACGCCGACCTGCACGATGCCCACGCCCAGGGGCGAGTGTTCTTCGCTGGTCAGCCGGTCGGTGGCGATGATGGCAAGCGCGTAGGTCACGGCCGACAAAAGACCGAATGTGAAACCGCCCGTTAAATTCCCCTGCTGCACAGCCAGCAAAACCACGCCCGCCATGGCCAGAGCGGTGTTCAAAACCGTCATTTTGCCGGGGATTTTTCTGAATAGGGCCAGCTCAAACAGGGGCACAAAAAAGATGGCGCAGTTTTCCAGCAGGGCCGCCAGGGATGAAGCCGCCTGTTCCAGCGCCAGCATTTCAAAGGCCATGGTGATGAAAAACAAAAATCCGATGATAATCCCTGAGGTCAGGGCTTTTTTGGTGAGCCTGGCCATCTCCCTGTGAAACAGTAGGGTCAGCAAAAGGAACGCCGCCAGAAACCGTATGGCCAATACGTTGAAGGGGCGGATGTCCTGCAGGATGATTTTGCTGAAAATAAAGGACGTGGCTCTGGCGGATATGACCGCCGCCAGTAAAAATTCGTATTTCTTCTCTTGCATGTTTTATCCTTTTGGCAATTG
This sequence comes from uncultured Lachnospiraceae bacterium, assembly GCA_964407765.1. Lineage (GTDB taxonomy): Bacteria > Bacillota > Clostridia > Lachnospirales > Lachnospiraceae > MGBC164599. Next base: position 6,788 of record CAYOWU010000067.1, read on the forward strand.
CCGCAGGTAATCGCTGGCTTCGCTTCTGGAGTGGAAGACAAAGATTTCCCTGTCGTTTTGATATTTTTCTAATTGCGCATAGATTCCGGGCAGCTGTTCCCGGGGAAAATCCAGAATCCATTGTCTGAATTCCCGGGTAAAATTTATGGCATTTTTAGAAAGTTATTGAGTCTTATATAAAATTGAAAAAAACTCCCGAGAACGCTGGATTTCCGGGAGTCTTTAAGGTTTTTTGAAATTGTGGTGAAATTATCTCTTTGAAAACTGCGGCGCGCGGCGTGCGGCTTTGAGGCCGTATTTCTTTCTCTCTTTCATCCTTGGGTCCCTGGTCAGGTAGCCTGCGGATTTTAAGATGGGTCTGAATTCTCCGTCTGCCTGTAAAAGCGCTCTGGCGATGCCGTGGCGGATGGCTCCGGCTTGTCCGGTGAAGCCGCCGCCGTGCACATTTACCAGCACGTCGTATTTATCAACTGTTTCCGTGGCAACCAGCGGCTGGCGCACAACCACTTTTAAGGTTTCCTGGCTCAGATAATCGTCGATGTCTCTTTTATTGATGGTGATTTTGCCGGTTCCCGGCGTTAAGTATACTCTTGCAACTGATTTTTTTCTTCTTCCTGTTCCATAGAATCTTGCGCTATCCAATCTTCTCTACCTCCTCACTAAAATGTTATCGCTTCCGGTTTCTGCGCTTCGTGTTTATGTTCCGGGCCTGCGTATACGAAAAGTTTCCGATACATTTTTCTTCCCAGCGGGCCTTTCGGAAGCATGCCTTTTACAGCAAGCTCAATGACTTTTTCCGGTTTCTTTTTCAACATTTCGTTGAGTGTAGTTTCTTTCAATCCGCCAACGTATCCCGAGTGATGGTAATAGATTTTCTGAGACAGTTTCCTGCCGGTCACTTTGACTTTGTCGGCGTTTGTTACGATCACATAATCCCCGGTGTCTTCGTGGGGAGTGAACTGCGGTTTGTTTTTTCCTCTTAGGATCTTGGCGATCTCGGATGACAGACGGCCAAGGGTGCAGCCTTCTGCGTCCACGACATACCATTTTCTCTCGATTTTATCTGGATTAGCCATATATGTTTTCATGGTTTTCCCTCCTGAAATTGAACGATTACACACTTACATTCGCTGTCTATTCATGATAAAATGCTTTTACCGGGGCATTGGATGTAGCATTTTTCAATTATGTCACATTGAGTAATTATATTATAGGAAAAACGATGTGTCAACCAATTTTCGCAAATTTTGTTAGGAAAGTGTAACAGTTCAGCCATGCGCTATCCCGCGAGGCGTCTGGGCGGCGGACTTTCATGGCAAACCCGCATGCGCCCGCAGTTGGGCGCATTTGGCGTCCCTGGAAGCATGCCGTCTGTCCGGCGGCGGATTTTCACAGTAAATGCCGCAGGGCCGTCAAATGGGCGTTGACAGGAAGATTTACCCAAGATATAATGAAACAATTAGAGTAGGATAGGAGATAGGAGGAGCCTATGAATGATGAAAACATTTACCGGACCCGGACTCTGGATCAGATTATAGAGGAAGATGTGGGGAAAACGCTGAAAGTGGCCGGATGGGTGGAGAATATCCGGGATCACGGCGGCGTGTCTTTTATTGACCTGCGGGATATGTACGGCGTGCTGCAGGTGGTAATCCGCAAGACGGAATTGCTGGACGGGATAAATAAAGAGGACTGCGTCTGCATTGAAGGTCCTGTGGAACACCGGGACGAAGAGACGTATAACCCGAAAATCCCTACCGGCACCATTGAGCTGGAGGCGCATACCATAGAAACCCTTGGCAAAGTGTACAGGCAGCTTCCTTTTGAGGTGATGACCTCTAAGGAGACGCGGGAGGATGTGCGCCTGAAGTACAGGTATTTGGACCTGCGCAATAAAAAGGTCCGGGACAACATGATTTACCGCTCCCGCATCATCAGTTTTATGCGGGCAAAGATGGAAGAGATGGGCTTTCTGGAGATTCAGACGCCGATTCTGTGCGCTTCTTCGCCGGAGGGCGCCAGGGACTATATTGTGCCGTCCAGGAAGTTTAAAGGGAAGTTTTACGCGCTGCCCCAGGCGCCGCAGCAGTATAAGCAGCTTTTGATGGTCAGCGGATTTGATAAATATTTCCAGATCGCGCCCTGTTTCCGGGATGAGGATGCCCGGGCGGACCGGTCACCGGGAGAGTTTTACCAGTTGGATCTGGAGATGAGCTTCGCCACCCAGGAAGATGTGTTCCGGGTGGGCGAGGAGATTCTTACGTCCACATTCCAGGAGTTTGCGCCGGAGGGCTATACGGTGACCCAGGCGCCGTATCCCATTTACAGCTATAAGCAGGCTATGCTTCAGTTCGGCACGGACAAGCCGGATTTGAGAAATCCGCTGCGGATCGTGGACGTGACGGACTTTTTCCAGAGATGCACATTCAAGCCTTTCCATGGGAAGACGGTGCGGGCTATCCGGGTGCACGCGGATATGTCCAAGGGCTTCCATGAAAAGCTGTTGAAATTCGCCACTTCCATCGGAATGGGCGGTCTGGGTTATCTGGAAGTGCAGGAAGACCGGTCGTATAAAGGACCCATCGACAAATTTATCCCGGATGACATGAAGGGCGAAATCGCCCAGATTGCCGGGCTTGAGCCGGGGGACACCATTTTCTTCATGGCGGATAAGGAAGATAAGGCGGCGTTTTACGCCGGGCAGATTCGGGATGAGCTGGGGAGACGGCTGGACATCTGTGAGAAAAACGCGTACCGCTTCTGCTATGTGAATGATTTCCCGATGTATGAGTATGATAAGGATGAGAAAAAATACATCTTTACCCATAATCCATTCTCCATGCCGCAAGGCGGTCTGGAAGCGCTGGCTTCTAAGGAGCCGTCGGAAATTTTGGCATATCAGTACGACGTGGTGTGCAACGGCGTGGAGCTGTCTTCCGGGGCTGTGCGGAATCACAACCTGGAGATTATGGTGAAGGCTTTCGAGATTGCAGGCTATACGGAGGAAGACCTGAAAGTGAAGTTCGGGGCCCTTTACAATGCGTTCCAGTACGGCGCGCCGCCTCACGCGGGCATGGCGCCGGGCATTGACCGTATGGTGATGTTGCTGCGCAATGAGGAAAATATCCGTGAGGTGATTCCGTTCCCCATGAACGGCAACGCCCAGGACCTGATGTGCGGCGCACCAGGCGAGGTGTCGGAGATGCAGCTTCGGGAAGCGCATGTGAAGATTCGGCAGTAAATTTGGAAAATTAAAGGAACTGAAAACGGATTACGGGAAAAGAGCGGCGCTGGAAGTGGATTCCAAAGTCGCTCTTTGTCAGAGCCTGTGTTTTTTGCAGCCTTATTTTTTGAACAGGAAGACGGGCGTAGGCGGGTGATTGGGATGATTGTAATATTCCTGGACGATGACCGTATAGCGGCTGGGGTCCAGTTCTTTCAAATGTCGAAGGACGGCATCCTTTTCTTCAAATCCGGTGTCGCCGCCGCTGTAAAGGCAGAGGCTTAAAGCGCCGCCGGATTTCAGTAAACGCAGTCCCGCGTGGATGGCCTGCACGGTGGTTTCAGGCCGGGTGGCCAGATGATGGTCTCCGCCGGGCAGATAGCCGCAGTTGAACAGGACGGCGTCGGCGGATTCCGGCTCCAGATATTTTCCCATATGCACATGGCTGTCCAGAATCAGGGAAACTCTGTCCAGCATGTTTTCTTTTTCCAGCAGCGCGCGGGTGTTTGAAAGGGCGTCCGGCTGGATGTCGAAAGCGTATATATGGCCTTTCTGGCCGGCTAGGCGGCACAGGAATAAAGTGTCGTGTCCGTTTCCCATGGTGGCGTCCACGTAGAGGCCCTCTTTGGGCAGGTGAAGCGTTAGGATTTCGTGCTGCCATTGGGTGATTGAGGTTCTTTTTTTCATGATTTTTGAAAATTCCTCCATATTTGTCAGGCGGTTTCTTGGCGGATTGAAAATTATATATAGATGGCGATTATTTAATGCCAGATATATAGTTGAAATATTTACGCGTATGGCATATAAATAGCCGTCCAATTTTTACCAGAGAGCAGGACGGCCATTTTTTATGGCTATATTTAAGTATTGCAGCGATCAGATTGGCGGTTGCCAGTATTCATGAGCATCCCTTCCTCTCAAGACCAGAGCAGGGAACCGCAGCCGCCCTGCTGGCTGCCCGATTAAGCATATTAAATTGTCATAACGCTGCACATTTTTCTTGCTCTCTTATTTAGGTGGTCTCCCGGCAGATTAACACGGGCGGGATGATTTTGTGGATGGGCTCGGCCAAAGGCGTGGGCCTTCTTTTTTTCCGCTCGTTCATCTGCATGGACAAAAGCTCCATGGCTTCGCTGGCGATTATGGAAATCTGCTGCCCCACAGTGCTGGTGGGGATCACGGCCTCGCTGGATATGGGGGAGTTGTCGAAGCCGATGATCCGGTATGTGTCGGGCAATTTGCCATATTTTCGGATTAACAGGTTCAGCAGCACATTGGCGTGGGTGTCGTTGGGCATGAAAACGCCCTTTATCTCATGGGGATATTTCTCTTCCAGCGTTTCTACAATCTGAAGCAGCTTTCGGCGGTTTTCCTCAAAGACGTTGGTAAAGTCCGTGAAAATCAGTTCGTGGGGCAGGCCATGTTCCCCGCAAATGTCCACGAAGCCTTGGATGCGGCCGTAGGCCGGGGTGGTTTTTGGCATATCCGCGTTGATGTGGATGAAAACGTTGCAGCCGCATTTTTTCAAAAGGCTGGCAGCTTGGACGCCGCCCATGTAGTTGTCGGTGTTCACGCTGCATATGTGGCGGTCTTCCCGCTCAATGCCCACCACGGGAATGTTGTAGGAGGCCAGCTCCTCCGAGGGGATGGTGGGGCTTAGCACAATCATGCCCTCGATGTTGTAGGCCAGCAGTTCCTGGATGTATTTTCGCTCCACGTCTTTTTTCTCGTGCCCCGCGAAAACCAGGAATTTATAGTTGTAAGTCTCATAGGTGGCCAGAATCTGGTTGAGCATTTCCGCGTAATAATGCATGTACAGATTGGGAATCAGAATGCCCACGAACTCGGTTTTGCCGTTGGCCAGAATGCGCGCCACTTTGTTTTCCTTATAGTCCAGGGCCACCAGCGCGTCCGCGATTTTCTGCTGGTTCTCCAGAGTCAGGGAGTCCGGGTTGTTGAAATAGCGGGAGATGGTAGTCTTGGAAAAATTGGTGTAAGCCGCAATATCGGCAAATGTAACTTTTTTTGATTTCATAATACAAAGAGTATAGCAAAAATGTATGCAGAAATCAATCGGGTAGCATTTGGGATGAGCGCGTAGCTTTTCTTTAATTAAACACGAGTGAAAAATCAGCTATATAAAAATTTCACATTCATATGCAAAAATGTGACTTTTGGTGAACGAGGGTATATTTTGGGCACATTGTTTCATTTACAGGGGTTTTCTTTGCAATTTATAATACAATTAGCCTATGCGAGATACATAGAAATAAAGTCCGGACCGTCTTTTCTTACATTTTGCAGGCAAAAAATATATGAAAAGGGGAAGATAGTTATGAGAAAAATATCCCGCATGACTGCCGTCATCTTGTCCTTGCTGCTGCTTTTGTCCCTGACCGGGTGCAAAGCTTCAGACGGCAAGACCCATCTGACCTTCCAGATCTGGGATGTCTATCAGCGTCCCGGCATGCAGGCCATGTGCGACGCTTACACGGCGCAGCATCCGAATGTGGTCATCGACGTGCAGGCCACCAGTTGGGGGGAATACTGGACAAAACTGGAGGCGGCTGCAGAAAGCAACACTTTGCCGGACATCTTCTGGATGCACACCAACCAGCTCCTGTATTATGCCGATTTCGGGATGCTGGCGGATGTGTCTCATCTCTACGACGATGTGTCGGATGATTATTATGAAGAGCATTTTTCTGAGATCTCCCGCAGCAACGCCAGCGGCAGCGACGGAAAGATGTACGGAGTGCCCAAGGATAAGGACAATGGACATCTGGTGTATAACAAGGAAATGTTTGATGCGGCCGGCGTCGGATATCCCAACGATGATTGGACCTGGGATGATCTGGTCAGCGCATCCGAAAAGATTTATAAGACCACTGGCAAGTACGGCTTCATGGCCTATAACGATGATCAGCTTGGATACTGGCCTTTTGTCTACCAGGCAGGGGGATACATACTGAATGAAGACAAGACCAAAGCCGGTTATACGCAGCCGGCTTCTGTTAAAGGAATCGAATTTTATGTAGGGATGCAGGACTGCGACTGGTGTCCCACACAGACATATTTTACGGAGACGACTCCCGCCACGGCCTTTTTCTCCCAGGTGGGCGCCATGTACATGGAGGGCAACTGGAATCTGCCGCAGTTAATGGAGAATTATCCGGAGATGCGGGGGAAATGGGACATCGCAAAGCTGCCGAAATGCCCCGATCCCGAAAGCGGCGACGGCCGGGCGACCATGTCCAACGGCCTGTGTTACTCCACGGGCGCCCACGGAAAGCAGTTGGAGGCGGCCCTGGACGTGCTTAAATTCTTCGGGACTGAGGAAGCCCAGCGCATCCAGGGGGAAAACGGCGCGGCGATCCCTGCTTATCTCGGCACAGAAGAGACTTGGCGCAGCGCTTTTGACGCGTATGATGAAAAGCTGGACTTGGATATCATCTTTGAGCAATTTGACTACGCCGTCCAGGCTGTCTATAATTCTGCCAGCCCGGCATGGAAAAGCCAGGTCTTAGACCAACTGACCAAGGTCTATTCCGGTGACCAGGATCTGATGACCGGGCTTGAAAATATGCAGAAGATCGTGGATACAGAGACTGCCAGAAAACTGGCGGAAGACTAAAGAGGAGGATCTGCTATGAAAAAAGGAAAAATGTCCACTGCCGCCAAACGGGAACAGGCCTGGGGGTATTTTATGATCGCGCCCACCATCATCGGGCTGATCGTGCTCAACGTATGGCCTTTTATCCAGACCATCTACGCCAGCTTCTGCAAACACTTGGGCTTCGGCCATTACAAGTTTGTCGGGCTGGAAAACTATATCAACATGTTCCAGGATGCCGATTTCTGGAGGGCCACCGGAAACACTTTGATCTTTTGTGTCCTGACGGTCCCTGTGGGTATCTTTATCTCCTTGCTGGTGGCGATCCTGCTTAACGCCAAGGTGAAGTTCAAGGGCGGTTTCCGGACCATCTTCTTCCTGCCCATGGTGTGCGCCCCGGCGGCTGTCACCATGGTATGGCGGTGGATCTTTAACAGCGAATACGGCATCCTCAATCAGATCTTCGGTTCTCACATAGCCTGGATCACTGACCCCAAGGTGGCTCTTATCTCATGCTCCATCGTAGCGGTCTGGAGCGCCATCGGCTATGACGCGGTCTTGCTGTTGTCCGGATTGCAGAATATTTCAAAATCTTACTATGAAGCGGCTTCCATCGACGGGGCCAGCAAGATCACACAGTTTTTCAAGATTACCCTGCCAATGGTTTCCCCGACCCTGTTTGTGACCATGATCATGCGCCTGATGACCTCCTTAAAAGTCTATGACCTGATCTACATGATGGTGGAGGAGACAAACCCGGCGCTGACCAGCGTACAGAGCTTAATCTATCTGTTTTACCGGGAATCATTCGTCGCCGGCAGCCGCGGTTCGGGTTCCGCCATCGCGGTCTGGACCGTATTAATCATCGGCGTTGCCACAGTATTCCAGTTCATTGGCCAGAAAAAATGGGTCAATTACGAAGTGTAAGGAGAGATTATCATGAAAAATTCAAAACGCATCGGCAAGATTATCACCTACGCGGCGCTCATTATCGGCTCCATTATTATGGTCTTTCCCTTTGTGTGGATGATCCTGACCAGCTCAAAGACCGTGGCCGAGAGTATGCAGATTCCGCCCACAATTTTTCCGAAGCATCTGATTCCGGAGAATTTTACGGACGCGCTCAAGAGCCTGCCTTTCGTAAATATGTATACAAACACAATCTTGATGATCATTTTCCGCGTGATCTTCGCCGTGCTGTTCAGCTCCATGGCCGGTTACGCTTTTGCGAAGCTGAAATTTAAAGGGAAAAACATTCTCTTTAGCATCGTGTTGATGCAGATGATGCTGCCCAGCCAGATCTTCATCATCCCGCAGTATCAGATGGTGGCAAAATTAGGCTTGGCCAATACGGTGGCGGCTCTGGTATTCCCCGGCCTGGTCAGCGCGTTCGGCACATTCTTTTTGCGCCAGGCGTATCTGGCCATCCCGGAAGAGATCGGGGAAGCCGCCTATCTGGACGGCTGCAACCAGTGGCAGACTTTTACAAAGATCATGTTCCCGCTGACCCGCTCCTCTGTGGCGGCGCTGACTGTATTCACTGCAGTCTTTGCGTACAGCGACCTGATGTGGCCGTTGGTGGTAAACTCTGACCTGAAGATGATGACTCTCTCCTCCGGTCTTGCCACCCTGCGCGGCCAGTTCTCCACGAACTTCCCGGTCCTGATGGCCGGAAGCCTGCTGGCTATGCTGCCCATGGTCATCCTGTACCTGTTCTTCCAGAAACAATTTATCGAGGGTATTGCCATGACCGGCAGTAAGTAATAGAATGTTTGGGGGCATACGGCGGATATGCGCGTGTGTCCCTAAAAATGTATCACTATCATACAAGGAGCGTCTTATGATCATACATAACGAACAAAACCAGACTTTTACGCTGCTGACCCGCCATACGATGTACCAGATGAAAGTGGATCGCTATCGTGTGTTGCTGCATGCCTACTATGGCCAGCCTGTCGATGCGGACAGCGACCTTTCCGCCCTGATCCAGTGCGCGGACCACAGCTTTTCTCCGAATCCGAACGAAGCCGGCAGCGACCGCACATATTCTCTCGATGTGATGCCCCAGGAATATTCCACCTGCGGAGTGGGGGATTTCCGCCTGCCTTCCATAGAGCTGGAACTGCTCAATGGGAGCCATTCGGCGGATCTGCGGTATCGAGGATATGAGATGCAGAAAGGAAAATATCCTCTGCCGGGACTGCCGGCCTTTTATGGCGGGGAAAAAGATGCGGAGACGTTGATCCTCTATCTGGAAGACGCCGCCGCGCAGGTGACCGTAGGATTGTACTACGGCGTATTCGAGGAATTTGACCTGATCACCCGCGCCGTGCGTGTGGTCAACCATGGGAATGAGACTGTCCGCCTGTGCCGATGCGTTTCCCTTTGCCTGGACTTCCTGCGCTCCGATATGGATCTGGTCACCTTCAATGGCCATCATCTGATGGAACGCTGTCTGGACCGGGCCCCTCTGCGCCCTGGCATACAGAGCGTGGGCAGTATACGGGGCGCTTCGAGCCACCAGCACAATCCTTTTGTGATTCTGTGTGACCAAGACGCAGATGAAGACAGGGGGCTGTGTTACGGCGCGATGTTTCTATACAGCGGGAATTTCGAGGCGGCGGCGGAGTGCAGCCAATTTGAGAGCAGCCGGTTTGTGATGGGGATACATCCCTATCACTTCTGTTGGGCGCTGGCTCCCGGCGAGGCGTTCACGGCCCCAGAAGCGGCGCTTATTTGTTCCCCGAAGGGTTTTACCCAGATGAGCCAGCAGTTCCACCGGGCCATCCGGAAATGTCTGCTCCGCGACCCCTATGGTCCCGGTCAGCAGAAACCAGTCCTGATCAACAACTGGGAAGCCACTTACTTTGATTTTACGGCAGATAAGCTGGCGGATATCGCAAAAGATGCGGCGGATCTGGGGATCGGCCTGTTCGTCATGGACGACGGCTGGTTTGGCCGGCGAGACGACGATAACAGCGGGCTGGGCGACTGGTGGGTCAATGAGACGAAGCTGCCCGGCGGATTGAAAGGCCTGGCGGCGCGGATTAATGCTCTGGGCATGACTTTTGGCATTTGGATCGAGCCGGAGATGGTCAATGAAGACAGCGACCTCTACCGGGCGCATCCCGACTGGGCGCTGCACATACCAGGCCGCGCCCCTGCCAGAGGACGTGGACAACTGGTTATGGACTTTTCCCGCAAGGATATCCGGGATCATATTTACGATCAA
>CAYOWU010000068.1:0-16014 GCA_964407765.1 uncultured Lachnospiraceae bacterium
GTTGAATTCATAATATCCACCAGGAATTACAAAAAAATTCAGGAAGCAAAATAATATTTTTTACTTTAAATTTAGATACGAATTTTGAGGAGGAAAAATATGTTCAAATTAGAGTCAAAATATACCCCAAATGGGGACCAACCAGAGGCAATACATAAGTTAGTAAGTGGAATCCAAAAAGGCGAGAAACATCAAGTTTTACTAGGGGCAACAGGAACTGGAAAAACATTTACAATTGCCAATGTAATCCAGGAGGTGAATAAACCAACCTTAGTACTTGCTCATAACAAGACCCTAGCCGGACAACTTTACTCTGAATTAAAGGAACTATTCCCAAACAATCATGTCTGCTATTTCGTCTCATATTACGATTATTATCAGCCAGAAGCCTACGTCCCTTCCAGTGACACCTACATCGCCAAGGACTCGGCCATTAACGACGAGATTGACAAGCTGCGCCTTTCCGCCACGGCGGCGTTGAGTGAGCGCAAGGATGTGATTATCATTTCCAGTGTGTCGTGCATCTACGGGATCGGAAGTCCCAGCGATTACCAGAATATGATGATTTCCCTGCGGCCCGGCATGGAGATGGATCGGGACGAGGCGGTGCGCCGGCTGATTGATATTCAGTATGACCGCAACGAGATGGATTTTCATCGGGGGACGTTCCGGGTGCGGGGGGATGTGGTGGAGATTTTCCCGGCGGATTATTCGGAGTCGGCGGTGAGGGTGGAGTTTTTTGGGGATGAAATCGACCGGATTACAGATGTGGACACGCTGACCGGGGAGGTTAAGAGAAGCTTGAATCACATCGCGATTTTTCCCGCGTCCCACTATGTGGTGCCCATGGAGCAGATTTTGCGGGCGGCGGATGAAATTGAGAAGGAACTGAAAGTCCAGGTGGAGTATTTTAAAAGTGAGGATAAATTAATCGAGGCGCAGCGGATTGCCGAGCGGACCAATTTCGACGTGGAGATGATGAAGGAGACGGGCTTTTGCTCGGGCATCGAGAATTACTCCCGGCATTTGTCGGGGCTGGCGCCGGGGCAGCCGCCGTACACGCTGATGGATTATTTCGGCGACGACTTTCTTCTTATTATAGACGAATCCCACAAGACGGTTCCCCAGGTGCGGGGCATGTTCGCAGGGGATCAGTCCAGGAAGCAGACGCTGGTGGATTACGGCTTCCGGCTGCCCTCTGCCAAGGACAACCGGCCGCTGAATTTTGATGAATTTGAGGGAAAAATAGACCAGCTGCTGTTTGTGTCGGCCACGCCGGGAGAGTATGAAGAGGAGCATGAGCTGCTGCGGGCGGAGCAGATTATCCGGCCCACGGGCTTGTTGGATCCGCGGGTGGAGGTCCGTCCGGTGGAAGGGCAGATCGACGATTTAATCGGGGAGGTGAACCAGGAGGTCGAAAAGGGCAATAAGATTTTAATCACCACGCTGACGAAGCGAATGGCGGAGGATTTGACCGACTATATGAAGGACGTGGGAATCCGCGTGCGGTATCTCCACTCGGATGTGGACACGCTGGAGCGCACGGAGATTATACGGGACATGCGTCTGAATGTGTTTGACGTGCTGGTGGGGATTAACCTGCTGCGGGAGGGCCTGGATATACCGGAGATTACCCTGGTGGCCATTCTAGACGCGGATAAGGAAGGCTTTCTGCGCTCGGAGACATCCCTGATTCAGACCATCGGCCGGGCAGCGCGAAACGCAGAAGGCCATGTGATTATGTATGCGGACACGATCACGGATTCCATGCGCGTGGCCATCGACGAGACGCAGCGGCGGCGCGCCCTGCAGGAAGCTTATAATCAGGAGCATGGGATTACGCCTAAGACCATTCAAAAGGCGGTTCGGGATCTGATCAGCATATCCAAGTCCGTGGCGGAGGCGGAGGATACGCTGATGAAGGATCCGGAGTCCATGAGCGAAAAGGAGCTGGAAAAACTGATTGCAAAGGTGGAAAAACAGATGCGGGCGGCCGCCGCAGAGTTAAACTTCGAGATGGCCGCGCAGCTGCGGGATCAGATGACGGAGCTGAAGAAAAATTTGGCCGAAATCACCGGATAACCACAGTTCCGGCGGCGCTTTCTACGGTGAGGCGTCTGGCGCCTGCGCCGATGGTTCCTTTTTTGCAGCCGTCTGTATCTGTTTCGTAATGGGCGCCCCAAAGTTTTGCCGTGATGTCCCTGGAGCCGGATGTGATCTGAAAGTTAAGGCTTTCGGGCGCGGATTGATAGGCGACGCCGATGTCGCCGGAATCGGTGGAGACATCCAGGTTGGTTTTTGGATTTAACTGGGACAGGTTCGCCTCGCCGGATTTTGCGGCAATTCGGATGTTCTCGGCGGCGGGACTTTTAAGAGTCACATAGCCGGAGTCGGTTTGCAGTTCCAAATCCGCGATTTTTCCGTCGGAAATCTTGATGTCGCCGGAGTCAGATGAAATCCGGGCGGAGTCTGCGGTTACGTCCGTAAATTTGCAGTAGCCGGAGGCGTTTTCCAGGCAAAAATCAGAGGCCGAGATCCGGGAGATCTCCAGGTCGCCGGAATTGTTTTTCACGGAGATGGGAAGCCGCGCGCCGGCGGGCAGCGAAATGGACAGCGTTTTTTCCTTCCCGAAAGAGAACTGCTCCAGGGCGCTCTTGGCGCCATCGGTCTGGATGATGGTCAGCTGGCCGTCTTCTAGGCGGACGGCCCCTTCCCGGGCGGAAACGTGGATGGCGTCGTCCGGGGAGGCCGAAAGCTTCAGGGGCGCGGAAGCGTTTTGGATGCGGAGGGCGGAAATCTCATCGGCGGCGTAGTCCTTGGCGGTGATTTTTTCTTTTTGCCCGCATCCGGCCAGGAGGAAAAGGCAGAGGATGGACAGCAGGATTCTGATTTTCATGGGGCTCCTTTCTACATTAAATCTTTTGTTTCAACGTTTGCGATGGACAGCGCGGCGAATCCCAGAGACGCCAGGATCAGCGCCAGCGGAAATATGGCGTTGTCGGCCAGCGTGTAGTCGCCGATGTTGGCCTGCGTTAGGAGAATCAGCAGAAACGAGGTGACGATGGCGGCTTTTGAAGATTTTGCCTTCAGGCCCACGAACAGTGAGAAGAAGCTTAAAGTCACCGTTACGACGGATTTTAGGAGCAGCTGGGCATAAAACGCCGGGGATGCCATGTTGTAGTCCAGCGGGAAGGCGGACTGCATAAACCGGGAGCCAAAGAAAACGCAGCCGTAAATCAAAAGCTTTGTCAGCGTCAGCGCCGTAAAGTTGAAAATCCACACAGCCAGCATCTGGGCGGCCAGGATTTTTTGCCGCTTGATGGGGTAGGAAAACATCAGGGCCATCGTTTTGTTTTTGTATGCGCTGACGATGAAGGAGGCTAGCATAACGCCGGTGAAGACGAGAAACGACATGCTGGCAAAAAGCTCGATGGGCGCGGAGATCGTGTCGTTTCCCGGGGCCGCGTCTGGTATGCCCGTTTCCGGGTCATTGGCGATTCCGAAGAAGGCCAGAGCGAAAATAAAGAGCGTTAAAGCGGCGGCCAGGATGACGGCGTTGCGGATGTATTTGCCGATATGATTCTTTTTCCATTCTAATTGAATTAATTTAATCATTGCGGTCCCCTTTCTTCGGAAGTCAGTTCCAGGAAATAATCTTCCAGCGATTCACAGTGGCGGCCGATGCCCAGGATGTCGATCTGACATTCGGTGAGGAGTTTGGAAAGCGTCTGCGGGGTGGCTTCCGGGTCGTAGATGCGGATGTTTTGCCCGTCCAGGATTCGGAAATTGTCCAGATTCGCTTTTTCGGACAGAATGTACGAAGCCCGTTTGGCGTCGGGGACGGCCAGCTCCACATAGGCGCGGCTTTTTTCGGAAATTTCCGCCATGGAAACTTCCTTTGTGAGCCTTCCGCGGTGGATAATGCCGATGGTGTCCGCAATGCTCTCGATCTCCGCCAGGATATGGCTGGAGATGACAATGGTGATGCCGTATTCTGCGCACAGCGTTTTCAAAAGGTTGCGGATTTGCTTCATCCCGGCCGGGTCAAGGCCGTTCGTGGGTTCGTCCAGAATCAGAAGCTCCGGTTTGCTTAAGATGGCCCGGGCGATGCCGAGCCGCTGTTTCATGCCTAGAGAATAGCTCTGCACGGGTTTGTGGGCGGCGGCGGTCAGGTCCAGCATTTCCAGAGCGTTTTCGATGCAGCCCGGGTGGTGATAGCCCATGTATTCGCAGTGCAGCTTCAAGTTCTCATGGCCGCTTAAACGGTCATAAAATACGGGAAATTCCAGGATGCAGCCCATTCTTTTTAAAAAGTCGTAGGAATGCGGCGTAAGTTCCCGGTCAAAAAGCCGGATGGCGCCGCTGGTGGGCTTCCAGAGGTTTGTGAGCATTTTCATGACTGTGGTCTTTCCGGCGCCGTTGGGGCCAAGAAATCCGTAGATTTCACCTTTTTTCACATGCATATTTACATCGGTGACCAGCTCTTTGTTGTTTATGGTTTTCGTAAGATTTTCTGTCTGTAAAATATAGGACATTTTGTCAGCTCCTTTCTTCATCAACCTGTTCACTAAAGCTTATTTTAGCGGCATAAGTTTTCAAAACTCTTGACAGATTCTTACGAATTTCTTTCGATGCTTTTTTTAATTAATAATTGAATTTTCGCAGGGCGACCGTAAAGACTGTTTTTTGATGGGGTTCGCTTTCCAAGGTGATGTCGCCGCCCAGTTGGCGCGCCAGGTTCTGCGCGATGGTTAGGCCCAGGCCGTTGCCCTGGATTTTTTTGTTTCGGGAATCTTCCAAAGTGAAAAGGCGATCGAAGACGGTTCTGGCCAGGGATTTGTCGATGCCCTTGCCGTGGTCGGCGACTTCCACCAGAATCTGGCCGCCCGCCTTCCGGACGCGCAGGCCCAGATATTTTCCCGTGGAACCGTAGCGGATGGCGTTGGAAATCAGGTTAAATAAAATCCGCTGCAGGGCATCCCTGTTTCCGTAGACGTAGATGGGCTCTTCCGGTATGCGGATGTCCACCTGGAATTCCTGGGCGGTCAAAAGCTCGTAAAAATCCAGGACGTTTTCCCGGCAGGCCTGGCAAATGTCTATTTGGGAAATGTCAAGCTCCATGTCGCCAGCTTCCAGCTTGGCCAGGGTGAAGAACTGGTCGATCAGGTTCATAACCTGCTGCGCCTTGTGTTCCACTTTTTCCAGCATTTCTTTCTCGGCGGATTCCTGGAGGCGTATGATTTCCAGATAGCCGAGGATGACGGTCATGGGCGTTTTGATGTCGTGGGAGATATTGGAGAGCATTTTCCTGGAAGCGATCTGGGAGCGGCGAAAATCGGCCCTGACTTTCTGGCTGTTTTCCAGCAGGCGGTTGATCTGTGCGGCCAGGTCTGCCAGCGATTTGTCGCCGGTAAAGACCATCACCTTCTCATCGGTGTTCTCATCCAGGATTTCCTTTAATTTTTCGCCGATTTCCTTTAATTTTTTCTGGGTTCCCGTTCGGAAGGCGAACTGCTGGTAGGCCACAAGCGCCAGCAGAACCGCGATAACCGCTGCCAGCAGGAAAATCACGGCCCTGGCGCTCATTTTCCGTCTCCCGACTTATACCCGATGCCCCAGACCGTGAGGATGTACTTAGGGGATTTGGGGTTGTCCTCGATTTTGTTTCGCAGGCGGCTGATGTGGACGTTTACGGCGTTTTCGTCGCCGATATAAGCGTCGTTCCAGATCAGGGAATAGATCTGTTCCTTTGTGTAGACTTTGTGTGGGTTTTGCAAAAGCAGTTTTAAAATCTCAAATTCTTTGGCCGTCAGATGGACGGCGGCGTTGCCTTTTTGGACGGTATAATGATCCAGATTCATAACTAAATCGCCCGTCCGCAAAAGTTTTGGCGACGGCGCGGCGGCGTACTGGACGCTTCGGCGGATATTCGCCTTGATGCGGGCCAGCATTTCGGTTACGGAAAAGGGCTTCGTGATGTAATCGTCCGCGCCCAGGCCCAGCCCCAGGGTCTTGTCTGAGTCGGTATCCTTGGCGGAAAGAATGATGATGGGCACGGCGCTTGCGGCGCGGATCTGCCGCAGCGCCTCCATGCCGCTTAATTTGGGAATCATCAAATCCAGCAGCACCAGGCTGTATGTATCCTCCTGAAATTTCCGGCAGGCCGCAAGCCCGTCGGCGGCGCAGGTCACGCGGTAGCCTTCCGTTTCCAGGTAGTCCTTTAACATTTGACTGATTTCTATGTCATCTTCCACTAATAGCAGTTTCATGGTTCTTATAATACCTTTCAATGTTGTGTTTGAAATAAGTAAATGGCAACCTTGCCCAAATGGTTGACCTCACCATATAATGAGGAAGAACCCCCGAAAGTATTTGCGGTACGATCGGGAGTTCGTTCTTTTTGTATCACTTGGATATTTCAATCTTTGCCTATCGGCATTATAGCATATATCTTTTTACGATGCAATATGCATTTTGGGCAGGAAAAAGTCCAATAGGACCCCGTTTGCGCTTAAAACCGATGCTCGCTGCAATCTTCGGTAAAGGCTTATAGGGGTGGAATTATCTGTATTTTGTAATTGAATTATACCACAAAATCAGGAAAATTTCAAGGCTGGTAAAAGCGCCCGCCCGGGCATATAATAGATTTCTGTTACTGTTTACTATGCGGGTTTAGGATGAAATGTTTTCCGGGAGGTGCGGATATTGGGAGAAAAAAACTGGCTGGATCTTATGTCAAAACAAACGCAGGTGAAGCAGGTTCTTGACGCCAATGCATATACAGAAAAGTACGGGCTTGTTCTGAGTGAAGAGGAGGCAAAGCTTTTGGCCGAGGAGCGGGTGCACGCGCTGAAAAGCGAGCGCAGGATTGAGTTTGGGCAGGGCGTGTTGGCGAAAATCATTTATGCTTTTTGCGATTCCGCGTATTTGACCCAGGAAAATTATTGCGACACGCTGCTTCGGCTTCAGGAGATTTTTTATCTCTATAAAAATGAAATGCTGGATGAAATCACGGACGATGAGCTGCTGGCGTTCATGGCGGAGCAGTTTGAAAATGTGTGTTTCGGGGATCTGGATTATCTGGAGGGGACCTGTCTGGATATTTTTGCTCAGGCCGTTCGCGCAGGATATTCCGGACACAGAGCGTCGGCGGGCCGGGGGGAATTTGATCAATTTGATATTGTAAAGAGATGGGACCGGGAACTGTACCAGGCGGTTTTGACGGAGTTGTGTTGGAGGTAACGGTATATGGAAAATATGGGATATCAGCCGGAAGAATTGATTCCGGTTGTGGCGGAGCTGGCGGCGGCCTATACGGGTTATGAACATTCGTCTGTCACCTATGAGACAGCGGAAATGCTCATGGAGGCGGCATTGTACTGCATACGTGAATGCGGCGGCGATGAAAGCCATGAGCTGGCCGCAGGCCCTGTTTCGGCGAAAAAGGCATATGAGGCCGGATTCCATGTGGTTGTCCAGAAGACGAAGGAGCTGCAGGAGATGTACAATCGTCTGATTGACGGTTTTCAGGATTATGGCCTGGCCTGTCTGCGGGACGTGATTGTCCGGGGGATTCCGGCCTTTTTGCTTCGATACGATGTGAAATTCGCGCCGCAGGAGACGCTTTTGACCTTGGATTATCCCGTGCTGAAAGACTTAAGCAGATTATCCGGCGTGGACGCCGTTTTGAAATATGTGCGGTGCATCTGTCTGGAGCAGCGGTTTTTGGAAAAATTCGACAGGGCGTACATTATGGAAATTTTGAGGGCGTATGCGCCGGAGTGCGAAATGCTGTCGGAGAATATCTGCGCCCTTGCGCTTCCCAGTCTGTTGGCGCATGTGATGCTGCGAAAGCCTTTGTCGTCCACAGGGTTTTCCAGGGAAGAGTATGGGACGCTGGAGCGGATGCTCGCGGGAATGCCGGCCGAGGAGCTGGAAGCGCATTTTACAAAGCTGCTGAAAGGGCTGACGGGATATTCCTTTGGGCAGGCGGAGGATTTGGCAGAATATCTGGGAGGCGCTATGAGCGATTTGGCGCAAAGAGTTTACTGGAATGGGGCCAATCACTGTCTGGAGCGGATTATTCTGCTGTGAGAATGCGGGCCGCCGTCCGGCGCGTCAGAGGCTGGGCGGCGGCTGCGTGCGTTACAGATACGCGGGCATGGGGAAGGTTTGTCCGCTGATTTTGTAGGTTTCGTGCTCCTGGCCGATTTCATGGTCCGCCCATCCGGCGTCAGTCAGAAAATAGGCGTTGTCGGAGCCGTCGTTCCAGCAAACGTCGATATAATAGGACTGTCCGTCCAGCGTGACGCGGTTCCAGGCGTGGTAAATGCCGTTGGCGCTGTTTTCCTGGTAAACGTAGCCGGTCACATACCAGCACTCGATGCCCAGAGCGCAGCACATGGACTGGAACGCTTCGGCGTATCCGGCGCATACGGCGGCGTCGGCCAGCAGGCAGTAATCGGTGAAAGGAAGCCAGTCCTCTTTATAAGAAAAGTTTTCTTCTGCCGCGTAAGAGGCGTAATCCAGTTTTTTGCATAAATAATCATTGATTTTTTGAATTTTTTCATAGTCGTTCATGGCGTTGTGGATGCCCGTTTCGTTGATGGCATTCACGACGTAATCCATGGAGCGATCATTTTTGGGGTTCGCATAGACGCCGGCCCCGCCTGTGGTAAAGTCTTTTAAATCGTATTCCCGCCCATACATGGTTTTGCTGGATTCGGGGAAAATAGGCGCCACGTCTTTGGTGGCGTTTACCGTGTGCGTATTTATTAAGGCCGTCGCGCAGAGACAAATCAGGGCTAACAATTTCTTCATAATTCATACCTCCAGGATCGTTTTTTTGTTTTTCTGATGCCTAGACGCAGAAAAAGCGGCGTGGGTTTTAAATTTAAGAAAAAATTTTTTTATTTTTTATATAGATGGCGATTAATTATCGCCATCTGCGCCGAGCGCGGCCGCTTTGCGGCATATACATATTCGCGCGAGCGTGCATCCCCCGGAGGGTCTATATATCTGGCAATTATTTAATGCCAGATATATAAGTTTGGTTTTTGTTATATATTTTCAGCGTTTAGAAGGGATTTATTCAAAAACAGAGAATGGCGCCTGTTCGAGGTATATCCTATGAATCGGCCGAATGGCCATAATGGTATGCCCGGAGGGTATATCCTATGAATTGGCCGAATGGCCATAATGGTATGCCCGGAGGGTATATCCTATGAATCGGCCGAATGGCCATAATGGAATGTATAGAAAAAATCAGATTTGATATAAATAAATTTCCATTGTGGAAAGCTGCTGCGTTGAAAAAGGGGATTGAATTGAGAAATGATTTTTTGAAAGGAAGCGGCGCGGAGATTGGATTTTGCGCCGCTTGTTGCTGAATGCGGGTGATTTTTAAATATATTCCAGAAGACAGATTGTCTCTGTGTGGCAGGTCATGGGGAAATTGTCCACGGGGCAGGCCTTTTTCAGTTCATACCCGCCCTGTCTTAAATATTTCACGTCACGGGCCAGGGTTGCGCTGTCGCAGCTTACGTATACAACCCGCGGCGGTTTTGCCTGAAGGATGACGTCCAACAGGGCGGCGTCACAGCCTTTGCGCGGCGGATCCACAACGATGACATCGGCGCGCATCTGTCCGTCCTGGTATTTGGCGGGTAGGATTTCCTCGGTTTTCCCTGTGAAAAATTCCACGTTGTCCAAACCGTTTAGCCGGGCGTTTTCCCGGGCGTTTTCCACGGCCTGGGGGACGATTTCCACGCCGTAGACTTTTCTGGCGTGTCTGGCCAGGAACAGGGAAATGCTTCCGATGCCGCAGTACAGATCCCAAACGGTTTCCGCGCCGGTTAAGGCGGCGTATTCCAGAGCCTTTTCGTACATTTTCTCCGTCTGCTGCGGGTTTATCTGAAAGAAAGATTCAGGGGAAATGCAAAACTGCAGGTCTTTGATGCGGTCCGTAATGCAAGGCGCTCCCCAGATCAGCGCGGTTTTCTCTCCCAGGATCACGTTGTTTCGCTGTGTGTTTTGATTGAACAGGATACTGGTCATGCCCGGGATGGCGCGTAGCTGCCCGGCCAGCTCCTTTGCATGGGGAAGGCTTTTCCCGTTGACAATCAGGCAGACCATAATCTGGCCGGTCTGAAATCCGCAGCGGATCAGCACATGGCGGACCAGGCCTTTGCCAGTGGCTTCGTCGTAGGGCGGGATGCGGTATTTTTCCATATGGCCGATGATGATGTCCAGGATGGGCCGGTTTTGGGAAACGCCCAGATAACACTCCCGGTTGGGGATGATTTTGTGGGTTCGGCCGGCGTAAAAGCCCGCGATAATCCGGCCGTCCTTGTCGAGGCCCACGGGAAACTGGGCTTTGTTGCGGTAGCGAAACGGGTTTTCCATGCCGATGATGGACTCCATGGGCGGGTTCGTCAGCCCGCCGATATGCTCCAGGTTCTGGCGGACAGCATTTTCCTTGAATGACAGCTGCCGGGGATAGGCCAGAGCCTGAAGCTGGCAGCCGCCGCACTGCCGGGCGAAAGGGCAAAGTGGTTCCACCCGGTGTGGAGAGGGCTCTAAAATCTCCGTCAGCCGGGCGTAGCCGTAGTGGGACTTTGTTTTCATAATCTTGGCCCGTACTGTGTCACCGATGATGGCATCCTTGATAAAAAGGGCGTAGCCGTCCGCTTTGCCGATGCCCGCCCCGTCTTTTCCCATATCCTCAATGGCGACGGTAACCAGTTGATCTTTGTGAAATTCCATAAAAAACCTCCACGGTGTTGTAAACTGAATGGTGAAAAAGGGCGCAGTCAGCGGAGAATAATGCAGAAAAGATAAAACAAGCAAGTCCCCAATATACATGAGGACTTGAAAGAGAAAAGCGTGAAACGGGACTCGAACCCGCGACCCCGACCTTGGCAAGGTCGTACTCTACCAACTGAGCCATTCACGCATAAGCGGGTGATGGGAATCGAACCCACATATCTAGCTTGGAAGGCTAGTGTTCTACCACTGAACTACACCCGCAAGAAATATTTTCCTTAGCGACAAAAAATATTTTACTCCAGGAATCCTAAAAAGTCAAGAGTTTTTTTGAAAAAATTTTTTTAGTGATAGTTCAGCCACGCGCCAAACTGCGTTTTTTGCAGTTTGTGCGCATAATTTTGTGACAGTGAAGCCGGGAGGCTGAACTGTTACATTTTTTGAAAACGGGAGGATTGCGGGATGATTCAAAAGAAGTTATACTTAAGAGAAAAATTATGAGAGGTAGGAACATGGATCAAAGTGAGAGTTTCCATCCGTATGGGAGTTTTGCGGCTGTTTACGATATGTTTATGGACAACATTCCCTATGAGGAATGGGCGGAATATATTTGCGGGATTTTGCGGGAGCGGGGCATTGAGGACGGGCTGGCGCTGGAATTGGGCTGCGGCACAGGCAGCATGACCCAGCTTTTGGCCAAGGCGGGCTACGATATGATTGGGGTGGATTCCTCCCCAGAGATGCTCCAGGCGGCGGTGGAGAAACGGGACGCCGACGGGCTGGATATCTTGTATTTGCTTCAGGATATGCGCGAGTTCGAGCTGTACGGCACGGTGCGGGCGGCAGTCTGCGTCTGCGATTCGCTGAATTATATTACGGAGCCGGAGGAGCTGCTCCAGGTGTTTCGGCTGGTCAACAATTACCTGGACCCGGGCGGGATATTCGTCTTTGACTTAAATACAGTTTATAAATACCGGGAAATTTTAGGTGACTGCACCATTGCGGAGGACCGGGAGGAGGCCAGCTTCATCTGGGAAAATGAATACGACCCCGAAGAGCGGCTCAATGTATACCAGCTGGCCATTTTTTTTAGGGAAGAGGACGGGCGTTACCGGAAGCGGGAGGAAATCCATTGCCAGAGGGCGTACACGTTGGAAGAAGTGAAGGATTTGCTAAAAAAGGCGGGCCTGGAATTTCTGGAGGCTTACGACGCGTGCACCCGTTGTCCGCCCAACCCGCACAGTGAGCGGATTTATGTAGTTGCCCAGGAATCGGGGAAAATCAGGGATTGACAGGAGTGCAGCCATCCCTTACAATAAAAATATATGGAGATGTGGGGTTATCGGATGTCGGCCAGGGGGCGGGGCATCCGATTTTTTCACACAATTTAGAAAAATTTTAGAAAAAGGAGGTTAAAAGATGGAAGAGACAATACAACAGGAAAATAAAATGGGAATTATGCCTATTCCCAAGCTTTTGGTGAGCATGTCTCTGCCCATGATGCTGTCCATGCTGATTCAGGCGTTATACAATGTGGTGGACAGTATTTTTGTGGCGCAGATCAACGAAAACGCGCTGACGGCGGTGTCGCTGGTGTTCCCGGTGCAGAACTTAATGATCGCCATTGCAGTGGGCGTCTGCGTGGGCGTGAACGCGCTGCTGTCCAGGAATCTGGGGGAAAAGGATTTTGAAGGGGCCAACGCGGCGGCCCGCAACGGGATTTTTCTGTCTCTGTGCTGCTATCTGGCGTTCGCCGTTTTGTCCACCAGTATGTCTGATTTATTTTTGCGGGTGCAGACATCCGATGTGCAGATTCGTGAGTATGGAACGACTTATATGCGGATTATCTCGGTGTGCTGCATCGGGGTTTATATGCAGCTGATGATGGAGCGGCTTTTGCAGTCCACCGGGCGGACGTTTCTGACGATGATCACCCAGAGCGTAGGGGCGATTATCAATTTAATTATGGACCCGATTTTAATCTTCGGCCTGCTGGGATTTCCGAAAATGGGCGTGGCCGGGGCGGCGCTGGCTACGATTTTCGGGCAGCTGGTGGCTATGAGCTTGGCTATATTTATGAATGTGAAATGGAACCCGGACGTGAACATCAGCATGAAAGGCTTCCGGCCCAGCAAGAAGATTTTGGGAAAAATTCTGGCGGTGGGGATTCCCACCACGGTGGTACAGGCCATTGGCTCGGTGATGACTTTTGGCTTTAATAAGATTTTGCTGATGTTTACGCCCACGGCCACGGCTGTTTTCGGCGTGTACTTCAAGCTGAACAGTTTTATTTTCATGCCGGTGTTTGGCCTGAATAACGGGATGGTGCCTATCATCGCCTACAACTACGGCGCCCGCAATCGGAAACGGATCATGGAAACCATCCGTTTAAGCGTCATCGCGGCGGTTTGTCTGATGCTGATCGGTCTGACGATCTTTATGACGATTCCCGGCCTGCTGTTGAGTATGTTTAACGCGTCCGAGGAAATGCTGGCCATCGGGATTCCGGCGCTTCGGATCATTTGCCCGAGCTTTCTGTTCGCAGGATACTGCATCGTCATTGGCTCGGTGTTCCAGGCGCTGGGAAACGGCGTTTACAGCCTGTGGGTGTCTATGGCCCGGCAGCTTTTTGTGCTTCTGCCCTCGGCCTACATACTGGCGGTGACTTTTGGGCTGAATTATGTGTGGTGGTCGTATCCCATTGCAGAAGTGGCTTCCGTGGCGCTGACCACGATTTTGTTCAGAAAGATTTACCGGCAGAAAATTTCGCAGTTGTAGAAGCTTAGAGCGTGTTTGAAAATTGCATTATGTCAACCGTACGTCACAATTTGTGCCCGCCGGGCATTATTACCCACAGGGCATTATAATGGGCAAAATGAGGGAGGCGCGCCCGCCGGGCATGATATAGCGGGCTGCGCTGACGGAATGCGGGACAAATTGACCGCAAAGTGGGACGTGCGGGCAGCGTGAATGAATTTCCAAACACGCTCTAGAAAGGATGGGTTATGGATAAGGAAAAAATGACAGGGCAGGATTATGCAGTAAGGGGCACGGCGGCAGGCGGCCAGATCCGCGCGTTCGCCGCGGCCACAAAGGATTTGACGGAAGAGGCGCGGCGGGCGCATAACACCAGCCCGGTGGCCACGGCGGCGCTGGGCCGGCTGCTGACCGCCGGGGTTATGATGGGGGCCATGATGAAAGGGGAAAAGGATTTGCTGACCTTACAGATCCAGTCCCAGGGCCCTTTGCAGGGAGTCACGGTGACGGCGGATTCCCACGGGAACGTGAAAGGCTATGTGGGCAATCCCGCGGTGTGCATCCCCGCCAACGCAAAAGGCAAGCTGGATGTGGCCGGAGCCGTGGGGGACGGGCTTTTGCGGGTGATTAAGGACATGGGGCTAAAAGAGCCCTACCTGGGCCAGACCGAGCTTCAGACCGGCGAAATCGCGGAAGATTTGACGTATTATTTCGCGGCCAGCGAGCAGGTTCCCTCCTCGGTGGGGCTGGGCGTGCTGATGAATAAGGACAACACGGTGCGCCAGTCCGGCGGATTCATCGTCCAGCTGATGCCTGACACACAGGAAGAGGTGATTGAACGTCTGGAAAAAAATATCGCCAGCCTTAAGCCGGTGACGACCATGCTGGACGATGGTCTGACCCCGGAACAGATGCTGGAGGCGGCCCTGGATGGTCTAGACCTGGAAATCCTGGAGTCGGCCCCCTGCCGGTTCTACTGCAACTGCGACCGGGCGCGGGTGGAAAAAGCGCTGATCAGCATTGGCAGAAAAGAACTGGAAGAGATGATTCAGGAAGGCAAAGATGTGGAGCTGAACTGCCATTTTTGCAGCAGCCATTATATTTTTACGCCGGAGAATTTGCGGGGGCTGCTGGACAGTATGATATAAATAAGGGCAGAACCAGAAACCAGCTCTGCCCACTTGTAACTATTCAATAAATCTTATGTCAGTTTTTTGAGTTTACACAAAACTTGAAACGGTCTCCATTTTAATGGGGATAAGGGGGAATTATACATTCTTCTCGGATTTTCTGTTTATTTTTTCTGCAATGTTAAGGGGCCGTGAAAGTCGGGAGTTTTTAAATCCTTTTTTCACAGCCCCTTGTACTTCATATCGTATAGTTTAGACAGCTCATTCCACATAAACTGTAATTAGAACCTATATAATAAGACGCCACCACAAATATAAAGTAGTTGGTTTTATAACCATCTCTACCAATGATTAATTATTCCACTTTGTTTTAAGAGCAGTATGCTTTACTTTCTTTAAAAATTTATTGACCGAATACTTCTTTACTTTAATAAGTTTATTACCCTTTATTTTATACGCATTAACATATCCTTTAAATGCAAAATATAATTCCTTTTTTGAAGAATTTTTATATATGTTTTCAACACCAGCCGTATAACCCTTTATTTTTACAGTCTTTCCGCCTTTATATGTATATACTATACAAGAACCTCTCGCCGCCCCTCCTTTCACAAATATCATTTCAGGTATTCCATTTCTATCAATATCATACAAAATATATCCAAGACAT
The DNA here is from genome assembly GCA_964407765.1 of uncultured Lachnospiraceae bacterium. Taxonomy (GTDB): domain Bacteria; phylum Bacillota; class Clostridia; order Lachnospirales; family Lachnospiraceae; genus MGBC164599. The sequence goes on from CAYOWU010000068.1 coordinate 15,322, forward strand.
CTAGTGCCGCTATATGGATCAGCATACTTCTTGTATAACTTCTTCCTTAATTTCTTATACGCATCCTTTGCTAATTCTTTCTTACTTTTCTTAGGAGTATTCTTTTTAGTAACACTCTTAGCTTTTACAGTTATATTAATTGACTCGCTATACACTGTATTATTTATTTTTGCTGTTATAACAGCATTTCCCTTCTTGATACCCTTTACTTTTCCGTTCTTATCCACAGAAGCTACATTAGGAGAACTAGATGACCACACCACGCCTAAATCACTAAGGCTGCTTCTATCTATAATTGCACTTATATTCGTGGATTTACCTGCTTCTATAGATTTTTTACTGCATTTTAGCTTTAACTCTCCTGTAACTAATCCACATTTAAGGGTTAAACCATACTTATGATTTCCATCGTAAGAAATACCATTTACAACATCTTTGTAATTAGATGTATCATGATTGTTAGTTGATAATTTGCCACTCTCCTTTACGCAATGACCAGTATATAATTCTGTATGACCAAACCGACCATTTAAAGTGCTTACATCTGAATATAAAAGACCATTTGACTTACTATTTGGTCCAAAAGAATCATAATAATTATACATGTTATGTATATTTTCATACCCGCTATCTTTATTTTTTTTCTCGATTGAATCCCCAAGTACCTGTATAGCGCCAAAAGTATATACATAA
>CAYOWU010000068.1:16024-16844 GCA_964407765.1 uncultured Lachnospiraceae bacterium
ATTTTTCAATATTATTAAACGCCGGAGTATTTACTGGTTTCTCATTATTTAATTTTGCACCTATCAAATTAGCTGCTGCACCGCCAAGGCTATGACCTGTGACAAGTATTTTAACCTTGTCAGCATTAGCTAATTCTTTATGTTTAGGAATAAACTCGCCTAGAGCCTTCCATACTTTTTCCTCAAAATTATATACATTCTTGCATACCTTAGTATCTAAAATATTTACATCCCCTCCTTTAAATTTATCGCCTAGCATCTCTAAAACATCTCTTGTCCCCCTAGCTGTAATAACTAAAACAGCAGTATCAACTCCATCTATAGATAGTATATCGTAAGCCAATGAATACGCACCGCCCTCATTTATATGAGAGAAATCACATCTAGAAGAATCTATACCATACGTATTATGCAGCTCTTCTATTGCCTGTTTATTTTTTTTACTATCATAATTCCACTCTATCTTCTCACTTAATTCTAACGCTACTCTAGCAAGGCTTTTATTATAATACGTTGAGGGATAATCAAACAGACCAGCGTCCCAATCGCTTCCATTCGACACTCTGCCTTTGCTTGAACCGGAACCATAATTCATCTTAACTTTTGCAGTAGTCCCACGCACAATATTCCCATTTATATCTGTCCATACAATAGCTCCTTCTTCTTTCTGATACCCTCCGTCATACTCGAAAAAGTCCTTACAGCCAAACAACTTCATATTGAAATAATTACCATTCGTAAAGGTTTTTGTGTACTTTGATATAGACAGCCATTCACTCTTACTGCCTTTATAATATATGTTTTTTAATCCAACGCAACC
>CAYOWU010000069.1:0-15734 GCA_964407765.1 uncultured Lachnospiraceae bacterium
GAAGCAGCCTGTATGAAGGAACTTGTGGGCCGGTTTTCGCTTGCCTCAAAATAAGCTTATCAGAAAAGCATACTTGAGGGAGCATATCGGATATGCTGTCGTTTACGGGCTGTGTTGTTATTCTGTTCGGTCTTGTTGGACTGTATGGATATAACAATGCTGTCAGAAAACTTTACAAAACGGAAATTAGAAAATACAAACAATCGGATTGCGAAGAATTGGCAAAGCTGTTTTATCATACCGTTCATACTGTTAACGCAAAAGATTATACAGAAGGGCAGTTAAATGTATGGGCAGATGGTAAAGTTAATTTGGAAAAGTGGAATATATCATTAAAGAAAAATGGAAACAAAGCCACGATTACGGCAAAAAAGAAAGGCATTGCCACGATTACAGCAAAGGCTGGGAAAAGCAAATTGCAATGCAAAGTAAGAGTGTCTGGAAAAAAAGTTTTGCTCGCTTATTTTTCCCGTACAGGCAATAATAAGAAGCTTGCAAACTATATCCAGAAATCCATAGGCGGGGATTTGGTGCAGATTAAGACGAAAAAGGCATACCCTTCAAACTATAATCAGTGCGTCAGTCAGGCGGAGAAAGAACTGGAAGACAACATCAGGCCGGAGATTACGATCCGTGTGAAGAATTTTGAAAAGTATGACGAAGTGGCGCTCGGCCACCCGATTTGGTGGGGGATGGCGCTGCCGAATTGGGAAGGCTCTGCAAAGGGGCAAAAAGGACAAAGGCGTTTTCTGCTTATGATGACGATATATTGAATGGCGGCCTCAAGAAAAGAATAGACAAATGGCTGAAAAATATCAAAGCATAAAGCTTTTATTATGTTCGCAAAAATACTTTTACATGAATATTGAGGAAAACCGTTTTTTAAGATATACTAAGACAAAAGTATTGATAGAAAATGGAAAGGATAAAGGAAGTTGGAAAATACCATACAAAACGCAATAGAATCTATTACTTATCAAAGTAAAAAGTTCCCCGAAGAAGCCTTTCAGATTATCAGCGAAAACAAGGAGCTGGCGCTTCCATATTTATTTGACGCTATAGAGAAGGCGTTGAACGAAAAAAGCAATCTGGATGAGGATTACCAATTGCATTTTTATGCATTGTTTTTATTGGGACAGTTCCAGGAAAAAAGCAGTTTTCCCAGAATTATGGAATTAGCGTCGCTGCCAGGAGACGCGTTGGATTATTTGATTGGAGACGCCATCACGAGCGGTTTATCAGATGTTTTATACAATACCTATAATGGTGATAGGGCTCTTTTGGAGAAAACTGTCAGGAATCCGGATGTGGATGATTTTGCCAAAAGCGGGATGCTTGATGTGCTGGGACAGTTGTATCGGGACGGCAGTCTGGAAAAAGAAGAATTTCAGGGTTTTATCAGAGAGATTGTAAATGAGGAAGAAGAAATCGGCGAATATATTTATACGTCATTAGTGAATATAATCTGCGATTGCCATTTTGTGGACATGCTTCCGGAAATCAGGCTTCTATATGAAGACGGAAGGGTGGATCAATATGCCGTAGGGCAGTATGAAGACTGTGTTGATGCAATTTTTTGGTATGAATATGAAAGAGATTTTTGTACGGCGCCAATGAATGCGGCGGATATGCTGCGAAGTTGGGCAATGTTTGATGAGACGCCAAAGAAAAAATTGGATGAAAAGGGACTGAAAAAGTTATCTCAGTTGGCGGAGAACGAGTACAAGAAGCAAAGCCATAAAATAAAAATTGGCAGAAATGATTTATGTCCCTGCGGAAGTGGGAAAAAATATAAAAAATGTTGTCTGAATAAGCCTAAGTCGCCTCTGGATTTAATAGAAAGCGAGCAGGAGCGGCAGATCTGGCTAAAGGCATATCCTGCATCTGCCGGCATGCGGGAAGAAGGAAGAGTTTATCTGGAAGATTTTTTTGACGCCGAGAGCATAGCGATTGATAAAATGGTTTATTTGGCTTTGCATCATCGTGCGATTCCTATACAGCACAGGGAAGCGGATGAAACTGTGAAAAACAGACAAAAGGAATATCTGAAGGAAGCCTTTGTGAAATTTGCGCCAAAGGTAGAGAAAGAGGAAATTACGACATTTCGTGAATACGATGAAAAATACTTTATTCATTATCCGTGTAAGGAATGGCTGCATAATTTGTTGGAACTATTGAAGAAGGACGGCGATAAAGCTTTATATAAGGAAGTGTCAGAGCTCTGTAAAAAAATGAACAGCCTTTTATGAAACTATTTTTATCGGAAACAGCCATTTTTTGGCATCTTATAAAAAGATTTTTGGAATAAAGAAAAATAGTGTTGATACAATATTTTTTTGCAACGTGACACATGGGAACCGAAGGGGAGGCGTCCTCATGAAGAAAACGGATTTTGAAAAAACATATCAGATCTTAATCGTGGAGGATGACGAGGGTTTGAACCGGGGAATCGCGCTGGCGCTTCGGGCGGACGGGGTGGCGTTTCATTCGGCCTGCACGCTTTCGCAGGCGCGAAAGCTCTGGAAGCGCGAGGCGGTGGATCTGGTGATTCTGGACATCAATCTGCCCGACGGCAGCGGGTATGATTTTCTGCGGGAAATCCGCCGGGAGTCGGAGAAGCCGGTGCTGATGCTGACGGCCAACGATTTGGAGACAGACGAGGTTACGGGATTTTCGCTGGGGGCCGACGATTATATTACGAAGCCTTTTAGTTTGATGGCGCTTCGGGCCAGGGTGGAGCGCACCAGGAAGCGGATGGAAGCATCTGCGCCAGTGACAGACTACGAGGACGAACGCTACCAGTTCCGTTTTCAGGAGATGGTCTTTTTGGCAGACGGGGAGGAAGTGGTCTTAAGCAAAACGGATCAGAAGCTTCTGCGGCTTTTCACAGCGAATCCAGGGCAGATTATTTCCAGAAACCGTTTACTGGATGCGGTCTGGATGGACGGCGCAGACTATGTGGACGAGAACGCGCTGTCTGTGGCGGTGAACCGTCTCCGCCGTAAATTAGGGGGAAAAGAAAAAGCGTGTTCCATTCAGACGGTCTACGGCCTGGGGTACGTGTGGGGACGGAAAAATGTTTGAGTGGGGCGCGTCCCGGACGATGAAGCGTCTGGACGAAATGCTGGAGTCGGCTATAAACGGAACTTTTGAGGAGAGCCGTTACGACGAGACAGAGCTGTCCAGACTGGAATCCCGCTGGAAGCAGTACCTGACCATTTCAGAGAAGGCGCTGGGTCAGGCCAGGCGGGAGCGGGAAAATATGAAAAAGCTGGTTTCAGACATTTCCCACCAGACGAAAACATCGCTCAGCAATATTCTCTTATATGCGGAGCTTATGGAAGATCAATCGGAGCAGGGCGGTGAAAAGGAGCTGGCCCGGCAAATCTTAAGTCAGGCGAAGAAGCTGGAGTTTCTTATGGAGGCGTTGGTGAAGATGTCCCGTCTGGAGACGGATGTTCTGGAAGTCGCGCCCAGGCGGCAGAGCATTCGCCTGCTGGCGGAGCGGGCGGTGGAGGAGATTATGCCGAAAGCCATGGATAAACGGATTGCCATTGTCTGTGATTTGCCGGAAAAAGCGGAAGCGTCATATGATTTAAAATGGACAAGCGAAGCCCTGGGAAATATCCTGGACAATGCGGTGAAATATTCACCGGAGGGCAGTCGGGTATTCGTGGAGGGAAAGGAGTTTGAATTTTATACATGCATAACGGTGAAGGATCAGGGGATCGGAATCCGTGAGTCCGAGAAGGCGCAGATCTTCGGAAGATTTTACCGGAGCGCGCAGGTGCAGCAAAAGGACGGTATCGGCATTGGACTCTACCTTGCCCGGGAAATTTTGCAGAAAGAAAACGGTTACATCAAAGTGCATTCCCGGGAAGGGGAGGGGAGCAGCTTCGGCCTGTATCTTCCGAGAAATTAAAAATAGGAAATCAGCCATTTTCCATGGCTTCCCTGGCCAGTCGGTCCGCCAGGTCGTTATATTGATCGCCGGAATGTCCCCGGACTTTCACAAAGCGGATGTCCAGGCGGTCTTTTGCCCGGTCGTAGAAAGCCTTATAGGCCTGGGTGCCGGCTTTCTTAGCCTGCCATTCGCCGGTGCACCATTTGGCGATTCCCTCGTAATCGTGGAAAATGGTCAGACTCTTAATCCGATGGTCCAGGCAGTATTGGATGGCCTTCTCGGCGCCTTTGAGCTCGCCGGCTACGTTGTGCATCTGGGCCAGTGCGGGGTCGTCGTACAGCTGGGAAAAGTGGGTTTCCTGTCCATTGTGAAAAATCACCGCCCCGCAGGAGAACCGCCGGGTGGCGGCCTGGTAACTGCCGTCCACATAGGCGACCGCCTCCGTCTGGACAGAATCCTTATCCGCAGGCGCGTTTTCATTTCCCTCGGGCACTCTGCCTGGCAGCTTCATATATTCTTCGGCTTCCGCAAGGGTGGGAAATCCCTTGAATATGGCCCCGGAAAAGCCGCGGATCTGTTCCTGGCACTGGGCCCAAGTCTGGTAGATGCCGGGTTTCCGTCCGTTTCGGACAGCATAAACTTTCTTCGCCATTTTCAGTGGCCTCCATTTTCATCATTCTAAAAAGCGCGCGAAAACCTTTAAAAGCGTTTACTCTAAAAGTCCGTTGCCGAATAGGCGGCATGCATACGGGTTTATTTACCGATTATAATCAGTGCATATATGTTTGTCAACTGAAAAATGAAAAAACGGTTCCACGCGGGATCTGGAAAAATCAAGAAAACGATAGAAAAAGACAAGAAAGACCGCATCTGTTCAATAGCCACATACCGGGATTTCAAGAAACATGGGGAAACCCCGGTACAAGAGTCTATGCATTACTTGTGGCTATGAAGGACGTAGTCCTGAATAGTTGTATCTATTATATAAGAAAAAACTTTAGATTACAACCCATTATTTGAAAAAAATTTTGCCGAAAATTGGAAAATGGACAAGTGTTTTCCCAGCGCGGATATTTGTTCTTAGAAGGTTGACGCGTGGGGGAGTTCCAGAGTATAATGTAGATAGATGTCACAGGGTATGTTTTTTTGAGAGGGCGTTCCGGGAGTTTTTTGGGGGCGCCCGAAAAGATTATGGAGGAAATGCTTATGTATTCCATGCACGATATTGAGAGTGTGGACCCGGAAATTGCCAACGTAATACAGGCGGAGGTGGACAGGCAGAATTCTCATCTGGAGCTGATCGCTTCGGAGAACTGGGTGAGTAAGGCTGTTATGTCCGCCATGGGAAGCGCTTTAACCAACAAATACGCGGAAGGCTATCCGGGAAATCGTTTCTACGGCGGCTGTGACTGCGTGGATCAGGTGGAGCGGCTGGCGATTGAGCGTGCGAAAGAACTGTTCCAATGCACGTATGCCAATGTACAGCCCCATTCCGGTTCTCAGGCGAATATGGCTGTTTATTTTGCGCTTCTGCGTCCGGGGGATACGATTCTGGGAATGGATCTGGCACATGGCGGGCATCTGACCCACGGAAGTCCGGCGAATATGTCCGGCACATTTTTCCGGGTATATTCCTATGGGACGGATGACAACGGAGTCTTGGACTATGAACAGGTGGAGCGGCTGGCTTTTAAATACAGGCCCAAGCTGATTGTGGCAGGCGCCAGCGCGTACGGACGGATCATAGACTTTAAGAAATTTCGGGAGATCGCCGACAAAGTAGGTGCGTATCTGATGGCGGATATTGCCCATATAGCGGGACTGATTGCCGGCGGCGCCCATCCCAGCCCCATTCCATATGCCCATGTGACTTCCAGCACCACCCACAAAACCATGCGGGGACCCAGAGGCGGTCTGATTTTGAGCAGTAAGGAATTCGCCGAAAAACACGATCTGGATAAGGCTGTATTTCCAGGCACCCAGGGCGGCCCGCTTATGCATGTGATCGCGGCCAAGGCCGTATGTTTCCGGGAGGCTCTGCAGCCCGCCTATAAGGAATACGCCCATAATGTTGTAAGAAACGCGGCGGCCCTCTGCGAAGGATTGAAAAAGAGAGGCGTTAAAATCGTATCTGGCAAGACGGAGAATCATCTGATGCTGGTGGATCTGGCCGTAAAGGGCAAGACGGGCAAGCAGATGGAGAAATGGCTGGACGAGGCCAACATTACCTGCAATAAGAACGCCATTCCCAACGATCCCCAGTCTCCCTTTGTGACCAGCGGCATTCGCCTGGGCACGGCGGCTGTGACGGCCAGAGGCATAGACGCGGAGGATATGGACAAGATTGCCGAGGCCATCGCACTGGTGGTGGACAGCCCGGACAACATCGGCCAGGCCAGGGACATTGTGAAAGAACTGACAGACCAGCATCCGCTGGAAGGATAATATGTGACAGGAGAAGAGGAAGATGGTTTGTATTATCAAAAAAGACGGCACCCGGGAGGAATTTAACGCGGAAAAAATCGTGAAAGCGGTGAATAAGTCCGCGGCCCGCATCCTGTATACGTTTACGCCGGAGGAGACGGAGTTTATCTGCCAATTTGCCACTGAGCGGGCTGAGTCCCTGGGCAAGAGCGAGATTCCCATTCAGGATATGCACAACATCGTCGAGGGCGCATTGGAGAAAGTCAACCCCGCGGTGGCCAAAAGCTACCGGGATTACCGGAATTACAAGCTGGATTTCATCCATATGATGGATGATGTCTATACCAAGAGTCAAGCCATCCGCTACATTGGAGATAAAAGCAATGCAAACACAGACAGCGCTCTGGTCGCCACCAAGCGAAGCCTGATTTTCAACGAACTGAACAAAGAGCTTTACCGGAAGTTTTTCATGAACCGCAACGAGCTGCAGGCGTGTAAGGACGGATATATCTACATCCATGACCAGTCGGCGCGGCTGGATACCATGAACTGCTGTCTGTTCAATGTGGCCGACGTGTTAAAAGGTGGTTTCGAGATGGGAAATGTCTGGTACAACGAGCCAAAGACGCTGGACACGGCCTTTGACGTGATGGGTGACATTATCCTAAGCACGGCCGCCCAGCAGTACGGCGGCTTTACTGTGCCGGAAGTGGACAAGATTCTGGGGCCTTATGCCCAGAAAAGTTATGACAAATATTACGGGGAATTTCTCAAATACGCAGACGAGAGCTGGAACGGTCGGGAGGAGAAGGCCAGGCAATACGCCTGGGATAAGGTGCGCCGGGATTACGACCAGGGCTGGCAGGGAATCGAGTACAAATTAAACACCGTGGGCTCCTCACGGGGGGACTATCCTTTCGTGACCGTGACCATGGGCCTGGGCACGGAGCCTTTCGAGAAAATGTGCAATCTGTCGCTTTTGAAGGTTCACATGGGCGGCCAGGGAAAAGAAGGCCACAGAAAGCCGGTGCTTTTCCCGAAAATCGTGTTCCTCTACGACGAAAATCTCCACGGACCGGGAAAACCCTGCGAGGATGTGTTTGAGGCAGGGGTGGACTGTTCGGCGAAAACCATGTATCCGGACTGGCTGTCCCTGACGGGAAAAGGCTATATCGCCAGTATGTACAAACAATATGGGAAAGTCATCAGCCCCATGGGATGCCGGGCCTTTTTAAGCCCCTGGTATGAGCGAGGCGGCATGAATCCGGCGGATGATGAGGACGTGCCGGTGTTCGTGGGACGGTTTAACATTGGCGCCGTGAGTCTGCACCTGCCCATGATTTTGGCGAAGGCCCGGGCGGAGAGCCGGGATTTTTATGAGGTTTTGGACTTCTATCTGGATATGATTCGGGATCTGCACAAGAGGACCTATGAATACCTGGGGCAGATGAAGGCTTCCACCAATCCGCTGGCGTACTGCGAGGGCGGTTTTTACGGGGGGCGTCTGGAACCCCACGAGAGGATTCGCAAGCTCTTAAAGCCCATGACTGCGTCCTTTGGCATCACGGCGCTGAACGAGCTGCAGGAGCTGTACAATGGGAAATCCATCGCCGAAGACGGAAAATTTGCCCTGGAGGTTTTGCAGTATATCAACCAGAAGGTGAACCGCTATAAAGAAGAGGACGGCAACCTCTATGCCATTTACGGGACGCCGGCGGAGAGCTTGTGCGGCCTGCAGGTGGAGCAGTTCCGCAAGATGTACGGCATTGTGGAAAATGTGTCCGACCGGCCTTACGTGAGCAACAGTTTCCACTGTCATGTGACCGAGGACATTACGCCCATACAGAAGCAAGATCTGGAGGGCCGGTTCTGGGAATTGTGCAACGGCGGAAAAATCCAGTATGTGCGCTATCCCATCGATTATAATAAGGAAGCGATTCGCACGCTCATCCGCAGGGCCATGGAGCTGGGCTATTACGAGGGCGTGAATCTGTCGCTGGCCTACTGCGATGACTGCGGGCACGAAGAGCTGGACATGGATGTCTGCCCCCAGTGCGGCTCCAGGAACCTGACGAAAATCGACCGGATGAACGGGTATTTGTCTTATAGCCGCGTCCATGGGGACACCCGGCTGAACGCGGCGAAGATGGCGGAGATCGCGGAGAGGAAATCCATGTAGCAGAAAGGATTTTACATGAAAGCATTTAAAGGATTTCATAAAGATATGACTTGCCGTGAATTTCAGTATGAAGAAGGAAAAGAATACGAAGAAAAGGATGTTTGTAAACCCGGATTCCACGCCTGTGAGTATCCGTTGGATTGTTTTCGGTATTATTCTCCAAATGAATCCGTGTATCACGAAGTAGAACAAAGCGGGGATATATCTAAATCGAAAGATAATAAGGAAATTATATCTGCTAAGATTAAAATTGGAAAAAGGTTATCGATTGCCGGATTGGCAAAGGCGGCTGTTGAATATATAAAAGAAAAAACTGGTTTAGAAACAAGTTCAAATGAAAATGGCAGCGTATCTTCTGCGACGGATAATTTTAGCGTATCTTTCACAACGGGAAATCACAGCGCGTCGTCTGCGGCAGGCCATTGTAGTGTGTCGTCTGCAGCAGGAGATAAAAGCGCGTCATCCGCAACGGGAAATGTCAGCGCATCGTCGGCAACAGGAAATGGCAGCGTGTCATCCGTAACGGGAAGTTGCAGTGCATCTTTTGCGGCGGGGAATTGCAGCGTATCTTCCGCGACGGGATATAGAGGCTCATCTTCTGTAACAGGAAATTACAGTGTATCTTCCACAACGGGATGCAGAGGCGCATCCTCCGCGGAGAGTCCCTGCTCTGTCGCTGTTGCGTGGGGGTGCTGGGGAAAGGCGAAAGGCGTCATCGGTTCCTTCCTTGTGCTTGCTGATTTTGCAGACACTGATGATTGGAAAGTAAAAAAAATCCCCCTTTGGAAACAAGAAGAATGGAAATTTAAAGGCGCAAAAATGGTTCAAGTGGATGGAGAGAAAATAAAAGAAGATACGTGGTATACGATGGTTAATGGAGAAATTGTAGAGGCGGGGGATTAGATCGTGTTGGGTCAGCGCGGCTTGTGGCGCTGACCTTATTTGCTGTCTTGGGGGGGGCGTAGGCCGGAGCGTGCGGTTCGGGATAGAATTAATAATAAAATGAGTGACAAGTCAATGACGCTGCGGGATTATTTTGGGGACGAGCTGGGATTTGAATTTTATTACAGACATCCAAGGAATTACAATCGTAGAGCCATATTTTCCATTGACGAACCGGCGCCTACCATGAGGGGCGTCAACAGGCCAGTTCCCAAAGGGTATCCGGGACATCCGAATGATGCGTGTGAACTGGGGCCATCCGTTCGGGCTTTGACAACGGCGGAGAGAGCCTTAATACAGACGTTCCCTCCTAATTTTAAATGGATTGGAAATAAAACGGAAATGGAACAGATGGTGGGCAATGCGGTGCCGGTTAAATTGGCTGCGTTTGTTGCGAATGCTTTTCTTGCATATATTGATGAAGATGTTGAAAAGGATGGCGCAGGCAGTGAATGGCTCATGGAGGGATTTGAGGAATGGTTAGTGGGCGAAAAGGAATATTCAGGAAGAGCGGCCAAAGATGTTGTGTCCAGATGCAGGCGGAGCGAACGCATTCTTCATTGTGTAAATAGATTGGATGCTTATTATGTATTTCTGCTGCAACAGCAGGCGGAATACCAGAAGCTTTCTGGCACGGTTAAATCTCAAATAAAAAGGGCGGTCAATCTGCAATTAGAATATGCAGCGTATTTGAAACGATAAAGAGATAAAGCAGTAAACTTTGTATCCTGTGGCGCCTGCAGCCCGGATACATTGGCGATGCTGACAGATGGGGCGGGTTTTGAGGAAGTCATTGGCGTGACGGTGGGTTTGGGAAGCCAATTGATTTCCGTCTGCAAAGTCTCTGCGCGCAGTGGTTCCTGCCAGCTTTTTTGTATTCGGTTATACCACGGAATACCGCGTCCAGGGGATTTTAGATGGCGGGTAGGATGCCAGGAAGTTGACAATGTCGCTTCGTCCGTGATACTGGATATTGCCGTGGGCGTCCGGCGCAGTGAGGATAATGGGCATTTTGCCGAAAACCATCTGGAAGCTCTGGCGGGTCAGTTCGATATCCGGGCTAATCAAAACGGCAGGCTTCACTTTTACGATGGAAAATTTGGTCTGGTTCAAGGTCATGGTCGCGCCTTCTACGATCATGGGCTGCGTCTCCTTTCTCATAATTATACGTTTTAGGTAATTGCGAAGCTCCCATTTTGTCATTAGAGTTTGGGCGAAATGGACGAATAAAAAGCGAATTTAAACGGTTTTGAGCTAAACTCTGAATATGCAACAGTTTCGCAATTACCTAAATGATGCGTTGTATTAGATTATAGGAGAAATCATGATAAGTGTCAACAAGATGCAGTTCCCAATTTTGCGCCTCATTTTTCAGACAGGAAAGATTTCTGCTTTTTGGCAAATTGGGAATGCATCCTGGAGTTTGTTTCTAACCGGTTTCTTCCCGTCCCTCAATGATATTGATGAACAGGACTGTGGCCAGTACAATGCATATGCCGATGATCTGTATCATGCGTACGGACTGGCTGAAGACAATCGCGCCTAAGACAAGCGCCGTTACAGGGTCCAGAGCCATCAGGATTTGGTAAATGGTTGCTTCAATTCGTTTCAGGGATTCCTGCATAAATCCATATGTAATCCCTTGCGGTATCAGGCAAAAACCCAAGAATGCAGCCCAGTACAGAGGATTATGTCCAAGGGCGGTGAAAAGGTTCTTGCAAAAAGCCACTGGCCGGATCATAAAAATTAGCATAAAAGCCAGTGCGCTGAGCTGTGTTACAAAGAGTATGGCGTCACTGTCAAATTCTTTTGAAAGAAAATAAGAATTCATAGTTACGTTAAGCCCATATAGTATCGGAATCATTCCTGTCCAGGCCAGGCCGGCCATGGTGATTCCGGAGACGGAATCATCAAATAGGCCGATAACCAGGGAAACGCCAATCAGCGCGAATATAATTGCAGCGATTTTTGCGAAAGTGAATTTGTATCCAAATACAAAATAAGATAGAACCATGACAATAATTACATTGCAAAACGCTACGATTGCTACGATGCCGATGGGCATGCCGTGGGCGTACGCCTGTGTGTAACAGTAGTTCATGCCATTGCAGATAAAGAAGCCCTGAAAAATCATTCCAAATAAGTATTTCCATGGAATTTCCTTTAAGGATTGCCATTTGAAAAGCGTTTTTATTCCAAAAACCACAGTGAGCGCCAGGGCTGGAAGCAGGGCAATGGATACGTCTGTTACGCCTGCCTGAAGGAGCAGCGAGGAAAAAATCCCGTAGGAACCATAGGCGATTCCGGAGCCGACGCCAAATAGCATTCCGGCTTTTTTAGCGGTAAATTTCATACTTGCGCCTCCATATTTGTTAGGATATTTTTCCTGCTGCTTTCGTAATAATATTCTCCAATTCCTGGGCGGTTTTACCGTCCAGCGGCGTGGGAGTGTGTGTGGAAAGGATTGTCTTTGCTTTATCTCTTGCAAGATCAATCATATTCTGGCGGCCGCTGGCTTCCCAGTCGGGAGTGGTGGTGCGGATGATGCATTCCGGCCATGCCTGCACGGCTTTCATATTTTCGATGGTATGTTCTTCCGCCAGATAGTTTCCTCTGGGGCCGACCTCGTGAATAAGGTCCGTCTGCAGGGTGTCTGGACTCACCGGAATGCCGCGGATGGCTTGATAGACCATGGAGAATATGTCATTGTCGGCCACAAGCTGAGCGAAATCCACCGCCAGGCCGGATTCTAAACCGCCGCCGCCGAAGATCAGATTTACGCCTGCCATGGCGGCCATCAATGCGCCCATGGTTTTTTCGTGGCCGCACTGCAGGTCACAGGTTTTGCTGTCTGTCCATGCGCCGGCGAACAGACAGGGAATGTTGTAGAATTTGGCCATTTTGGATGCGGCCACGCTGTAGAGGGCGTGTTCCGGGCTTCCTGTCGTGGCGGCTGCGCTTCGCATATCCATGGCGGTTGTGCAGCCGCCGTATATGACGGGGTTGCCCCTTCGCACAGCCTGTGACAAAACCAGTCCGGCCAACACTTCGGCATTGTGAATGACCATTGTCCCGGCCAGAGTTACCGGGCCCGTGCCGCCGGCCATAACCATGGGGCAGATAAAGTTGGGCAGACCGAATTTTGCGTAGGCGATGATGCTGTCGGCCGCTCCCGCAGAGTAGCCCAGCGGGCTTTGCGGACAGGAGCCGCCCATGACAATATTTCTTCTGCGAAGTTCCTCTTCTCCTTTGGCAACGGCGATGGCCATTTCTATTAAATAATCGGCTGTCTGCATGTCGGCGGGCGTCTGCAGAATATGTTTGGTGTTATAGTTGGCATAGGTTTGATAGCAATACAGGGAGTTGATGGATGGCTCCACATCCCTTGGGACCAGCGCGTCAAAACAGATGGCGTAATTGTCCAGATAATCGGTGAGAATGCCTACTTTCTTAACATCCTCCACGGTGGAAGGCCTGGTGACGCCTGTCTCCAAGTCTACGGCCGTGACGGCGACGCCCACAGAACAGAATCCGACTCTGTCTTCGCCCATCGTATAATCATTCTCTGGATTTCGCGCGGCCAGAGTGAATGAGGAAGGCGCCGTGCGGATGGCTTCATCCACTAAAGATCTGGGAAAATAAGCGACCTGATCTGTCTTGTCGATCCGGCATCCGGCCTTTTTCAAGATTTCCAGGGCGTTTTTTCCCTCAAAAAAGATTCCGGTTTCTTCCATTGTTTTCAAGGTGGCGTTATGAATCTGCTCCATGTCGTGCCTGGTGAGAAGCTGCGCCCCAAGCCCTGCGTATGCAGTGTGTCCTGCCTGTACATTTTTTACCATATTTCTCCTCCTTTTTGTTGTGCTGTTGTTTTGTACAGACAGTATATTTCGAGCAGTAACTGCCGAGTCAAGAGGAATTTTGTAAAATTTGAAATTTTTTTTGAAGTGTCGGAAAATTCAGCGAATGGGAGCCCATGCATTCAGGTATTGAACCTCCTCGTGTCCTTCCAGCATTGTGACGATTAAGGTGCCCCATACATCTCCATCTAAGACGTATGCATGTTTTTTCAGGTAGGGAAGCAGGATAGATTGGAGTTTTTCTTTTAGGGAGTCATTTTTCTTTAGTCGTATGATTGTGTAGACGGACGGAACAGGCGGGATGTGTTCCATTTTGGGATAAGTCTGGATTTTCAGCAGTTCAATCCATTTCATTTCCAGTCCGAACCCCCAGAGGACTTCATTTTTGGGAGGGTTTTCACAAAAGTTTTCCTTGCGGATGCAAAATATACTGTCCATGAATGTGAGATATTCTACGTGTTCTTCAAAGCAGCCGCCTAATTCTTTGGCGAATTTGAAGTGAGCTTCCGCTCCATAACGGTGCAGGTTAGCGCAGCAAAACATTTCTGGCCGGATGGACATGGCGCATTGGCTGCACAAAGAAAATATGCTGATTAAAGTTTCATTATACTGTTGCAGCCGCTGGGCTTTTAATTCATAATAGTGGAGCTGTTTTTCCGCTTCCTGCTGCGCGTCATGCATTTTTTCAATATGCTGATCCGGACTGCCGTTTTTGGTCATCAAAATAGAATCCTGCGCAGTGAATCCCACATGCCGGTACCAACGGTAGTTCATGATTTGTTCTATGTCCGTGGCGCCGTAGATGCGGTAAGAGCTGCCTTCTTTTCGTTCGGGGGAAATCAGCCCTTCCCGTTCAAAAAAGCGGATGGTTTCCACTGGCATATTGACAATTCGGGAGACGTCTCCAGTTTTATATTTTTTCATTGTCTTTCACCTCTTTTCCCATAATTTTAATATAGCATACGAAATTTGACGCAGTCAAGGCGGGGGAAGCCTTGACAAGCCAAGCGGCAAAGGGAGGCAAGAAGATTGAAAATTATTTTCTTTAAGATGTCTGTTAAAGTTATGGAAATTTATTAAAGAAAATATGTGGCGGGGACGATAACTATAGTAAATGACAAAAGGGAAAAATTTTTGTCGTTCTCTATAATAACATAACAATCCGTAAGCGATATTTGAGAAAAGGGGAGTGGTTAACGTATGAAAATTCAACTTTACGCGGCGAATGCAGATAATTCATGGAACCGGGTGCAGATGGCGGCGCAGGCGTTCAACCGCAGCGCGTGGGGCGGCATAAAGGCCAACGATAAGAAGACGGAAGAGGAGTGCAGGGACCGGTTGAGCTTAAGCCCTATGGGGCAGTTTCAGAGCCGCCTGGAAAGCCTGATGTCTCAGAAGCAGAGCATCATCGAGCAGAAAAACCAGCTGATTGCAGACACGCTGGATGCGGGCGGGGATATAAAGTCCATTCAGTCCATGATTTCTCTGTACGAGGAACAGATCAGCAACATTGAGACGCAGATTTCTCAGACCATGAAAGAAATGGTCGAAGAGCAGCTGGAGGAAAAGGATGAGGAGAAACTGGAAAAGGAGCCGGAAACGAAGGAAGAGCTGCAGCGGCGGCAGATGAATGAGCTGAGCAGCGCGTCCATGGATTTTGAGCGGACGGGACAGATTTACAGCGCGCATGTGCATAAAAAAGGGGAAGCCAGCGCGCTGGCCCAGGAGATTGCATTGGACGGCGGCAGAGGCGGCGCGGCCCCCGGTAAACAGGAGCGGCTCAACGAATTGCTGAAGGAGGCCGACGAACTGTACACAGAGGCTATGAAGGGCTACGCGGATCTGAATGTTTCCCTGAAAGAGTCCGCCGAGGAAGCTTCCCACCGTCATGAGCTTAAGAGCGAGGAAGAGGTGGCTGAGGAAGAACCGGGATTGCTGGAAAAAGAAGCTTTGGAAAACTCAGAAGAATTGTAACGCGTAAATATTTTGCTGCGCCCCTCCATTTACATAATTCGTGTTTGAGCGGCAATGTTGGAAAGGAGGGGTGCGGATTGCTGGAATTTTTTTAATGCGGCAACTCTTTATATTTAATGTAATTGTTGACCATAATGGCCAGCTGGAATGTAAGGGAGTCGCGGAAGGTTCTAAGATCCAGGCCAAATCTTTTCTGAAGTTTTTCAAAGCGGTAGACCAGCGTGTTTCGGTGGACGTAGAGCTGCCGGGCCGTTTCGGAGAGGTTCAGGTTGTTTTCAAAAAAAGTTCGTATGGTGGCGTATGTTTCTTCATCCAAAGAGTCCAGCGATTCTCCGTGAAAGGTTTCGGCGATGAATTTTTCGCAGACGGACAGCGGCAGCTGGTAAATTAAATTTCCCAGCCCTAGAGCGTGTTTGAAAACCTCAGTATTGTAGTAAAAATGCACAAATGATAC
>CAYOWU010000070.1:0-15656 GCA_964407765.1 uncultured Lachnospiraceae bacterium
GAGACTGAGTTTGTATTTTTATTTTTCAAAATTCAAAAAGTTGTAAACTGGTGTAATATATAAATACTCATTAAATAACGCAAAAGAAAAGGGATAAAACGATGTCAGAATTTTCGGACTCTTTCAGAGAATTAATCAAGGAAAAAGATGTGAACGTATATTCTATGGCCCTGTACTGCAATACAGACCGATCCACTATGTACAAATATATCAGCGGCAAACGAAAACTAAAAGACCTTTCCCTTTTCAAGAAAATATCCGAATTTATGCGGCTTTCCCCCAAGGAATATCAGGATTTCCTGCGCGTTTACCATATCACGAATATTGGGGAATACACCTACTACTGCCGCCAGAATGTGGAGAAATTTATCCTGAATTTTCCGGAAAATTTAATCCCGCCCAAGCCGCCTAAAAACAGCTACGGAGATTTGCCGGATTATTTTCAGAAAGGCCCCTGTTTTGCTCTGCATTCGTGGGTGGAGATCAACAATTACCTCTACTGGATGATCCATCAGGAGAGCAGCGCTTCGGAGGGACATCTGGCTTTGCTGCTGCAGCCTGATTATGAGTTTTTATTCCACCTGCTGGCCAGCATCAAGCCATCCCAGACGCCTATGCGGATTGACCATATTTTTTGCCTGAACACCTCCGAGCAGATGACTGAATCCAAGAAGATCCGCAACCTCCTTTATATGGAAAAAATCATGCCGCTGTTTTTCGCAGGCCTGGATTACCATCCCTATTATTTTTACGATGACATCAACGCCCATTTTTATAACTTAAATATGTTTCCCTGTCTGCTGCTGACCAATTCCGGCGCACTGATGTGCTCCTCGGATTTTAAACAGGGGATTCTGTACTGCGACGAAGAAATCCTGGCGTTTCTGTGGAAAACATACGACAATATCAGGAAAAAGATTTCGCCTCTTTTTCACATTGTCAATTCAATTCTGGAAGAATGCCATACGCTGGGCGGCATGGGCTGGAACCTGTCCCCCAGCTACGGAATCCAGGCAGAGCCATGCCTGATCCCCTATATAAGCCCGGAAATCCTGGAACGGGCCGTGTATAAACACCTGCCCATGCGAGACGAACTGATGGAAAACATCCGGGAGTTTCTGGCCGCCAGCAAAAAACGGATTCCCAGCCCTCACATGCACGCCTACCACACCCGCCAGGGCATCCTCCACTTTCTGGAAACCGGCCGGCTCCAGGAAATCCCGGAAGAGATTTACTGCCCTTTCAGCATACAAGAGCGGCTCCAGATGCTGGAGGAGATGCTGCAGTATGTGCACACCGGCGTTTACCGTATGCTCAAAGGCCCTCTGGAAAACCTGCCGCTGAATCTGCATTTAAGCTTCACCTCCCACAACGGCTACATCCTTTTCAGCAACCACGCGGGCAAAAACATTTACCTGATCATCGAGGAATCCAGTATGCTCTCCGCCTTCATGGACTACGCCTCCAACCTGGACGAAAGCTATGTCTGCACGCTAGAGGAGACTGCTTCCTTTATTCGGGAGGCGATGCAAATGATGAATAAGATTGATAAAGAGGAATCGCCCTTGCAAAATCCCTGAAAATCTTCTATACTGGGTGCATGGAAAATATTATTGTTCAATGGGAAATTTTTAAAGAGAAGTTAATGTATTTAGGCTATTGGGACAAATTGCTGAGCCATCTGGAGACGATTGTGATGATTATCCTTTTGGGCGTGCTGCTTTTTGCCCTGATGAACTGCTTTTTAGGACGCCAGCTGATGCGGCTGTGGATGACGGCCATCGGCCTGGCCATTGGCGGGTGCATCGGCGGCTACATGGGCCTTCGGCAGTTTTACGACAAAAACGCCATCTTCCTGACCGCCACGATCTGCGCCTTCGCCGTGGCCATCGCGGCGACGCTGATTTACCGGGTAGGGCTGATCGTTCTGTGCGGCGGCGTTGTGTTCGCCACGCTGGAGCTTTTGTTTCCCGTCTCCTCCATGAGCGTACATATGGGATTTCTGGCCCTGGGGCTGGTGGCTGGCATCGCCTCCTTTGAGCGGGAAACCATCGTCGTCACCTGGATCACCGGCGTATGCGGAGGGCTGGCCACTGCCAAGGCAGGCTTTCTGCTGCTTCACTGGCAGTCCACGGTTATTGCCGTCATCGCCGGCGCCGCGCTGGCCGCACTGGGCATTAAATACCAGTACAGCCAGATACGAAAAAATCCGCCCAAGCCCCGGAAGAGAAAAAAGTTGAAAAATCAATAGGATTCCAGTTTTTCCAGGTATTCCTCAAAGATTTGCAGGGCGTTTTCCACCGGCTCCTTGGAGGTCATATCCACGCCGCAGATTTTCAGCA
Organism: uncultured Lachnospiraceae bacterium; assembly: GCA_964407765.1. Lineage (GTDB taxonomy): Bacteria > Bacillota > Clostridia > Lachnospirales > Lachnospiraceae > MGBC164599. The sequence continues at coordinate 2,343 of CAYOWU010000070.1, forward strand.
GGTCGATGCAGTCCATGGAGCTTCCTCCGCTTAAGAACCGTTTGTATTTCTCCACAATGCCAGGCTCTCCCGCCAGTATTTTGCCGCTGATGGCGATGGCGGCGGAAAAGCCGGTGGCATACTGGTACACATAGAATGGGTTGTAGAAATGGGGGATTCTGGCCCATTCCATCTCAATGGCTCGGTCAATCACCATGTCCGGGCCATAATATTTCTCATTCAATTCATAGTAAATCCGGCAGAGGCTCTCCGCCGTCAGCGCTTCTCCTTTTTGCGCCCTTTCATGGACCGCCCGCTCAAATTCCGCAAACATAGTCTGTCGAAACAGCGTTCCCTTAAACTGATCCAGAAAATAGTTAATCAGATACGCCTTCTCGTCTTTGCCTTGGGCCTGCGACAACAGATGATGAATTAGCAGCGCCTCGTTGCAGGTGGACGCCACCTCCGCCACGAAGATTTTGTAACCGGCGTACACGTAAGGCTGATTCTTGTCCGAATGGTAGCTGTGCAGGGCATGGCCCATTTCGTGGGCCAGCGTAAACACATGGTTCAGCGTGCCGTTGTAATTTAACAGTACGTACGGATGCGTGCCGTAGGCGCCCCAGGAATAGGCCCCGCTTCGCTTTCCCTGGTTCTCGTACACATCAATCCAGCCGCCCGAAAACCCTTCCTCCAAAAGGCGGATGTAATCTTCGCCCAGCGGCGCAAGTCCCTCTTTCACCAGTTCTTTTGCCTGGTCAAATGTGTACTCCCGGCCGGGCTTTTTTGCCAGCGGCACATACAAGTCATACATATGCAGTTCTTCCAGATGCAGGACTTCCCGGCGCAGCCGCACATAGCGGTACATGGCCGGCAGGCGGCTGTGCACCGCCTCTATGAGCCGGTCATAAACGGACAGCGGAATGTTGGCCTGATCAAGAGCCGCCTCCCTGGCCGAGCCATAGCCGCGCATCCGAGCGAAAAAAAGCTCCTGCTTTACATTGGCCGCAAAAGTCGCCGCAAGGGTGTTGCGAAAAGCGTCGTAGGACGCGTACATTTTCTCAAACGCCTCCCGGCGCACACGGCGGTCCCGGCTTTCCAGAAACTGCACGTAGCGGCCCTGGGTCAGCTCCCGCTCCTCGCCGTCTTCATCCCGGACAGAGCCGAACTTCAGATCCGCGTTGTTGAACATCATGAAAATATTCTGGGGCGACTGGCCCATCTCCGCGGCTTTGGCCAATACGCCTTCCATCTCCCGGGAGAGAATATGCGCCTTCTTCCGCTGTTTTTCCTCCATATACCGCCTGTACAGCGCAAGGCCCGGCTTTTCCTGCAGATACCGCTCCCATGTTTCCCCAGAAATCTCCAGAAGCTCCGGCTCCACAAAGGACAGGCCGTCACTGGCCTGCGCCATCTGCGCCTGCGCCCGGTTCGCCATGCCCTGCCAGCGGGCGTTTCCCATGTCCTGATGGGATTTCTGGCTGGCGTACACATACAGCCGCTCCATCTGCAGCGAAATCGCGTCCTGCGCCCGCAGCGCGTCAAGCAGCGTCTCTGACGACTGGCCCAGCTTTCCCTGATATCCGGCAAAACTTTTCAGCTGCCGCTGGATTTCCAGAAGGCCCTCCTCCCAATCCGCGTCGCTGGCGTATAAATCCTTCAGCCGCCAGCAGCTTTTTTCGTCCGCTTCCTCCCGTCTGGGGTTTCTTTTCATATCACTCATTGATTGGTTTCCTCCAGCATTTTTTCTATATTTAATGTAAAATCTTCATAAATGCACGCCGAAATGTCTTCGTCAAAACCATATTCCTGGGTATTCTTTCCCTTTTCAAAATCATAGACAAGGACCGTCTTGTTCCGTGGGTTCACAATCCAGTATTCCCGCACGCCCGCCATACGGTACTTGAAAAGTTTTATGTCATAATCCATCTGCGCATTGGACGGCAAGGTAATCTCAATCACCCAATCCGGCGCGCCGTTGCAGCCCCGGTCGTCTATTTTATTTTTGTCATATATGACGGAAATATCCGGCTCCACGTAATTTCTGTCATCCGCATTCAGAAAAACGGCAAAGGGCGCCGGGAATACCTCACATAAACCACGATTTTTCCTAATATAATCTCGTATTTCAGCGGATAAATTCATAAGAATACGCTGATGCATCGTGCTCGGCGGGGCCATATCGTATATCTGCCCGTCAATCAGCTCCGCCCTCCGCCCGTCCGGCAGGGCATATATATCTTCAATCGTGTAAACCTCTGTTTGCATTAACTGCATGACAATTCCTCCCTTTTCTCTATAAAATCAGGAAATTGCAGCCCCTTTACGTAACCAGCGTTTGATCAAAACAACTAAGGAGCGAATTTAAATCTGTAAATCCTATAATACCTTAGGGGTTTTCCCATTTCAAGGATTTTCCTGTAATTTGCATTCGATTTATCTTGACAGGGCGTTCAAATTATTGTACTATTGTATTATGAACTTAATACAATAGTACAGGAAGGGGTGACTGTATGACATGGAATCTAGATTCCAGCCGCCCGATTTACGCGCAGCTCGCGGAACAGGTGCGTCTGGATATTATATCCGGCCTTTACCAGCCGGGATCCAAGCTTCCCTCTGTCCGGGAGCTGGCGGCCCAGGCAAAGGTGAATCCCAACACCATGCAGAAGGCTCTGGCGGAACTGGAGCGCAGCGGCCTGGTCCACTCCATGCGGACCAGCGGAAGATTTATCACGGAGGATACCGATATGATTAAGCGAATAAAAGAAGACCTGGCGGCGGACCAGATTAAGGAGTTTCTGGAAAAAATGTCCGGCATGGGTTTTCAGCCGCAGGACACTTTGCAGCTGATTGAAAAGATTTTGAGGGAGGAAAAGTCATGAGCGTCATTTTAGAATGCGAGAATTTAACGAAGCGATACGGGGCGAGGACGGCCCTGGACCATATCAATCTTAAGCTGGAAGCCGGACGGATCATCGGCCTTTTGGGACCCAACGGCAGTGGGAAATCCACCCTGATTAAGTTAATCAACGACCTGCTCAGCCCCACAGAAGGGACTTTGCGCATCGCCGGCCACGCGCCCGGACTGGAAACCAAGAAGATCGTGTCCTACCTGCCGGAGCGCACCTACCTGGACGAAAACCTAAAGGTCAGCAGCTATATTTCCTATTTCACGGATTTTTACGAGGATTTCGATACGAGCCGCGCTGTGAATATGCTGCAGCGGCTGGACATTGACCCGAATCTGCGCATCAAAACCCTGTCCAAGGGAACCCAGGAAAAGGTGCAGCTGATCCTGGTCATGAGCCGACGCGCCCGGCTGTACTGTCTGGATGAGCCCATCGCCGGCGTGGACCCGGCGGCCCGGGACTATATCCTCTCCACCATCATCAACAACTACGATGAAAACGCCACCATACTGATTTCCACCCACCTGATTTCCGACGTGGAAAATATTCTGGACGAGGTGGTCTTTATCCAGGGCGGAAATATCCGTCTCCAGGCACAGGTGGACGACATACGGTGCAATCAGGGCAAATCCATCGATGAATTATTCCGGGAGGTATTCAAATGTTAAGAAAAATATTCAAATATGAATGGAAAACGATTTTCCCGCTGCTGCTGGGCGTTCACGGCGTGGGGCTGGGCGTAGCGGCGCTCTGCCGGATTGGCATTAATCTGATGGGCGGCGTCCAGAACTCCAATGTATCTATGATGGCCATTTTGCTTTTGATGGCGGCGATTATGGCCATTGGGTGCGTGGTATTTTACACTTATTTTTATACGGGATACCGTTTCTACAAAAGCGTATTCACCCAGCAGGGATACCTGACCAACACGTTGCCTGTGACCGCCGACCAGCTCATCTGGGGCAAAGGGCTGACCGCCGTGATCTGGGAAGTGATTGATTGCCTCTGGGCCATTGTAGCCCTGTTTGTTCTGGTCCTATCCCCCAAAGACGTGGCCGAACTGGTTCGGGATCTGCCAGAGGCATTCGCCGCGCTGTTTCATAACAATGCGCCGCTGTTCACCTGGCTGCTGGTTATCGCTGTGCTGCTGACGCCTTTTTTCATGACCATACAGATCTACGTGGCCGCCGCCATCGGAAATCTGTTCACGGGACATAAGCTGCTGGCGACCATCTGCTCCTTCATCGGCATCAACTTCATCCAGCAGATTTTCAGTCTGATCATACTGGGGATCACTGCGCCGCATATGTCCCAGATAAACAGCCAGATTGATCGGATGGGGGACAGTGCATATATAGAGGTAAAGGTCCTGGACGTTATGACCAACTGCGTGGCCCTGTCCCTGGCGTTTACCGTGCTGTGCACAGTGGGATTCTATTTCCTGAGCCGGTATGTATTGAACCACAAATTGAATTTAGAATAAAAACCTTGCGTTTTCTCAAACACCCTCTAGAGCGTGTCTTAAAACCCATTCATGCCGCCTGCAAGCCCCACTTTACGGCTTATTTGCCCTGTGGGTGCAAATGGTGACATGCAGTTGACATAAAGCGGTTTTCAAACACGCTCTAGGAGATCCAACGCTTTTCTAGCGATAACGAACTTCCTATTCCAACGCCTCCAAACACTCTTTCTGAAGCTGCGCCTCCCTCTGGCGATACAGCAGCTGCTCACTATAATGGAAATACTGCCGGTTCCCATGGGCGCTGATAAATTCCATGGCGCACACATTTTTTGTGAGCCCGGACACAAACAGCGCCATTTCCTGTTCCTCGCCGAAACAATCCTCCACGAACTGAAACGCCCGATCCAGCTTCTTCTGGATATGGTCGATCAGCCGCACCCGCAGCTCCACTTCCTTCTGGAATAAATCGCGGATACGGGCGAAGCCCTCTTCCTTCCCATACAGATGGCGCTTCCGCAGATCCAGCCAGAATTCTTCCAGTTTTTTTAGAACCCACTCTTCTTCCCGTTTGTCCCGCATGGAAGCCAGGCCTGCCTGGATTCTTACCTGAAGGCTGTCCCTTCTCTGGGCGATGAACGCTTCCAAAGATTCGCAGTCGGCCTCCGCGTCCAGGAATTTCTTGAAATGCTGCAAAGCCTGGTGAAGCAGCGTCACCTTCCCGTTCATCCAGCGGTATTCCCGCCACTGGCCGCTTAAGTAATCCAAAACCAGATTCACCACAGTAAACCGCTCTTCAAAGGAAGCCTTCCTGGCCATGTCCGTTTTCTGCCCGTATTTTTTCTGCCCGATGGCCCCCTCGATGATTTCTTTTACCCCATAATCCTCGCCGTATTTATGGAAAAGCTGGTAGTAGGCGGCAAAGTCCCTGGCCACTTCCTCCCTCTGAAGATATTGAATCACAAGGGGCTCCCCGACGGCGATGCCCAGCTCCTCGTAATTTTTCAGAATCTCGGACAAATCCTCCCAGCCTCTGGCGGTGACGAAAAATTTTCCGTCCACCGTGTTTTCCACCTGGTAAAAGTTTTCTTTCTTGATGCTAAGGTACGACAGAATGGCGCCATGAACCTGATGTCCCCAGGCGTATTCCATCCACACGTCGCAGTCCACGTCGATGTCGATTTTCCGCACCCGGTCCAGAGTTACAATGTCGAACTCCCGAACAGACTTGTTGTATTCCTGCGGATTTCCCGCCGCGATAATCATCCAGCCTTCCGGAACCTGATGGCTTCCGAAAGCCTTGTTCTGGAGAAACTGCAGCATGGTGGGCGCCAGCGTCTCGGAAACACAGTTAATCTCATCGATGAACAGGATGCCTTCCCGCTTGCCCGTGCGCTCCATGCAGTCGTAGACCGACGCTATGATTTCACTTAAAGTGTACTCCGTAACGCTGACCGTTCTGCCGTCGTAAACTTTTTCTTCGATTCGCGGCAGGCCGATGGCGCTTTGGCGGGTGTGGTGGGTGATGGTGTAGGCCACCAGCCCCACCTGGCATTCCCGGGCCACCTGCTCCATAATGGCGGTTTTCCCAATCCCCGGCGGCCCCATCAGCAGTATGGGCCTCTGGCGCAGCAGCGGATAGCAGTAATTTCCCCACTCATCTTTGCGGTGGTACGCGCGGAGGGTGTTGGCTATTTCTTCTTTCGCTTCTTTGATATTCATTTTCCTTCTCCTTATCTCCCCTTGGGGGGCTGCCCCTTTGCCAGAAGACACAAGGCCCATCGGGGAACGATTTCCATCTTGGGCGTTTCCTTAAGGAACGCAAAGGCTGTCTCATAGTCTGGTTTGCTCCGGGGATAAACGCCATCCCCATCGGTAAAATAAATCAGGGCTTTCAGTTTTCTCAGCTCCCCTTTCTTTTTTTGTTCCTCCACGTAGCGGAACACCGGACGGAAATCCGTTCCCCCTCTGCCCTGTATCTTAATTTCCTTACTGTAACGGTTCCACTCCTCCTCCGAGTGAATCACCGCCACATCCTGCACGCAGCAATCACACTGGACGATATGGACATTCATTTCGTGAAAAAAATTTTCCTTCTCGCTTAAGATTCCGTACGTCTCTTCCAGGAATTGCTGCACAATCTCGCTGGTACAGGATCCGGAAGTGTCGATGGCGATCACCAGCTGTTCCAGCCGGTTCACCTCCTTGTACTCCAGCGGCTCAATCAGCGGCATATTTCCGTAATGCTCCATGCCGTAATTGTAAAAAATATAGTCAAAGCTCTCCGTGTCCAGCTCCACTTCCTCCCGCGGAATGGCAAAGCGCTTCAAAAACCTCTTGTAATCGTATTTATTGCTGTGGGCCAGCTCCAGCTCTTCCTGGTCTGTGCCCGACTGCCGGCCGGCCCTGCGCCGCTGCCCCTGCTGGCTGGCCTCTGTATAGGCCCGGATTTTCTCCCACTTCTTTTTGGTCTGCGCCATTTTCACCGAACTTTTCTGGGCGCCCCACAGGCTGTGGTCGTCGAAGGCGAACGCTTCCTCCAGCTCTTCCAGGGAATAGGGAAAACGCCCGTGGGTCAGCATGTTGTAAATCTGCTCCGCGGACAAGCCCCGGCCTCCCAACAGCTGAAAGCACCGCTCCCGCACCGGATCTTCCACCGGCGAAAGTGCAAGCCCCGGCAGCGCTTCCTTCTCAATGATCTGCTCCACCGCTATGTCGCAGGCCAGATTCCACTGCCGCCGGCTATAGCCGTCCTCCTGAAATAAATGCAGATACAGGCAGTGAAGCAGCATGTGCAGATACCCCCGCCGCACGGCCGCCGGCGATTTCCCATAGGCTCCCGCCAGGAAAGCCGGGGAGAATAACAAAAACTCTCCATCGGTGGCAATTTTCTTCATGTCTTTGTCCGGCTTGGCGGGCAGCTCGGCGAACGCCCCGTCCAAATACGGGAAAAAGCTGTACAGTTCATTCCGGCAGTTCTGCAAAATCTTCATCCCCAGATTCGACTGACGGGTAAAAACTTCCTTTTCATCCATCTCTCATCCCCCCTTTTCATCAAAGGGTAAAATCATAATCCTGGTATCCGTATTTTTCGTCTTTTAAATGAAGCAGCCATACCAGCGAGGCCGTCTTCTTCCGGTTGCGGGCGCTGCGTATGAAGCCTTCCAGATGCCGGCCGTCGAACCAGCCCAGCTCTTCAAAGACTTTCATCTTCTCCACCGCCTCTTCCCCAATCAACTCCTCCATAGCGGGCCGAATACGTCCTTTTATATATTTTCCGTAATCTTCCCGCTGGTCGGCGGACACGCCTTCCTCCATAAAATAGCCCCGAAGGGCCACCGCCAGCCGCACTGGTTCCTGCTTCGTCTCTTTAAATTTCCGGTAAAGCCTGCGCCCTTCTTCCTGGGCCTCTTCCCCCCGGCTCCTCTGGGCCAACGCCCTGGACACGACTTCCACATCCTGCTGAAAACGATTCCCCTCTTCCATAAACCTCTCCTTCCCCTGTAAAAACCGCCGCTTCCCATAAAGCCGGAAAAGGGCCCGGCTTCGCCGGACCCTCCGTTAATCAGACCGCAAATATTAATGATGGAACAGACGGATTCCTGTAAATGCCATAATCATTCCATACTGGTTGCAGGTGTCAATCACCAGTTTATCCCGCACGGATCCGCCGGGCTGGGCGATGTATTTCACGCCGCTCTTTCTGGCCCGCTCAATGTTGTCGCCAAAGGGGAAGAACGCGTCTGAACCCAGGGTCACGCCTTCCATCTTGTCCAGCCATGCCCTCTTTTCTTCTCTGGTAAACACCTGCGGTTTTACTTTGAAGATTTTCTGCCATGCGCCTTCTTCCAGCACGTCCATGTATTCCTCTCCAATATAAACGTCGATGGCATTGTCCCGCTCGGCGCGTCCGAGAGTGTCCACAAATTCCAGTCCCAACACCTGGGGACTCTGACGCAGCATCCAGTTATCGGCTTTCTGTCCGGCCAGGCGGGTGCAGTGTATCCGTGACTGCTGCCCTGCGCCGATGCCGATGGTCTGTCCGTCTTTCACATAGCAGACGGAATTGGACTGGGTGTATTTCAGCGCGATCAAGGCAATCTTCAAATCCCGCAGATTATCCTGGGACAAATCCTTGTTCTCGGTTACGATATTGGACAATAGCTCGTCGTCGATGGGAAGCTCCTGTCTGCCCTGCTCGAAGGTCACGCCGTACACTTCTTTGTGCTCCAGCGGCGCCGGTTTGTAGTTTTCATCAATCTGAATCACATTGTAATTGCCCTTTTTCTTGGTCTTGAGGATTTCCAGGGCTTCCGGGGCGTAGCCGGGCGCAATGACCCCGTCTGAAACTTCCGGCTTAATCAGCATGGCCGTATCCTCATCGCAGACATCGGACAGCGCGATAAAGTCGCCGAAGGAAGACATCCGGTCCGCGCCTCTGGCTCTGGCATACGCGCAGGCCAGCGGAGACAGCTTCCGGTCACCACAGATGTCGTTCACCCAGTAAATTTTCCTCAGGGTGTCGTCAAGGGGGAGGCCGATGGCCGCGCCAGCCGGGGACACATGCTTAAAGGAAGCGGCGGACGGCAGGCCTGTGGCTTCTTTTAACTCCCGCACCAGCTGCCATGCATTGAATGCATCCAGGAAATTGATGTAGCCGGGTTTTCCGCATAACACTTCAATGGGCAGTTCCTGTCCGTCCCCCATGTAAATTCGGGAGGGTTTCTGATTGGGGTTGCATCCGTATTTTAACTGTAATTCTTTCAAAATATTCGCTCCTATTCTCCTGATTGGCTTTTATTGATTCTTGTTGATAATCTTTGACTCATATTTTCCGGTGGCAATGTCGATGCAGCGCACGAACAGGGAAACTTTGTTGTCCTCGTTTAAGCTGTCCCACAGCATTCCCGCAAAATCATCCAGGCTGTCGGAAATCTCCACCAGCTTTGGCTCGCCCTCATAGCTGGGCAAGGGGCTGCCGTCGCCCTGATAGGTATGGATGAAACGCCCCTCTCCCGGCTGGCAGTTCTCGTAAGCGAAAGTGTAGCGCATGCACGCGTCCGGATTTCCGTTGTTGGATTTCAGAATAGACATGGCAAAATTAAATCCGCCGTTTTCGATGTGCAGGATTCCGGAAATGCGCGGCGTATAGTTGGGCGCGTCCGGCTCAAACTCACGGCTGCGCAGCGCCTGCTCGAAGGTCATCTGCTTGTCCATGGCCTCGTAGATGGTGTCCGTCTGATCCCCGTTGGTGACGATGGTCTTATTGCCCAGCACGCGCACAGGCGCGTAAATCACCAGGCTGGGGTCTGTCATCTTCGCAGGGTCAAACGCCTGGGTGCGGATGCCTTCGCCGTCCTCCACAAAAATGCGGTTGCGGCTGTTCTCGCTTCTGCCCATGATAAAGTAAGCGGTCACAGCCTTCTTGCCGTCTTTGCTTCTCCCGATCACAATCCCTCTGCCCGGGTAAGGATTGCCCTTTAATTCCTGTTCCAGTGATATCATATTCATTGCGCTTCCTCCTTTTGCTGCTGCATCTTAATATGTACGTCTTCCTTAAACCGCTCCCATTCCTGCGGATTTTCCACAAAATATTTGGGGCAGTTTTTCCCGGTCACATCGTAGTGCCGGATAATGTCGTCGGTGGACAGCATAAACCGACCGCAAAGCCAGGCCGTCAGCTCCACCACGGCGTTGTAGGTGCTGTCGTTAAACTTCCCGGTTTCATCCGGGTGGCAGCACTCGATGGACAGTGTATCCACGTTCCGCTCGTTGGTGGCGTAGGACATCTCGCTGCTGGGAATACACTGTATGATCTCCCCCTCCAGCCCCACAATGAAATGGCTGCTGGCCTGGGTAATCTGGCTGTCTTTTAAATTTTCAAAATAATCCCTGTTCTGCTGGGCGGTAGCCCCGGGATTGGCCGTGTAGTGAATGGCAATCCCGTTGATCTGCTCCAGGGGTATCCCCGGCCTGGAAAAATCGTTGACCGTCAAAAGCTGCACGTCCAACGGCGGCGCGCCCTCCCAGGATGTCTCCAAAAGGCGCGCCCGCTTCTGCGCTTCTTTTTCCCTAGCGTGATTCCAGAGCGAGCGCACGCCCAGGCACAGAGCCAGAAGAGAAAGAATACATGCGGAAAAAATAATCACATTTCTTCTGCGCTGTGCGATTCTCTTGGCTTTTCGGCCCGACTTTCTGTAATTATTCATCTACACTGTAATTTGGCGCCTCTTTCGTAATCGAAATATCGTGGGGGTGAGATTCCTTCAGGGAAGCGGCGGAGATTTTCACGAACTGCCCTTCCGATTTCAGAGTCTCTATGTCCGAAGCGCCGCAGTAGCCCATGCCGGCGCGGAGACCGCCGATTAACTGGAACACGGTGTCCTCCACGTGGCCCTTGTAGGCAACCCTTCCTTCCACTCCTTCCGGCACCAGCTTCTTGGCGTCGGACTGGAAATAGCGGTCCTTGCTGCCGTTTTCCATGGCCGCAATGGAGCCCATGCCCCGGTACACTTTATATTTTCGGCCCTGGTACAGCTCAAAGGTTCCCGGGCTCTCGTCACATCCTGCAAAGATACTTCCCATCATACACACATTGGCTCCGGCCGCAATGGCTTTGGTCATGTCGCCGGAGTATTTGATGCCGCCGTCGGCGATAATCGGAATTCCCGACTGGGCAGCCGCCTGGTAACAATCCATGACTGCGGTGATCTGCGGAACGCCGATTCCGGCGATTACGCGGGTGGTACATATGGAACCAGGCCCGATTCCCACTTTCACCGCGTCCGCGCCGGCCTCAATCAGCGCCTGGGTAGCCGCCGCCGTCGCCACATTTCCCGCAATAACCTGCGCCTGGGGATAGGCGCTCTTGATTTCCCGCACCGCCCGCAGCACGTTTTCCGAATGGCCATGGGCGGAATCCAGCACGATCACGTCCACTTTCGCTTCCATCAGGGCTTTTACCCGCTCCAGCACATTGGAGGTGATGCCCACGGCGGCGCCGCAGAGCAGCCGTCCCTGGGAGTCCTTGGCCGATATGGGGTACCGGATCTGCTTTTCGATATCCTTAATGGTGATCAGGCCCTTCAGGTTAAAGTTTTCATCCACAATCGGCAGCTTTTCTTTCCTTGATTTCCCCAAAATCTTTTTGGCCTCGTCCAGGGAAATGCCCTCTCTGGCCGTGATCAATCCTTCAGACGTCATACAGTCCTTGATTTTCTTGGTGAAATCCTCCTCGAATTTCAGATCCCGGTTGGTGATGATTCCCACCAGTTTGCCGTTCTCTGCAATGGGAACGCCAGAAATCCGAAACTTCGCCATCAGTTCGTTGGCATCCTCCAGCGTGTGATCCGGCGATAAGAAAAACGGGTCGGTGATTACGCCGTTCTCGGATCGCTTCACCATGTCCACCTCCGCCGCCTGGGCCTCAATAGACATGTTCTTGTGGATAATTCCGATGCCGCCCTGGCGCGCCATGGCGATGGCCATTCGGTGTTCCGTCACCGTATCCATCCCCGCGCTCATCATGGGAATATTGAGTTTCACTTCTTTTGTCAGCCATGTTTCCAGATTCACCTGGTTCGGAGTCACTTTTGAATATGCGGGTACCAGCAGCACATCGTCAAAAGTAATCCCCTCGCCTATAATTTTGCCCATTGTGTACCTCCCTCATCCTATGCATATAATCTTGTTCTTTGCTGTTGAACCAAGTTTAACAAAAATCGATAGGTGTGTCAATCGTAACTGTCAATCCACAAACACTTTATTAGGGAAGGTTTTTTTCATGGCGTCCAGCATCTTATCATCCGGCTCCAGCAGAACTTTGCAAACGCCCCGGTCGTCCCGGATGATCATGGCGTAAACGCCCTCTTCGCCGTTTTGGGAGGAATAGTCTTTGACCCTTAGCTGCGCGTTGTTTTTGTAACCGTCTAGACGGGAGGATTTTACCGGGGCGAGCAGCTCCATTTCCTCCAGATGGAACTGCTCCGCTTTCTTTCGCTTGCTCTTGGAAAAAATTTTGTCGATGTCCAGCTCCCGGTTCACCAGCAGGTATTCAAATTCCATGTCGAAGGTTGGCAGCAGGAAAAAACACCCCACGCCCAGGGCAATCACCGCCGCTATAAACCATACGCTTAAAAATACAGCCACGAAAGCCGCCGCTGCGGTGAGCAGAATCAAACCTGCCTTCTTCAGCCTGTCCATGGCCGTCGTCCGCTTTTTCACCAATACTTCCACATATAAATCTCCCATGTGCGCCTCCTTGTATAGTTTACCGTATTATACCATCTCATGCTGCGTCTGACAAGCAGACGTGAGCTGGCGCTGGAAGTAAAATTGTTGCGTGGGAAAATCGACCTGGCAAACACGCTCTAGTACTCCATCCAGACAGGATTTGAAGTTGTGGGCTGTCTAATTCATGTCATTGCTAGGCAAAATTTCGACGGCGATGCGGTGGCATCGGCTAGAAATTTTAACAACGCAATGGCGTGAAGTAGGCAGTTCACAATTCTAATTTCTGTCTGGATGGAGTACTAGGGTCAGAAGACAGTCCACACTCCTGATCATTCAATCACGCACCTCCCTAAAAATATAAGATAAAAAACGCAGACAAAAAAATAATGCCCACCCTGTTGAAACCAGGATGGGCGCCTCTCACTGAGAAGCAAATAAAACCCGGATTGGGAAACACCGCCTTTAGAGTGGGTCTTGGGGGCTATATCCCATAAAACCGCAGCAGCTTCCCCTGGCGTTCTTTGTCAGCGGCGGCCTTCAAAACTTCATCGGCCCTTCCCTCCGAAATCAACCGACGGTTCAGCTCATTGATTCGCTCCTGCCCACGCTCCTGCCCGCGCTTTTCTCCGCGCTTTTCTCCGATGGCTATTCCACGCTCCTCTCCAATGGCTATTCCACGCTCCTCCGCTTCCAACATCCCTTCATTGTAATCCCGGAGGGCTTTTTCACGCG
>CAYOWU010000071.1:0-14636 GCA_964407765.1 uncultured Lachnospiraceae bacterium
ATTCTGCGGGTGATCTCGATGCCGTTCATGTCCGGCAGCAGCCAGTCGACAATGTACACGCTGTAATCGTCTCCACGCATGGCCGCCTGACGGGTGCGCAGCACTGCTTCCTTCCCGGACAGCGTCCACTCCGCCCGCATACCAATCTGCTGGAGCATATAAGACACGCTGTCGCAGGAATTGAAATCGTCGTCCACCACCAGCGCCCGGCGGTTTTTCAGCTCCGGAATGTCCTGCGCCTCCTGCGTATCCGCATTCAGACGGAACATGAAATCCACCATCACCTCCGTGCCCACATTCTGCTCACTTTTCACCTCGATCACGCCGTCCATCATATCCACAATGTTTTTGGTGATGGCCATTCCCAGGCCCGTTCCCTGGATACCGCTTGTGGTGGAATTCTCTTCCCTCTCAAATGGATCGAAAATATGGGACACAAATTCCTGGCTCATGCCAACGCCGGTGTCTCTAATGGAAAACTCGTAATTGCCATAGCCGCGGGGCGCACCGGGCTTCTCCCTGATCCGCATAGTAATCGTTCCGCCGGCCTCCGTGTATTTCACCGCATTGCTGAGCACGTTTAAGAGCACCTGGTTCAGCCGCAGCTTGTCACAATAAATCTCCTCATCCATAATGTCCATAGCATCCATATAAAGCTCCAGCCGCTTGGCATGGATGTCCGCCTGTAAAATACTGCGCAGCCCGTGGAGAATATCCGGCAGACTGCAGGGCTTTTCATCCAGACGGATTTTCCCGCTCTCAATGCGGCTCATGTCCAGGACATCGTTGATCAGGCTGAGCAAATGCTCCCCGGACGCCATGATCTTTTTCAGATATTCCTCCACCTGATCCTTCTGGTCGATGTGTGTTATGGCCAGGGTGGTAAAGCCCACGATGGCGTTCATGGGCGTGCGGATATCGTGGGACATATTAGAAAGGAACACGCTTTTGGCCTTGCTGGCTCGGTTGGCCTGCAAAAGCGCGTCCTCCAGCATCCTTTTCTGCTCCATCTCATTGCGCGTCTCTTCGTCCACGCTGCGGATGCCCAAAACAATGCCGTAAGCCCCTTCCCAAGAGCCCGTGCGCACCGCTTTCATCTGAAAATACGTAATCTTTCCGCCTCTGCACTCACGGTACTTCACATAATGCAGCAGCTTTTTTGCCAGCTCCCGCTTGAGGGTTTCCATGGAAAAAGCCTGCCGCATCATCTCCTGATCCTCTTCGTGGACAAATTCTTGTATGTAGCGCTCCATACTCCGCTCAAAAGAAATCTGCCCGCTGAAAATGGAATTGAGCGCGCTTTCGTTTTCCTCGTCGCTCTGCAGCAGGCTCCCCATGCCCGTATCCAGGTCAAAAAAGCAGACCAGGTTAAAATCGATCGTCAACGCCTGCACCAATTCCATTTGGCGCCGTTCGTTTTTCTTTTCCTGCAGCTTCTGCTCCGTGCAGTCTAAAATAAAACGCTGATAGAACAGATCATCGCCCTCCCGCAAAAGCTTGATATTGCCCATCACATGGAGGATTTCCCCGTCGTCATGCTGCACGCGGTATTCCACGCTGGCGCTGTCCCCTTCCCTCTGAAGGCCCTGAATCCAGGCCCGGAGCTTCGGCTTATCCTCATCTACAACGGACGCGGCGACCATGTCGAAGCCATCCGCCTCCATCTCCGCCTGGGAATTATAGCCCAGCAAATAGAGGGCGGCCCGGTTGATGCTGCGAATCCGCTTGCCATCCAGGCTGTGGGTAAGCACGCCGCAGTCCAGGGAGGTAAAAATCGCCTCCAGGGAGTCGTTCTTCTTAATCAGCTCCTGCTCGTACGCCCGTTCCTGGGTCACGTCGATGGCCACGCCCACCGTCCCCATAACGCTTCCGTCCAGATCGTAAAGCGGCGACTTGTAGGTGGTAAGCGTGCGCAGGCCCTCGCCGGTCTGGATGATTTCCTCGGATACGAAGGTCCTTTTCTTGCTCATTACCTCCTGTTCCGACTCGATGCAGGCCGGGTCATCCTGCTCCACGTCCCAAATGTACGCGTGCTTTTGCCCCTGTACCTGCTCCTTGGTCTTGTTGACGGTTCTACAGAAGCTGTCGTTGACCTTCTCGTGAACCCCGTCTTTATCCTTGTACCAGATCAGACTCGGCATATTATTGATGGTGGCGTCAAAAAAATGGTTGATCTCCCAGAAATCTTTCTTCATCTTATAGGCCTGCTGCCACCGCTCCAGCCGGAAGCGGGCCTCCGCCTCATCCATAGGCGTCACCCAAATATCCTCCGCCTCTATCCGGCGATCCGTCAGATGAGAAATCTGATCCCTGCCTGCAAGGAAAATCAATTCTGCGTCCTTCGCCTTCTTACAAGACAGGAATTCTGCAGCCTCCCCATCCAGATCCTGCAAATTTGCAAAAATTACGTCTGCCTTAGACGCCAAAGATTCCTCCGGACTGCCGCTCTCCCAAAAATCATGGGTAAAATGTTCCAGCGGGGACATTTCTTTTATAATTTCAAATGCCCTGTGCGGATGTCCGATTAAATAAAATTGAATATGACAATGATACATCCCTGTTTTCCCCCATATTCCATAAAATGCCTCATTTATGTTAAAGCGCTCATTTCTCCACCAGCATGGCGCCGGCCCAAACTTCCGAACAAAGCCTGTTTATATGCATATTCTAACAAACACACTGTCTGATGTCAACAAATATGCCCACGGGAATAGCCCTATCTTTCGATAGGGCCACCCGCAGATGTTATTTTACCTGATTTTCACTTTCTTCGCGCCGCTCCAGCCGCTGAAATAGGTCTTGCCATTTACTTTCTTATAGCTGCGGATGCGGACGTAATACGTGGTTTTCTTTTTCAGTTTGGTCACGGTTTTCTTCAATGTCTTCCCGGATTTCACCGTGGCCTTTCCGGTATTTTTGTTAAATTTCTTAGAAGTGGAGTACTGGATCTGGTAGCCGCTGGCTTTGCTGTTTTTCTTCCACTGTACAAGCATCTTTTTGGAAGACTTGCTGACAGCCTTCGTAAGCTTTGGCGCCGTCATACGGTAAATCTGCACGCCTTTTTTGTCGTAACTGCTTACTTTGCCGCCCTTATACGCCTTCACTGTGTAATAATATTTTGCGCCGTTTTTCGCTTTGACCGCTTTGTCCGTATAGGTGACTGCCGTCCTTCCTTTTACTGTGGCAATCTTCCTCCAGCTGGTCTTGGCCGTCTTGCGGTATACGTAATAGCCGTCTGCGTTGGAGGATTTGTTCCATTTTATGGCGATTCCCGCAGCTTGATTGGAAACGGCAGTCACTTTTGTTTTATTGGGCGCAACTGGTTTTACAGTCGGTTTGGGGGTAGGCATCCTGGTTGGACGCGCCGTCACCGTCGGAGAAGCTCCTGGAGTAGAGCCTCCCGGTGTAGTTCCTCCTGGCGTGGTTCCTCCCGGTGTAGTTCCTCCTGGCGTGGTTCCTCCTGGCGTAGCCCCTCCCGGTGTGGTCCCTCCTGGCGTGGGTGAGGCGCCGGGCGTTTCGTCCCCTGGATTTTCCGGAGGCGTGGCGACAGGCGTCGCCGGACTGGCTCCAACCTCCTGGATAGCTGACAATTCCAGCGATTCCATCTGCGAACCCCGCACCAGCCTCACGTCGCCGGCAGTTACATCTGCCTGCTCCTCACTGTCCACATCCACGGACAGCTCGCCCAAAATGATACTGGTTTCATTTTCCCCATATAAGGGGGCCGTCCCCGCAATATAGACGTTCATCGTCCCCGTTGTCTCGTTGTAACGCGCTTCGTGCACCTTCGCTGTCCCGGTCACCTTTTCGTCAAAGGCAAATTGCGCCGGTGAGGCCGGATCCACTTTCAGGCTCAGCTGGAGAGAAGAAAGCTTCTCCCCGGCCGCGTTGGGCAGCGTCAGACGGACTGAAACTGCCGCCTTGCCTTCCTTGCGCTCCAGCTCAATGGCGTCTTTCGCCTGCTCTGCGGCGAATGCCTGTCGCGGCAGCATTGCGATAAATGCGAACACTGCCATAATTATCCCTATTCTAAATTTCTTCATGTCCTACTCCTTTTATCGCTCCTGTCACTGACTGCCGCCGGCGCTTCCACTGATAGTCACATCCGGCAGTTCGGCGGGCATATCCCGGAACAGGGAATCGCTGACAATCCGCTGGCCTTCGTTTGTCAGGGCATTGTCCACACGGTACAGCTCTGCGCGGACTCTCTTCAGATTCGTCGGCAGTGTATACCCCGGCGCAATCCAATATACCCATGTGCCATGGCTGACATCCTGAATCAGGCCGCTTTCCGGCACTCCTGCGAAGATCATCTGTTCCGCATTTAAAATTTCGTTGCCCTCCGGATCCGTGCCCTTACCGCCCACAATGTTTCCATCCTGGTCATACAGAAGAACCACGTTGTACGCGGGATTTCCCTTGTAATTGCCCATAAAGACTATGGAGCCTTCAGGAATCTCTTCTTCTTTGTCGCCATTTTGGTATTTATAGGCGCTTTGCAGTCTGCCGATGGCCGGCTGTTCTTTGGCATCATAGAAATCCACGTTGTCTCCGGTCACGCCCAGCACATCCAGTTCGGATATAGCGATCTTCGTTCCGGCCGGATCTTTGATGGAAAGCTTCACCGCCTTGGCTTCATAAGCCGCGATGTTTGCAAGCTGATTGCCGCTGACGTCTTTGGCAAAATATACTGTCTGGCTTTCCTGATTTTTGTTAAATGTCCCCGCTGCCGCTTCCGTCCATGCGCCTGTTTCGTCCTGGACGCTGATGCTGTAAGCGCCTATGGATGAACTTCCTGACGTGTTTGTGTACTTAAGCCCAACTGCCGTCTGTACTTGATTGAATTCCAGAACTACTTCCGCGTCAGCTTTTGTTGTTCCTGTGTAAGTCGTTCCCAGGCTATTGTCAATGGCCTTAACAATGGGATGCTCTGTCTCCGGCCCGCATGGAATGTCCTCACCGGCCTCTTCTTTAACCGCACTGTCTTCGTCGGCGGATATATTGTTCACGCTCACGGTCCAGTTTGCCTTATCAATCTCTCCCTCATGCTCAATTTTCACCGGATCAAGTTCCTTAATAGCTGAGCGGTACAAATATTTATCAACCAACGTCACTTTATAGGATACAACCCGGTTGTTGATGGTGGTCACTGTGTCAGTAAATGAAGCGCTGCCATTCTCATCCGCCCCAGCGAATCCAACCACCTGTTCGCTCACGTCTCCATTGGAAATCATGCAGCGGGTGATCTCGTAGCCGAGGATATCCCCCGTCGGAATGTTTTTGGCCTGAAGCGTGATGTCTACCTTGTTTTTGTTCTGTGCGTTCACAACCGCCATCGTGCCGTCGCCCACTGCTTCCACCGTGCTGTATACGCTCGTAGAATTGGAGCTTACAGGCTCCGTCTTCATGCTGCTTCCCCCGTTGGTCAGACGGTGCACGCGTGCGTCGTCGCTGGCGTAGAAGATAGCCCTGGTTTCTTTCTCAAACTGCGCTGCATAGTCCTTCGTGGCCTGATCGGGCGTCATTCCCCAGCGTTCAAAGAATTCCAGGATGTTCTTCTGGGCCGCCGCGCAGGACAAACGCATCAGACTCTGATCTGTGCTGCCCAAGCTCAGCGCAACGCCGCCGGGAGCCGGAGCTTTCTTCGTATTTCTAGCGTAAGTGTCCACTCTGGCGAAGAACAGGTTTTGAAGCTGCTCGCCATAATCCTCATAAGTCTTAAAATTATAGCCATTGTCATAGGCCAGGTGAAGCTGCCAGTACATGCCCAACTGGGTAAATACATTGGTGGCGCGGCCTTTCGTGCCGGATGTCACCTTATCGTAAACATTCTTGTACTGGAACCGAACGGTGTCGTTTCTGTCTTTTGCCTGTGCAAGCACCGCAAAGTAATTGTTGGTGATCTCTGCAATGGCGTACGCGCCCTGGTTGATATTATGGCCAATTTCATGGGCAATGCCCCAACCAAAGTACCGGCCGCTCTGATAACGTCCATCTGCATCCGCCTGCACTGGAGGACAGTTTATCATACCCGACGCGGAACCGTACTCGATTCCGATGTGATTGCCGCCCGCATACATAAACGCCCCTGTAAACATTCTCTGATAACGAATATTCAGGTGCCCGTTGGGCAGTCTGTCAATCTGGTCTTTCGCGCTGTTGTTTAGACCCTTATGCTGGTAGAACAGGTGCATCATGCCTTCCATGGCATCCATAGAATCGACGATCGTCTCCGCCCGCTGTGCGGCTGTTCCCGATCCGGAACCCGCCAGAATACGCGGCGCCGGCAACGACAGCAGCATGTTATCCAACAGGATGTCTGAAGCGCCCAGGATGCAGTTTTGCTCACTGTACTCCACATTTACCAGCGCATTCTCGGATACCTGATGCTGTTCTTTATGTGTCTGCTCCATCTTTCCTACATAGTCGGCCAGCTCGGCGGCATACGCCTCCGCTTTCGCCAGTCTCTGCTCTCTGTCCGTAACGCGGTACAGATCCAGAACCGGAACCGAAACTCCGCCGTCCACGCGCACCGCGAGCGTATCGTTATCATCCCTGTTTCCTGTATACTGCACGTACAGCGCGCCACCTGCTTCGCATCCGGCCGCCGGCGCCTCATGGCTCGGTATGTCGATCTGATTCTTTCCGATTACCAAATTCTTAGTATAAGTAATCACGCCATTGGACTCTGCATGATATTGGCTGACACACAGCTGCAGACCCGAATTGCTTCCCGCCGTCAGGGTTTCATGTCCCACGAAAATGTTCAGCTTCTCACCTGCCGCAGCGGTCACGCCCAGCGGCTGCCATGCGTTCAAGCCGGAGAATCCGCGTCCTACATCCTTGGTGGTGATGCTCTTGTGGATGGTCACTGGCGCAGTCAGCTTTTTGGCGTTCAGGATGTCCTCCGCCCTCTGCAAATCCAGCTCCAGCAATCTTTTATCCGGATGATATTCTCCGGTGTCCAGATCTGGTGTGTTCAGCCGTGTGCGCAGATCGTTGATCGTACCTAACGTCACCTCTTTTTTCAAAACCGTGTGAAGCCCATCTTCGTAAAGGGCCTCGATTTCATCCTCCAACGGATCGTAATGGTAGAAATTGACTTCGGAAACGGTGAGCAGATTCTGAGCGGCTGAACCTCTGCCAAGGCCAATCTTAATCCTTTTCGCCGTAATCGGTTTGACGAGCCGGATCCAGAAATACCTTTTTCCATTCTTATCCGTTTTCGTCTCAGAAGTAATTGCCGCATTCGTCGCATCCGCCGCAACGCCATTCTCATCCCAGTAGCGTATCCTTATATAGGTAAGATCTGTATAATGCGCTTCCGATGTCTGCAGGCCAATATTCCGGATCTTATAGGGCTGGTCAAATTCATAATAAAGGCCATTGTTGTTATTATTATATCCGCCCAGATCCCAAGAATGCACGCGGTAATAAGAGTCATAGTTATTGTCCACAGTGCCCCATGCAGTCTTACTGCCTGTATCCAGCGGACTCTCCACCATCTCTCCGTCGCCGCCCTGCGATGTAGCGCTTATAATATGCTCGCTGACCTTTCCTTCTTCCGCTTCATTGAGACGTTTGTATTTCGGCATTGTCGCCGGAACCGAATCCACGGTCGTCACCCAGTGCGTAAGGGACGGCTTGCTTTCACCAACCATATTCACTGCAGTCACATAAACCTCATACTTCACCTCGTTTTCCAAATCGAAAATGGTGTAGCTGGGACTGGTTATGTCGGTTACTTTCTTGTACTCTGTTTCCCCTTCCGCCTTTTTATAATACAAATTATAACTTTCCGCGTCCTCCACCGCTTTCCAGGAAGCGACAACCGCCTTATATTTCCCGGTAAGGCGCAGGTAATCCGGACTGTCCGGAATTTTATCGGTCATGGGCTCGGCAATTTTTTCCTCGCTGTAGCCGCTTCTCCATGCGCCGTTTACGGCCTGCACTTTGACCACATACTTCTTGCCATTTTTAATCTTGTCGTCTTTGCTCTCCCCGAGAGAAGAAATTTTCAGGGAGTTTCCCGTCACCTGCTTGATGCATGGCTTATCCACGGCCTCTTGCGCCGCAACCCAGACTTCATAGCCTGTGACGTTGAGGCACGGTTTCCAGCTCACTGTAAAAGACTGGCTGGCGTTGTCGATTACCAGATTCTGGGGAATGTCCATCTGCGGTTCCGGAATCCTGCTGGCCATGTCTCCGATGAACTCAACCTTGGAAATCTCCGCCAAGTTGTTGTTCTTCTTCACGCCTGTGATGCGGATGGTCACCTTCTTAACCGGAACCTGCGCCCCCAGATTCAGACAGATGGCGCCGCTGGCGTCTCTGGTCACGGTCACGCCCAGGGCCTGCGCCGCCTCGCTTCTTAACAGATAGTACACTTCTTCCTGGGCCGTCGCCTCGTTGTACTGTGCTTTGGCTTCCACTTCCTGACCGTTCTCATCCTCATATGTAAAAATAATTTCCGCATTGGTGATGGGATTTTCCGCGCTGGACTGAATCACAACGCCGCCCATGGGAAACTCCTTCGTCTCATCCAGCTTAAACTCCACATCCACCGAGTTGCTCTCGGAAATGGCCGCCTCGTTGGCCGGAGAAAGCTCCACCTGGCCGCCCTGGCTCGTAAGCAGGTCTTCAATGGCGCCCTTTACCACATTTACGCTGTTGGGACTCACCGTCACCGCGCCTTCCGGCACGCGGGTCTGCACGGAGGCCAGTACATCCGGCTCCTGGTAGCTTTTTGCAAAATATTCCAGATCCACAATATTGGTCTGGCCATCACCGTTTAAATCTGTCTGCAGACCGGCGCCGGCGGCGCCTTCCAACACGTCGACGAGACTGTTTTTGTCCGCGTCGTCAATCAGGCCGTCGCCGTTTACATCGCCGATCCGCAGAACGCCCGGACGGCCGTTCTCCCCATAGCCTTCCACCGGCCCTGTCATAAGCTGTATCTTATACTCCAGGGAGTTTTCGATGGTAATCTTCTGGGTATACGTCGCAAATCCCGGCGCAGTCACCGTCACGGTGTATTCTTGGGGCATAAGCCCTGTAAATACAGCGCTGGCCCTGGACGCATTCGCCTGGCCATTTTCCGCCGCAGCTAACGTAATTGTCTTCGGTTCCAAAACTGCCGCATTGGCTCCCGAAACCGACGCTTTAAAGTCAATCGGCTTTTTTGCTTCCAGCGCCGAGACAATAGTCACGTCCAGCCGCCCCTGTTCCTCCTGTGGGGACGCCGGCTGATCGCCGCTTACTATTTCCTGCTGGGGCGCCTCTTCTGTCACGCCAATGGCGGCGGAAGGCTCTTCCCGCTCAAGAGCGTTCCCCTCCTGGTCGGCCGCCTGCCCGTCATCTGTGGCATACGCTTCATTCACTTCCAGATCGCTTCCGGAAACCGACGTTTCCATCTCCAGCGCACTGGCCTGCACACAGGGCGTCCATGCCAAAGCAACGGCAAGCAGACATGCAATTATCCGCTTCATACTCCTCTCCTTTCTTAATTGAAAGCCTAGGGGATACAATCCCCGGTTCCTTTTACCTTCCATAATAATAAACAAAGGCCGACGGATTATTCTATGCAAATTCTCTCGCCGCGAAACACCTTTTTTTCCGCAGCCGTCAATTCCGCCAGCCTCTTTTTAATTGGGAAGATATGCGCAGTGATAATGTCCGCAGACATTACCCACTATTATACTCCAACTATACCATATCCTGTATTTTTAATCAATAAATTTAGCACATTCTTTTTCACCTTTTTTGCCCTCCCACTATTTGGCTAAATATGCTATATTATATATGCAGGTCCAAATGAAAGGAGATTTTTATGAAAAAAACGAACCGAAAAATCCTATTCCTGCTGGCGTTTTTGACAGCTTTGTGTCTGGCGCCGCCTTTAACCACCCTCGCCGCCTCTTTGCCGCCGGACGGGCTGGTCCTCCAAGGGGACGATTACCTGCTGTACAAAAAAGGCGTGCAGGTCACGGAAACCGGCTGGCACGAATTCCCCAAAGAGAAATTTGAGGTCAGCGCCGGCGGACGCGTCACCGCCCGCATGGAGCAGGTCAACGGCCTCTGGAAGCTGTACCGAAGAAACGCTGAATCTGACCGCTGGGAAGCGCAGAAATCCATCTGGGCAAAAGTTTCCGGCAGCCGTGCCGCAAGAAAAGACTATTATTTTGACAAAAAAGGCATCTGCGTGAAAATCTACAACCCAGCCTCCAGAAAATGCGCCAAATACAGCGGCGGCAAGATGCGCACGGTGAAAAAAGAAGCCTGCTCCCTGTCTGACTGGAAGCTGTATCTTTTTAATGCCAAAGGCGCAAAAGTTTCCAGCGCCGGATGGCATTCGCTGTCCAAGACGAAGGTTCTGCAGACAGCCAAAAACGGCGCCGTCCTTTCCCTCCTGGAAAAGAAAAACGGATTCTGGCGCTTTTCCACATACGACGCCGCCCGCCAAAAATGGACTGTCCAGAAAAAAACCTGGAAAACCATCAACAAAAAGAGATATTATTTCAACGCCCAGGGAAAGTGCGCCCGCATTTACAACGTCCTTTCCCAAAAATGCTACGACTGCAAAAACAATAAAAACATTTTGGTGAAAAACGCCACCCGGGACATCAACGGGAAACGGTATTATTTCGGGGCAGACGGCGTGAAAGCCAGCTCCGCCGGCCTGTATCTCACCGCCGCAAAAAAACTTGTGTACGTCACAGCCAGCGGCCGCGTGACCAAGCAGCTCTCCGGCCAGACCATGGACTGCGCCCTTTCAAATGGCAAGGTTACAAGCTGCCGGATGAAGGACTCCCATTACATGCGCTATTACAATTCCAAAGGAGCCTGCACGAGAAGCATCAACCTGAACCAGAAAATGGCGGCGCTGACCTACGACGACGGCCCATCCCAGCACACGCCCATTGTCCTGGATGTGCTGGAAAAATACCACAGCCGCGCCACATTTTTCGTCGTGGGCGACCGGGTGGCCGCTTACGCGTCCTATGTAAAACGCGCCCATGACCTGGGCTGTGAAATCGGCAACCATACATACAGCCACGCCATGCTGATCTCCATCGGCGTCCCGTCCATCCAGAGTCAGATCGCCATGACCAACCAGGCCGTTAAAAACGTCACCGGCGAATCCCCAGCCGTCATGCGCGCGCCAGGCGGCGCCTACAACGGCATCGTGCAAAGCGCCGTGGGCATGCCGCTGATTCAGTGGTCCATCGACACCTTGGACTGGAAGACCCAGAGCGCGCCGGCGACTTATGCCGCTGTGCTGGGCTCCATCCGGGACGGCGACGTGGTTCTGATGCACGACCTGCACGGCCCCACCGCCCAGGCCTCCCAAACCATCATCCCGGATCTGGTGAACCAGGGCTATCAGCTGGTGACCGTAAGCGAACTGGCCGACTGCCGGGGAGCCATGACCAACGGCGGCGTGTACAGCGCGTGGAGGCCCTGACATGAAGCCGGAAGCTCTGTGGATACTGGAAAGCGCAAAGCCCGAAACCAAAAGCCAGTTCCTGAAGCTTGGCCGGACAAGCTCCCATGCAAAAGGCTGCCTGCTCCTGCGGGAGCGGGAGCCCTGCGCGGACGTCTTTTTCATCCTGGACGGCAAAGTACAGATCTACACCCTGACCAAGTGCGGCAAAAAGAAAATTTTATTCATACTGGGCGCAGACAACATCGCCAACGACAGCTTCCTATATAATTCCAACGCCGTTTACTGCGAAACCCTGGATGCCTGCCATTTTTATCAGATTGGGCGAGAAGCGCTCCTCTCCCTTATGGAACAGGATTTTGTCCTTACGAAAGCCCTGTTCGCCTACCAGGAATGGAAGCTGTCCCGGCTGGAGCATCAGTTGAAAAACACTGTGGGCAGCATCTACCTGGAGCGCCGCCTGGCCGCCAAGCTGTGGAAGCTGGCCCGCGATTTTGGCCGGCCCACCCCCAAAGGCACGCTCATCGACATGGAGTTAACCGTCA
The DNA here is from genome assembly GCA_964407765.1 of uncultured Lachnospiraceae bacterium. Classification (GTDB taxonomy): domain Bacteria; phylum Bacillota; class Clostridia; order Lachnospirales; family Lachnospiraceae; genus MGBC164599. The sequence goes on from CAYOWU010000071.1 coordinate 11,989, forward strand.
CCTTCCTGGCGGATCTCTTAGGCGCCCCCCGGGAAACCACCTCCCGCGTCTGCCAAAAACTGACCAGCCAGGGACTGATTTATATGGAAAAAAAGAAAATATACATTCCGGACATGGAAAAAATCGCTGTTTTTCACAGCAAATCTTCCAATCTGTGATAATCGTCACAGAATATTTTCCTTCAATCCTTTATTCTATTCCCATAGAAAAAACGAGAGCCAAACGCCAAAAACGGATGCGCGGGACGCCCCCGCCGCCGTTTTTGGGAACTTTCACATCATAAAAGGAGAATGCCTATGGGATATCAGATCGCAAGAGAAGCCGCCGAACAGATCTTTGCGCGGCTAAAAGAAAACTATGATATTTTTGCGCCGAAGGTTTTTGCCGGTGAAGGCTGCTTTTCCGACACAGACGTAATCCGTTACGGCAAAATCGACGCGCTGGACGAAATCGAATGGGAGCGCAGGTCCGAATATTCATTCAAGGAAGCGCTGCTGGCGGTCAACGAAACGCTGTTTTATTTTACGGAAGACCAGACAACCGTTCCCGCCTGCAGTGAAAAGAAAATCCTGATTTTCTTAAGAAGCTGCGACCTGCACGCGGTAAAACGCCTGGACGCCATCTATCTGGAAAACGGTCCGGAAGACTTCTACTACAAACGTCTGCGGGAAAAAGCTCTCTTCGCGCTGATGGGATGTAAGGATTCCTGCGACACGGGATTTTGCGCCAGCCTGGGAACCAACCAAACGGACGCCTACGACCTGTATCTGAAGCTGTCTGAAGACGCCGTGCTGGTGGACTGCAAGTCCCAGGAACTGCTGCCCTATTTTGAAAAAGCCGAAAGCTGCGACGTGAAGCCGGAATACGTGACGGAGAACGCAGAGAAGGTAACACTTCCCAAGAACCTGTCCGTGGAAAGCTTCAAAAACCCCATCTGGGAGGAATATGGGAGCCGCTGCATCGGCTGCGGACGCTGCAACTTCGTCTGTCCCACCTGCACCTGTTTCACCATGCAGGACATCCTGTACCGTGACAACGAAAACGTGGGGGAACGCCGCAGAGTCTGGGCTTCCTGCCAGGTGGACGGCTACGACGAGATCGCCGGAGGCATTGAATTCCGCAAAACCCAGGGCGAGCGGATGCGCTTTAAAGTCATGCACAAGATTTACGATTTCGAGAAGCGGTTCGGCTATCCCATGTGCGTGGGCTGCGGACGCTGCGACGCCGTCTGTCCGGAGTACATATCCTATGCGTCCCTCATCAACCGCCTTGCAAAGGAGGAAGCCTAAATGAAAAATGAATACATCCCTTTTCCTTCCCAGGTAAAAGAAATCATCCGGCATACGGACATTGAGTACACCTTCCGCATGAGCTTTTCCGGGGACGTAAAGCCCGGCCAGTTCTTCGAGGTTTCCATCCCCAAATACGGCGAAGCGCCCATCTCCGTCAGCGGCATCGGTACGGACACGGTGGACCTGACCATCCGTAAAGTGGGGCGAGTGACGGATCAGATTTTCCAGCATTACGAAGGCAACACCCTCCTGATTCGCGGGCCTTACGGCAACGGCTTCGACATCGACAAATTCAAGGGAAAAGAAGTCATCGTCATCGCCGGCGGCACGGGCCTGTCTCCGGTAAAGGGAATCGTGGACTATTTTTCCAAAAATCCCCAGGACGCGGTGAAAACCACCTTAATCGCCGGATTCAAATCCCCGGAGGACATTCTTTTCAAAGAAGATTTCAAAGAATGGGAGAAAACCATCAAGGTCATCAAAACCGTGGATGCGGCTCCGGAAGGTTACGACGGCCTCACCGGCATGGTGACCAAATACATTCCGGATCTGCCCTTAACAAACATCCCGAACACCGTATTCATCACCGTGGGACCGCCTATCATGATTAAGTTTACGATTCAGGATATCTTAAAACGGGACGTGCCGGAAGAAAACATCTGGATTTCCCACGAGCGAAAAATGTGCTGCGGCCTTGGAAAATGCGGCCACTGCAAAATGGACGGCACATATATCTGTCTGGACGGCCCGGTGTTCAACTATGCCGAAGGCAAAAATCTGATTGATTAGGAGGTGGGCGTATGAGTTTGGATATCAACACAAAGAAAGCGAAAAAGAACGCATTTCGAATCGGTAAAGTCAGGGGCGAAGGCGCGTCCCGCATCCGCGTTCCCGGCGGTTACTTAAAGGCGGAAATCCTCGGCCTAGTCCAGGAAATCGCCGAGAAATACGGCAACGGCATTGTCCACTTAACCACCCGCCAGGGGTTTGAGATCGAGGGCATCCGCCTGGAAGACATGGACGCCATCAACGAAATGCTGCAGCCGATTATTGAACTTCTGGACATCAACCAGGAAAATCCGGGCACAGGCTATCCGGCCTCCGGCACAAGGAACGTATGCGCCTGCATCGGCAACAACGTCTGTCCTTTTGCCAACTACAATACATCCGCATTTGCGAAACGGATTGAGGACGAAATTTTCCCCAATGACCTGCACTTTAAAATCGCGCTGACCGGATGCCCCAACGACTGCGCCAAAGTGCGGCTCCACGACTTCGGAATCATCGGCATGACCATGCCGCAGTACGACCCCAGCCGCTGCGTAAGCTGCCAGGCGTGCATCAAGGGCTGCAAAA